>NZ_VDCQ01000012.1 GCF_006265175.1 Paenibacillus hemerocallicola | reverse complement strand
CGTGACATTAAGCGGTGTCTACTTTTTATTCTAACTGCAAACCAACCTTATTTGTGACGCAGATGGATGAATTCCTGTCGAAACCCGGCTTTCTAAAGGAAATAAGGTTGAAATGGGCATTAAAGTCGACGCAAAGCGGGAAAACGATGCGGATAGTGCTGAAACCAACCTTATTGTGGCAAGGATGGATGGAATCCGGCCAAAAGGCTTCTACTACCCGCGGGTACCTGTGGCGGCTGCGTTTCCCCGTCCTGACCGCTTTGTACGGGCCATCTCTGATAAGGACACCTTCACCTAAGTAGTAACAATGAAGCTCATTATTAGTGAAATAAGGTTCAGTTATGCTTTCCCAAGCTTTCCTGGACCGGTTGATCCGGATCTAGCAGCTCCCATCCCTCCGGCGGTTCGCCGAAGTCCGGTATGTCCATGCTGACGCCGTCCCGCAGCGCCGACTCGTGGGCCACGAGCCCCGGGGCGCAATATTTGGCCGCTTCCCAGACGTTGACCGGAGGAAGCTTCCCGGTAAATGCCGCCTTGACGAAATCGTCGACCAGAAATTGATGCGAGCCGAGATGGCCGTTGCGGAGACCCTTGAACGAAGCCGGCAGCCGGTGCACGGGATGGATCGGCGAGAACAGGCTGTTGAAATCTTTTTGCAGCACCTCGTGCAGATGCTCGTCCTCTTTCGGAATATGGTTTCTCGCGCAATGGAGCAGCTCGGACAAATCGACGATTTTATTGTGCGCGAGCTCGGTCCAATATTGCCCGCCGCTGCTCTCCTCGAAGCTGCCTTTCGTCCCGAAAATGCTGACCGGGTTGCTGCTGGACTTGCCCCACCAGCCGACGCGCCGGAATTCGTTGATCCGCACCATGCCTCCGTCCGAGGAACGCAGAAGAGCGGTTTGGTTGCTGTACGGGTTGCCCCACAAATTGCCCTCCTCCGTGAAAATGCCGTCCTCGTGCCGATCGCGGTAGCCGAGGCAGCTGACTTGCGTCAACCTGGCTCCCGTCACGGAAACGATCATGCTCGTCGAATGCGTCGGATAAAACATCGGCGGAAAACCGGCCACCTTCTTCCAGTCGGCCCCCCCGGAATGCTGGAACGCTTGATAAAAGCCGTGCGACATATCATGCAGATAAGCGGCTTCGCCGTACACGAAATGCCCGAAATCGCCCTTCTTATAACGGTCGCGGCAATAGATCGTATGCGGATAATAGTAGCACGTTTCACCGTTCATATAGACGAGACGCGTTTCTTCCACGACCTTGACGACCTCGGCAATCTCCTCCAGCGTCGAAGCGATCGGCACCGCGCAATATACGTGCTTGCCGGCTTTCAACGCCTGGATCGTCAGCGGACCGTGCAAATGCCGTTGCGCGAAGATGGCGATCGCGTCCACGTCGCTCGCGCACAGCTCGTCGTGGGAAGCGGCGGTACGCCGAATACCGTATTTGGCCGCGACTTGTTCCAACCTATCCGGCAACAGGTCCGCCAGCACCACCTCGCTGACGAGCGGATGCGCCTTGAACAGCGGGATAAACGCTTCCGAGAAGGAGCCTACCCCGCATATACCGATTTTCATCATACTGTGATTACCGCCCTTTCATGAAAACCCTTACTTTCCTCTATTGTAAAAAAAGCGAAACCCGAATGACATACCCTCAATTGAAGCATCCATATCTTCATTTTCCGTGGCGGGATGCTATAATGTTAAGTAAAACAGCAGACCTGCGGAGGTTTCATCGAAATGAAATCCGAGTTATTGTCCGATTATATGCCGACCATCACTTATTACGATTATTGGGAGCGGAAAGAAAGGTTTCTGCTGTTCGAGGACCGTTATACGGATTGGACATGGTTTGCGATAGAAGAAGGCGCCATTTATTATGAATTCGACGATCACAAAGGGACCGCCTCGTTCGGCGATTTGCTCGTGTGCCCTCCGGGAACCGATTTTCACCGGGTCGTGGTCGAGCCGGCAAGCTTCCATTTTATTCACGTCAAGTGGTCGCACGAAAAAGAGAGCGGCATAGCAGATCCGGCCGACTTGCTGCCTACCGGTAAAATTACGGTCCGCGATACGCTGCGGCTGTCGGCCAACTATGCATGCTTGCGCAGCCTGCCGATCGTGACCAGGCTCCCCCAGAGCAACAGAAGAAACCATTACATCCGCGATTTGTGGTATACGTACTGCTCCGAAGAGGAGCCAGCCGAAATCCATACAATCCCGTTCCGCAACCGCAAAGCGGACAGCCCGATGAAGGAAGCCGAGAAGAAAATCCGGCACAGCGCCTTCGAATCGTTCGAGCTGCGGGATGTGGCCGAAGAGCTCGGCATGAGCCCGGCCAAGCTGACGAAACGGTTTAAAGCGAGCTTCGGTCTCACGCCAAGCGAATATCTGACCGGTCTCCGGCTGGAGAAAGCCCGTTCGCTGCTCCTCGAAACGTATCTTACGCTCGACCAGATCGCCCAATGCTGCGGCTACGAGAACGGCTTTTATTTAAGCCGCATTTTTACGAAGCAGTATCGGATGCCGCCTTCGGAGTATCGCAAATCGTACAGGGTGTGAATATCCGAAAGCCATATCCGCATTTTCCACATAATCGCGGGACCAGGCCGACAAAGAAACGGCGACCGCATAAGCCGCTTATGGCGGGCGTGAGCAGCACGTTGCCTGTAAATAACGGTACAAAATTCCGTTATTGTCCCGAATTTCATTGCACTCTTCATTATAAAGTCATTGTTTTCCGTTAATTCGAATTTTCGAGGTGAAAATGACCGTGAACCGCGATATAGAGGAACGGTATTCCGTTATTTTGCCCTGGGCGCTCGTATTCGGGTCAATAACGTAAGCCAGTTCCGCTATTTGTTGGATTCAAGCGGCCGTAAGTGTCGGGAATGGCGGCAAGTTTTCACCGATCATGCGATGCTGACACTTCCATGTGCGAATTATGCTGCGGCAGGAAAAAGAAGCAAACTGCTGTCCCATGGACAAAAGTTTGCTTCTTTGTATGAATGAAGCTCGCCGCACCGACTTACCGGGCGAGAGGATACGGGCCATCCTCCCCCCCTGAGCCAAGCCTCTCATGCCCCGATCGATCCCGCCCCGTTCTCGCTCATCGTGGAGACGAGCCTCCGATACGCCTCGTCCTTCGCCATCAGCTCTTCATGGGTCCCTTGCTCCACGAGCCTGCCTTGGTGCATAACCAGAATCAAATCGGCGTTGCGGATCGTCGACAGCCGGTGGGCAATGACGATCGTCGTTTTGCCCGCTCTGCGCTTATCCAGATTTTCCTGCAGCTTCTGCTCGGTTTCCATATCGAGCGCCGATGTGGCTTCGTCCATAATCATCAGCTCGGGATCGCCCATCATCGCCCTTGCGATCGCGACGCGCTGCCTTTGGCCGCCGGACAGCGTGTAGCCGCGCTCGCCGACGACGGTATCGTAGCCTTGCTCCAGCGACTCGATAAAATCATGGATTTGCGCGCTCCTGCAAGCGTCGATCATCTGCTCATCGGTAATGCCGACACGGCCGAGCATCAAATTGTTGCGGATCGTATCGGGGAGCAGGAAAGGCTCCTGGAAGACGACGGACAATTTCCCCATCCAATCCGTCATCCGAATGTCGGACAGCGGGATGCCGTTTATACGGATACAGCCGGACGACGGCTCGAAAAACCGCAGCAGCAGCTGCGTAATCGTCGATTTCCCTCCTCCGCTGGCGCCGACGATAGCCAGCTTCCTACCTGTCGGCAGCGACAAATCCAGGTCATTCAACACATGGCGCTCCGTACCCGGATAAGCAAACGTCACGCTCTCGAATTCGATGCTCTTCACGGGGGCACGCAGCTCTCTGGTGCCTTCCCCTATTTTCTCCTGCTCGAACAGCTCCTTCACCCGGTCCGAGTACGCCAGCTGCCCGGACATGTTCATCGCGAAATTGAATACGGTCTGGTAATTCGTAAACAATTGGTTCGAGTACTGATACACGATGACGAACGCCCCGATCGACACATTGCCCTTAATGACCGAGTAGCCGCCGAAAACGAGAACGGCCATCCGGCCGATCCATTGCACGGAATTGCTTAGCAGCAGTTGAGAATTCGCAAGCTTTCCGTTCTGCATCACTCTATCGAAGAAGATCGCGAACGTGCCGCGGAAGCTTTTCTCCTCCCAAGCCATCCGGTTGAAGGCGATGACTTCCCGCGTGGAGGAAATCCCTTCTTCGATTTTCGTAAGCAGCTCGCCCCGCTTCTCCTGCATCTCTCTCACCTGCTTGCGCATGATCGGCGCAAAATATCGGCCGATGGCGATGTACAGCACGCTGAAGACCGTTACGATGCCCAGCACTACCGGACTGTTCCAGCCGATAATCGCGATAAGCAGCAGCGTGCCGCCCAATTGCTGAATCCCTCTCGGCAATTCGTCCGTGACGAACGTGGACACTTGCTGGATATCGCTGGTGAAATATTGCACCCACTTGGCTGTACGGCCGCTCTGGATCGAAGAGACCGGAGTTCGCTGGATGACGGACATCAGACTGCTGCCCATATGCTTATGGAGGCATAGTCCGTTCATGCGGGTCAAATATCTGCCCCACCAGTTCAGCACGTACGAGGTTAAATAAGTAAGCGTGAAGTACAGCAGCACCCATTTCAGCTTGTCGTAATGCTTGCCCACGAGAACGTCGTCGATCAAAAACTTTTGCGAGCCTTGCGCCATAATTTGAGCGGACTGGCCCAGTACGAGCACGAGCATGCTCAGCCCGATCGCCCATCGCGCCTTGCTCACGTATACCCAAATCCATCGGATCGTCTTCATCGCATACCTCTCTTTCGCCTTATCCGCCGACGACAAGGTCGCCTTCCAGCTCGTACAACCACCCTCGCCGCTCAATGAGCTCCCGATAGTTTCCGGCCTCCGCTACTTTGCCGTCCTTCACGACGATGATCCGGTCATAATCGCGTACGGTCGACAGCCTATGCGCGACGGTGATCGTTGTGCGGCCCTTCATCAGCCGCTCAAGCGCTTTCAAAACCTCCCGCTCGCTTACGTTGTCGAGTGCGGAGGTAGCCTCGTCCAGCAGCACGATGCGCGGGTTTTTAATAAACAGTCTCGCAATCGATATCCGCTGCCGCTGACCTCCGGACAGCTTCACGCCCCGCTCCCCCACATTAGTCTCGTATCCGTCGGGAAGCGCCATAATAAATTCGTGGGCATTCGCCGCCATGGCCGCATCCTCGACTTGTTTGTCCGTAGCGTCCGGATAGCCGAAACGTATATTCTCCCGTATCGTCGTGCCGAATAAATAGATTTCCTGGAATACGATGCCGATCGAATCGCGCAGCTGATCCAGCGCCAGCTGCTTCATCGGTACGCCGTCAAGCCGGATCTCGCCATCCGTCGGATCGTAAAATCGGTCGACAAGCTTCAATATCGTCGATTTGCCGTTCCCGCTCGTCCCGACCAATGCGATGCGTTCGCCCGCTTGTATATCGAGCGTAAAGCCGTATAAAATATCCGGTCCTCCGTAGCCGAACCGTACGTTGCGGAAGCTCAGGCTCCCGTTAACCCGCGGCAGTATGGTCGGCTGCGCCGCTTCCGTTACCGCCGGCTTCAGCCCCATGAATTCTTTCAGCTTCTCCCCTTGATGAAGCAGCAGGCTTTGATCCATGAAAATGGAGACGAGCTGCGACGATTGGCGGTTCAGCATCTGGTAATACATTGTAAAGGCGACGAATTCGCCGACCGTCAAAGCGCCGTTGCGGTTCAAATAGGCGCCGTAAACGAACATGACCAGCATGCCAGCGAACGAGGACAGCTGCCTGGCCAGCGCCCGGAGTCCCCGGTAGATGAACTGCTTCCTTTGGCTCTCGTTATAGCTCTCGTGCTTGCGCTCGAACCGTTCGAGGTCCCACGATTCGCTGCGGTGCGCCCGCATTTCCGTAAGTCCCGTAATGCTTTCGTATATTTTGCGGTTCCAGTCGGTTCTACGGTCTCTGGCGATTTTGCCCCAGAACGACGTCTTCTTGGTCAAATACGGACCCGCCATATAGTACAGCAAAAAGCAGGGCAGCGTCACGAGCGTCAGCTCCGCGTTCATGTGCAGCACGAAAGCGAAGGCGACGAACAATAACAGCGCATTGTTGATCAGGTTCGGAAAATGCCTTTGGTAGATGCCTTGCACGGCCTGTACGTCGCTATTGAGCAGCGACAGCGTTTCCCCGACGGCATGACTCTCGTAATAAGAGAAGCTGAGCCGCCTCAGCTGCTTGATGCAATCGAACTGCAAATCCCGGGACGCCTTTTCCCTGATGAGCCGGGACAGCAAATTGTTCGCCGCCATCGCGGTAAACATGCACAATAAGATCAACACGAGGACGCCGACGATGACTTTGAATTTATCCGCGTTCCCCGCCATGACGACATCGTCGATGATATGCTGCAGCACCCGGAATATACTCATTTGCGATAGCGAGATGAACAGTCCGCAGACGATAAACAATACCATTTGCCATTTGTACGGCTTGAGATACGTCAGCAGCCACATGTAAATCCGGAAATAGTAGGCTCCGTTCTTCGCAGGATCCCGCTCGTATTCCCGCTCCCAATCGTCATCCGGATCCCGTCTTCGCCCCCGGTTCCGTCCTTGTCCCCGCCGCGCGTCTTCCGGGTCGCGCTCCTCTTCTGCCCGCATTTTCGCCAAGCGGATCATTCCTTTCCAGTCCGTGAATCGCCGCTAAGATGTGGATGCACTTCCATCCGTCCACCAGCATATCACATGCCCTATTCGCGATGAAATAGATGATGTTATTTCAATACATGGATTAAATGACTTTCCGCATGGATGCGATGGCGGTGCGGGGCCGGGGTATGTAAAGCAAGCATTCCGCTCCGAACCAACCATATCTTAACGAGCTATCTTGGACAAAATCGGGTATAGTAGTTGGTAGAGTTCGTTACGCATAGATCGGGTAATAATGATTGCGGAGTTCGGCTATGCCGTTTATGTTGGTAACATAAACTTTTATGCAAGCAAACTCCGACTCACTCCTATCGAGGTGATTGCCGTTGAACGTTTTAAAGCAAAAAGACCGTCAAGAATTGGACAAAAAAATCCCTTCGATGCCGTGGTATGTCGAGAAATTCATTAATTACAAACTGCCGGATCTGTCCCCCTCCTCGTTGCTGGAGTATGCGCGCGACTACGATACGTTCTTCTCCTGGCTGCTGGCCGAAGGGATAAGCGATGCCCCCTCGATCAAGGACATTCCGATAGAAGTGCTCGAGAAGCTGAGGATGGAAAATATAGATACATACAAAATGTTTCTGGCTACGAAAAAAGACCAGGCGAATACGAAGACGACGATTTCCAGAAAGCTGTCCTCCCTCCGCTCGTTGTTCCATTATTTGAGCCAAATCGCCGAGGACGACGACTTCTATCCTTTGCTGAAGCGGAACGTCATGGCCAAGGTCGAAATCAAACGGACGCACAAGCCGAAGGATACGGCCGCCAAGCTCGAAGGCAAGCTGCTGCAGGAATCGGAACTCGTGGAGTTTATCGATTACGTAAAGACGGGTTATCCCCATACCGTATCCAGAAACAAGCAAGCGCTATATTCCTACGAGCTGAATAAAATCCGCGACGTATGCTTGATCAGTCTCATTCTGAACTCCGGATTGCGCGTATCCGAGGTCGTCAACCTCAATATCGAGGATATGGATTTGAAGAAGAAGCTTCTATACGTATACCGAAAAGGGAAAAACGACGAGACGTTCAAAACCCCGGTTTACTTCAGACAGGAAGCGATCTCCGAGCTGACTGCTTATTTGGAAATACGCCAGCTCCGCTATAATCCGGACAAAAGGGAAAAAGCCTTGTTTCTCGCCGTCGCCAACGGTTCGAAAGAAGGCAAAAGAATGACCAAACGGGCTATCCAAGAGATGGTGATCAAGTACGCGAAATATTTCGGGAAGCCTTATTTGTCCGTCCATAAGCTCCGGCACTCGTTCGCAACCGACTATTATTTAAGAAACGATCTGTACAAAACGCAGGATCAACTCGGTCACGCCTCGCCAGAAACGACGCAAATCTATGCCCATCTGACGGACAAAACGATGGCGGAAGCTATCGATAAATCTTGAACGCGAATTTCTTGCCTCCCGTAATCAGTTCGACCAGCTCGCGGCTGTCTCCCCATACGGTGCCTACGACGTTGACTCTGGCGTCCTGCGGTATGTCGGTCAAACATATTTGCAGCTCGCCGGAGTACCGCTTGTAGCCGGCATTGTCAATCGTGACGCTGTACTTGCTCCGCTCCTTGCACCGGTCGGCGGCAAGGGGAGCCCCGACAGTAGCGAATCTGCGCGATCCCGAGGAACGAATGACATAGTCGGGGGCGTCCGGCCGATTCGTATGAACGCCGGAGAACAGGATGCTCCGCTCCTCGTCCGAAATGCCGTCCTCCGGAACAATCCCCAGCTCTATAATCTCCGGGTCTATCCCGATTAATTGTCCAAGCTCATCGTCGGATGCATAGGCGTCCCCGAAGTATACGGCATCGGCCAAGCCCGAGTGGAGTAAAAATTGGGCCGATACTGAAGGCGACATCGTCCGGTGCTTCTCTATCGTTGGCAATCCTTCATGGATCGGCCCTCTTCTGCCCTGCAGGGAAGGAACGAACGCAGACAGCTTCAAGCCGTATTCCGAGACGATTCGGGCTTGATTCGCCGCCTGATTCGCCGTAAGTCCGGTATAGGCTCTCGGGTAGAAGTTATGGCAGGCGCTCATTCTCGAAAAATCCGTATGGCGGGCTTTGAGCTCCGCCAACTGAGCCATGCTTATCGTGCTCGCATTCAGGACAAGCTCAAGCCCATGCTCGTTGCCCGACATGGCGGCAATCTCCTCATATGGAAATCCGTAATCGATCCGAAGCGCGGCGAGTCCGAGTCGGCGAAACGGAGACAAGTCATGCACGGAAGCGCCCGCTACCTTCATCGTGGTTGGTGAAATATCCGCCGTCATCTCCATTCCAAGCTCGTTCACGCGGCGGCAAAGCCGTTCCATCTCCGCCCATTTCGTCCGAAAGTCTACTTCCGGCAAATGGAGCGATGTAAAGACTCGACGGTATCCCAGCTTCGCTGCCGTCTCCACATAGGCCAAATTGGACTCCAGAGAGAATTCGTCGTTCGTATAAACGGAAATTCCAAGCATATCCTCACCTCGAAAGGGTATGATTTGACCTCGCAAAGCCCGTCAGAGCGTTTCTTCGGATGGAGACAACAGCAGCTCCAGCCGGCTGCAGAAGCTTTCCTCGCTCTCCAGCCCCGCCCAATACAGCTTGACCTCCCGCTCGATCGTCCTGAACTTCTTATCCCCGATACCGAGATCCGTGAACGGATGGAACGACGCGATCATTTCCCTGAATAGCGAGAATCGGGACGGCCTGTACATGTTTTCGTCGCCGACCCATTCGGCAGCCGGCTTCAATGCCGGAATACTGTACGTTTGTCGACGTATCGACAGCTGGGACGTCTCGGACGTCAGGAAGCGGACAAGCTTCATCGCCGCTTCTTTTTGCCGGGAGCCGCGGTTCACGGCGAGCCCGATGTTCATGAGCAACGTCGCCGGCCGGCCGAAATGGGGCACCGGAGAAATATCGAACTGAACCGGCTTGTCTTGCAAAAAGTTAAGATGGAAATAACTCGTCATAATGACGGACGCCTTCCCTTGAATAAACAATTGCTCGGCATCCCCGTTGGAGATGTTCTCGGACAATATCGGAAAGTGCTCCTGCACGTCGCGGCAAAAACGGAACGCTTCCATCATGCCCGTGCCGGATAGCCGGATACGCCCGTTCGCTTCTTTTTCGAATGCGCCTCCGCGCTGCAGAAGAAAGACCGACCATCGATTGGCCGAAAGGAAATGGTAGTAGAAGCCCAGACGTTCGCCCGGAATGGCCAATTGCGAAGCGATATCGAACATGCGCTCCCAGCTCCAGCCGCCGTCCGGTTCGGGAATGCGGTTGTCGCGGAAATGCTCCCGGTTGTAGCACAGGATGACCGGCGAGTATATAAAAGGCTGGACAAGCAGCTTGTCGCCGTGCTTGAAGCTGTCCGTCAGGAAAGGATAAATATCCGGATCCGGCTGTTGCGGCTCCAGAGCGTCCGTCCAATCCTGCTCCAAATAAGTATAGAAATGGTTGTTGTTCAAGGTGATGACGTCAAACATCCCGTTGTCCAAATACTGCTTGACAATATCGGGACTTTCATTCGTAAACGGAACCGCCTGCACCTCTATGTCCGGATTCATTTCCCGAAATCGGGCCAATAGCCTATCGATTCCCGTCTCCCTCGGGATCGACGTATAATAGCCGAATTGCAGCCGAACCGGCCCGCTTGCGCGGGCCGGTCCGATCACTTTATTGCCGACTCTGGGAATTTTGTATATCAACCCTTCGGCGACAAGCAATTCCAGTCCTTTGCGGACCGTAAGATTGCTCAATTGATACTGTTTGGAAAATTCTCGTTCGGAAGGCAGAAATTCGCCGGGAATTCGATGGCCGGAGACGATTTCTTCCCGCAGCGTATGAACGAGCTCGTCCAGACGGGATCGAAACGTTTTGCGGTCGGTGCGGTCTTCCATATCGTGTCCTCCAGATTGCCGTACCAGATGTAACTTTCTAACAGAATAATCATACCATGAGCGCGATTGCCGGACAACAACGCACTCGCACGCGGCAGCAAGGCCGCCATCCGGATGATTCGTGCTCACGAAACAGCACGGATTACTTGCTTTCCGCTATTTTTTTGTTCAGCATCTCATCCGCTTCACGCAACGCCGAGTTGATATCGACGCCGTCTTTCATAACTTTCTTGAACGCTTCCTGCGATAAGGTTTGGCCGTAAGCTCCATCCTTGCTAGGCGGAACCGGTGCCGCCGGCTGGGACAAGAAAATCGACTTCAGGTTTTTGCCTTGCAAATACGGAATATTTTTCCCGAATTCGTCTTGGATCGCCTTCGTTGACACGATCGGAAAACGCGCGTTTCGGGACATTTCGGCTTGCACGTCATCCGAGAGAATCGTCGAGATCACCTGGAACGCCTGATCCTTGAATTTACTCTGCTTCGTAATGTGCAAAATCCACTCATCCACCTGCATTCCCGTATTCGGCTTATCTTTGAATTGAGGGTATTGCACGATATCCCAATTGATTCCTTCTACGCCTTTGAAGTTCGGGAAGTGGTTCAGACCCGGATACATGGCGAGCGTACGCTCCTTAATAAATTGATCGAAAGCGCTTGGCACCCAGCGGTAATTTTCGTTGCCCGGTATATCGTACACCGATTTCATATAAGCGAAAATCCGTTTCCAGCCTTCCGTATCGAGAGTGGCCTTATTCGTCTTCGTATCGACAAAACCGAGGGAAAGCACGGATGCCATGCGGCTCGGCACGTCGGGTTCAAGTCCGCGGTATTGGGTCTGACCGTCCTTGCGGGTCAATTTGAGCGCCATGTCTCTCATTTCATCCCATGTCATGCCGTCTTTCGGGTAGCCGACTCCGAACTTGTCGAAAATGTCTCTGTTATAGTACGTCGCGTTGAACGAGATCGTCCACGGCAGCCCGATCAAGTAATCATTTCCGCTCGTGATTTTCACGGCGTCCAGTCCCTGCTTGTTGATTTTCGACGTATCGAACTTATGCGATTTGACAAACGGTTCGATGTTATCCGCAAGTCCCAGATCCGTAAACGTATATATGATCGGCGATGCGGATTGTACGATGTCGGGTATCGTGCCTGTAGCTACTATCTTGTCTAGCGGAGTCTCGGTCAAATTAATAAATTCGAATGAAATATTCGGATATTTCTTCTTTACCGGCTCGACGATATATTTGTTCCGCTCCTCCTCGCTCAGCCAGGAGAAGTTGATGGCGAACTTCAACGTGACCGGATCCGCGCTTACTTTCACGGGAGTATCGGCGGTCGCCGGCACATCCTTCGCTTTCGTTGCCTCCGGTTCCTTCGTTCCGCTGCATGCGGAAATGACCGACAATGCCATGATGCTCAAACCAAACGACGCCAACGACTTCTTTCTCATGAAGGCTCCTCCCTTTTCTCGACCCATTATCTATATAAAGGCTAAATTATGCCCTTATATCAAAAATATGTAAGCGTTTTCTTTTTTGGCGGCAAAATTCGCTCCTCCAACAGTCCATGACATGTTCATTTTGCTTTCCTTATCCGTCGTACTTTTTCTTTGTGATTTCGTTCTGATTTCCTTCTATGCGTGATTATAATGACATTATTTGGGGATGTCAACCGTATTTTTAATCAATTCGAACAAATAACTCGTATAGTTTCGTTACTTCGAATAATTCTGATTCTATTCTGATTTATTTTTGACGCAAAACTACGACAGCATAATTCGCGTAAAGCGTGCATGTACCGCATGATCGGTGAAAGCCGCCTGCCTTTGCCGACGCCATGCGGGACCGATTTCGATAAATAGCGGAACTGGAGTATGCTGTTGACCCAAGCAATCGTGTTGATTGCAACATAACGGAAAACTGTTCCGCTATTCCGCTGTTCATGATCATTTTCACCCGGAAAGATTAAGATAACGGAAGTCGGTTCCGTTATCTTCAAGAGTGTAAAGGTATTCGGGACAATAACGAAATATAGTTCCACTATTTGCGGCAACACGTTGCACCACGCTTCAATAAGGGGCCTCCATATTGTAGGCGGATAAAGTTTTCACACAAAAAAAAGACTATCTCCGGAAAATATTCCCGGAAACAGTCCATGTTCGTTTACCGCGATGATCGCGCCACATTAACCTATTGATCGGCTTACACGTCCCGGCAATTGTCGCATCACTGTCCGATGTTCGACTGCCCTACATGCAGCAAACCCTTTATCGCGATTTATTGTATGTGTCTTTGGTAACCGTTTTCGAATCCGATGATTCTACCCGAACTACTTTGGATAACGGATAAGATTGACTTTCCTTGATCGTTTGGTCCGGCAGCTCGAGCCGGGTACGAAGCGCCGTCAAAGCCGCGTCCAGATCCGTTTCGGTCGGAACGATATAAGGACTTTCCCATTTTCCTTCCAGCGGTACAAATTCGATATGCTCAGGCTTCAGCTTACGAAATTGGGTGATCCATTCGCGGATGCGGGATTCGGGCACATCGGTTCTTACGCTTTGTCCGGCAATGTCGAGCACGTCCCCCCACTGCGAGATGCCGTTAAAGGAAGTAAGCTTGTCGAGCAATTGGCTGAGCACCTGCTGCTGGCGGCCATTCCGCGCAAGATCGGAAGATTCGGCGGTTCCTTCATTCGATTTCCGGTATCGGACGAAGTCGAGAGTCTCTTTTCCTTTCAACTTCTGCATGCCTTTCTTCAAATTGATGTTCGTCCCGTCTTCTTCATCGACGTATCTCATATCCATATCGACATCGATCTGAAGGCCGCCGAGCTCGTCGACCAGTTTCCGGAATCCGTCGAAATTGATTACGGCCATATAGTCGATCGGAACATGCAGCAGCTCGCTGAAAAAGGTTCTCGTATTCGTAATCGCGTTGTCTCGATCTTTGTTATAATAGTAGGCATAGTAATAGTTCGCTTTCTGCGAAGAGATGTTCTCCGGCTTCAGCTGCATATCCCTTGGCAGCGAAACGATCGTGGCGGTACGATGCTCCGGATTCAGCGCGACCAGCATCATGACGTCGGTATTCATCGAGCCACCGCCCCCTTCACGATTGTCGACGCCCGCTATAAGAAAGGAAATCGGCTTGAGGGCCTCATCCTTTGTAACGGGCTTGCTGTCCGTCGGGGCAGGCTGGGACGGTCCGGAAGCCGAAATCAGATTTAAAGCGGTATCCGCTTTGTGTACCAAACTGCCGGCATAAATCGCCGCGCCGACGAGACATGCGCCGACGATCGAGACGGCGATGATCCCGATTTTTTTTCCCATTCGCTTGGTCGGTCTGGCCCTCATGATTTTCCCCGCTCCCGATATACCGTTCAAGTCGATTTTTGAACGAATATGTAGAATGCACTCAACTTTTAGACGTATTTACCCGCAAAAAGGTTTAATGTTTCGGTTTTCCTTACAATAAAAATTCCTAGTATTGATTGGAGTCCTCAAGAGTGTTACACTAAGCAAAATTATCGTTTACCGACAGCATAGGAGGACACTTTGTCCATAAAAAGAAACGCGTCGACGAATAGTATGGAATAGGAAAGAATGATGAGGTGATTTTGTTATGAAGCCTATTTCAAACCGGTACGAACTGAAGCAGCTTCTGGGCCCGATTCATGACGGCCAGTTGTATGAAGGAAAGGATTTATCGCTTCAGCGATCGGTTTTTATATATGAGGTACAGCTTCAAGGAGAAAGCGCGGTACAACAATATATCGGCAGGCTGGGGAGCGCGGCTCAACAAGGAGCGACCGACTCGCCCTTTTTGCATGTTCTGGACATCGAAGTCGGCTCCGGTTATATCCATGTGGTCATTTCCTATAAGCCCGGGAGCTCCTTCCGGCAATTCGTCCGCAACCATCCTCCGTCCTTCAAAGAAACGACGGTCATGATCTCTGCACTCGGCCAGGCATTGCTGGACGCGGCGGAGGAGAGGCATCTCAACTTCTCGCTCGATCCGGGCAACATATGGATTACCGAAGACGGTACGATTAATGTGATCAATACGTGGGACCGCCCGGAACAGCCTAATAAAATTTCCAAAAGGTTAAGTCAGCTGTTCGTTCAACTGATGACGAGATCGGATTACGTTCCGGCAGACGCCGAGACGTTCTCGACCAACCTGCTGCGGGCTCTGGAGCTCCCCACGAAGAAAAAAGAAGAGGTCGTCGCCGCAGTAACGGATGCATGGAAGGAAAGGATCACTCTCGTTTCATTCGTTCAATTTACCCAATCGCTGCTTCAGCCTAAGTCATCGGTGGCCGCCCGCGAAGAGCGGGCTGCTCCGGTCCAAACATGGTCCGCGCCACCACAGATTGAAGAGGAGCCTGCGGCCTATATGGAAGAGGAACGGGAATCGCGTCCTCCTTCCAGGGCCCGCTGGTTCAAAATAGGCAAAAAGGTCTGGTTGGGCATTTCTTTCTCGGCTGTGGGGTTAGCCGTATTCGCGGGCGCTTTCGTACTTCTCGTCGAAACGATGAACCGCGACAGATCGAAGCCGGCCGACCCGGTAATCGTCGAGCATCGTCCGCAAACGACGACACCGCAAAAAACGGCGGAAGAAACCAATAAACAAAAAACCGTTTCCGTTCCCCCTTCCGAAAGTCAGCCTATCGTCGGAGTTCCGACATTGACCGGCCTGCCCAAAGAAGCGGCAGAGAAAATGGCGCTCGAAACGGGTCTGCGCTATACGTATTATTTGGAAGTCAACAGTCAACCGGCCGGGACCGTATTCAAGCAGGAGCCGACTCCGAACGAACAAGTGGAGAAAGGCAGCCATGTTACGTTCTGGATCAGCAAAGGTCCCGTTCAGCAATAATTTTTCTCGTCAGCAAAAACAGGCTGCACTTGGCGGCCTGTTTCCTTTTTTTGCTACTTTATACCGCATTACGGTACGTTGACGACAAAAGGTACTACGAACGTTTGACCGTTTTGTTGGAATTGCCCCCAAATCTTGTACAATCCGCTCTTCGGAAATCGGGTTTGGAATTTCGCGTCAGGTCCTTTCGCTTTCTCGTCGGTCGGATGGACATGCAAATATTGTTCGGCATCGGCGCTCAGTATGACTACGTGTCCGACCGCTCCCAGGTAGGGCTGCAGATCGGTAATCGGCTGCTTCGTCTTCTCGTCCGTCAGCCGGAAGTTCAATTGGATATCCGTCCCCGCCGTCAAACGATCGTAGGTAAGCGTCACCTCTTTGCCGTTCACCGACTTGACGAGCTTGCCGTCCGCAGCGATAGGCGCGGAAGCGGCGGCCTTTCCTTCCGCCGATACCCACTCGCTTTTCGTCGTTGCAGCGCCGCCGGTCGGCAAGTAATCGGCTAACAGCTTGTAGTCCCCGCCTGCGGGAAACTGCGTACCGATCTCGAATCTCCCGTCTCCTTTATACTCCGGATGAATATGGTCGAAATACGACAAATCTTTGCTGACGATAATCAAATGCATCATTTTCTCATGATTGAGGTCGAATTTCTGTACGGGCTTCCCTTGCTTGTCTTCGATTTGTACCGATACCGTCGTATTCGTGCCGGCCTGCGGTTTCGAGGCGGACAGCTTCCATACGGCTTTGGTCGTGTCGGAGGCCGGCTCGCCTCCCGCACCCGAATGTTCTCCGTGTTCGCCATGCCCTTTCGATACGGGGTCCGCGGATTTGGAGCAGGCGGATACAAGCAGCAGCGGGATGAGCAGGCCGATCAAAAAAAATCGTTTCTTCATTTGTTTGTTTTCCTCCATTTACTATAGCTTGATGCGCTGCAAGCGCAGGGCGTTCAGGACGACGGATACGGAGCTGAGCGCCATTGCCGCTCCGGCGAGCCAAGGAGCGAGAAATCCGATGGCCGCGATCGGAATGCCTATTATATTGTAAGCAAGCGCCCAGAACAAATTTTGCTTAATGTTCGCCATCGTTTTTTTGCTCATCAGGATCGCATCCGGTATTCCGTTCAAATCTCCGCGCATAAGCGTGACGTCGGCGGAAGCGATCGCCACGTCGGTTCCGGTGCCGACGGCCATGCCGGTGTCCGCCGTAGCGAGTGCGGGAGCATCATTGATCCCGTCGCCGATCATGGCGACTTTGCGTCCCGCTTCTTGCAGTTTCTTCACTTCCGCCGCCTTCCCTTCCGGCAACACTTCGGCAAGCACGTGCTCAATGCCGGCTTCGGATGCGATCGCCCGGGCCGTTCGCTCGTTATCGCCCGTAATCATAATCACTTCCAGTCCCATTTCCTTCAAGCGGGAGACGGCTTCCTTGGACGTCTCCTTAATCGTATCGGCAACGGCCAGCATAGCCGCGAGTCTCCCGTTTACAGCCGCCAGCATGGCCGTTTTGCCTTGCTCCTCGAGCAGGTTCATTTCGGAAACGACCGTCCCGATCGGAATGTCATAGCGGTCCATCAGCTTCCGGGTACCGATCAATAGCTCGTTACCATCCACTGTCGCTTTAATGCCAAAACCCGGGATCGCTTCGAAAGCTTCGGAGCCCGGCAAGTCGATCCCGCGGTTGCGAATGCCGCTTACGATCGCCTCTGCCAACGGATGCTCGGAATTCCGTTCGGCCGAACCGATCCAGGCGAGCAATTGCGACTCTTCCCAGTCGGGCTCTATCCGGATATCCGTGAGCTCAGGCTTTCCCTTCGTGACTGTTCCCGTTTTGTCCAGTACGACCGCATCTACGCGGTGCGCCGCCTCCAGATGCTCGCCGCCTTTGAACAAGATGCCCAGCTCCGCAGCCCTGCCGGATCCGGCCATAATGGAAGTAGGCGTAGCGAGACCCAGCGCGCAAGGACAAGCTATGACCAATACCGCAATCGATTTTTCCAATGCGCCGGCAAAATCGCCTGAATCGAAAGCGAAATACCAGAGAAGAAAAGCAAGGACCGCGACCCCTACGACGATCGGCACGAATATGCCCGATATGACGTCGGCGATGCGTTGAATCGGCGCTTTGGAGCCTTGCGCCTCTTCCACGACTTTTATAATTTGCGATAGTGCCGTTTCTTTCCCGATTTTGGTTGCGCGCATGCGGAGCGCCCCGTTTTTGTTCAATGTGGCCCCGAATACGGAATCTCCCGTATGCTTGTCGACTGGGATGCTTTCCCCGGTCAGCATCGATTCGTCTACGGCAGATACTCCTTCCAGCACTTCGCCGTCTACGGGAATTTTCTCTCCCGGCTTCACGAGTACAATATCGCCCGCAATTACTTCTTCCACCGTAATGCTGACTTCAGTTCCATCCCGGACGACGAGCGCCGTTTTGGCCTGAAGACCAATCAGCGTCTTGATCGCTTCCGACGAACGGCCTTTGGCCAGCGCTTCGAACAGCTTGCCGAGCAGGATGAGCGTAATCAGCACGGAGCTCGTCTCGTAATACATGTCGACTTGGTGCATATGCTGCCCGATGGAACGAATCGTCAAATACAGACTGTAGAAATAAGCGGCCGATGTCCCTAGCGCGACAAGCACATCCATATTGGCGCTGCCGTTGCGCAATGCCTTGTAAGCTCCCGTGTAGAACGGCTTGCCGATCGCGAACTGCACCGGAGTAGCCAGCGCCAGCTGAAACCATGGATTCATGAACAGCTCAGGCACCCATATCCAGGAAGTAAACGAGAAATGTCCGACCATCGCCCATAATAACGGCAGCGATAATACCGCGGAAACCGTCAGCTTCCGTTTCTGCTTGCGGATTTCCCGTTCCCGGTGAGCGCCCGCATCGTTCGCTTGTTCCTTCGTCTTCGCTTTGTAACCGAGCTGCTCCACCTTGCGGATCATATCCTGGAGCGTTGCGCCGGTCGGACTATAGTCGACGCGAGCGGTCTCGAGCGCAAAATTGACTGTCGCCCTTTGGACGCCCGGCAGCTTGTTCAACCCTTTCTCGATCCGGGCCGCGCAAGCCGCGCACGTCATCCCGCCGATTTGCAGCTCGACGGTCTGTTTAACGGTTCCATATCCAAGGTCTTCAATTTTTTGCTCCAGCCGCCCGATATCGACCTTGGACGGATCGAATCGAACCGACGCCTGCTCCATCGTGAAGTTGACGCTGGCCTCCGATACGCCGTCCAGCTTGTTCAAGCCTTTCTCGATACGGTTTGCGCATGCGGCGCAAGTCATTCCGGTTATTTGCATCGTGGTCTGTTCCGAACGCTCTGCATGTATCGTGCTCGTGCTCATAGTCATCACCTTTGCTCGTTATGATACATTACCCCCATAGGGTATGTTGCGCGGTAAAAGGATGGAGCCACCGGCAGATGGCTCCTCCGACTACTTAAACGACGTCGTACCCTTGGTCTTCGATAGCCGTTTTGATCGCTTCCAGCGTCACTTTCGACTCGTCGAATTGAAGCGATACCGATTTGCTGTCCAGATCCACCTTGGCGGATGCTCCCAGCTTCTTGACGGCTCCTTCTATAGAATTCACACAATGTCCGCAGGACATTCCATCGACTTTCAAATTTACGTTTTGCATGCTGAAACCTCCCTGTCTCCGTTTATCTTTCTCCGATATGATGAAATCCCGTTACGCGATGTGATCCGTTGGCACTACTGATTGTCCGGACGGCCGCCTAGTATTCCATCGCCATTTATTCCGCCTTACATCTCCAATCATACAATACCCCCCAAGGGTATGTCAACAATCTTTTCAGGGATGCTTCAAATGCTGCAGCGTTTGTACGAATATTTGTTCGATATGGTCGTCGTCCAACGAATAATAGACCGTTTTCCCCGCTTTGCGCCGTTTCACGATCCGTAAATTGCGCAAATAACGAAGCTGATGGGAAATGGCGGATTGTCCCATTTCCAGCAGCACGGACAAATCATGGACGCACAATTCTTTGTTCAGCATCGCGTAAATCAGCTTCACCCGCGTCGGGTCACCGAGCGCTTTGAATAAATCGGCCATGTCGGCGGCGGCCGTCTCCGTGATCATCGTCAGCTTCACGTTTTGCAAATCCGTCTCCGTTCCCGTACATGTATCGTCGCAAGAATCATGCAATAATTTCTCCACCTTGACACCACCTCCGGCTTAATCGAACCTTGTTCGCTGTATGTATTATACCAAATTTCCGACAGGTTTTTCCTATAGGGCGTTCCGGCGCGGATTTAGCCTATAAAATCCCCTTCTTTTACGTATATAAACTTCGTGCTTGCAACAATAATAACGGTGGCATATAATACATATGAATAATTGCTCATATATTATTGGAGGAATTGCAAATGGGAAACGACAAGTATAAAACCAAACTCTCAAACGGGACTCATCCTCGCGATCATGATCACGAACACAAGCACGATCAAGATCACGATCACGACCACGACCACAACGAGCATGACCATGAACACAAGCATGACCATAATGATCACGGCCATAATCATTCACACGACCACCATCACGGTCATTCGCACGGTCACGGTCATGGGCACGATCACGCGCACGGAATCGGCCATCACCATCACGGACCGAACAACGAGAAAGGCTTGACGATTGCCCTGCTCATTACGGCCAGCATTATGATTCTCGAATTTTTCGGCGGACTGCTCACGAACAGCTTGGCTCTGCTATCCGATTCCGGCCATATGCTGAGCGATGCGGCGGCGCTTGCATTAAGCCTCGTGGCGATGTGGTTCGCGGTCAAGCCGGCCGCCCCGAACAAGACGTACGGTTTCTACCGGTTTGAAATATTGGCCGCATTGTTTAACGGAGCGACTTTGTTCGTTATTGCCGGGTTTATCATATGGGAAGCGTACGAGCGGCTCCTTAACCCGCCCACCGTATCCAGCGGTTCGATGATGGTTATCGCGGCAATCGGCTTGTTGGCCAATTTGGGCAGTGCATGGGTACTGATGCGCAAGGGCGACGTGAAAGACAATATCAATGTGCGAAGCGCTTATCTGCACGTGCTCGGAGACGCCTTGGGCTCCGTCGGCGCCATTATCGCCGGACTGCTCATGTTGGCATTCTCGTGGTATATAGCCGATCCCATTATTAGCGTCGTCGTAGCGCTTCTTATTTTGAAAAGCGCATGGGGCGTCATCAAGCACGCCATTCATATATTGATGGAAGGTACGCCGGTGACGATCGACTGCGAAGACGTAAAGCGATCTCTGCTGCACATTCACGGCGTACGCGACGTTCACGACCTTCACGTATGGACGATAACGTCCGGGCTCGACTCTTTGAGCTGCCATGTGCTCATCGAAGATGATGCTGACAGTCAGGACGTCCTGCAGCAGGCCATTCATCTGATCGAACGCAAATATAAAATTATGCACACGACGATTCAGGTCGAGACATCCAGCCTTCAGCATGGGGAGCTGAAAGTATAGTCGTCCTTTTCGAACAAAAAAATTCTACATAACATATGTTATGTAGAATTTTTTGTTCCCCTCTTCAGATCAGCTTCACCATTCGGCGAAAAAGCGATCCTCCCACCTGCAAGGAGCCGTCCTCCGCATATCCCATTTTCCCGTACAAAGCGAATGCGCGATCATTATCCTGCTCAACGATCAATGAAAGCTTCGAATGCCCGTGCTTCATGGCTTTCGCTTCGAAGGCGGCCATAAGTCCTTTCGCAATCCCTTGACCTTGATAAGAGTCATATACGGCGATCGAATCCAAATAATATTCGTCCTGCCGCGGCTCCCTCGCAATCGTATAACCGGCAATGCCCTTCTCTGCATGAATACGGTCCAGAAACGGCTGATCCAACTCTTCCGCCCTGCTGCCGTCATAAACGATCGCCATGCCCGCAACTAGTCCGTCCCGTTCCTCCACGACTACATTTTCGTAGCTGATGCGATTCCCCTTCTTACGGTAAAAATCGGTCAAAATCCGCATCGTTTCCGCATCGTCCGGCGTTCCCGCGAGCGAATACGCGATCGAACCGATCGCGCTGAGCACGAGCGGCATCACTTGTTCCGCGTCCTCGATCGTTGCTTGTCGAATCATGATGTTCTCCTCGTCCGTCAAATGCGCTTCGCTACTTGCTATAAGCATCCGCAACCAATATACCACTTCAAGCGGAAAATGCAAGCAGGCAGGCATCCGGAAGGATGTCAGATGCTGGAAAGGACCGCCTGTACGCCGGTCGCTATTAGCAGGATGAACGTAGCGCGTCGGAACCAGAGCTGATTCAAGCCTCGTGCAACGGCCAAACCGATTGCCTGTCCGACGAAAATGGCCGGGATGAGCAAGACGGCATAACTCATCTCCGAAACGTTTACGCGGCCGCTCATCATCTGAATCGTGAAGCTTATCGCGTTCACGATGCTGTAATAGGCGATCGACGTTCCCCGGAAAGTCTGCTTCCCGATTTTGTTGGACAATAAGTAGAGCACGACAGGCGGCCCGGGCATGCCGATACTGGAGCCGAGAAAACCCGACGCGAAGCCGATTCCTTTCCCGTTGCCGAGCGGAAGTCTGATGTTTATGAGAAGCGGAATCGCAAACAATATAATGCATATGCCCGCCACGAGCTTCAACCAATAAATGTCGAGCATAACGAACACCACTCCGCCCAGCGGCAATCCGAATAAGCTTCCGATCAGAAGCTTGCGAAGCAAAGACCTATCGGTATCGCGCACGACGCGCGGCAGCGTCGAAACGGAAGAGATCAAGGAAAGGCCGAGAGCTACGGAGACGGCGGAATGATCCTGATGCACGAGCAAAAGCAGAGGTATGGCCAGTATGGCGAAGCCGAATCCCGTGCCGGCCTGTACGGCGGCCGACACCAGGACGATCAAAAACGAAAGTCCCCATTCCACGGTAAGTTCCCTCCGGATGATGTCAATAAGTCCAGTTTACAGCTTGCGGCAGCTTCTGTATTGTTCATAACGACATGACGTTTGTGTTTTTCGCAACACGGGCGACGTTGGAAAAACCCGTGTGTACAACATCACGGGTTCAAACGCTCGAATTGCTCGAAAGCGGCTTTATACTTCTCCTTCGCCTTCAGCTCTTCGTCGTACGCACTGGCATAGCTGGTAATATAAAACTCCAAAAACTGCGACTGGCCCATAGAAACGGATCGCGTGAAATGCTCGACCGCATATTTATAATACGACATCGAGGAATGCGCCGACTCCAGCACCTGCAGAAAATCGGCACCCAGTATGCCCTTTTGCTTCGCCTTGTTCATCTCCGCGCTGCTCGTCTCGGTCAACACCGACATATACGTATCCTCGAAAGGTTTCCAATACAGCTCGTTCATCATTTTAAAATATTGGTCGCTTTTCTTGATATCGTAATATTCTTTGGCTATCCGGATTTTCTCGCGGAAAACCGGCAAACTCCCGATGTAGGCGTCGACCTTGGCGTACAAATCCGCTACGCTTTGCTTCAGCTTCCGTTCCTCCGTATCTTCCGGCTGTACAGGTGCTGTCGATGGTGGTGCCGCTGTTGCCGTCGTGACGGAGGCGGTCGAAGTCGCCTGGTCCCAGCCGATCTGTGCACCCAATGCCTCGCTTACGACCTTGAGCGGCACAAGCGTCGTACCTTCCATATTGATGCCGGGCACTTCTCCGTGTACGGCCTTTCCGTTTACGACAACGTTTACGATCGGATGGCCTTTATAATCGCCATTCGTCCCTGCGGCTACGGCGACTCCGGATACGGCTACCAATAGTCCCGCAGCCAATATCGCCACTTTCCGTTTGATCATCTGACTCTCTCCTCCCTCTTCTCCTATATTCTAGTAGAGATGCTGCATGCAGGCAACCGTTGAAAATGAAGAAAAGCGGCAAGGCTCCGACGCCTATGCCGCTCTCTCCTCCGCCCGAAGCCGATTAATGGAACTCGGCCAGCTTCCGCTTCACTACGCCGTTTGGCGTATCGACGATCTCGTAAACATTAATATAATTCAAGGAGCTGAATTGGTTCAATTTCAAATTCGTAAAGGTCAGCTCGTTCGTACCGTTCAGCAGTCTCGTCGTACCTAGGAAAGCGACCGTTTGGGTCGAGATGACTTGCTTGGTGCCGTCGACAAGCTCGAATTGCAGCTTGGACAAATTGGCGTCGGATATGATTTGCTCGGTTCGTTGCACGCCCAGATCCATTCGGAGCGAGTACGAGAACGTCGTGCTGAGTACGCTGTGAAGCAGCAGCTTCTCGCGAAGATCGATTTTGTACGGGAATACGTTCCAAACATCGTCTGTCAAATTGTCCTGCTGGAACGCCGTCTTGACCGTGCCGAGCGGAACTTTGCCGGCATCTTTCGCATTATAGACGCGCAGCAGAAGCGGTTCATTCTCGTCCATGGCCGACATGAGGAACGAATAGCTGATCAGATAGCTGCTGTTCGTCGCAAGCTGCGTCGCCGCGGTTGCCTGCTTCGTTCCGGAGTATACGCTGCCGGAGGCGTCCACCAGCTCCAATGCAAGGTCGGGCGTCGCCAACACGGTAGTATCGGCATTCGTCAGCTTGAGCTTGGCGATCGCGGTCTTGAAGCCGTTGTTGTCATTTTCATACAGCTTGAGCTCCGATACGGCGACATCGATTTTTTTGTCCAAGGCCAGATCGATCTTGCTGCCGATCGCATAATCGCTGCCCGATCCTTGCACGTACAGTTGGGCGTTATCCAAATTCGCGATCAAGGCCGGAATCGATTTGGTCGTAGTCGAAGTTCCGGAATTCGTTCCGCCGGTATTACTGTTGCCCGATCCCGTAGTCGAACCGGTTGTTCCCGACGTATTCGCAGTGCCGTTCGATGACGTATTCGAATTGCTCGAGCCGGTGACGGTTCTCGTCTCGAATAAGGCAATCTGCATATCGGACACGTCGACTCCTTTGGGCATCAGCGCATTGAAGGAGAACGTTTCGCTTTCATTTTGCGACAAGTACGCCGCATGGGTGGACGGATCTTCGGCCGTGACGGATACTCCGCCGTTTCGGGACTGCACCTTGGCCGTCAGCTTCGGCACCGCCGTCACCTTGCTGCCGTTATTGTCTATGCGAACTTTGGCGGATACCCATTGTCCGTCGGCGCTTTGGGAGATGGCAGCCGATTCGACCTTTACCGAAACGGTCTCTTGTCCTTGGGAGTCCGTAATCGGTCGCGCGTCGCCGATAGCCGACGGCTTGAACGATTTCCCTGCAGCCATGCTGTCCAGCACCGTCGGGGTCGTTCCGGTCAAATAGTAGAACTGGAGCGCCCAGTCGTTTGCGGAATCATCGGCCGGGATAGCCGCACGGACGGAAATCCGCTGCGGCTTGCCGGGGAGCAGAGATTTGTCCGCGCCGTCGATGGCCGTAACCGCGACCGTCTGACCGGCGGAATCCTCCAGCCTCATTTTCAAACCGGAGGGCAAAGTCAGTCCGGATGTACCCGCATTCAGTGCGATAAGGTCGATATATAAATTCCAATCGTTATTTTCGTATACGAAATATTCGTTGCCGATCCGGAATTCGACTTTGTCGTCAACGGACAGCGACGTATCCGCCTTGGACAGCGGGACAATTGCCAGCGGAGCCGTCTCGGCTGCACTTTGCATGGCCGCCGCTACCGAAAAGGAGCCGATATCGTTCATCGAGACCGAAGCGCCGTAATTCCAGGTGAACAAGGCCACTCTCAACTGATCCGCCTGGGAGCCTTTCGCAATGCGGGCTTCATAGGCGAATTCCTGTTCTTTGCCGGAGAGCACCCGGGCGCTTTGCTGTCCGGTCAATTGGGCCGAGTAGCTGTAACCGGCCGCGTCCGTTACGCGAACGCCGAAGTAATTGTAATCCACCGACTCGGCGCTGCCGTTATGAAGTCCGATGGAGAAGCGTAAAATCGAATCGTCCGAAGCTTCGGACAGCCGGACTTTCTCGAGAGTAAAATATACGCTGTCGCTGACGTATATTCCCTCTTTCCCCGCCAATGCCGCATAGGGGGCAAGAGCTAGGCAAAAGACGACGAACGTGAGCAGGAGCATTCGCGCTCTTCGATGCATGGCGCTGCGTTTGTTACGTATCATGGGTATGTGTACCTCCATTATTAGTCAAATCGTAGCGCGTCGATAGGCTTCAAGCGGGAAGCTTTGTTCGCCGGGTACAACCCGAATATGACGCCGACCAACACGGAAAACAATAGCGCGTACAAACCGATCTCAAGCGATAGCTCCGTAGGCTGGCTCGGATTGATCATCGGCCAGGCGAGAGAGGCCGCGATGCCGAGCAGAAGGCCGAGCAAGCCCCCCAGCCCGCTTATGACGGTAGCCTCCATCAAAAACTGCGTCAATATATGCCGCCGTTGGGCTCCGATCGATTTCCGGATGCCGATCTCGCGAGTCCGCTCGCTGACCGTGACCAGCATAATGTTCATAATCCCGATTCCGCCGACCAGCAGCGATATGAGCGCTACGCTGATCATTTGATTCGTAAGCGAGCTCGAGGCTTCTTTCCGCGCGTTCATCAGCTCGTCTTGGTTCATAATCCGGAATCCGTTGCTGCTCTTGAATTTTGCGGTCAAAAATTGGGTGATCGTATTTTGCGCCGCCGTAAGCTGATCGATCTCCGGCGCTTCCAAATAGGTAGTCCGAATTTGGCCAAGCTTGAAAGTACGCCGCGCGGTTTCGATCGGAATGATGACGGAGCTGTCGGGCGACGTACCGCCGAGGCTGGAGCCCTTCGCCTTCAGCTTGCCGACAACCGTAAATACGATGCCGTCGATATTGATGTCCTGACCGACCGGGTCCATTCTCCCGAACAGCGTTTCCGCCGCGGTGTTCCCGAGCACGGCCACCTGACTGCGGAATTCGACGTCGCCCTCCACGATCTCCCGCCCGCTTTCGATTTCCGTCTTCATCAGCGAAAAGTAGCGGTCGTTCGTGCCGAGCACGTTAAACGATTCCGACGTCCGGTCGTATTTCACGTTGGAGCCGCTCTTCGTTACGGTCGGCGCGATCGATTCGATTTCCGGCAATATTTCAAGCTCCATAATGGTATCGTAGTCCAATTGCGTCGCGCGTCCGTTGCCCAGCAAATTGACGACGAGCAGGTTCGTGCCGAGACTTTCATACTGCTTCTCGATCTGTGCGGTCGTTCCTTGTCCGATCGATACGAGCGTGATGACCGAGCCGACACCGATAATAACCCCCAGCATCGTGAGCAGCGTACGCATCGGCTTGCTCATAATGGTGCGGAGCGCCATCGTCACTAGCTCGAATATATTCATACTTGCACCACCTGCCTCGGCGGATTCGCGTTCCGCTTATCGTCGACGATCAGGCCGTCACGGATCGATACGACCCGTTTGGCGGTGTCCGCGATATGCAGGTCATGCGTTATCAAAACGATCGTATTGCCTTGCTCGTTCAATTGGATCATCAGCTCCAGCACTTCCGCGCCGGTCTTGGAGTCCAATGCGCCCGTAGGCTCGTCGGCGAGCAGCAATGACGGGGAACCCGCCAGCGCACGCGCGATCGCGACCCGCTGCTGCTGGCCGCCCGACAATTGGCTCGGCTTATGATCGATGCGCGGACCCATGCCGAGCGATTCCAGCATCTTCTTGGCCCGCTCTCTCCGTTCGCTTTTGGAGACGCCCGCATAGATGAGCGGAAGCTCTACATTTTCTAGCGCTGTAAGACGCGGCAATAAATTGAACTGCTGAAAAATAAAGCCGATTTTTTTATTGCGCACGACCGCGAGCTGACTGTCTCCCAGCTTCTCGGTGGCGACTCCGTCCAACACGTAGGTTCCTTTGGTCGGACTGTCGAGAAGACCGATCGTGTTCATCAACGTAGATTTGCCGGAACCGCTCGGTCCGACGATGGCGACAAAATCTCCTGTCGTGACGGTGAGCGAGACGCCTCTCAATATTTTGACTTCCTCGTCTCCGTGTCCGTACGTTTTGTGGATGTCGGTCAGTTCGATTATGTTCATCCTTATCGGCCTCCCCCGCCGCCTCCGCCTCCGCCTTGCTGTATTTGGAACGTTCCGCCGCCACCGCCGGGACCGGCAGCGCCTCCGCCGCCTGCCGGAAAGCCGCCGCCTTGCTGGAATTGCTGCCGCAAAGCGTCGATTTGCTGCTGGGAGCCGTTGCCTGAAGACCGCCGTGTCGGCAGGACGACTTCGTCGCCTTCTTTCAACCCTTCCGTAATTTCCACGCTCGTTTTGCTGCGGATGCCGATTTTGACCGGGACATTTTCCTGAGTCGTACCGTCCGGCTTCTTGATCGTAACGGTCGCGCTGCCCCGCTGAATTCTCAGAGCCTCGACCGGCAGCGTCAGCACGTCCTTCTTGTCCTGGATTAATATTTCCGCCGTTCCCGTCATCCCGTATTTTAAGGCTTGTTCCTTATTCTCGACCGCGACGATTGCGTCATAATACGTAACGCCGTTCGTGGTCGTACCGACCGTGGACACTTGAAGCACTTCGCCCGCGAACTTCCGTCCCGATATCGCATCTACGCTCACTTCGGCCTTCAAGCCCGGCTTGATGCTGGACAAATCCAACTCGTCTACCTGGATCGGCAGCGTCATGACGTCCAGACTGGCTACCCCGCCGAACAAGGCGCCTTGATCGACCGCTGCGCCGATCGGAAACCGGGCCAGCACGTTTTGTCTCTGGTTGGCGAAATCGGTAGAGAATACGCCGTCGAAGGGAGCACGGACGGTCAACTCGTCGACCCGCTTTTGCGCTTGCTCCACCGTATTTTTCTGCCTGTCGACGCTGGCCTGCTTGGAAGCGATCGAGTCCTTGAGCGTATCGTTGACGACTACGGCGATGACTTCGCCCGCTTTGACCGCGTCGCCGGTTTTCTTCCGCAGCTCGGATATCGTTCCCGACGTTTCGGACAGGAACGCGACCGTCCTGATCGCCTCCAGCTTGGCGGTGCCTTTCCCTTTGATCTCGCGTCCGTTCAGAATGACGGAGCCGGTCGCATCCATTCCCGCGTCCATCGTCCCGTCGTTCTCGATCGCGATCTCGACGTCGACCAGCCGGTTGCCGGAAGCGTCGGCCTTAAGCTCCTTGCCGACCGATTGCACTTTGCCGGTCTTGGTCAACGAGTAGCCGGTAATGGTCAAATCGACGGCGTCTCCCGCTTTGAATTGCGCCGCTTCCTCCAGCGGGAACGGAATCTTGGCGATCAAGGTCGAGTTGACCGTTACCGTTCCCACCTTCACATTTTTGTTCAGCGTCGAGCCGACGTCCAAATTGCCGAGCGAAAGCTTGCCGTCCGTCGGCGCGACGATTCTCAAGTTTTGCTGCTGTTTGGTCAGATCGTTCAGCTCTTGTACCAGGTTATCGTAATTCGTGATCGCGTCCTTCAGGCTCGCCTCCAAGGTGGCGTTGGACACCTCGACCAAAATATCGCCCTGCTTGACCGGCTGGCTCCGGGCCAGCTTCAGCGTCTTGATCGTACCGTCCGCCGGTGCGGTTATATTTTGCAAATTTTGGGTCGCGAATTGCGATGTTCCCGATACGGACAAGCGAATATTGCCCTTTTGAACTTTGATCGTGGATGCTACGCTTTGGGCCGCCGATGTCGGCTTATCCGACTTGCTGATGAATGCATATGTACCTCCGCCCCCCGCGACGAGTACAACCGCCAGAACGACCAGCCATTTGGTTCTGCGCTTCAGTGCCATCTCCATCTTCCCTTTCCCGTCTCTACGCTAAAATAATCGGATCGCTTGCCCGTCCCATCCGGTCCGCCGCCGGCACGATTACGCTTACAATGCTTGGAAGCAAACGGTAGGCCTGCGCCTTTGTATGGGCGAGACCGTCCCGGCGACCATGGGAACATTCTTAACACATGATGCGATTATAGGCTCTGAATGTGAACCATTTATGAACAAAACCTTAAAACAAGCTAAAAACTAAAAGGCCGCCCCGGTTGTGGAGCAGCCTTGCGAGCGAAGCTTAGGATTGCGTCATCAGCTCAACAAGCCCTGACATATAGTTCGACTTGATCCGTGCACTTTCCTCCTCGGTTAAGGAGCCTTGTGAGACATAACGGTTGATTTGTTTGCTTGTCGACCTGTACAGCTCATAGATCAAATTGTCATAGCTCCTGCCCGTTGCCTTGGAAATCGATTCGCCGCCCGCCAGTCTGTCGAGCAAAACGTCCAAATCGATATTTGCAATGGCAGCCGCTTCCGATAAAGCGTTGTTCAGCTTGTCGTCCGTATAGGAGCTTGGATCGATATCCGCCGCTTTCTCGGTCACCTCGGTGCAACGGGTCTCCCCATTCTCATCAGTCTCGCAATCTTCCCAATTGTCTTCGTATGCTGCTCCATCTGGCTCCTGCTGTTCATTCAATCCGTAGCCCGACGTATGGATGATAGCTGCCAGTTGCTCTTCGGCCTGCCCTTTCAGCCGTTCCGCATAATTCGCCGACAGCTTGCCTTCCAGCCACGCCCGGTCGATCGGTTCGCCGATAGTATCGCTTAACGAACGGATCAGCTCCGATTCAGGCAAGCCCGAAGCGGCGGCAAGCGTACTGCCTGCGGCGAGCGCGGCGGAGATTTCCTCCTCCTCCTTGCCGGATAACGCAACGGTTTGCGATATGACGAATCCAAGCTTGTTACGGAGCAAATATTGCCCATAATGCTCCATCCAGTTCGTAGTGGGTGCGTCGTAGCCCTCGGTGTCCACAATTGTCCTGATCGCCTCGGCCCCTTCCGATTTCAAGGAGTCGGCTTCTGCGTCCGATATTTTTCCCGCCAGCACGGCGGAATCGAGTTCCCGGACGAGCGGCTCCGTTATCGCGACCGCCAATGGCCCGTACACCTGTCCGGTCACGGACGCCAGACTTTTCCCTTCCCGAAGCTCCTTGCGCAATTGATTCGAGTCAAGATCATAGAGGGATGCGGCCGTTTGAACAACCGCGGCGATATGGCTATTCAATATTTGTTGTCCTATTACGGTATCCTGTAGGAAAGAATCGGCTCCACCGGATCCGGAGACGGCTTCCAGAATCGATGCCTCCGCACGTTGTTTCGCTTGCTTCGACTCGTCGGCGGTCAGTGCCCCGAGTTGAACTTCGGCTTCCAGACTTTGCCCGATCGATTGAACGAGCTTGTCCGCTAGCTCGGACTCGCTGAGTCCCGCAGCTTCCGCGAGCGTTTTTCCCGATTGTACGTCCCGTATGAACGTATCGTAATCTACATCCGCCAAAGCCGCCGCTTGATCGCGCAGATTCGAGACGTATTTGCCGACCAGCACCTCGATATAGTCCGTCCGCGCGTTTCCCGCATTCGTCTGATTGCCTTCCTCCGTCTGCGCATTCGCTGCGGCGGGATAGGCCGCGGTTTGCGCGAATACCGATTGAGCCGGCAGTGCTATCCCTCCCGAAGTTGTCAATAGCGCCGCTCCCACCAGAACGGCCAGTCTTTTTCTCATCGTTACTCTCATTTCACTCCATCCTTTCTCGTTCACTGTCTCTATGTATGGTTCCTACGAAAAATAGTATAGGCCGCCAATGTGTTATGTGTATGAACTAACGCTTAAACGAAGCTGAAAATAAACTAAAAATTAGCTTAAAACCGGTATCCCGGTAACGTCTCGACAAGAAAAAAATACAACAGCGTAATCCGCAAACGATATAGAGGCGTTATGCAGTCGCGATAGGACGTTGCCTGTACAACGTCACATCCTCTGCCAAATGCTCGTATTGACAAGCTCGGCCAAATCGGCGTCCGTCTTTAGCTATCATAGAGGCACTAATTTCCGCTATTCTCTCGAATTTCATTACACTTCCGAATATAACGGCACAGGCTTCCGTGATTTCGATCTCCCGGGGTGAAACCTTGTAAAACTTACTGAAACGTTAAAGAACCGCCCTCCATCGAGAGCGGTTCAACCTTTTAAACGATTTAGCTATGTCAAGAACATTCTTGACAAGTTCTTGTATGCGCTAAAAAGACGATCAACGAGAATCATGCTTGATTTCCTTGTATCGGCAGCTGTACGCGAACCGTTGTACCCTCATTCAGACGGCTTGACAGCTCGATTTTGCCGCCGTGCAGGTCGACGATTTTTTTGACGATCGCAAGCCCGAGCCCGCTTCCGCTCCATTCCGAGTTTTGACGCGCGGCATCCGCCTTGTAGAACCGGCGAAAAATGTTGCCTTGGTCTTCCGGCGATATGCCGATACCCGTATCGGCGATCAAGACGACGGCCTGCTTGTCGTCCTGCAGAAGGGAAATGACGATCCGACCGTCCGGCGGCGTGAACTTGATCGCATTGTGGAGCAGATTCATCCATACTTGTCCCATCGAGTCTTCGTCCGCAATGACGCGTACGTGAGGCAGCTCCAGCTCGATATCGAGCCGTTTGGCCGACCACAGAGGCTCGCAGGCGACGACGCACCTTCGCAACTGCTCGTCCAGCTCGATGACCTTCGGATGGTGCGGATGATGCTCCGAGTCAAGCGATGCCAGCTTCAACAAATTTTCGCTCAGCCGGGACAGCCGCGCCGATTCGCTCTCGATCAATTGCAAATAGCTTTGCCGGTCCTCGTCTTTCAGCGTATCCTGCTGCAGCAGCTTGGAGAAGCCGCGTATCGACGTAAGCGGAGTCTGGATGTCGTGAGAGACGTTGGAGACGAATTCCTGCCTCATTTTCTCCATCTTCTTCAGCTCTCCCGCCATATGGGTAATGCTCTGTGCCAATAGGCCCAGCTCGTCCTTTTGACGAATATGGAGGCTGACGTTGAAGTCGCCCCCGGCGATTTTACGCGTAGCTTCGGTAATTTTTTTGAGCGGTCTTACCAAATATACGGCAGCCAACACGATCAGAAACGTGCTTATGAGCAAAATCGGCAGCAAATTGCGAAGATCCAACAGCTCGAAGCGGCGAGGAGTCGGTCCGAACGAGGACACGAAGAGCGCATAACGCTTCCCTGCGTATTCGAAGCCGGTACCAACGCTGCCTTGCGGGCAAAAATTGCGCTCGCCGTCCTGAAAGCTGGAATATGCGCTGCCGGCCAGCACCAGCTCTACAATCTCCCCCGGTATGTCGCACCGGGAATTCATTCCCGGGCGGGACAAATAGCTCTCCCCGGTCTCCGAGTACAAATACAGCTCTTGTCCGCGGTTAAGCTTGCCGGCGATCGATACGGTCTGGCCCAGCTGCTGCGTCTCCGTCTCCTGGATAAGCCTCACGACAAGCTTGGCCGCGTTCTGAAGCAGCTCCTCTACCCGATCGTTCAGCTGGTTGCGGTAATAATGGGAGAACATGAAGCTCGACAGCGCCAGGCTGCACCAGACGACGACGAATATTACGATGGCGATGCGCAAGTACAGCGTACGGATCAAGGATGCACCTCTAGCCGATAACCGAGGTTGCGGATCGTCACGATCGACACCTTCTCGGAGCCGTTCTGCTCCAGCTTCTCTCTGAGCCGTTTCACGTGAACGTCAACCGTCCTCGCATCCCCTTCATAGTCGACGCCCCATATTTGCTCGATCAATTGGGCACGCGTAAATATATGTCCGGGGTTGCTCGCGAACTTGAACAGCAGTTCGAATTCCTTGGGCGGAATCATGGAGCTTTGGCCGTTTACGGTCAGCTCGAACGTTTTGCGGTCGATCGTCACGTCCCCCACTTGAACCGTCTCGGAATGCTCGATCCGGTACCGTTTCAGAAGAGCCTTCACCCGCATGATCAATTCCATCGGGTCGAACGGCTTTACCAAATAGTCGTCGGTTCCGAGCTGGAACCCTTTCAGCCTTTCGGCGATTTCGCTCTTGGCCGTCACCATGATGATCGGAATGTCCAACGTTTTTTTCAAATCCCGGCAAAAATCCCACCCGTCCATGACAGGCATCATAATATCGAGAACGATGAGATCGATTTTCACGTTGGCCAATACGTCCAACGCTTCCTGACCGTTGGCCGCTTCGAAGGTGGCGAAGCCTTCCTGCTGCAAAAAAGCTTTAACCAGCTTCCGAATGGCAAGATCGTCGTCCACGATCAATATTTTGCTCATAGTGGCTCCATAATTCCTTTCGATCGGAAATAAAAGCAATCCCACCGAATGATAACATCCCATCCTTAAATCCAGCTTAAAAACCGCTTCAATCGTCCGCCGACCCGACCAGCCCGCTCATTACGTCCGAGAACGAATCGTGTACGGCATAATCGGCACGGACATCGAGATTTGTGGGCGATTTGTTGATCAACAGCAGCCGGTCGCCTTTGTAAGAACGGATTAAACCCGCGGCAGGATATACGCTTAACGAGGTGCCTGCCACGATCAGCATATCGGCTTCCGATATTGCGGTCTCGGCATCCGAAAACACGCGTTCGTCCAGAGGCTCTTGATACAACACGACGTCAGGCTTGATGAGTCCGCGGCATTTACCGCATTTGGGTACGGCTTCCCCCAAGCTCAGCCATTCGTCCAAGGAGTAGAAAGCGCCGCAAGCCATGCAGTAGTTCCGGTGAACGGACCCGTGCAGCTCCAGAACTCTCCGGTTGCCGGCGATCTGATGAAGCCCGTCGATATTTTGCGTAATAAGCGCGCTCAGCTTGCCCGAAGCCTCCAACCCGGCCAACGCCAAATGTCCGGCATTCGGCTTGGCGTTCCGGTGGATCATCTTCTCCATATAGAAACGGTAAAACTCTTCCGTATGCTCCATAAAAAAATCGCGGCTCAACATCCGCTCCGGCGGATGCTCCGTGCCCTGCCGCGTCCGGAACAGCCCGTTCTGGGAGCGGAAGTCCGGAATGCCGCTCTCGGTCGAGGTGCCGGCTCCACCGAAAAATACAATTCGCGAGCTATCCGATACGAGTCTGCGAAGCTGCTTAACGTCCATCGATACTTTCCTCCCGGTTATTGCTGTAATAACGATTCGGCCAACAACTCGTAGGAACGGATTCTTGCTCCGTAATCGTGCGCTGTCGTCACCACGATAAATTCGTCCGCCCTGTATTGCTCCCGCATATCGAGCAGCTGCCGCTTAACCCGCTCCGGCGCCCCGACGATCGCTCTCCCGCTATACTGCCGTCTCTCCTCGCCGGAAACCGCCGACGCTCCCAAAAACAAGCCGGCCCCCAGCTCGGCGCTATGCGCCGCCTCTTCGTCCGTCTCCGCGCAGACTACGCTGACGGCCACGATAACCCGCGGAACGGGACTTATCGCGGATGCCTGAAAGCCGTCCCTGTACGTATCAATGATCGTTTTGCCGTCCTGATCGCTCATGAAATGACCGAATACGTAACCCGTACCGAAGCGCGAAGCGAATTGAGCGCTTTTGATATTCGTCCCGAGCATCCACAATTCGGGCGGGACCGCGGGGAGCGGACGTGCCGATACGGGTTGCCCTTCTACGTGAAAATCGTCGGCGATCAGTTCTACAAGCGACTGGATCGCCTCCGGCAACCGTCGCACTCCCTCCAAATAGTTGTCGCTCAGCGCCATCGATGCATGCGCATGCCCCCCGGGAGCGCGACCGATTCCCAAGTCGACACGTCCGGGATACAGCGTCGCGAGCATATGAAACGTCTCGGCTACTTTATACGGCTTGTAATACGGCAGTAAAATCGCACCGGAGCCGATGCGGATTCGTTCCGTCTTCGCTCCGATATGCGATAGCACTACCTCCGGACACGAGGATACGATACTCGGCATATCGTGGTGCTCGGCCACCCAATACCGCGAATATCCGAGCTTTTCCGCGGTTTGCGCGAGGCTTACGGCATGACCTAGAGCGGATTTCGGGTCCGCCCGCCCCAATACCGGTACGAGATCCAATACGCTAAGTGTAATCGGCTTCATCACTATTCCCCTTTGCTTCCAATTATTATAGCTTACATGAATGGGAAACGGAATAAGACCGCACGGTGCTTGAAACGAAAGAAGGCCCCGGCGCTCTTGCGAGCCGGGACCTTCTCAACCTTTTAGCGACCTCGCCAACGGCGCAAATCGGGCAAATCGAAATGCTGCAGCATTCCGGGCAAAACCGTGCTGACCGTATCGAACGGCTCATAAAATCGTGAACGTACCCATGAAGCGACATTGTCGATCCCGTCTTCCACGGCAACCGACCCGATCCGATCGTCAAGCGCCGCCGCCAGTTCGGCGTATATGCCGAAGCGGCCTTTGGCATACAAGCTCGTCCTGTCCGGTATGCTGCCGGGAATATGCTTCACCATATCGACAGCCCGCAGTATATCGTATACGCGTACGGCCGCCAGACTGTCGTCCAGCCAGTACAAGTCCGTCGTCAGCTTATGGATCGTCCCGTACCGTTCCCACATCGGCAGCGGATTGATAGGATGGGGCGTGCAGACGCCGTCGGCCGTAACGTCCAAGACGAGTACGATGTTTCCTTGGGCGCACGTTTCCCGGATCCAGGAGAGCTTCTCCTTCAGCTTATTCGTCCCCCGCTCCCATAGCCCGATAGCGACGGGAAAGTTGCCATCTGCCAGCAGCGGATCCCGGAATGCGAACCCGTGGTTGAATACGCCCTCCTGACTCCACCATATGTAGCTTTCGACGGTCAATCCTTCCGTCACGGACAGCGTCAAATGCCTCGGATTCAGCTCCGGGGCGGTACGCGAGCCGGAAACCCGTTCTTTTAGCCAGGAGAGCGCCCGTTCCTTGCGCAGCTCATCCGGGATCGTCGCCAGGCGACGTTCGATTGTATCGAAACGGTCGATATTTTCATCATGGACAGCCCGCGCATCGGCGTAATCCCCTCGCACTTGGCCGCTTTGGGTACAATTCAGTTCCCCTTGCTCGAACGGAATGATCGCCGCGGCGATCGGCTTCTTCGCTTCGGTCCCGAGCAGTTGCTCGGCGAAAAAGGCGGCAGCCGCATCCGCCAACCGCGGAGTATATTGGTGCACCGAACGGTCTTCGGCCAAGCCGGGCATATTCCCGATCCCGGACATTTCCCAGAACCGTTTCGTGCGGGCGACCGTCCGCCTCGTCCCCTCGATTGGGAAAAAATCGGACGTAACCGCCAAAACCAGTACAGGACGGGGCGCCATCGCCAATACCAAATCCTCGTGGTCGAAGCCGAGCTTCGTCATGCCCCGCCATATTTGCTCCGCGTCCTGAGCCTGTCCGGCGTACATGTACGTCTCCCGGTTCATGATGAACGTACCGGGCGCCGCAGCGGCGATGCGCGGTTCGCACAGCATGAGCATGCTCGTCTGCAAGCCCCCGCCGGAATTGCCCGTAACGCCGATACGCTCCGGATCGACCTCGGGCAAGCTGCACAAGTAATCGACCGCCCTCATCGCATCATGGAGGAAATAACGGGCCAAGCCGTCTCCGAGCGGCAAGCATTGACTGCCGACATAATCATGCTCCCTCGTTCCCGGCTGGACGGGCAGCTCACCGCTCGACGGCTCGTAATAGCTGAGCCGTTCTCCTTGCCCGATCGGATCGACGGCCAGGACGATCAATCCTTCCGCGACGAGCCGCTGACAAACGTGCTGATAACGATTGTACTGCTTCGCATCGTCCGCATGTCCGCATAGAAAGATGACCGCCGGAGCCGGACGATCCAATGCGTCAGGCATGTACAGGTTGCAGGTGACGTAAGTCGACGGCCGCGATTCGATAATGACATTGTCGATCCGAAAGCCCGCGCAATCGACGGAGCCAGTCACCTTCGGATTTAACGGATTGTCCGACGAGGGCAACCCGCCGAAAGATTCGATCAACTTCTCGCGCATGAACGCCTGCCGCACCCGCAGCTCCTCTATCGTGCGAATCTCGTCGCGCGCGCGATCCCCCTCGTCGAATGCCGCCTTCGAGCGGTCATATACGTACCGTTTGAACTGATCCTTTACGTCGTAAATGCCCAGGACAAACTTCTCCAAATTTTCGATCCCCATTCCGGCACCTCCCCTTATTCGAATAAGATCGTTCCGAATTTCTCCGGCATATGATAATCCACTTTGCCGGTCGGCGACCACGCCCAATAATGCCTTTTACCTTGCCGGTCGTCGTCGATCCGGTAAAAATTCATTCTCCAATTCGTACCGGGTACCGGCGGCGTGAAGAAAGATCCGACCGGGAAGACTAGGTCGTACACGAGCCCCCCATTTTCGCGGGCAGTGACAGACGTACGGAGCAGCTCGTCGTCCCAGTCCACCTGTACAATCGGCCTTTCGCCCGGTTTCTTGTCGATCATGGCGTCGAATACGACATTGCGCGGACTGATCTCGTATTCCTTGTAGCGCGTTCCGAGTCCTTCCTCATCGAGAAATATTTCGACGACATCCTCCTTATAGATCGGATCGTCCCGCTTCGAATAGGTCGCCACGACATGATCGTCCTCGCATTCGAACCGGACGTGTACGCCTTCGTCGGAACGGCACATTTTGACGACGGTTTGCAATCGTGCCGCTTCCCCGTCTACCGTGTCGACCAGCTCCATTGGTTCGATTTGCTGCCACCGGATATCCGGACCGCCAACATATCCGCATCGGTATACATAGCTCTCCATTCGCAAACTTCCTTTCCCGCAATGCCAACATTTAATCTAGGTTCGTCTGATCTGATTAGCAATCGATTACCAATTTGCGACTTCATTATAATACGCCCATTTTTTTTCAGTCAATGCAATGTTTTCGATATTCCGGAAAAAGCAAAGGACGAAAGCTCCCGCTTTCGTCCTTCTACCGATATACTTTGCGGGACAGCTCCTCGCTCGCCTGCTTGATCGAAACGCGTACCTTCTCCCACACTTCCCCGGTAACGCGGACGACCGGAATCGATATGCTGATCGCGGCTGCGGCTTTGCCCTCGGCATCGAGTACGGCTGCGGCAACGCATTGCACGCCTTCCACCGTCTCGCCCATATTGTAGCCAAAGCCTTCTCGATTGACCTTCTCCAGCTCGGCCAAAAGCCCGGAATAGGTGGATATCGTCTTGTCGGTTACTTTCTCCAACACATCGTTCGGGTAAATTTCGCGGAGCTGCTCCGAGGTCATCCCGGACAGCAGCACTTTACCCGAAGCGGTAGCATGCAGCGGCCGCATATCTCCCGTATTCGGCGTAAACCTCAAGAAATGCGTGCTCGACTTTTCTCCGATATAGAGCAGCTTATCGCCGAGCCGGATGCTCAGGTTGACCGTTTCGTTCACTTCATGAAACAGCCGGTCGGCCACCTGCTGAAATTCCTCGCTCAGGTTGCTCCCTTTCAGCCGTTTGTTGCGGATCGTAAACAGCTTATGCCCCAGCTGGAACTGCTTTCCCGTCTTGTCCGTCTGCAAATACCCGCGCTCCAGCATGTTTTGCAGAAGCAAGTAAGTGCTGCTCGGCGGCGTCTTCAGCAGTCTGGCGATTTCAGTCAAGCTGAAGGAGTCCTTGTCCCCTTCGAACAACTCGAATATGTCAAGCACGCGGTCGGCCGACTTTACTTTATGCTTCTGCGATTCCATCGATCGTGTTCTTCCTCCCGTGAATAGCTTCACCTATATGAATAATAGCCTATAGCCGGATAGATGTCGATAGACGGGCGGCAAGAGCCGCGAAATGGAACGGAGTACGATTTATTCAGAAGGCAAGGCGACGGCATCCTCCGCCATCGACCGCTTCTGCCGGGCTGCGACGCACACCCGGTCTCTGCCGATTTTCTTCGCCTCGTACAAAGCGTAATCGGCTCTGCGCACGCATGACTCGAACGATTCGAGCTCGCTGCCCTTCCATTCGGCAACTCCGATGCTCGCCGAACACGGGATGGAAATTTCCCCGGCGCGGAACGGATACTTGCGCACGGAATCCAGCAGTCGTTCCGCAACGCCATAAGCCGACCGCATGTCGCAATCCGGCAGAAGGATGACGAATTCCTCTCCTCCGAACCTGGCGGCAATCCCTTTCTCGGGAAGGCTGCCGCGGATGATCGCGGCAAATTGCTTCAGGATGGAATCTCCGGTCTCATGACCGTACGTGTCGTTGATCCTTTTGAAGAAGTCGATGTCCATGAGCAGCAACGAGAACGAGCGGCTGTCGGGAAACGACTGCAAAGCTTCGAACTGACCGACTATATACCGCCGGGAGTACAGCCCGGTCAAAAAGTCCGATTCCGCCTGCTGTTTCGACTGTATCAACATCGCCTCGGCCTGTTCTTTCTCCACCCTCATCGATTGAATTCGGGCTGCTAGCCCCAGAGACAGGACAATCGCCTCGAATACGGAACCGACTTGGGAGGCATACCGGATATGAAAGATTTGGGGCAGCATTCCGGCATCCGCGAGCAGCGTCAATACGCTGCCTATCATAAATACGCCCCAGCCCGCCATGAAAAACCGGGCAGGCATAAACCCTTTCCACAAGCTGGCGACCCCAACGCCGACGATCGTTAAATCGATAAGGACAAGCATGCACGCAGCGAGACGCAGTCCGGCACTGTAATTTGCGAACAGCACAGCGATATTGGCGAGCTCAATCAGAATGAACCAGGTGAATAGGCGGTGTATGTTCGGAAAATAGCGGTCCAGCTTGAGAAAATTACGCGAAAACAACAAAGCGGCAATGTGCGCCAAACAGATGAAGAAGACGATCGCCCGATTGTTCCACCATACCGCTTCCGGCCACAAATATTGGTAAGCCATTCCGTTCAACGAGGCATACAGCAATGCCGCGATCGCGTTAATGAACACATAGTACGCGTACGTTCTGGAACGAAGCAAGAAGGCGAGTATCGTGTTGTACACGCTCATGACGACCAGGATGCCGAAGGAAGCGCCCATCAGCAAATCCATCGCTTTTTGCTGCTCGGCGTGCTTGACCGGCGTTGCGAGCTTGACAGGGAATATCATCGCCCCTTCCGTCTCGAAACGGAGAAAGACGGTTTTCGTCTCGTCCGGACCGATATCGAGGTAAAACGAAAAATCTGGATTGCGCACTTCCCGTTCGGCGAAAGGATATGCGTCCCCGGTCCGCTTGAACAGCCATTGCCCGGAGCCGTCGGATACATACATATCGATTTTATCCATCGGAGGCTGGTCTATGTTCAGCAGCCATTGCCTTTGAAAAGTCCGGTTGTCCAGCTCCAGCTTCGCCCAGTATACCGATTTCGTATAACCGTAGCCGGGAATGCGGCCGTCATTATGCGCAAATCGCTCGGCAATTTCCGGTTTTCCCATATCGCTTATCGTCAGCGTACCGTCCCGGTCCTCCAATATATCCAAATACCTGTTGGCGTCGTAAGACTGTATCGTCTCATTCAATTGCAGTGCCCCGTCCGCGGAAGCGCCGGACACATCGGAAATCCATGCCAAATGGCATAACGCCATGAATACGAGCAACATTACGGTCCTCAAGTCCATCATCTCCGTCGATCAAGCTGTCTGTAACTGTTACGAAAAGTACAAAGTAAAAGAACTGGCGGTCCGACATTGTACTAGAGTTTACCAGACTTTTCCCGAAATCCATATGTGAATTAATTAACAAAACGGCAAAAAGGCGCTCCCCGGGCGGGATGCGCCATTTCCTCGGCGTATGGCTTGCTTATACTGGCATTGCGAAATCGATGCCGGTTTTCCGGAGCACCGAGCGAAACAAAGGCGGCAGCGGAGCGATAAAGGTGCGGCCGTCGGCAAGACTTATTTTCCAAGCGTGCAGCAGCTGATGGTTGACGTCTTCGAACGCTTTCCCTCCGTATTTGATATCGCCCAGGAGCGGATGTCCGATACTTTGCAGATGGGTGCGGATTTGATGGGTTCTTCCGCTGATCAGCTCGACTTCGATCAAGGTGTACCCCCGCCCCGCTTGGAGCGGCCGGTAATGGGTCGTCGCCTCTTTTTCCGCCGCTTCGGTCTCTTTTCGTTGACCGGCCGTATCGTCCCTCACGACCCTCGTCCGGTTGCCGGACTCGTCCCGGACCAGCTTCGCGTCGACCGTACCTCTTTCCGTCAGGGCTCCTTCCACGACGGTAATATAATATTTGTCCAATTCCCGCTTTTGAATCCATTGGTTCAATTGATGCAGCATCCCGGCCGTTTTGCCTATTAACACAAGTCCGCTCGTATTGCGGTCCAGCCGGTTCGCCGTCGCCGGCAAAAACAGTCTGCTGTCCAGCTCTCCCTTTTTGTGCAAGTAAGCATGCACCCGCGTAATGAGCGTTTCCTTCTGTTCGCTTTGGTCCGGATGCGTCAGCAGTCCGGCCGGCTTATTCACGACGAGAAGCTCCCCGTCCTCATAGACGACGTCGATCTTGGAAATGACGCCTGCGAATTTGACTTTTTTCTCCACGGCGCCCGCGTTCGCCTCTTTGAACATATCGTCTTCGATATGAATCGTCAGCTCGTCTCCGGCGGCCAGCTCGTACGTATCTTTTTTGCGCTTTCCGTTTACCTTCACTTTGCCTTGGTCGATCATTTTATAAATTTGACCCAACGGATAATTGGGCATCAAGCTTCTGACATAACGGTGCAGTCGTTTTCCGCTTTCGGATGGCGTCACGATGCGGGTGATCATTGGCGTTTGCACTCCCCGGCACGGCTCGTTCGTCCGTATCATATTCACTATTCGATTATCCATCATATCATGTTTGGCGGAAAAACGGGAATGCGCCATAATCGTACATTTCGATGAACATCGTAAATTTACAGCGAATCCCCCAGCCGAAACAGCACGAAAACGGCCACTATTCGCGGCCGTGAACAATCTATACCTTAAATCTCTCGATCATCCGGTTCAACTGGGCGGCCATGCCGTGAAGCGTTTCGGTGGAGCGCTTCATTTGCTCGATGGACGTAAGCTGGCCTTCGGAAGAATCGGCTATGTCCCGGTAATGCTTGGCCGCTTCGCGGGATATGGCCGCCATCTCGTCGATGGCCGCGTTCACCTGCTCCGACCCGGCAGCAATTTGTTCGGATGTAGCGGACACTTCCTGCACCTGGAAGGCTACCCGCTCCACCTCCGCCAAAATCGTCCGGAACGAGGCGTCCGCCTCCCGTACCGCCTCCACGCCGGCTTGCACATCCTTCGAACCGTCGCGGATCGATCCGGCTACGCGAATCGTTTCCTGCGAAATGTTATGGACAAGCTGGGCAATTTGACGCGAGGACTCCTCGGCCTGCCCAGCCAGCTTGCGCACCTGATCGGCTACGACGGCGAAGCCTCTGCCATGCTCCCCCGCTCTGGCCGCCTCGATCGCCGCATTAAGCGCCAACAGATTGGTCTGGGAGGAAATATCCGTCATGACGACGACGATTTGCCCGATTTCTTCGGTTCGCTGCTCCAATCGGGCAATCTCGTCAGCCATCGCTTCGGTCGACGAAACGATCGATGTCATCGTATCCATTGCCCGCTCGGCGCGGACGTTCCCGAGCTTCGCTTCGTCGGTAGCGCGGAGAGACGCTTCCGCCACGATAGCGCTAGACTCGGCAATCCGCTGGATCCCGCCGCTCATCTCTTCCATCGAATTCGCGGTTTCCGTGGAGCGCTGCACTTGCACCGCCGCGCCGGTCGCAACTTCGCGGATGCTCGACGTGATCCGGATGCCGGAACCGGCCGTCTGCTCGGCATTGGCGGACAACAACCGCGAGGCGTCGTTCAATTGCACCGCATTATCCCGGATCGCCCGAATCATGGAAGACAAATCGCCGACCATTTGTTGAAACGCCCGCGACAGCTCGCCGACTTCATCCTTGCGGCTTATGTCGACCCGTACGGTCATATCTCCCGCTTGCACAAGCTTCAGCGCATCCGTCAACCGTTTCAACGGACCGACAACAATGCGCGCGAACAGCCAGATCGCCGCGACCGCTACGATCAGCACGGCCGCCGTAACCGCCAGCATGTATCGGGAGTTGCTCTGCAGCCGATTGTAGACGACCTCGGCGTCGAAATCCGCCCCTACGATGCCGACCATCGCCCCCGTATTATCGAGAATCGGCACATAGGCGGTGACCGTCGCACCGTATTGCTCGTCGTTCGACAGTTCCCCCACTTGCTCCCGTTTCTGCTCAAACGCCTGAGCGAGCTCCGGATACGGTTCGTTCTCCGCTTCGCCAAAGGCGGAGACGTCGTCCTTGGCGTCCAGGGGCGCACCGTCAACGGCGTATAGGTACTCCTTCTTGCCCTCGATCGTTCTCTCGGTCATCGTATACAAATATTTCAATCCGTTCGTTTCCTTCATGTCGTTCAGCAGCAATCTGAGCTGCCTGTAATAGTCCGAATCCGCTTTAAGATTGCGGAATGCTTCCGCGTCGATTCTTTTGGCCGCGTTCGCCGCGATCGTCTTGGCTTGATCGCCCAGCGATTTCTTGATCAAATTCGCGGACGACATGTACAGCGAGTAGCTGAGAACGCTCCCGGCCAATAGCATCAGAGCAGAGAAAAAAAGTAAAATGCGAGTTTGCAAGCTTTTCAATCCGAACCCTCCCGGCCTTTGTCACCATTGACGCAATAGTACCATTGTACTACAACGAATCCGCGATTTCGACAGGGGGTACTCTCATTTGCCAAAAGATTCGACCTTTCGTCCTATCGCGGCGAAGTGGGCGGGCAACACGTCGACCGATTGATCCAGCCTCTCCAGTTCGTCGGTACGGATCAAGGAAAACCCCGCATTCAAAAAATCGTTTATATATGCGGATAATGACCGGTGATGGGCACCGAGCGTCGATCGAATCGTTCCCGTGCCATGCGATTTCCAAAATTGCTCCCGGTAGTCCAGCACCTTTCGGGAACCGTCTCCGAGAGGATGGCTGTACGGGGACTGGAAGCACGGGTGCATGATTACCCAAATCATCATGCCGTTCGGCTTCATTATGCGGTGCGATGCGCGGAACACTTGACGGTGGTCCGGTACATCCATCAGCATGACACTGGATACGACATAATCGAACGATTCGTCAGGCAAGCTTCCCAAGCTCATCGCATCGTCCTGTACCCAACGTACTCCGGCAATATCGCTGCTCGCTATGGCGAGCTGATCCGCGCTCAAATCCACGCCCGTTACCCGGGCGCCGGCAAAGGCCAAACGACGGCTCAATTCCCCTTGCCCGCAGCCGACGTCGCAGATCGTTTTGCCGCGCATATCGTCGAGCCGGGTCAACTGCGTCATAATATAGCGGAACGAAGCCTCGGGCCCTCCTTTTCTCACCATGTCCCGATACTGCTCCGCGAATCCGTCATATTGAGCCAACTTGCTTCCCCCCTACTGTGATCATATAATTAACACCATTTAATAGATCCGCCCGTATTAATTTAGCAAATATTTGTGTATGGCGCGATGAACGCCGTCCTCTCTATTGGAGACCGTCACCGCGTCCGCCCTTTGCTTGATCTGCCACGGAGCATTGTCCATCGCTACGCCCAAGCCCGCATATTCGAGCATAGTAAGATCATTGTACAAATTCCCGACGGCCATCACTTCTTCCCGTTCAATACCGAACGACCGGACGAGCCGGGCAAGCGCTTCTCCTTTATTTACCCCGTGGTGCGTCACGTTCATGACATGATCCCTGATCACTTTCTTGCGCGTCGTCTCGATGTGCTGCCATCCGCCTACGCGTAGCCGGTCGTCCAGCGTAAATCTCAACAGCGGCTCTTCAATCTTAAGAATGTCATCGGTATACGAGAACGGAATATCGGATGTACGGGACAGCTCCGACTCGTACTCCCCGAACCGCTCCGTCAGCACATCGAACGCGGTGCTTGCATAGAAACGGATATCGAGGTTGCGGCATAATGCAATAAAAGGAGTCATCTCGCCGACGTCGAAGGTGTACGCGTTCAAAATCGCTCTTGTCCCCGGATGAATCGCCGCTGCTCCATTATGGGTAATGATCGGGTCGGTCAACGCAAGCTCGTCTATGAGCCACGAGCATTGATGAAAGCTTCTTCCCGTGCATAGCACGACTTTAACGCCGATCTCGCCGACGGCTCGGATGCTGTTCTTCGTAGCTGCGGTCAACTGTCCCCGTTCATTCAAGATCGTGCCGTCAATGTCGAGCGCAAGCAACTTATATGTCATTTGTGCCACCCCGATTAGCAGGCTCGCTCAGAAATGGATTTAGGAACTCCATATATTCCCATCTCCCGCTTCAGTTTACTGATCAGGCAACTCTATGTCAACAATTCATGCTGCTATATGAATCTATATGTAACAATTCGGCACCGATAAAATCCCATTTTTCTTTCCGGCCGATTTATCGTACAATTATCGGTATTGAAAAACGAGAGAAATGCGTGGTGCCTCCAGTGAGAGATTCCGGTCGAAATACGAAACGAAATGCGTCCGCCAAACAAGGACACAGACAAGAGCAACGGCAAAAGCCGGCTTCTGCCCATCAAAGCGGCCCGTATGACAAAAAAGGGACTCCGCCGGGACGCTCCGACCGAACCAAACCATTCGGCAAGCCAGACAGATCCCGCAGAAACGGCACCCCGACGGCAGACGCGCCAAAGCGCGGCGGTTCCCCTGAACGGAGATCAGCCGCTACGGCCCAGCCCAAATCGGCGATCAGCTTGAGTTCGGGACGACGCAAAGGGGAATGGTGGGAGATCAAGCTGCCGGAAGGGCTGGCCGGAGCGCCGGTTGCCGTCATTTTGAAGCAGCTGCCCGTTCCCCCGAAGCTGGCCTCAAAATGGATGGCCGCTAATGGAGCGGTCAAGCAGGGACAGCATCTCAGACTGAAGCTGTTTCCCCAAGAATCGCCCGGCTTCCCCGCCGATTGGGCGGAGCTGAACATTTTGTACGAGGACGATTTTACTCTCGTCGTGAACAAGCCCGCCGGCGTAGAGGTGCATCCGAGCGTGCAAGGACAGCGCGGTACGCTCGCGCATGCGGTGGCCGCTTACTATGAAGCGTCCGGACAAGCATGCAGAGTCCGCCATATCCACAGACTGGATAAGGAAACGACCGGGCCCGTCCTGTATGCCAAAAACGAATTCGCCCATTACGAGTTCGACAAGGCGATGCGCGAGAAAAAAATCGAACGCATTTACTTGGCCGTCGCGGAAGGCGTCTTCGAACAAAAGCGAGGCAAAATCGACAAGCCGATCGGACAAGACCGCCATCATTCCACGCGCAGACGCGTCAGCGAAACCGGCGAACAGGCCGTTACGTTGTTCGAAGTCGCGGAGTCGTTCGTCAACCATACGCTGGTCCGGCTCCGTCTGGAGACTGGACGCACCCATCAAATTCGCGTCCACCTGTCGTCCATCGACCATCCTCTAGCCGGAGACGGCATGTACGGCGGGACGAGAAGATATATCCACAGACAGGCGCTTCACGGGGAAAAGCTTGTATGGCATCATCCCTGGACCGGGGATCGGATGGAAGTGCGGACTCCGATGCCTGCAGACATGAACAAGCTGCTGCAAGATTTGCGCGAAGAGATGAACGGGCTGTAAAGGTGCCGTTCGATACAAAAGGCTGCGGAGCGCTCCGCAGCCTTTGTTCGTTTCCGATAAAACGACCCCGATTATAATCTTCTGAAGCCGGACGGCAGGTTTCCCGTATTGCGGATGTTGCGGATTTGCGCGAGCGTAAGCCGGACATTCGACGAAATCAAAGACTCCACGTCGTTTCCGCCGATAATATCGTCCAGATCGGCAATACTCCGGTTTCCTCTGAATACGCGGAACGCTCCCCTGAAATTCGTACGCGAAAACAGGACCAGCGTCGCATTCGCGCGTGTGGAGAAAAAGCGAAGACTATCCACCTCGCCGAATCGGGCATCCAGATTGCGGATTCCGACGTTTCCGCGCACAACCCTTACTCTGCCTCTGAAGTTTTCTTCGCTAAATAGAGTCAATCTGGGAAAAGTTTGCAAAATCGACTTTTGCATTCTCTTATCTCCTCCTCTACGGTATTCCATACCAAAATATGTGAGAAGGAGAATTCCGATTGGACGAGCAACTTATACGATTAACCTATTCTTTCACAATTCCGCATCTGCCAGGATGCAAGAGTATGGGCTATCCGACCTTCCCGGTTTCCAGGTTGCGGTATTCCGTCGGAGTAACGCCGGTTGTCGCCTTGAACACGGCCACGAAATATTTATAGTCTTTGTAGCCGACTTTATCGGCGATCTCGAACACGCGATCATGCGTATCGCTTAAATAGACCTTTGCCCGGTCGATGCGCAGGCCGTTCACGTATTCGGTGAACCCGCATCCGACGTGCTGCTTGAATATGACGCTGAAATAGCTTGGCGTAATTTTCAGCCAGGCCGACACTTCCGACGCCTTCAAGTCAATATGGGATCGGTCCCGAATATATCCTAGCGCACGCTCTACGAGCCAGCCGTTTTTGCCGAGTGTCCCCGGCTGGACCGCGGCCATCATGGCATGCATTTCGGCCGATATGAACGCGCCTGCCGTTTCGAACGTGTTGTACAGATGCAAATCGAACGTTTTCGCCAACGGAAATTCCGCCGCCTGATCGGCATTTTTCACACCGCTGGAACGCATTTTGCGCAGTACCACATGCCGAAGCTCCTCATATAGCCGAAACAGCTCGATTACGGGACAGCCTCGGGCACTAAGATCGGTGATCCATTGACGAATGCCGCCATCCATCTGCTCTTTGTCGTTTTGGATGAAGGCTTGCAAAATCCGTTTCTCCGTATCGGGAGCCAACTCGGACGAGAGGCTTCTGCATGAACCGTCGGCACCCGAGGCAAACCGCACCGAACGATCTGGATCGACTGTCGCAGCGTACAGCAAATGGACGGCGCTCATGCCGTATCGCTTCGTCTCCGCCAAATCCCGGAACGTCGCCGACACCGCGAATACGAGCTTCTCCCCCAACACCGAATGATAGGCAATTTCCGATAACCGCTCGGATAACAGCCGTTCGTCCGTCGTTTCCTGTTCGTGGCATAAGGTCAGAAGAACGTTCGGATGGTAATAAAACGACAGCGGCTGTGCGCCCAGTCGATTCAATGCCGAATCGACGCCGGTTTTCCAGCATTCCATAGCCGCAGGAGAAAGCGGTTCGTCGAGCTTATCCAGCCATTCCGCCCCCCGGACGATTTGGCTTGCTACAAAACGGTATTCGGCAGCTGCCTCATGCGGCTCCGAAGGCTCCGAGCTTGGCGACAGATTTGCCTCCGTTCCTCCAAGCATAAGCTCGCGAATACGCGCCAACCGTTGCTCCTGTCGCCGCGCAAAATCCAGCCTGCGTTCCTTGCGGATTTCTCCGGCTATCCGGGATATCATGCCGAGCATCTCCGGAATTTCCGCCGGCTTTAACAAAAAATCTTCGATCCCGAGCCGGACCGCTTGACGGGCGTATTCGAATTCGCCGTATCCGCTCAAAATGACGATCCGGACATGCGGCATCGTTTCTTTCACCTTCTCCGCCAACCGGAGTCCGTCCATGAACGGCATACAGATGTCCGTCAATACGAGGTCGACGTCCAGTTCCGCTATGAGCCTGAGCGCTTCCTCGCCGTCATACGCCTCACCGATGACCGTAACTTCCGCGTCTTCCCACTGGACCGTCTCCCGCAAGCCTCTGCATATGATCGGTTCGTCGTCGACAATGAGCAAATTGACATTATTCATACGTGCGCCCCCGTTCTACGATTTTATGGCGATCAAGAAGCTTTCGTCTCCCCGGTTTGGAGCCGGAACGTCAACGGCATTTTCAGACGTACGAACGCCCCGCTCCCTTCATGCTCCGGAAGCTCAACGCCGTAATTCGGACCGTACAAAATGGACAGCCGCTCATGAATGTTGCATAGCGCATGGCCGAGCAGCTCTTCCGTCGCTTTGCCTGTACCGAACATCCGCATGAGCCGCTTCGTCAGCTCCGGCTCGATTCCGCTGCCCGAATCGATTACCTCCACGATCAAATCCTGTTCCTGCCGGAAGCATCGGACGTAGATCGAACTGCCATGACGAGGGTGGAACCCGTGCTTGATGCTATTTTCTACCAACGGCTGAACGATCTTCTTCAATACGACGACCTGCTCGAGTCCGGCTTCCGTATAAATCGCAAATTTCAGCTTCGCGCCGAGCCTTTTGTGCTGCAAGTCCAAATACGATTGTACGAACTCCAGCTCCTGCTCGAGCGACGTCCACATCGAATGGCGGTCCAGCCCGGTGCGGAAAAAACGGGACAGCAGCTCGATCAGCCGGCTCGTTTCCATCGCCTTCTCCAGCCTCGCCGTCCAGCGGATCATATCGAGCGTATTGTACAAAAAGTGCGGGTCCATTTGCTGCTGCAATATTTTCAGCTCGGATTCGCGCTGGCGTATTTCCAGCTTGTATTTGTTGTCTATCAACTCCTTGATCGTTTGCACCATATGATTGAATTGGCGTCCCAATTCGCCGATTTCGTCCCGCGACCGCACTTCTACCTTGGCGCTGAAGTCGCCCTTCTTCAGCCGGTGCGTTTCTTTGCGCAGCTCGAGAATCGGCCGGATTATCGCCCAATCGAACCCGACGAGCGCCAGCAGTCCGAGTATAAGCATTACGATGACGAGCGTGCTGAGCGTCGCCTTGAGCGGACGCGTTTGGCTGACGATATTTTTCTCCGGTACCATCGCCACGACGCTCCAGCCCGTCACCTTCATTTGTCTGGCGAACACGAGATAGGTGGTCCCGCTCGATTCGTACCGAAACGGTACGTTTTTGTAGACGGCCAGTTCTTGAATCAAACGCTGCTCCGGATATGGGAATCCGACGCGCCCGTTGTCTTTGTCGAGCAGAACGCTGCCGTCCTTGCGCAGCATGAAAGCCGCTCCCAGCTCGGCCGGTACAGCCGCGTGCAGCAGGTTGGCGATGTCCGCCTCGTCCAAACGGATGGTCACCATCCCGACCGGCGTGACGAGATCGTCCAGCGAATTGATGACCCGAAACATCGACAGCACGCGCTTGTCTCCCGACCAGCCGCTCACGATCGGATAAGCGTCGCTCCATACCGGAAACCCTTCGCTTTCGTTCGCTTGCCTGATCCATCTCCCCTCTTCTCCCGTTACAGGCTCTCCGAGGTCGTACCGGTTGCCGTTGAAGCCGCGGATCGATATCGATTTGATATCTTTTTTCGACATGAGCTGAAACGTGACGAACGCCTCGATTTCTTTCTTCGCGGCGCGGATTTGCTCCGGCATGGACGCTTGCTCGGGCATCGTCATGAAGTCGCGGAATATATCTTTGTAAATCATATAGTCCGATATGTCTTCCACCGTTTTGATTTTTTCGGACAAGTTCATTTCGACCGTATTCAAGTTTTTATCCATCGAATCGGCGAATTGCCGGCTCAAAATCCGATCGTACTCCGAAAGCACAAAATTGCCGACAATAAGCGTCGGCAACGTGACTAGCACCACAAAGATGGCCGCGGATTTCCATTTCAGACTGAACAGTCGCAAGAAGACCCCATCCTCTCCGGCAAGCGCTTACAGCACCATTATAGTACATCCGGCAAACGATGTCGCAGGCAATGTCCACCATGTGACGAGGCTCCGGCAGGCCCGACTGCTCACAAGAGCATGCACTCAGCCTTTGACCGCGCCTGCCGTCATGCCCTGCACCAATTGCTTCTGAAGGGCGAGATAGAACAGCACGATCGGCACGAGCGCCATCGTCAGCGCAGCCATCTGCAGCGTCTGGTTCGTCGTTTCTTTGCCAGCGAAGTTGGCAAGCCCCAGCGGCAGCGTCTTGAGCGCCGAATCGTTGATGAGGACGAGCGCGAACAGAAATTCGTTCCAATTGTAGATGAAATTGAGGATGACGACGGTAGCGATTGCCGGACGGGTCATCGGCAGTATGATCGACCAAAATATGCGGAAGATGCCGCTGCCGTCCATGACGGCCGATTCCTCGATGTCTCTCGGGAACGTACTCATGAAGCCGACGAGAATGAACACGGTAATCGACAGATGAAATGCCGTATAGGGCAAAATGAGCGACATTCGCGTATCGAGCAGGCCGATTTTCTGCATGAGCAAAAAGATCGGGATCAGCGTAGCATGAATCGGGATGACCATGCCGAGCATGAACGAGCCGTACACCCATTTACGCCCCCGGAACTCGAATCGCGACAAAAAGTACGAGGCCAGCGCCCCCAGAAACACGGTCAGCGCGACAGAGGCCAGCGTGACAAAAATACTGTTCCAGAAATAAGTGCCGAGATGGGCGATTTCCCATGCTTTCTTGAAATTGTCGATAATCCATTGCTTCGGAAGGCCGACGGGGTGAAGCGCATATTCCTGCTCGGATTTGAACGAATTGACCGCCATCCAGAGCAGCGGCACGATATTGAACGCACTCATGACGGTCAGCAGCAGGGCGATCCACGTCGTTTTCCATCGTTGTCGGGTCATTTTCGCCTTCTACCTCCTCTCGCCGTCCGCTTCGCGGCTTCCGGTCAGTTTGTTCGCGCCGTAGATGACGATCAGGCTGAAGATCAGAATCAGCACCGACACCGCGCTGCCATAACCGAATTGAATGTTCGTGAACGTATTGATGTACATATAGATCGTCATGACTTCCGTATTGTGGGCCGGACCGCCGGCCGTCATCACATAGATGAGGTCGAATACCCGGAAGCTGTTGCTGATCGCGAACACGACCGTAACCCATATCGTCGGGCGGATCATCGGGATCGTAATGAGCAGTACACGCTTCCAGCCGGTAGCCCCGTCCATCATCGCCGACTCGTTGATTTCGGAAGGGATATTTTGCAGCGCCGCCAAGTAAATGACCATATACAACCCGCAGTTTTGCCAAATGTAAGTGACCGACAGCGATAGCATCGCCCAAGTCGTGCTGCCGAGCCAATTTTGCTTCCAGGCGTCCAAACCGATCAGGCCGAGAAACTGGTTAATGAGACCCGACTCCACGCCGTACATTTTGCTCCATATGAGCGATACGATGACGGCAGAGATGACGACGGGCAAAAAGCCGACGGTACGAAAAAACTGGATTCCCCGCATCGCGCGGTTCAGCGCCAGCGCCAGCAGCAGCCCGAGCGGCAATTGGCCGGCCAGGCCGGTCGCCATCATGATCAAATTGTTTTTGACCGCATTCCAAAATACCGGATCGGATAAAATATCCGTAAAGTTGTCCAAGCCGACGAATCGGACATCCGACAAGCCGTCCCAATCTACAAGCGAATAATAGAACGACATCCCGATCGGAACGACGGCAATGCCGATGTAAATGACCAGCGCCGGCAGCAAGCCGAGCGCGATAGCCCAGGATGTTCGCTTCAATGTGTGCATAACCGTCTCCCCTTTCTATGATCGTATTGCTGTGGCGCTGTCCGAAGTCGAACGTTCGGCTCGACGCATGATTTTCCACAGCAGCCAAAAGCCGAATGAGCCGGCTACCGATACGATTGCGCCGCCGGTATACAGGAAGCGCGGACCCATCTCCTGAAACAGCCAACCGCCGACCAGTCCCGCCAGTATTCCGGATAGTCCGTTCCACGTCAACGCGTATACCGCTTGGCCGGAGGCCCGGTAATGTGTGGGAACCAATCTCGCGGTGAGCTGCGTTCCGAAATAATAGTAGCAGCCGAAGGTGATGCAATGGCTCATCTGAATCCAAATAATCGGGACCGCGCCATCCGCCAAAGACATGAGCAGCCAGCGAACGGCGAACAGGGCACTGGCCGCCGATAGCGTAGCGATCATTGCGGACGTACTTCTCCCAACCCATCTGTCGAACAGCAGGAAAGCCGGCACCTCCAGCACCGTGGACAAGAAAACCGACCAGCCGATCAATGTTTCCGACCCGCCCAGCTCCGACATATGCAGAGATACGAACGTGGAGTTGACCGAATTCGGAACGGAAATTAGAACTCCCAGCGAGAAAAAGGCGATCAGCGTTTTATTGCCGAAAATGCGACCGTAATCGCGAAACGAGAAGGCACTGCCCTTTCCCCCGGATTGTCCTCTCGGCAGTAGGAAGGCTATGGCGATCGATACGAGCAGCATCGTGCCGTATACGATACCGAGCTTGCCGATTCCGAGCGATGCGAGAAGCGGTCCCGCCGCTACCGCCATGACCGACCAGCCGAGCGAGCCCCAGGAGCGGAACGACCCGAACCGGCCGCCCGTTCCTTCGATCGTATTCAGAATAAGACTGTTGCTCTGGGAGAACAGCGAGCTCTGGAAGAAGAAGAACGAGAGCATGGCCAAGACGGTCGCCGTCAAGCCGGATACGTGAAATACGGTTTGGGCGGCGATAAAATTTCCTGCCAGCATAATCAGCAAAACGAGCCTGATGTTTTGCAGCCTGTCGCTCCACAATCCCCAGAACGGGTTCCCGATAATGGAGATAAGCGGGCCGCCGGCCATGATCAAGCCGATCTCGATCTTGGACAGTCCCATCTCGCGGAAATGCAGCGGCAAAAACGTGAACAACACGGCCATCGCCCCGTAAATGGCAAAGGTGAACGCTCTCAACACGTTCATCCGAATGCTGCGGCTGCCGATCCGGACAAGGTCCGGATTTCTTCCGCCGACACTTCGCCGCCTCTCGCATCGGCCATATAGACGCCTTCGCTAATCAGCATCGTGTCCAAGGCGATCCGGGCAGTGGGGAGAAGCTCGACTCTTCCTTGCAATGCGGCAATCCAATGCTGCTGCGACGAATCGTATGCGTCTTCGTATGGATTCATCCTGTGCCGGCGCATATCCATACGCTCCAGATCGAGCGTACTGTCCAGATCCAGGTCGGCTACGGTCGAATGAAAGCTGAACGGAGCGGTAGGTTTGGCCGAATCGTAAGCCGGAAGGCGAATGCCGCCTTTGGAACCGACGATGCTGCTGCCCTCATAGCCTCCCAAGTGAATCGACCATGCTTCGTTAATATCCATCGTCAATCCGTTTGCGAAGGATACGAAGCCCAGAGCGAGCTCCTCCACGTCAAATCCGCTCGTCCGCTTTCTATCCGCGTCCATGTCCATTTCCTGATACAGCCTTCCGGTAACCCGACTCACCTCGGGCCCTCCCAGCAAATAAAGCAATTGAGCGATATGGTAGACGCCCATGTCGAGCAGGGCGCCACCGCCGGCCGTTTCCTTGCGGGTAAACGGAGCTGCGCCGAAGCCGTCCACGAATGGCCGTCCGCGACGGCGAAAACCGTTCGAGCGGGCATGATACAGCTTGCCGAGATATCCGGCATCGATAAGCGATTTGGCCGCCTTCGTTTCTTTTTTGTACAGCGTGTTCAATTGGATGTGCAGATGCTTGCCCGTTTCCTCCGAAGCCTCGCACATTGCCTTGCCGTCCGCGTATGAACCGGCAATCGGTTTCTCGCAGTACACATGCAGGCCGGAGCGCATAGCCTCGATCGCGACGGGAGCATGGAAATTGTTATGCAGGCATATGTCCACGGCGTCGATGTCGTCGCGCTGCAGCATATCCCGAATGTCGGTAATCGCATGGGGAATTCCGTACCGTTCGGCTGCTTGACGGGCTGCCGATTCATTGATATCGCACACGGCGACCATGTCCGCGCCCGGAATCGCGGAGTACTGCTCCATATGGGTCTTCCCGATAATCCCTGCTCCGATAATCCCGATTCTAATGCGTTGCATTACCAGCTTTCTCCTCTCTCTATTCGACACGATTTTTATTAATCTCATTAATTATTTGATTAATGTAATTAATTATAGGTTTGGACCAGCAATCGTCTAAGCGCTGCCAATGCCCATCCGATTTCAACGTATCGATTTGCAGTCGGGTTGTATTCGACCGCCCAATGCCCCCGATATCCCGAATCGCGCAGCATTCGAAAACGCTCCTCTATGCTTTGGTCAACGAGCGATTTTGCGTCGACATGGACATGGTAAGCATATTGCGCCACTTCCTCGTCTCCGCCCTCTTTCCACCGCCCGAGATGAAGCAGTATTCCGAATGCGGGGTGATCGACGGCCTCCGCCAATCGCCTTAACCAACGGGCATCGAGCGCTATGCCCATATGATTCTCCGGCCCGACGAGAAGACCGTATTCTGCCGCGATATCGGCATATTCGCGAAACGTTCGGACCGTGTACGCAAATGCCTCCTCCGACATTTCTTCCGTATTCCGGTAGCAGGCGTCTATTCGAACCGTTTTCGCTCCCAATAGTTTCGCGGCTTGCAACTGCCGAAGGGCGTTATGCTTTAAAGAAGCACGAATATCAGGGTCCGGATCCCACACATGCGCTCGATCGATCGCAATATTGGCAACGAGCAGCTTCCTCTCCTCGAGTGCGGCACGAATATTTAGCAAAACCTGATCGTCAGCCGGTTTCCATACGAATTCGTCGCGATCTTCGTAGAAACCGTTCCATAAGTCAACGGTATCTAGCCGGTATCTGTGCTTTACCGTTTCCAGATAGCCAAACGTGTTCATCCTGCCATCGTTCAGTTCGTTGAAAAACGAAAATGCTCCGAGCGAGACGTTCATCGCCTTCCCTCCCTGCTTATACCCGCGCGACTGCTCGGCCTAGGGAGCAGCGCGCGGTGCTGGCTACTATTCGCAAAACCGCGGAAATTCCATTACTTCGCTTTGTCTTGCGCGGCCTGCATGTCTTTCGCGACTTGCTCTGCCGTTTTCTGCTTCGTCGTAATAGCCTGCAATCCGTTCTCGAATACGTCCTTGACCGGAATGAGCGCGACCGAATCAAATACCGGAGCGGTCCCTTTGCTCGTCAGCTCCATCATTTCCTTCAAATACTTGTTCGCTCCCGACGGCATTTCCACGCGGGCCGGAACGACGATGCCTTTCGTCATCAACGTTTGGTACAGCTCCTTGCCGTAAAAGTATTGCAGGAACTTATAGGCGGCTTCCTTCTTGCTTCCTTCCAATTTGGCGTTCAGCCCGATACCGTACTGTACGACACCCGCGCTTTTCTTCGGATCCCCTTTTCCCCCTTCGACGCTCGGGAACAATGCGACGCCGATATTGTCGCCTTTCGGATTATCGTGCCGGAATTTGGAGTCGATCGTCGAGCTTGTAATATGAATGGCCGCCTTGCCTTGCATGAAGTAATCCTGAACCTGTACGACGTCCATCGTATTCATATCGGAATTGAACGCATCCAGCTTCGTAAACTCTTCGATCACGCCAAGCGCTTTGACGAACTCCGGATCGGTATATTTGGCTTCGCCCTTGTTGACCTTGTACAGGAAGTCGCTGCCGGTGAACCGGTCCGCAATGGCCGACATCCAGGACGATTGCAATGGCCAACGGTCTTTGTTGCCAAGCGCAAGCGGCGTTATGCCGGCCGCCTTCAGCTTTTTAATCAGCTCGATCAGATCGGAATACGTTTTCGGAAACTCGGCATAGCCGACCTTGGCCAGCAGCTCTTTATTGTAATACACGATGTCCACGAACGTTTGCTTCGTAGGTACCGCATACTGCTTGCCGTCGGATTTGAAGCCCGCCAATGCGTCGTCCGGCAGCATTCCTTTCCACGTCCCCATAATATCGTCGATCGGCAGCAGCACGCCGCCGGATACGAGCGGATCCATCTCTACGCCGGGGAACAGGACGAACATGTCGGGCAGCTTCTTTCCGGCGGCCAGCGTCCGCAGCTTGGTGCGGTATTGCTCGGAAGGAACGCCTTCCTCTTCGATTTTGATATCCGGATTTTCCGCTTGGAACTGCTTGATCCTGTCTTTGTATATGCCGTTATCCACATTCGGACTCGTCCAATTGTACATGATGGACAAGGTGACGGGTTCTTTATTCGCGTTATTGCCCGGGGAACTCGTTCCCGTATTGCTTCCGGAGGAAGCCTGATTCCCCGCACCAGACGATCCGCAGCCTGCCGCGGATAATGCCAGTACGGATGCGATGCTTGCAGCCAGACCCGTTTTGACCCATTTCGTTGCCATTCGAATCCCCTCTTTTCCGTGTTCTCGTTTACCGTTCCACGAACGCCTGCAGGGTATGCCGTGTGTTCCCATTATAAACGCTTTCATGAAAGCGATACCATCCGACTCCATTTCAATAATGTCCGAATTTTTTAACGGATTTCGGCAAAAACGATGAAAACCGGAGACGTTTGTCTCCGGCTGATTTATTTCCCCATTTCCCGGGGAAGCGCAAAAGTCGATAAAATCCATACGTTCGTGACAAGCGGCAAGCCCGTTTCGACTGTCGGCTGTCGATTCGTTGCGCTTTATGACCTATTAGCCGTCCGATTCGATCCAAACGGTCTTTTCCCGTACCGGTTTCCTGGTTCTTACGGGCAGCGGGAGCTGCGGAACGCCCAAATAGACCAATGCGACTACCTGCTCGCCTTCATTCAGCCCGAATGCCTGCTGCATCCTCGGATGGTACATCGGTTCGCCCGATCGCCAAATCGCCCCGAGTCCGTTGGCGTGGGCGGCCAACAGCATATTTTGCACGGCCGCGTGAACCGCCGCGAACTCTTCGACCCGGTTCACCTGCGGACTACCGCTTGGCGCGACGGCTACCGCAATGACGACAGGCGCGCGATTAGCCTTGGCCTGCTGCTTGGCTCTTATTTCCGCTTCGTTGTAATCGCCCGGGGATTTCCCGGCTTGCTCGAGCGCAATGTCCGCGTAAGCGTTCGCCAGCACGTTGCGGCCCTCTCCCGTCATGACGATAAACCGCCAAGGCTCCGTCATATGGTGGCTGGGCGCCCAATTTCCCGCCTCCAATATGCTCTCGATCTGCTCCCTGCTAACCGGTTCGTCCTTCACAAGACCTACCGATCTTCGTTCTCTAATCGCCTCGAATATGTCCACGCGCGGTCACTCCCAACTTTTATACCGTTCCTGATGCTACGATACCATATTCCGAACCTCATTGAAAATGCAAATCATTATCAGAGAAGGAGCGGGACGTCTACATGCCATTCTCTCATTTATACGGAAGTTCGAGTTCCTCTATTGATGAAAACGGAGCAGCAAATTGTGCTTAGAGGAACACTTTTTTCCTCTATTCTCGTTTTGCCGGGTAAAATCCGAGCGTTTTCCGGGAATAGAGGAACTAATTTTTCCGTTTGTCCCTTTTTCATGCCGATCTGCGCAAATAGCGGAACTAGTCGTTCCCTTTGTCCCTTCCCGAAGGGAACTGTCACAGAAAGCACACAAGCTTATGCTCATGCTTTTACGCATTGCATTTTACACATTGCATACGCATTGCATTTTACGCATTGCGTACTAATTGTGTACCAGCCTTTTCGGTCTGCACATTTCCTCGATTACACGAGCCGGACCGTCCAATCCGCTTCCTTGATCCATGCGCGGCCGATAAATTCCCTTCCCCGCAGCACGATTTTGTCGGCGAACACTTGGACATACAATCCTTGCGCGACATTTTCCCGGTATGGCCTAAATTGCGCATTAAGCACCCGGCCGACCGATGAATTGTGGAACCAATGGAACGTCTCCTTCACATAATGCGCACGCCCGTTCTGAAAGTCCTGATGCGTGTGGCCGGAAAATAGAAACACGTTCTGGTGCGGCTTCAAAATTTCCCGGAATTCGTTGGCCCTTATGAGCGAATGGCTGCCGCCGTTTTGGCCGATAGCCGGAAGCGGCTGATGGATCATGACGAACACCGGCTTGCTGTCTTTCCTCTGGGTCAGACGTTCTTTCAACCAAGCAAGCTGCTCGTCGGAGTACCAGGCTCCTTCGCTGACGTCCGGCTTTTCCTGGACATAGGTTTCCTGGGACATGAGCAATACCCGATACCCGTTGATGATCGCTTCCGAATAAGGCTTATCGAGCCGGAATTGCTTCATGAACGCAAGCCTGGAGCCCTCATCCGTCTTCCCGTTCGGCATCGTTTCCTTGCTCCATGCCCCGTCCTTGCTGATCCATATATTGTAGTAGTCGTGATTGCCCATGTTCGCGTGAATCGGAGGCAGCTGCTTGTAGCTTTTTAAAATGTTGCGGAATTCCTCGTAATCTTTATCCGTCGCCGATTCCGTAACGTCGCCGGTTATGAGTATAGCTTCAACCTTGGACTCGAATGCGATCATGTCGTCAATTGCACGCCGAAAGTTTTCGCTCGGGTAAGCAATTCCGCTGTTGATATGCAGATCGCTTACGATCATGAAGGAAAACAGAGCGCCCGAGCTGTCGTTTTTGTTGCCGAAAACAACGCTTTCGCCGTTTAGCCCCGGCAATCGTTCGCCCCCTTGAGCGGGGACGGCTCCATCTCGATCGAAGCCGAATTTCCATACGCCTCCGGCCGCTCCGACCGTAAGAACGCCTGCGGCCAATAGTCTTTGTAGAAACTTTCGTCTGTTCATCTCCGCTTCCTCCGGGGCCGCATTCGTTATATGGTTCGATTATAGCGCAGCTTTATTGGAATTAAAATATTTAATTATGTTAATCAATCAAGAATTATCATCAATTATTAATGCCATTAAATATAGCGCTTTTTGACAAAAAAAGACCCCGCTACAGCTTACCCGTGCGAGGTTCTTTCCCATTAAAGTTCATCGTCGATCGGATTCAAATTCTCGTTCCCGCTCAATCGGACGATCATGTCCGTGAGCAGCTCGATCTCCTGCTCCATATCGCGGAGACTCGCCGTTTCGACGGGCGCGTGCATATAACGGAGCGGAAGCGAGACAAGCGCAATCGGGACGCCTCGTCCGGTCGTGCGAATCATATCGGCGTCCGTACCCGTTTTACGCGGGGTCAGCTCGTACTGGAGCGGCATGTTCTGCCGTTCGGCGCTCTGTTCCAATAACCGATTGATCTTGCGGTTGATCGGAGCTCCCTTGGCCAACACGGGGCCTCCATCCAGCTCGATAACGGCATGATGGGAATTCGAGCCCGGATAATCGGTAGCGAAGGTGACGTCCAGGGCGATAGCCATATTCGGAGACAGCCCCGCAGCCGCGAAATACGCTCCTCCCATATTCGTCTCTTCATTAACCGTGCTTGCCGCATATAACCCGACCTTCGTCCCCCGCTCCGCAACCCGGCGCAGCGTCTCCGCCACGATAAACGCACCGGTCCGGTTATCCAGCCCGCGCCCGCTCAATCGGCCGTTAAGCAGCAGCTCCGGCTCCCTTTTGTATACGGCGAGATCGCCTACCTGAACGAACCCGGCAACATCCTCCTTGCTCTTGGCGCCGCAATCGATGCAAAGATCGGAAAATTCGAAGTTTTCCTTCAATCCGCCGTGATGCTGGGCGTTCGCTCCGATTACGCCGGTCAACCGTCCGCCGTATCCCAAAATGTCCACCTTCATGCCGACGGCCAGCTTCTGACTGATGCCGCCGAGCGCATCGACATAAATATACCCTTTGTCGTCAATTCTACTGACGATCAGACCGATTTCATCGCAGTGTCCGGCGATAAGCACCTTGAACGGCGCGTCCGGATTTACGATCCCGATAACGTTGCCCGCCATATCGGTTCGGATTTCGTAGGCGAACGGCTTTATGTACTCGATCCATTTCCGTTGAATATGCCACTCCTGCCCGGACGGCGAAGGAGTCGATAGCAGCTCCAGCAAAAATTGCTTGACTTGTTCGTTCATGTTGTGCAGCATCCCTTCCCTATGTAAATTGCAATATTCATTATTTCCATCATAGTATGAATACATAGTCATGAACAGCCCGAGTCCGAACATTCCTTTATCGAATCTATTTCTTATAGAAAAGATGCGCCGTCGGTGCGTTTAGAAACGCCATCGTACAAAGAAAACCGCCAGCCGAAGGCTGACGGCGTTGCTGTATAGGGGGATAATCATGGTTGCTTTAAAGCCTTCACGATGGCATCGACGCCGTATGCCTTGCCGATCGGTCCGAATCCGAGAGCCAGCTGCCCGTTGACCGGATATGTCTGTCCTTGTTGGACGGCCTTCAGCTGTTTCCATACCTCGCTCTTCTTCCATTCGTCCGTAACCGCCGGCAAAGCCGGATCCTCGTAGTTGAAGTGGCCGAGGAATAAATGGTCCGGATTCAGCTGGCTCAATCCTTCCAGGCTGAGCTGCCCGCCCTCCTTCATCATGGGCGCCTCCGGCGGCTTCAAGCCGAGGCCCGCATAGTATAATGACAGCGTAGTCGGAGACGAGAGCCACATATTTTTTTCTCTGACCTGGACGAAAACGACCGTGCCGCTAACTCCCGCCAGCTTCGCCTTGGCCTCCTGCGTTTGTTGGTCGAAGGCGGCAACGAAAGCCTTGGCATTTTCCTCTTGACCGAGAATACGGCCGAATTGGGTCATGACGGCTTTCCAATCCTCGAATACGTTCGTCTGCGCTTCGTCGATGACGATCGTCTGCGCAATCTGACCGAGCTGGCCAAGCTGATTTTTATTCGTGCTGCTGCCCGCGATGATCAGATCCGGTTCGTAGGCCAGCACGGCCTCCATGTTGACGCCGGTATTCTCGCCCACGATCGCGATCTCCCGGTGCTTGTACACGTACGGCTTGTATACATCCGTCTTCAGCACGGACTGAACGGCAGTGAAGGGCAGCGTAATCGCAACCGTATCCAGATCGAACGTCAGCATCACGTCGCTCAGTCCCCAATGAACGAGAGCGACCTTCTTCGGCTGCTTCTGGATCGTAACCTCCCCGGTTGCATCGGTGACCGTTCTCGGGAAGGAAGCCGACGAGCCTTCGCCCGAAGAACCCGTCGACGACTTGGCCGAGCCCTCTTTCGATTCAGGCACGCTGCTTTGTCGGGAATTGCCGGCAGTTCCCCCGCATGCGGTCAGCAGTACGATCCAGATCGCGAGCATAGCGATGAATAAGCTTTGTGTCTTCATTCTTATAAGGCAACCCCTTCGATCGTTCATATTCGATAACGATTCTCATTATCATCAATGATTGTATCATTCGGCGTTTGCCCGGCAAATGGAGAATTCGCCGATTTCAAGATGGACTATTTCCGCGGACGCCCGATTTGACTTCGTTCGGCGCAATCCCCTTGCGCTTTTTGAACAGTCTGCTGAAGTAATAGGCGTCCGTATACCCGACGCATCCGGCAATATCCCGCACGGAGGAGGAAGGATCCTGCAGCATCTCCTGCGCTCGGTTCATCCGGTATTCGATCAAGTAATTCATCGGACTTATGCCGGTATATTTATGGAACAGGTAGGAAAAATATTTCGGCTTCATGCCGAAGCTGCCGGCAATTTGCTCCAGCGTCAGCGGCTCCATATAGAATCGGTGGATATAATCGACGGCTTGTTCGATCATCGGCAAACTTTCGCGGTTTTGACGATTTCGCTCCGCGACCAGCACCCGGCCGAGCAGCAGATGGAACAGCGTCTTTTTCTCCAGCAGCTCCAATTGACCCGGTACGCCGGCCAAACCGATCATCCTGTCCATCATTTGCAGCATTTGCGGATCGACGTCAGCATGGAGTTCGGTTACTTCGGTCATACGGCGAAAAGCTACGGGCTGAGTATTCTCCGCCGGCAAATAATGAATGAGAACGTATTCGAACCCGGACGGACCGGTTTCAATCTCCAAAGTCATTCCCAAACCGCCCAAAAGCGCCTTTCCCGGCTCGAGCACCGCCTTTCGGGTGCCGTTAAATAGAAACGTCGCGCGGCCTCTCAACGCGAACAGCAGTGCGCAACGGGTCGTAGGCTCCTTTTTGTGGCCATTGTAATATGCGTTCGCGCCGAGGGATGTTCTGTACGCTCCGTGCACCTCTACCAGGGTCCGAACAAAAGCGGCGGCCAAATGATCGTAGTGGGCTTCCAACGCGTACCCTCCTTTCAATTGAGAATCGTTATCATCCATTATACCGGATCGAACGCCCTTTCTCTACCCGAATCGGGCGGCCGATCCGATCCTTGTCCAAAATAATGCCGCTATCCAGTGGATTCCCGGACCCTACATTTGGTAAGATGAATGTACAAAAAAGCATAACGAAGGTTGTGAACGAGCATGGGTGTCAGATTCAACCGCGAGTACCGCGATATCGTTCGCGACCTCGGAGCCGCATTGGGACAGATTGACAATTGCTATAGCGCGTTTGAGATGGAACAGTCGGATTGGGACGGGCTGGATCGCGAGGAGCAGATCGAATTTTTGCAGACGCTGGCCGACGATATTTTTTACGGTCTCGGGTCGGAGCCGCATATCGCGATCGGGGAAGGCAAGGTTCAGTACGACCCGACCAATCATTTGATCCGGGTATGGACGGATTCGCAGATCGTCCATTTGATCAAGCTGATTTAATTCGGGATCTCGTTGCGATCCGAAGCGATACGTCATGGGACGGCAACTTGGCTCATACGTATAGGAGGAGAACGTTAACGGCCTTTCGCCGTAAGGAGGCCGCATATGAGCGAAACTCCCAACAGCTTCTGGAAAAAGCTTAAATCCCAGTCCGACCGTACGTTAGGGGACCAATTCTGGAACGATATTTCCGGCTTGATCCCGAGTTCGCAGCCTAGAACGGATGTTTATATGACTGAAGACCGTCTGATCGTGGTGATCGAGCTCCCGGGATGCAAAGCGGAAGAAACGGTCAAACTGTCGGTACACAAAAACACGTTTCATGTAAAAGGCGACATCCCGTACCGATATCCGGTCGAGGAAGGCCAGTTGCTCGTATCCGAGCGATTCTTCGGGCAATTTCACCGTAAAATCGATCTTCCGCGCGGAATATCCGGCGAAGGCATGAAGGCCCGATTCCGGGACGGCCTGCTGACCGTCGAGTTTGTCCGCAGCAAGGAGCCGGATTCCATCATAAACATCGCCATCGATACGTCGGAAAGCGAAGGCGGAGCAGATCCGTCCCCTAACGATCAATCGGATTGAGGAGGCCGGCGGCCATGGTACGAATCCGTTTCGGTACGATCAAGATCGACAGCTTGGCGGACAGCTCGTCCGTCAATAGCGGAATCAATATCATTATCGGAAGATCGAGCCGGGAAGAAACGAACGAAGGAATGGGCTCGATCAATGGCAAAGACAACCGGGTCGAAGCCGGTCAGCACGTCATGCGCACGAATCGCAGCCCCGGCAGAGAGGAGGCATGATCGGTATGGCGTCATCGTTGTTTTCCCCCAATTTCGTTATCGGACGCATCGAGATCGGCAGCATAGAAGGCGCTTCGTGCTTGAATATGGGCAACAACTTCCCGTCCAATTTCCACAGCAGCAAGAAACATAACCAAGGATTCGGCGACGTGAGCGGGAACAACAACCATCTATCCGGCACGAAGTCCTCGCTGGACGACTCCGATTTTTTGGAATGGATGGCAGGTGATGCGGCCGAAATGATCCCGGAACCGGTGCGGGAATGGTTTGCCGAGTTAGTTCGTTCGTCCTCGCAGCAGCCTGAAATCGGAAAAAACGAGTAAAGGCGAACGGGCGAGTCGCTACAGCAGTCCCGATTCCCGGAACAGCGTCGGCTCTCCGCAGTCCGCGCAGTAAGCCGCATCTTGCTTGTTCACCTTGGAGCAGCCCCTGTGCAAAGGGCTTCTTTTTTTCGTGCAGCGGTTTACGAGAGGTGCTCCGCAGCGGACGCAGTATTTGTCGGATTTCTCGGGCTGATGTCCGCAGCGGACGCACGGCTCCTTCTCGGGTTGCTCTGCCATCCACGACCGCCTCCGCGCATTTTTTACGGAATATTGTATGCACGCGGCTCGACGACGGTTAATAGCAAACGCATACTCTAAGAAAAACTTCTGATCGAAGCCCATTCGATGAAGTGCGTCCGAGCTTTCCGAGATGGATCATTCTGATAGGACAAAAAAGCCGCGCAAACCAAGTCCGGCGGCCTCTCGGCAATGGGACGACTGTCGGCGAACTGCCGGTTACCCCCCTTCCATATGGCGAATCGGAACTTCAATGGCGGCCCTTTCTTCTTCCTTCGGTAGCGTGACCTCCACAATTCGCTGTTTGCAGATCGCCCTCGCTCCGTCCGTCCGCACCGCTGTCGGAAGCTTCACCGTCTTCTCTTCCGCTCCGGGAAGCCCCAGCACCTTCAATTCGTGCGGGGCCGCGAATAGACGAATGTCCCGGATCGAGACGTCTGCGGACAACCGAATGCGAACGATCAAGGCGCGGTGCGTCTCGAATACGTTGCAAGCGATCGACGTAAGCTTGGAGGAAAACGGCGCCGTCTGCCCGCTTTGCCCGATCTGTCCGGCTTCCTCCGCTTCCTCGGATTCCTCAGCTTGCTCGGATTGTCCGGTTTGCCGCGTACGCCCCGATTGCTTGGCAGATCTCGAAACTGCGACCGGTACGGCATCGGCCAATATGCCTTTCACATACCGGTCTACCCATGGGATCGTCCCGCTCGGCTTTCCGCCCCACGCCTCCTTCCATCCCCCTCCTCCGAAAAAATGGTTCTGAAAATCGTCCCAATCGAACAATCCCTCTCCCGTTCCGGGAATCGCATGATCGTCTTTGCTCCGACTCATGAATATCCCCCGCTTCCATTCAGATTACCGCATGGGGCAACCCCCGATTACGAAGCTCTGGCTATCTTCTGTCCGTTCAAGATGATGTCGCGGTCATCGATCGGCGTGTCGATCATATCGTTGTCGTAAATGACATTCACGTTCCGCGATACCTCGCTCCCCTCGCCCATACCCGAGAAGCTCGCGTTCGTCTTGTTATGCGAGCTCCAGCCGTACTGCAAATTCGTTCCGACAAATATGCCCGAATTCGGACCGATCGAATTGACGACGATGCGGTCGAATTGAACGAGAAATTTGGTATCCGGCATAACGACAGCCCCCTTCGTCAAGATTGGATGCTCGGTCCCCCCTCTTTCTCGAAGCCGTCGAGGATGAGCGTATCCAAAAAGTCGTTGTCGGACAACAAAAACAAATTTCCTGTAACGTTCTCGCCGGCGCCGAAGGCGTTATTGCTCTGTCCGTTCGACGTTTGGTTTTTATTGTGGGAATCCCAGCCCGGCGCCGACGTTTCGCCTACGAAGACGGCTCCGTTCGGACCTTGGCTGTTTACATAAATGCCGTTGAATATAATCGTACCCGGCATGTCTACCCCTCCCGTCTCTCGTCGTAAATCATATATATGCGGCCTTGCCGATGTCCTATTCGGCGTTTGTCACAACGAACGAATGCTTTGCTTAGTCCGGCCATATAATGTAAAAGACAGGTTGTCTAATTCGGACGAGCGAGGAATGGCCATGTTCAACTGGTTGCAAGGAAACGGTAAGACGGCGGCTGTCTCACGCGAAGGGGCGGAGAGGAGCCGTTTGGAACAAAAGATCGAACAGCTCGAGCAAACGATCCAGCACCTTGCCAAAGAGACGCGAAAACAAAACGTAGTCGTCCGCGAGCTCCATATCCACAACCCCGTTGTCGAAAACGTGACATTCCGTCTCGATGCGCTCGATATCGAGGAACTGAGCGGCTCGCTCAATTTGGGCAACAACTTCGACGTGCAGTTCGATCCGCAGCAGATGTTTCAGGGCGGCAAGAACGGTAAAGGCAAGCCGGATGATCCCGCCAAGCAGGGGGCCACGGCCGGCTCCGCCATGCGAGCGTCTTCCGAAGAGGCTGTCACGGACGATGCCGAGCTGCGACGTACGACAAAAGGATATTCGTACCGTGCGGCACCGTCCGCGCCCAACCCGGATCCTCCTCATTCGCGTAAGCTGTAGTAAAGGCTATAAGCTGAGGATTGTAGCTCGCACAAGAAAGGAAGCGGATCCCTTGTCCTATTCATCTATAGTGTTCCAGCAAATCAGCGTCAATGGGATGGGGCCGAACAGCGGGGTATTTATCGGGAACAATAAAGCCCCATTATGGGGATCGTTCAGCAAGCAGCAGACCGCGATGGAACTTACGAACGGAAGGGCGATCCGGAACCGGACCTTCTTCAGCGACAGGGATGTGGTGGACATTATTGCGACCGGACCGTTCGCAGTCCGCAATAAACGAAAAAAGAAAAAACGGCCAGATACCCGACTGGCCGGGGACGTCCGTTCTAAGCGTCGTTCTGCCAAAAAATGATACAAGGGAACTGCCACTCGATAATCATGCTCAATTTTGCCCAGCGCATGATCATCGCTATGGTATGCTCCGCCGTCGATACCGTGTTTACGGAAGGCGTGTGAAGTACTGTAATCGATTACGCTTCGCAAGCTAAATATTTCCTGAACAGTCCTATTTAGTGAGCGCTTACAAAAAAAAGAAAAACCGAATCCCTTGTACGGCGAATTCGGTAATCCGATGCGGTCGCGAACACTCAGTTGACCGACTTGCGTTCCGTTTCCTTTTTGCTCTCGACGGCGTTCGACTCTTCCGCCTCGGCGATCATTTGACGGCTTCCTTTGCGGAATTCCCTCATCGTATCCCCGATCGCGCGGCCCAACTGAGGAAGCTTGGACGGTCCGAACAGCAGCAGGGCGATCAATACGATTAAAATAAGTCCGGTCCAACCAATATTGAACGGCATGCAAATTCCCTCCTCTGTGAAGTGGATTCCGAATAGGTAACGGATAACTCTGCTTTAACCATAACAGACAGCCCGACCGTGGGCAATCCCCCCGGGCGGGCAAATCCGTATTTTTTTCAATATTTTAATATTACGCTATATCCACCAACTCGCCTCCGGATGTTGCGGAGCGGGCTTCCGCTTCGGCGATGGCCAAAGTCTGCAGCGTATGCTCCGAAGTCGCCCGTTCGATCGGACGGTCGTAAAGAATCGCCTCGGCATAATATTTAATCTCCCGATAATAGCCCGAATCGGCGGACAGCTCCGGTACGAACCCTTTACCGTCCATGGGATTGTCGCGCAGGACGCGTTTTTCGAACAACAGGTTGCCGCGTTCGAAATTGATCCGGTACGACATCTCGAATCCGAATTCGCCCGTTAAAGAACGGTCGCACTGCGTCGTGACTATTTTACGGTCCGGGTATACATAATTTGTGGAAATGATGTCGTAAGAGCTTCCGGGCAGAACGTCGCGCGCCAGCGTCGATACCGACTGCGGTGCGCCGAACAGCCAATTGACCATGTCGATATCGTGGATATGCAGATCGAACAAACCGCCTCCGCTCGTTTCTTTGCGGACCATCCAGTCCTTGTACGTCCACTTCGGCGGATGTCCCCCGCGGAAAAAATGGGCGGACAGCACTTGTCCATACCGGCCGCCGGCAACCGTTTCCTTCAAATATTCGTATTCGGGCCAAAAGCGCAGCACTTGGGCGATCATCAGCTTTTTGCCGCTCCGCTTCTCCGCCTCGATCATGAGGCGCCCTTCGGCCGTACTTAGCGCCATCGGCTTCTCGCAGAGGACGTGGACGCCCCGGTCCAACGCTTTGACCGTCATGTCGGCGTGCAGGTTGCTCGGCATGGCTATATCGACGATGTCGAGCTCCTCTTCGGCGAGCATACGGTCGTAATCGGTGTAGTGCTTATAGACGGAAAGGTCGAGCCCGTTGTCCGGATTCCCGATATTGCCCTCGGTAAAAATGCCGCGGAACTTTTTCTCGTCCACGTCGCAAATCGCGACAACCCGGATCGGAAAGCCCTCCTGCTCCAATCTTCTATAGTTCGTCAAATGCATGCGGCCCATAAACCCGAGGCCGACCAAGCCTACCTTCAGCATATTCGTTATCTCCCCTCGTGGAGCGCGTCCGCTCCCGCTATACCGGAAACCTTATTGCGTTCGGTCTTGTCCAGACGAGATGCTGGACGAATCCTTCCGCATAGGTGCAGCCTGCTTGTATCCCGCGCGTCTTGCCCAGCGTCGAGACGAAATCGACGATATCGACATTGTCGTGTTCTTTCAGCCACACCAGCTGGCTCTGATGCTTTCGCAGCATTTCCAGCTTCGTCTCCAGGTGGTCCGTCACGTCGACGTAAAAAGTCGGCTCGAAGCCAAGACCGGACAAATTGTCCATATAGTACAATCCCGGCACTTTATCCGCGGCTTCATTTTTCGTCCGGAACCAGGGCAGCGTGGAGAAAAACGTCGCGTGAAAGACGAGCTGGCTGACCGCGATATGATCCGGCATATAATCGTTGGGGGCATGGGTAATGACGATATCGGGGCGGGCATACCGCACGAGATCGATAAAAACCATCCGGTTTTCCTGATTCTCGGCGATGATCTCCCCGTCCCCGAAGCCTAAGGAGACCACCTCGCTGCCGATGACGGCCCCGGCCTCCCCGGCCTCCTTGCGGCGTATTTCCGTCAATTCCTCGGGAGGAATCGTATAATGGCCTTTGTCTCCCTTGCACGCGTGGCAGATGACGATATGATGGCCGGCCTGCTTCAGCTTGGACAACGTCCCCGCGCAGGAGATCTCGATATCGTCGGGATGCGCTCCTACCGCCAAAATATTCATGCAAACACTCCTTCCTTTTCGTCAATTCAGCTCGGGCTCTAGCGGCCCCGCCAGCTCCTGCAGAAAAAACAGCTTTCCGGGTATTGTCGGCATGTAGCTGGACGGCACCCAAGGGTCCGGGCCGTACTTCAAAGTCGTCAGAAGCGACATGCCTTGCCACATCATGCCCCGTCCGAGCGCGCCGTCCGCCCCGCCGATCGCATAGTCGGCCTGCAAAAACAGTCCCGGCCCGATCGTATTGGCGTAGCACGGTACGAGCGTCGTCCGGCTCTTGAAGCTCGTAATCGCGTTCTGCTCGATCGTAAGCGGATGGAGCTGGGCCGCGATCCGGTGCGTATCCACGCGCCATTCCGCCTCGGACCCGTATTCGCCGGCAAAATGCGGCTCCCAGAATGCGATATGGAATACCCGGCCGATACCGTATACGACGGCCAGCTTGGCGCCTTCGCTTCTCAAGCAGGCGATTTTTTCCTTATACGACGGCAAATTCTCCTTGGTGGCAAAATTGCGCTGCGCGGACGGCACCGTCAAATCGCCAAGCAAATCATAGAAGCTATTCTCCATGGCGTACTGAAACGATCCCGGATTTGTCGGAGGGAGCGTATTCCCTTCCGCGTCGCTCCATTCATCCATGTTGAAGCCGTGCACGTGCGAGGCGCTCACATTCCAAGCTTTCAGGAAATACACCGTCCATTTATACATCCCCATCGGACCGACGGGCAGGATGATCGCGAGCTTCTCGCCGCGATCGCGCGTCTGCTTGATCAGCAGCGCGATTTCATGGCCCATATACGTATCGAACTGCTCCAGGCTGGAGCAGCTTACCGGACGGAAATCGTCATTCCAGTGCGGCTCCCTTTTCAGCGCCTCTGCAGGAGGCAATCCCGCGCATCGGTCGATTTTTTGCAAATCCCAACCATTCGGGAAAAAGGACTCCATGAGCGAGCCTTTCAGCGTCGTGAACAAATTCATGCCCCGTTTCCTCCTTGACAGCCGGTCAAGCCAGCCACTTGTTCAAATTGTCGATGGTGGCGCGTATATCGCGCGCTTGCTCTTCCCCCGAAATTTCCCGTTCGATGATCAGTTCTCCGTCATACCCGATGGACCGAAGCTTTGCCAGCAATGCGGGAAAATTGACCTTGCCTGTTCCGACAAGCGTTTCTTTGCCGAGCAAGTCGCCGTTGGTCGGATAAAACCCGTCCTTCACGTGCACGTTGCGCACATAGGACCCGATGACGTCAAGCGCATCGATCGGATTCCCTTTGCCGTAAAGGATCAGGTTGGCCGGATCGAGATTAATGCCCAGATTCGGCGTACCGACGCGCTCGATCGTCCGGAGCAGCACGACCGGCGTCTCCTGACCGGTTTCGAACCAGAAGCCGAGACCCAAGTCGTCGCAATATTGCGCGACTTCCCGAATGGCGTCCACTACGCCGTCGTAGTTCGGATCGGTCATATTCTCGGGAATGAACCCGCAATGCGTCACCAGCGCCGGGGCGCCTATCCGCTTGGCGAAGTCGGCCCAATTTTTCAAGGTTCCGACCCGCTCCTCCCGGTATGCTTCCGGCACGAGACCGAGCGTAACCGGTCCTTCGGTAAAGTTCCATTTGCCCGGTCCGGCCACCCATCCCCACATGGCGCATATGCGAACGCCGTGCTTCTCCGATTCCCGGAGCACATTGTCGGCGATCTCCGTCGTACACAGCTCCGGATTCCAACCGATCAATTGGCACGTTTTCAAGCCGAATTGGCTTACATGCTCGAAACAGCTGCCGTTGTTTTTCAAAATATTGACGACGCCGATTTCCATCTGGAGCGCCTCCATTTCTTTATCGATTCAACGCAATCATACCGTGGATAAGAGTGCCGATCTTTAGACGATGACACGTCTTTTTTGCACCGTCCTGTACACTTTCGTCCGGAATATTTGGATTTTTTTGCTTTCGTGCAAATCTGCCCCGACCGAAGAAAGGATTTTTTATATTCGCGTTGAATGAAGAAAAAAGATAACGTTTCCACACAGAAAGGGAGACATCCGGCTATGCGGTTTCCACGATATGAAATTCGCGAAGACATTCAAATCCGCAAGTTAATTTCGTGCTATTATTTCGAGCTGTCCAAAAACTACAAGTATGCGGGAGAGAAGCACGACTTCTGGGAAATTTACTATGTGGACAAAGGCGAGATCGAAATCGATACCGATTTCGGCCATTTCAACCTGAAGCAGGGCGACCTTCTGTTCCACGAGCCCAACGAATTTCACAGCCCGAAAAGCAACGGAAAGGTGTCGCCAAACGTATTCGTCGTTACCTTCGAATGCGATTCCGAGCCGATGTCCTTTTTCATTCGCAATAAGCTGTTCCGTTTGGGCGAGAAAGAGAAGCTTGTGCTTGCCCATCTGATGGACGAGGGGTGGAATGCGTTCGGACCGAGTCCGGCCGGCAGCGGCAGAATATTGTTCCCCCGCGCGGGCGCTCCGTTCGGCAGCGAGCAGCTGTTCAAGGTTCATCTGGAAACGCTGCTGATCCATCTGATCCGTTCCGGACACGAAGAGCAGAAAACGACCCCTGCGCCGGTGCCCCGGGACAATCAGGAAAGCGGCGCAGCCGATAAAATTATCAAGTACATGATCGAGCGGTTGGGCGACAATTTGACGCTCGACGATTTATGCGACCATTTCGCGATCGGACGCACCCAAATCAGCATCATGTTCAAAAAGAGAGTCGGCTGCGGCGTAATCGAGTATATGAACCAATTAAAGATCGACCGGGCCAAAACGCACATCCGCGAAGATGTCTACAATTTGACCGAAATATCCGAGCTGCTCGGCTACAGCAGCGTCCATTATTTTTCGCGCCACTTCAAGAAAGCGACCAATATGACGCCTTCGGAATATGCGAAAACGTTGTCGCGCGGCTTCAAAAGGATTACGAAATAGCAAGAGCCGATTATCATCTTCCGAGGGGCATGGTGCGTATGACTCTGCAGCGGTACCCGATCGCTCGGGATATCGTCATCGACAAAGTGATTTCCTGCCATTATTTCGAACTGGCCATCAACTATTGGCACCGGGGAGAGCGGCACGATTTTTGGGAGCTGGTCTATATCGACCGCGGGGAACTGCGCGTCAGCACCGATTCGCGGGACTATGAATTGAAGCAAGGGGATCTGCTCGTGTACGAGCCGAACGAATTCCATCGTCCGAGCTCGAACGGGAAAATCGCCGCCAATATGTATATCGTCTCGTTCGAATGCAGCTCGCCGGCGTTGCGTTTTTTTGCGGACAACAAGCTGTTCCACCTCGGAAACGAAGAAATCGCGACCGTCTCCCTCATCATGAAGGAGGGCTGGAACACTTTCGGTCCCAATCCGGTCGCGGGCAAATTGGCCAGGCAAAGCGACTCGCCGTTCGGCAGCGAGCAGCTGTTCGTCTCGTATACGGAGATGCTCCTGCTGCAGCTGATGCGCAAGGCGGACGTGCTGAAGGAGAAAAAGCAGCGCGCGTCCGTCGTAAAGGGAAAGCAGGAGTCCGGGCTGATCGATAAAGTTACAGCCCATATGAAGGACAATTTGGTCGGCAATTTGACGCTGGCCCATTTATGCGAGACGTTTTCGGTCGGACGGACGCACTTGAGCATGCTGTTCAAGGCGAAATTCGATTGCGGCGTTCTGGAATATTGGAACCGGTTGAAAATCGACAAGGCGAAGGAGCATATCCGCCAGAACAACAACAATTTGACGGAAATATCCGAAATGCTCGGCTACAACAGCCTCCACTATTTTTCGCGTCAGTTCAAGAAAACGACGGGAATGACTCCTTCGGAATATGCGAAGGTTTTGCGGGAGAGGCTGTTCAAACAAATAACGGATTAGAAGCATCTCGCCTAACGTCTGTGCTCTTAAGCTTTATCCGATTCAAATAGCCTTTTATACCGCGATTTTCACGATCATTCACAATTTTTGCACAACTTGGCGGAAATGCGGCATGGACTTATTCGCCACTTCTGGTACACTTTAAGTAGACCTCCGACGAGAGGTCTATTTTAACAAGGAGGGATTCGTCATGAAACCGTTCGCTGGCTGTAATGGAAGACCTTACAGAGTGTGGAGAGGAGGGAATATATACTTTGAACCTTAGAGAATCGGATTTGCCCGGAATCGGCCGCAAATATTGCCTGGATACACGCAGCGGGGAGAAGCTGGTCATCGTCGTGCATAACGACGACCGGCGCGATTTGTTTCATATGAGCCCGGACGACCCCGACGAAGTTTTGTCAATGGTAACGTTGGACGACGAGGAGGCCAGAACGGTCTCGGCCATAATCTCCGGCATCTCGTATACGCCGAGGCTTGCCGAGAACCAGGAGATGGCTCTGGATGGATTAATTATTGAATGGCTTCGCATAGAACCTTCGTCAGGATGCGTCGGGAAACGGATCGGAGAATTGGACATCCGCCGTAATACCGGTGCGACCATTTTGGCTGTAACCGAGAAAAATCATCGGAAAACAATGAATCCCGGAGCGGACTATGCATTTGCCGCCGGCTCTACGCTGATCGTGGCCGGAGAGCGCAAACAGCTGCAGCAATTGAAGCACCTGCTAACGAACGGGAGCTTGTAATCGATGGATATGCTCATATTCGAAGTGGGTTTGGCCGTTGCACTCATTACGCTCGTAGGCTTTATTTCCACCAAGCTCCGCTTCTCGGTCATTCCCTTTTATATTTTGATCGGAATGGCCGTTGGTCCGCATGCGCCCCACTTTTGGATCATCGATCTCAGATTTATCGAGAGCTCGGCTTTTATCGATTTTATGGGACGGCTTGGCATCTTGTTTCTGTTATTTTATTTGGGCTTGGAATTTTCCGTCAAACGGCTGCTGAAATCCGGTAAAGCGATCCTCGTCGGCGGTTCCTTCTACGTCGCGATCAATTTCGTATCCGGTCTGCTGCTCGGCTGGATCATGGATTTGCCGCTAAAGGAAACGCTGGTCGTGTGCGGGATCATGACGAGCTCGTCTACGGCGATCGTCGCCAAAGTTTTGGTCGATTTGAAACGGACCGCCAACCCCGAGACGGAACTCATCATGGGGATGATCATGTTCGACGATTTGTTTATCGCCGTGCACATCTCGATATTGACCGGATTGGTATTGAGCGGGGCGACTACGTTTGTCGGGGTGCTGGTTATTTCCTTGACCGCTCTCCTGTTTATCGTCTTATTTCTTTTCATCGGCAGGAAAGTTATCAAATATATCGATATCGCCCTGAACATCCAATCCTCCGAGCTGTTTCTGTTGCTCGTCATGACATTGCTGTTTCTCGTCGCCGGCTTCTCGGAGACGCTTCATGTAGCCGAAGCGATCGGAGCGTTGATGATCGGGCTTGTTTTGGGGGAATCGGCCCATGTGAAGCGGATCGAGCATCACGTGCTGCCTTTCCGCGATTTTTTCGGTGCCGTATTTTTCTTCGGCTTCGGCTTGACGATCGAGCCCGCAACATTGGGCGGAGCCGTCGGAATGGCCCTACTCGCGGTAGTGCTCACGATAGTCGGCAATTATTTGGCCGGTATGATCGCGGGACGCTTATCCGGCATTTCGCCGCGAGCATCGTTAAACGTCGGCTTCACCCTCGTCTCGCGGGGCGAATTCTCGATCATTATGGCGAACATCGGGAAAGCGGGCGGACTGATTCCGGCTATTCAATCGTTCGCCGTATTGTATGTGCTAATCCTAGCCGTGCTCGGTCCGATTTTGACAAAGGAGTCGAAATCGATCTATCAATGGGGTCAGAAGCTTGTGCCCCGTAGTAAACGCAAAGGCAAACGAGAGAATATGTAGGATCGCGCCAAAACCCCATCTCCCCGCAGTACGCTGCGGGATGGTGGGGTTTTCGGGAATCAAAACAAGATTTCGCGGTGGCTCCGTTGCGACTCGTACGTGCCGAGAATGATCTCGAGCGAATGCTTCCCGTCGCGTCCGGTCACGACCGGCTGACGGTCTTGCAGGACGGCAAGCGCCATATCGCGGATTTGGACGGCATGACCGTCCGGAACGACGGCGAACGGTTCGAATACGGGAATTTCGATCTTCTCCCCGACCAGATCCAACGTCGTAATTTCTTCGCCCGTCAGTATTATGGTACCTTTGTCGCCATGCAGGACGATCCGGTGGTCCGGCTGCTTGTAAGCCGTCGTCGTCGCTTCGATCGAACCGAGTGCGCCGTTCTTGAACTGCAACGATGCGACGGCCGTATCCTCCACCTCGATGCTGCGAAGAACATTGCGGGCATAGCCGTGAAGCGACTCGACCGGTCCGGCGAACCATTGAAGCAGGTCGATCGTATGGATGCCTTGATTCATCATCGCCCCGCCGCCGTCCATTGCCCATGTTCCGCGCCAGCCCGCGCTGTCGTAATAGGCCTGGTCGCGATAAAATTTTACGTAGCCCGAACACAGACTGAGCTTGCCAAGCTTGCCTTCCTCCAGCAAACTTTTCACGAACCGCGATGCGGGAGACATTCGGCGCGGAAAAATCGTCGCCAGCTTGACGCCTATTATGTCGCAAGCTTCGACCATTCGCTCGGCATCCGCCAGATTGATGGCCATCGGCTTCTCGCATACGACATGTTTTCCCGCCTCCGCGGCCTGGATCGTTTGGTCCGCATGCATGCCGCTGGGCGTGCATAAGCAGACGACGTCAATATCCGGGTCCGCAAGCAGGCGGGCATAATCGGTATAAGCTTTCACGTTATATTTGGTTCCGAACTCCTCGGACCTCTTCTCGTTTGCGTCGCATACCGCCGCAAGCTCGGCTTCCTCGGCCCGCTCGATCCCGATAAAATGGCTGAAAGAAATACCGCCGCAGCCGACGACGGCAAATCGCACTTTGCGTTCGTTCATTTGCTTGCCTCACCCTTCATGTCATTAATAATAATGGCGTATGCCTATCCAATTCTTTTCGCCAAGTGACGATCGGCTTACCGAGCATCACATGCTTGCCATGCCGCTCGCACCATTCGATTACCCGGATTTTCTCATTGTCGACGGCATACGAGCCGATAATGGCGATCGAAACATCCGTGAGTGATTCTGCGCTATCCAGCAATGCAATGCCGTATTGATCCGCCAATTCGAATCTTCCATTTGATGTTCGAATTGTGCTACCGTAATGATACTAAGCGTTCCATGCAAAAGATTTAGCGGATTGACCGAAGTTTTTGCATTCCGATTTGGACAATCGTTCGGATTAGTTGTACTAAAATTCATGTCGAAATAACGAACGCTAAGACGGCAAATAAACGGCTCCGATTACGCTCGATAACAGTAAGCGCTTACAACTATGCTGTTGTCGTTATCATATCGGTATCGCGAGCTGAATTCTTTGTAAGTTTCACCGTTCTTTTTGCACATCGGGTAGTACAATGGTTCAGTTTATTTGCACATTTGTTTACCGCTTTCCCAAAATGCAGAAAAGCTCCGGAAACAGCCGTTTCCGAAGCTTTGTCGCGATACCAAGCGAAGTTGATTTAGAAGTTCATTTATTGAAAATCAACCATTTCCCGATCTTCGCTCGGACTGTTTCCTGCATGTAAATACCCAAGCCGGCGGAACGTTCAACCAGGTGTGCCCCGTATCCATCGTCGGAAAATGGGTCTGAAACTTTCTTCTGAGCCGCAGCGTATATTGAAAAGCGATAAACGTTCCGTTCGGCGCCAGAGCTTCATGAATGGTTCGAAACAGCCGCTCCTGCAGCTCGTTCGGGAAATTGGCGAATGGAAGTCCCGATACGATCAGATCAAACGGACGCCCCGTCTCCTTGACGATGTTCTCCAAATGCAACGCGTCTTCAAGGATCGGGAGTCCGGGATATTGTCGTTTCAACGTCTCCCGAAACGTTTTATTTTTCTCGAACAAGACAAGCTCGCTCGAGCCGCTCCTTCTCGCCTGCAAATACCTGGTAAACACTCCAGTGCCTGGACCGAGCTCCGCTATCCGTTCCAGCTTGTGCCATGGTATTGCGGGCGGAAGCATTTTGCGGGTCAAAAAGGTCGAGCTTGGAATTACGCTGCCTACTTGTGCCGCATTCGTAAGAAATTGTCCGAGAAACGAAGCTTTACCCTTCATCCGACCCCCACCTTCTTCTCCAGCAAATAGACGCTTCCTCCAAAGTACCCCAGACCAAAAAAAGCAAATACGAAAAAAGGTTGAATATTAGCCATTGCCACGATCGTCACGACTAGACCGACCGCAAAGACGAGACATGTAATCAATAACGACAGCTTCCCGAAGCATGCCCCGAGCAGCGTGCTGAAGAAGCACAGGAATACGAGACAAGCAGCGGCCAGCAAAATTCGGAGCATAAACCATATTTTCGCCGCATTTAACGTGATCAACGGCTCCGTACGGAACAGCAGCCCGTCGCTTATTCCGTTTTGTATGGTCAGCCCTGCCGCCATAACCGCCGAAATGAGCAGGATCTCCCACCCGACCGCGAGCGATTTGGACATCAACAAATGGGTTCTGGGAATGGGAAGCGATAATAACAAATAGATCGAACGTTGTCTCCGCTCCTCGCGCCAAGCCGTGAAGCAATAAACGAATGGAAGCAGCATCGCGGAGAAATAAACGGCGATATTCAATGTGCTTACGAAGCTCAACTGCGCCTTGTCGAAGTTTTGCTGCATTATTAACAGCGCAAGCGCCGCATGCACCGGAACGAGTGCTCCGAGCGTAATCAGAATCGTATTTCTGCGGTTCCGCAGATCGGTTTTCAACAAGCGGCTAAACGCGTGCACCGTCATACACCTCTTTCAATATGTCCATCAAGGACATGCTTCTTTGATGCTTCATCGTCTCCACATGTCCTTGAAGCAGCAGCTTCCCTTCGTGGATGAACACGACCTCGTCCAGCATCGTTTCCACCTCCGGCACTTCATGCGTGGTAATAATAACGGTCTGCCCTTCCTCCATGAAGTCTTCCACGATCGCTTGAGCGACCTGCCGTCTGGCAAACGGATCGATTCCCGATAAGGGTTCGTCCAACAGCAAATATTTCGCTTGCCGGCCAAGCGCCAGCAGCAGCTTCATTTTGGCGCGAGTGCCTTTGGAAGCTTCCGCCATAACCGAATCCGCTCTAAGTTCGAAAAAATCGAGGAGATGGCCGACCTTCTCATCGTTCCAATCCCAGTACATATCTTTCATATAACGAATCGCATCGGACAATCTCATCCACGGATACCAGACGTCGACGTCGGGCAAATAGGTGATCATGCCTCTTGCCGACAATCCGGGCTTATCGCCGTCGATCGTAATCTCTCCTCGATCCAATCGCAGCAAGCCAGCCATCGCCTTGAGCGTCGTAGATTTCCCGGCACCGTTCGTGCCGAGAAGTCCGATGATTTTTCCTTCTTCCGCGGCAAAGGTCAGTCCATCCAGCGCCTTTTTCTTGCCGAACGTTTTGACAGCCCCGTTCACTCGTATCATCGCATTCCGCTCCTCTCCAGCGTCCTTCTCACATAATCCAATATTTCCTCGTCCGATTTCCCGAAAGACCGCATCATCCCGACGCACTGGCCGACGGACGCGTTCAGCGCTTCTTCCCGGAGCGAATCCAGCATCCCCGTGTCGCTTGTCATGAAGCTTCCTTGTCCCCTCGCCGTGACAATCAGGTTCATATCCTCCATCTCCCTGTAAGCTCTCTGGATCGTGTTCGGATTGACTCCCAAGCTTTTCGCCAGCTCGCGACGGGACGGGATTTCTTGCCCCGGCTTGTAAGTGCCGTTCATAAACTTGAATTTGATGTCGTCTATAATTTGCGCATAAATCGGTTCCTTCTGATTGAACTCCATGTGACCTCCGTTTATCAACACAGTATTACTGTATTAATTAATTAATACAGTAGCACGTAAAAAAAGAGGTGTCAATGAAAAAAAGGAAACAATCCCGTCGGTTTGTTTTTCGACTTATTCTCACTTTACAGTCTGGTGCGGCTCCGGAGTCAATCCTGAAATGGAAAAAAGACCGTCGATTGTCGACGGTCGACGATTGCCTAAGGCAAACCTGCCGCCCCTTGTACCGGTAACATACGGAAGCGGGCGCTTCATCGCATAGTTCATGCGTAATCATATCCGGCACTTGCATCATCTTCGCATACGACAAATGCCCCTTCACGTTGATCGTGCAAATCAATCTCGTGGGGCATCCTAGAACGGATTTTGCATCGCTTCCTTTGTCCATATTTCCTGCCTAGCTCCAGGACATGAAACCGTTGCTCCTCAGCACTTCCTTGAGCAAGGCTATTTCCTGTTCAAGCGAAGCATAAGCCGATTGGCTCGCCTCGGCACCGTTCTGCCGCTTGCCACCGTAAACAAACGGCGTAAATACGGGCGCGACGAAGGAGATCGGACTCGGTGTCGATACGTCTGCGGTCACGATGGCGCGCAAAAAAGGGACGCAAAAGAAAAGCGTCCCTGGTGGGTCTCGATCGCGCCAAACGCTTCGTCGCGATATCCGCGCAAAACGGCAGCACTATATTTTAGTATCCGTTATTCGAATCATCGTTCTCTTATTGAAATATCATTTTTGTCTCAAGGTTTTTAATGCACCACTCCAAGCAATAACTTGATCGAGCATTAACTTAAGGTTGTCCTGGTGCAGGTCCTGCGGTTTAAACACTGAAAAATTCTCAAAATCGGTGAACAAGGATAAAGTTGGATGTGTCCGAACATCAGCTACCATCAATTCGCCCAGGATTCCACGCAGATGCTCTGCTGCGCGCGCTCCGCCCGTTGAACCATAGCTTACGATACCCGCAGCTTTGTTGTTCCAAGCTTCACGGGCAAAATCAATAGCATTTTTTAAGGCGCCCGTAATACTGTGATTATATTCTTGCACAATGAATACGAATCCGTCTAAGTTAGCCAGTTTTTCATTCCAAGCTGCAATGCCCGGTTCTGTTCCATCCGTTGTTCCCAAAAACGGTAGTTGAAAATATGCAATATCCACAATTTCATAGTTTGCATCGCCACGTTTGTCGGCAATTCCTTTTACCCATTCTCCTACTTGCGGACTTACCCGTCCTTGTCGGGTGCTTCCTAAGACGATACCTATATTCAGTTTCTCGTTTGTCAATTGTCTTCCTCCTTTGGTTGGGTTGCCAAATATTTTTTTAGCATACCCACTCCAAGGCGCCATAATGCATGAATGGACCGACGTATTCCAAGTTTTCTCGTAGGGAAGAAACGTCTGGTTCGCCGGGCTGCGCACTTTCATCTGGATACCGTTTTCGAGTTAGCGCTCGATTGCGGCTACGTGCTACGATTCATATTTTTGCCGTAAAAAATTTCGTCCATTTCCGTTTTCAGTCGTTCCGTAATTTCCGCCTGCTCCTCCGGACTCAGCTTATCCTTCGTATAGCCGAACAAATAGTTGTTCAGATCGAACCGTTTCAGCTTGCATTTGGTATGAAAAATATTTTCCTGGTAGACGTTGACGTCGATGAAATCGTAATGGTTCAGCACTTCGTCCGGAATATAGTTTTGGATAGAGCTGATCTCGTGGTCGATGAACAGCTTCTGTCCGTAAATGTCTCTCGTAAATCCCCGTACGCGATAATCGATCGTCATAATGTCGGTGTCGAAGGAGTGAATCAAATAATTGAGCGCCTTGAGCGGGGAAATCTCTCCGCAGGTGGACACGTCGATGTCCGCCCGGAACGTGCTGATGCCTTCGTCCGGATGGTATTCGGGATAAGTATGGACGGTTATATGACTCTTGTCCAGCTGCAGGACGACCGATTTCGGCAGCGGACCGGGAGATTCGTCGAACGACTCGTTCGGCACTTCCACGGTCGGCCCTTCGGATATGAGAAACGTAACGCTCGCCCCTTGCGGCACATAGTCTTGCTGGGCAATATTCAAAACATGCGCGCCTATAATATCGGTGACCGATTGCAAAATCCCCTTCAAACGGTCGGAATTGTACTGTTCGTCGATATATTCGATATAGGCTTCGCGTTCTTCCTTCGTTCTCGTATAGCATATATCGTACATATTGAAGCTAAGCGACTTGGTCAAATTGTTAAAGCCATGCAGCGTAATCCGCTGCTCGTGCGTCAGTTTCATGCTTCATACCCTCTTTCCGTAGACTCGATATTCCGGCGCTTGATCTTCCGTCGGCATATTCCCCTGCACCATTATTCACCAAATTGGCGATTCATAGCGCATCTCTCCTTTATTTACCCACTTTTCGGGTTTTCAAGTCGCTACTCATTCCGATCCGTCAATGCTATTGCGAATGAAGATGCCGCGATGAACGCCATTATGTCGGTTAACTGTCATTTGCGGGTTATCATTGCCCGGCGGAATAGGCTATAATCGGTAGTAAACGGTCGATCGGAATGGTCGGATTCGTACGGAAGGAGGCGTGCCGGAATGAAAGTGATCTTGGTGGACGACGAACGTCTTGCCCTTATGAAGCTGGAGAAAATGTTGTTGGAGTTGGGCGACTGCGAAGTAATCGGCACATTCCGGAGCGCCGAGCAAGCTATGGAGCAGATCGGCTCCCTTCAGCCGGATGTCGTCTTTCTCGACATCCATATGCCCGGTATGAACGGCCTGCAGGCCATTGAAGCGATGCGCGCCATCGTACCCGAGACGGAAATCGTGCTCGCTACCGCTCACGAGGAATATGCGCTTAAGGCGTTCGGCTTGGACGTGCTCGATTATGTGATGAAACCGATTGGCCGGGAACGGCTGAAACATACGGTGCAAAGGCTGCAAAAGCGCATTACGTCCAGACCCGCTACGGAACCGCCGCAAACGTCCGCACATATCCATTGTCTGGGCATGCTTCGCATGCAAAGTCCGAACGGACAGCCTCAAGTTTTGAGCTGGCGTACGGCCAAAATCAAAGAGCTGTTTTCATATTTGCTTCATCAGAGAAACAAAAGAGTGAGCATGGACAGCTTGATAGAGCTGCTGTGGCCGGAGCTTGACGAGGAAAAAGGCAGAATGAATTTGCATACTTGCATTTACCAGCTGCGCCGCACATTGAAAGAATCTATCGGAGAATCGTACGTCACGATCCGGTATTCGAGCAGCGGTTACATTTTGGAGACGAAGCAGGTCTGGATCGATGCGGTCGAATGGGAACGGCAGCTCCATCGGCTGCCTCCGATGTCCGTGCAGCAATTGATGAGGCACCAGAAGCAATTCGACCTGTATGACGGCGTCTATTTCGGGGAGGATCGCTATTCGTGGGCGGAGATCGAACGGCAGCGGCTTCATGTGCTTTGGTCGCAGCACGCCGAGCGGCTCGCGCAGTTTTATAGCGAGCAAGGAATGGACACCGAAGCCATTTCCGTTTATTTTCGAATGCAGCAACTGGACCCCCTCCTGGAGCAAAGCTATATCGGGCTGATGAATTTGTACGCCGGCTTGAAGGATATGGACGCCTTCGAAGCGCAATACAATTTGGCCATCAAAGTAATTCGGGAAGAAGCGGGAGCCGCGCCCGGTCCGGAAATAACGGCCTGCTACCAGCGCTGGAAATATGCCGACTCGGCAATATCATGAGGCTGCGGCTCAGCCTCCCATCGGTATAACCCGCTTACAAGCCGGAGTCGTTTTGATGGTCGTGACGACACGCAGCCCGTATATATTGCGGCGCTTGCTTCCGCTATTTCGATCCCTCGAGGTGAAATGGGGAGTGAACGGCGGAATAGAGGAATGGTATTCCGTTATTGTCTCGAATTCCGCTGTACCCTTGAATTTATCGGCACAGCCTTCCGCTATTTCGATCCTTCGCGGTGAAATGGGGAGTGAACGGCGGAATAGAGGAACGGTATTCCGTTATTGTCCCGTATTCCGCCATACCCTTGAATTTAACGGCACAGGCTTCCGCTATTTCGATCCCTCGGGGTGAAATGGGGAGTGAACGGCGGAATAGAGGAATGGTATTCCGTTATTGTCCCGAATTCCGCTGTACCCTTGAATTTAACGGCACAGGCTTCCGCTATTTCGATCCCTCGGGGTGAAATGGGGAGCGAACGGCGGAATAGAGGGATGGTATTCCGTTATTGTGCGGTCTGTGCTGCTTTTTGGACCAAAACATACGCCGGTTCCGCTATTTGACGGATAGGTCTCGCGAGCGCCGGCAAATGCGGCAAGCCTTCGCCGAGCATGCGAGGTGTGTACTTCCGTGTGCGAAATATACACAAAAACCACAAAGCGGAGTTTCTGTTCCGATGCTGCCCAGGTACTTTACGCGGACTACCGAAACTTATAAATTCAGCAAAAAAAAGCGACCTTCAGGCCGCCACCGCTCCAAACTATATATTGAACTACAGGTATTAACGTTCAATCCATTCCTTTATGGATTACATTTAGGGATTACCTTGCTGCTTCAGACAGGTTGGTTTGAGTTTCCTTGATTATATAGGCCTTCGGCAAGGTTGATATTCAAAGCCAAAACTCGCTCACAAGGCAATTCCCTTCTTCCATAGCATTGCGCTTCTTCTTAATTGCTTCTTTAGTTCATCGCAATATAGGAGGACGAGCTTTTCTTCCATTCCTCCCACCACTCCGTGATGCAAGAGCTTGGATTCTCATTCAGCTCCTCCATCAGAATATCGGTTAATAACCGGTACTGCCTGACCACCGAGACGTGATTGCCCGCCGATGCGTACAGCTTCATCAAGGCAAAATAAGCTTCTTCCCCGAGCGGGTGCCGGGAACAAATTTCTTCGTAGCAGGCGATCGCCTCATCGGCTTGCCTGGAATCATACCATGCGGCTATCTGTAAAGCAGCCCGCAGCCATAACAGCTTAATCCGGTGCCGCTCCGGCTCCGCCCACCAATAATCGTACTCCTGCAAATATTCCCCGTCGTTCAGCTTCATCATCTCTCTGTGCGTTTGGATCGTGTCCTGCGTCAAGGGCGTACCCGATACGATGTGCTGCTCCCATTGGTCCACATCGAGCAGCACGTTTTGAATGTGCAGCACGTAGCCTTCCAAACTATTTGCAATGTGGAACCGTTCACCAAACTGCGATAACGTCTTCCGAATGTGATAGACCGTCGTATACAATTGCGGATATGCTTTGGCGGGCTCGAACTCCGGCCATAACATTTCGACCAGAAACGACTTGCGTACCATTTGTCCGCGGTGCTGCAAGATGTACAGGAACAGCTCCTGCGCTTTGGCCGTGCGCCATTGAATCGCGGACATCTGCCCGTCGTTCGCCTCCACGGCAAATTGCCGGAACATGTTCAGCTTGACAGGCTTGCCGCCGACGGCCGTCTCGCCGTCTTTAATCCCCAGCCGATCCCGGACCCGCTGCGTCGTCTTCTTCAATCTCTCCATGCTTACCGGCTTCACGACATAATCCAACGCATTCAGCTCGAACGCTTGAACCGCAAAATGGTCGTAAGCGGTAACGAACACGATATTCAAAAACGGTTTTATAGCCAATAGCTGCTCGGCAAGCTCCAAACCGTTCAATTCCGGCATATGGATATCCAAAAAGACGACGTCGACGTCCTCTTGGCCGATTTGTTCGATCCCTTTGCGGGGATCCATATGCTTGCCAACGATTTCGACTTGACCTAGCTTGGCAAGACGTTTCTCCAGATGGTTCAAAGCAAGGCGTTCATCATCAATCAATATCGCTTTCATTCGATTAACTCTCCCTGTACCTGCACCTCATGTCCGTACTACTTAATCGCATCAATATACCAAACCGGACTATACGAAAACTATACGTATCGGAAAAGAATGAAAAATCCCGCCACCCAAAGGGACGGGATTTTGGATGAAAAGGTTGCAGTACGTCTTATTTCCTTCTCCTCCGTTTCAACAGCCATTGGACGCCTTCAGCCAATAGTCCGAGAGCGAAGCCTATGACGACCCCTTCCGCGAAAGCGAGAAAACTGGCCAAATCTTCCCAGCCAGACATATCCCGGGACGCATAGACGAACATAAGAACAACGCCCGCCAGGATGCCCAGCGTCGTAAAGCCCCATACCCAACGGGCGCCAAACCAGCCGAAGACGTTCACGGCTATCGACAACGCAAAAGCCAGCAATGCGAATCGCAAAGCTATGTTCGCTTCGAACATCTTCCCGGCCGCGATGAACCGGTTCAGACCTAACAGCAGCGACAGAAGCGTTCCATAAGCGAGCATCCACCACAACCAGCCGGAGCTTCGTCTTTGGGGCAGCATCTTCATACGCTTTTCACTCCTCGCAAAAAAGTCAGGTTGCCGTACGCTCTCCGGCCCTGGCCGACTGTGCCGATTGGATGAACAGGCAGGACAGAAAAGCGAGCAGCGACATCCAGAAGCCGTATACGAGCAATTGATGAATTCCGGCCATCGTATCCGCCGCCCTCGTAAGGAAGGCTCCCATTAGTGTCGTACCGACTGCCGTCCCGATATTCCGCGCAAAAAATTGCATCGAAGTGGAAATCCCTTTCTGATGCGGTTCGACCAATTCCTGCGCGCCTATCGTCGTTACCGTGAAAATAAGGCCATAGGCCAATCCTTGCAAAAACATCATCGAGAACACGTACGCGAAACCGCTGTCCGCATTCATCATGACGGCCGCGATGCCGCATACGATCAGCAAGGCATTGCCGCAAAGGAGCAGTCTCCGGTAACCGTACCGGATGACCCACTTGCCGGCAGGCACCGAGACGAGCATCCATCCCACCGCTTGGCCGAGCAGCGGAAGGCCGCTGACGAACAGCTCATTTCCGCGAACCTCTTGCATGAACAGGGGAATGTAGCTTGCCGTACCGAACATGGAAGCGCAGGCCAGGAACGTGTTGCCGATCATCCAGGCGACATTTCTTTTGCGGAATAAGGCCAGCGGGATGAGCGGCGATTTCTGTTTGAGCTCGAAGGCGAGGAACGCACCCAGCAATAGGACTCCTCCCGCCGCATACAGCCATATTCCTTTCTCTACCACGGTCAGCAGCAGAAGCAGGCTAATGCTTGCCGTAAACAACGCGGCGCCCCCGAAGTCGATCGGAGCCCTCTTGGGCGTATACGTTTCCTTGTAAGGAATGAGCATTACGATTGCGGCGATGCAAACCGGGATATTGACGTAAAAAATCCAGCGCCAGCTGGCATACTCGACGAATAACGCGCCGAGCAGCGGCGCGAGTACGGCGGAAATGCCCCACATGCCGGAAAACAACGCCTGTACGGTCCCGCGTTTCTCGACCGGGAGAAGATCTCCGGCGATAATCGAGGGGAACGGGTTCATAATTCCGGCGCCTATCCCTTGTACGGCACGGAACAGCACCAGCTGAAGCATCGTTTGCGCGCTGCCGCACAATAACGATCCGAGCAAAAACACGATCATACCGGTCGCAAATACTTTCTTCCTCCCGAACATGTCGGACAAACGGCCCGCGATCGGCGTCAAAACGGTGGACGTTATCATATAGGCGACGAAGCTCCATGCATACAGCTCGAAGCCGCCCAACTCCTTGACGATGTGCGGCACCGTCGTATTCGTGATAGTCGAATCGATCGACGAAATCAATACGGCCAGCACGATGCTGGTCATGACAAACCATTTGCTCTTCATGCTCCGCCTCGTTCCGTTGCAATTCTATGTGCCTATGTCCGCTCAAATACTCTTGCCGAGCAATTGCCCGATCAGTTTCCATCCTTCGGTACATTCCGGCGTCTGCATGACGGGCTCGAAACCGTAGTTCAAATACATGCCGACCGCCTTATAGCTTGTCGTTTGCGTAGTCAAATACGCTTTATCGTGAAACTGGGCCAATGTCCGCAGCGCGGCCGACAGCAGCGGCTTGGACAGCTTCTTGCCCTGCTGCTCCGGCACGACCGCCACCCAATGGATGCGGCCGATCGCGCTGCCGTCCAGCATGCCGTGCCAAGCCGTAGTCGTCCCGATAGGTGAACCATGCTCGTCGATCACGAATAAGCAGCGCTTCTCCATCTCGGCAAGATGCGGGGCGAACTCTTCCCGGAACCGCCGCATGGCCGCTTCCGTCGATTTGAATTCATCGACCGCATGCTCGATTCTCGCCCAATGCTCTTCATCCCCGGAGCGGAATGTCCGCAAGGAATAGCCTTCCGGCAAAGGCGCCTCGGGAATGTCCAGCAAATTCGGCCGGAGCATCGTCAGCTCGATATAAGGGATCGTTGCGGGTTCCGCAGCGTAAGAAGCGCCGGCTCTTCCGGTTGATTTTGCAATTTGGATTTCATCGCTCATAATAGTGATCCTCCTATTCCTCATAGACCATCTTTCGGGTCATTCCCCCGTCGATAACCAGATGGGCTCCGGTAACGAAATCGTTGTCCGGATCGGTTAAATAACGGCAAGCTCTGGCGATGTCGTCAGGCTTCCCGACGCGTCCAGCCGGATGCTGGGCATGATCGGACTCGCGCAGCGAGCCATAGTCGCCGTTCTCGATCCAGCCGGGACTGATGCAGTTTACCCGGATCCGATCCGGCCCGAGCGACACCGCGAGCGCATGCGTCAGCGCTGCCGTTCCGCCCTTGGAGGCGGCATACGCCTCCGAGTGGGGCTCCGACATCATCGCACGCGTCGAAGCGATATTGACGATCGCGCCGCCCGCCGGTTGCAGGCGCATGACTTTCGCAGCTTCCCTCGCGCACAGAAACATGCCGCGCAAATTCGTATTCAGCACGTCGTCCCATTCGTCCGCCGTCAACTCGTAAACCGGCTTCCGACGGGAAATTCCCGCGTTATTGATCAAAATGTCGACCGTACCGTATGTCTCCTTCGCTTTATTGACCAGAGCAACGATATCCCGCTCTACGCGGACATCCGTCCGAACGAATAAAGCCGAGCCCCCGAATTCCCGAATGGCGGCGGCATGTTGCTCCCCTGCTTCCGCATTCGCATCCGCCACGATTACAAACGCGCCGCGCTTCGCGTAATCAAGCGATACCGCTTTCCCTATCCCGTTCCCGGCGCCGGTTACGACAACGACCCGATTCGAGTACTCCACTTTTTTCCGACCTTTCCTCTACGAAAGATGAGTATATTTGGTATACTGGTATAAAAAGGAGCTGATCTGCATGAGAGTTTCATTCGACCTGATGTGCCAACGATTCCGTTCCGTGCTGGAACGGCAAGGTTTCACCGCCGAACGGGCGGAGCTGTGCTCTCGACTGTTCGCCGAAGCGAGCCGGGACGGCGTTTATTCGCACGGCCTGAACCGCTTTCCGCTATTTATCGATTATATTCGCAATGGCTATGTACGCGTCGATGCCGAGCCGGTTCTGGCCGAGCAGTTGGGCGTGCTAGAACGTTGGGACGGCGGGTCCGGTCCGGGCAATCTGAACGCCCATTTCTCGATGAACCGCGCCATCGAGCTGGCCAAGCAGCACGGGATCGGCTGCGTTGCCATCCGCAACACGAACCATTGGATGCGCGCGGGCAGCTACGGCTGGCAAGCGGCGGAGTCCGGCTGCATCGGCATATGCTGGACGAATACGATTCCGAATATGCCGCCGTGGGGTGCCAAAGAAAACAAGCTGGGCAATAATCCGATCGTGCTCGCCGTCCCGCGCGAGGAAGGACCGATCGTGCTCGATATCGCGATGTCCCAATTTTCGTACGGCAAAATGGGCATCCATGCGCAAAGCGGGGAGCCGCTTCCCGTCGACGGAGGATTCGACCGGGACGGGAATGCGACCCGCGACGCGTCCGCCATCCTGGAAACGAGACGAGCGATGCCGATCGGATTTTGGAAAGGCTCCGGGTTGTCGTTCATGCTCGACCTGATCGTGACGATGCTCTCCGGAGGCAACTCCTCCATGGATATGGGAAAGCTGGGCGCCGAACGGGATTTGTCGCAAGTGTTCCTCGCGATCGACGCGGGCCGCTTGCCGGATTCCGATGCCATTCGAGATAAAATACAAGCGATGATCGATGATCTCCACGCCGCCGCCCCGGATGAGAAGGGCGGAAAAGCCCGTTTTCCCGGAGAAGAAACGGTCCGCGTCCGCGAACGAAATTTGCGGGACGGAATCCCCGTCGACGAAGCATTGTGGCAACGCGTATTGGAGCTGGACGCGTAAACGCCGGCTATCGAACCTTACATATCCAGAGCGACGTCCCACTTGCCGAGCTGGCCGATCGTCTTCATCAGCTCGTAATGGATCGGGATGACGAAGCGCATCGTTCCGAGCGTAAACAACCCGCTCCGATTATGGATCGTCGCCTTTTTGACAAAGACGTTATAATGCTGCGTGCCGTCATCGGCATGAACGACTTCTTGCTGCGTATTTTGTTTGTTTACGAACCGGACTTGCGTAGCCCCTTTCGTCTCGAAAGGGGTTATGCTAACGATATCCTCCAAATATAAATAGTAGTTGACATGCGGCTTGTGCAGCACCACTTCCTTCGTCGAAACGGTTATGCCGAAGTTCGTTTTTTTGTGCGACAGCTTCAATTCGCCCTCCAGCGGCTTCAGCTTCATAAAATCGGGGTTGATGACATTCGACCTCCTCTGCCGTTTCGACGGCGATTATGGGTGTGCGGCTACCAGCTCAGCAAGACGGCCGAACGGTCGTCGGGGATCATGTTTTTGTTCCGTTCCGCCTCCTCCACGCGCTCCACGTAACGCTCGATCCCTTCGCTCAGAATAAGCTCCATAGTCGTTTCGAGAGGCAGTTCCGGGTGGAACATTCCATCGGATATCAGCAGCAAATGCGTCAGCCCTTCGATCGGCACGAAGCCGGATTGAATATGATCGACGGCTTCCTCCGTTCCGTTGGCAACTCCGTAGCCTTCGGGCGTATTCGCCATCGAGGCGCGGTTGTATGCCATGACGCGATACAGTTCCGCGAAGCCGGTTTCATCCTCGACCGTTTCCCCGTTTTGCCTATCCCGCGCTCTCTTTGCCTTCGCTCTGGCGCTAACTCCCTTTACCCGATTTTCCGTCAATGCGCTTATCCGGCCGTCATGATAACGCGCCACAACCATGCAATCGCCCAGCTGAGCGTATCGGACTCCTTCCGGAGTGACGTGTGCCGCCGCTATGCAGGATGCCCATAGCTCGTGCTTCTTGACCAGGTCTATGCCATTTCGCAGCATCGCTTGCCTTAGCTCCCGGTTGGCCGCGACTACTTCCTCGACCAGACTGCCGTGCGAACCCGCCCTCTCCATATGGGCTTTTATCGTATTCGAGGCCAAATAAGCGCCATTATGCCCGTTCTCGTCTTTATAGTCCGCAATCGGGGTAACGCCATCCATGACACCGTAAATGTGTCTGGCCGGATTTAGCAGAAGAGCGTCTTCGCCTTCCCGCTTCAACGGACTCGGCTTCGTAAAGTGTCGAATATGCATGTGTACGCGCTCCTCCTATGTTCCCGCTTCAATTTTTATTGGAATAATAACGATGCTCGGCGTGCAAGCTGCCTCCCTGTATCGTAACGAGGCCGAACGAATAATTCGGCTGCCTTCTTTTGTCCGTCGGCGAGCCCGGGTTGAACAGCAACGTCTCGCCCGTCCGCTCCGAGAGCGGGATATGCGAATGGCCGAACACAATAAGGTGCTGCGGATCGTCGCGGAAGGCGAGCAGCGCCCTTTCCGGAGTCGTTCTTCCCGTGCCTTCATGACCGTGCACGATACCGATCCGGACTCCCCCGAATTCGACCGTGCGCTTCATGCCGAACCGGCGGATCAGCTCTTCGCCGTCGCCATTCCCGGCCACTCCGTAGACCGGAGCCAATCGGGACAGCTCCTCGTAAACGTCCATCGCGACCCAGTCTCCGGCATGAAGGATGGCGTCGCAGTCCCTTAGTCCCTCGATCAAAGCATGGGGCAGCTTCCTGCCGCCGCCGGATAGATGCGTATCGGATACGATGCCGATCTTCATGGCCGATCGCTCGTTTCGATTATTTGTTTTGCCGATAAATCGTTCATTTGCCGGAATATATCGGTAATTTCCCCGGTAGACATCCGGACAAGCCCGCTAGAGGATGGCGCGACGAATTCCACTACACCCGGAACGAGCGACTCCGGCTGTTCTCCCCAAGCTACACCGGTTTTGCCGCTGTAATGCTCGTACACGCCTTTACCGACGAAGCAGGCGATTTTCGGACGGTACTTCTCAATCGTGCCCATGAGCCGTAAACGTCCGGTATTGTATTCCGCCTTCGTTATTTCCGCAGCCGTCTTCGTCGGCCTGGCGACGATGTTGGTGAAGCCGTATCCGAGCTTCAGCAGCTCGCCGTCTTCCTCGGGCTTATATTTGCGCGGGGTAAGTCCCGCTTCGTGGATAATTTTCCAAAACCGGTTGTTCGGATTCGCATAATGATGCCCTGTCTCGCCGGAACGTATACTCGGATTGTAGCCGATGAACAGGACGGCCAAGCCGTAATCGAGATGATCGGGAATCGGATTCATGAACGCCTCCTCCTCGTCCGGACCTGTCGAACGATAAATGTCATTCCATTATACCACAATGTGACAAGAAGAGGGCGCTTACGAAAGCATTCGGCCGCTTCTTGGTCCGATGCCGGACGCAAAAAAGAGACCCGCAAAAGGTCTCGTCGTTTTACTGTGTGCCGGGTCGCGGGCAAACTATTCCTTCCCGCCGGAATTCGTGCTGCCGCCCAGCTTATGGAGCAAATAATTACGGTTATGCAAAATGCCCGGATGATCCGGATTATAGCCGCGGGCCGCTTCGTTGTGACGAAACGCCGACTCGAAGTCTCCCAATCGATCATAACAGACGCATAGCTGAAGATGCGGCAGCCATGTCGAGCAGATCGGGCTCGAGAGGCCCCAGCCGTCGCTCGCCGGTTTCATGCCGGCCGCCAGCTCATACCAAAATATAGCGGTGCGGACATCGTTCGCCTGCAAAAAGGAATAGCCCAGTCTGCAGCAAAATTCGGCCCGCGGAGCGCCATACTCGAAGGAGCGCAAGGCGGAAGCAAGCTCGTTCTTCTTATCCCGCAAGCCGTGGTAACAGTCCGCCAGCTTGCCGCAAGCGGCTATATTGTCTTCGATCCAGCCGAGTCCGCCCACGAGAAATTCATCGTAGCGGGCAGCCGCCTCTTTCAACCGGCCGTGATCCTTAAGCTCGTTGGCGTAATAATACAAATCTCTGGGGGAAAACCGTTCGCCCGCGGCCAGACGTTTTTCGTAAATATTTATATTCCTGTCGCTGTCGTGACGTACGCTCCGGTGCGTTACCGCGATGTCGCCGTTCAAAATATTGCCGTATACCTCGAGATATTCGTGAACCGCGCCGATCCATCGAAATTGTCTCTCCCGCTTGACGAGGCGGTTCCGTCTCAGTCGGGCCGACACGTTGCCGTACCGGTCCTCGCTCAAAATCAGTTCCATCGATACCGCGTCGACGGACGGATCCAGCCGCTTCTTCAGCTCCAAAAACTTGAGCCTGTCGTCCGGCTTCAGAACGTCATCCGCATCCAGCCACAAAATGTAGGCTTGTGTCGCCAGACTGAACGCATAGTTGCGCGCGGCGGCGAAATCGTCGATCCATTCGAATCGGTAGACGAGGTCCGTAAACTTCTTGGCCTCGGATTCCGTCCGGTCCGTCGAACCGGTATCCACGATGATGATTTCATCCGCGATTCCGGCAACGGAGGATAAGCATCTGGGCAAAGTATCTTCTTCGTTTTTCACGATCATGCACAAGCTGATAGTGATCACGGGTTCCCACCCGCTGTCCATTCCGTGTTCCGCTGACGGGAGAACGGTACATAGTGAAGCTCGGGCAAAAAGGTCGTTTCCCGATAAACGATATCCGACGGATTGTAGCCGATCCGGTCGATTTCGAAGGCGGACAATCCCACGTTCCACTTTTTGCGAAACTGCTCCGCATTGAATATGGAATGCATGTAGTAGTTTTCCTTGTTGGCGCGGTAAGTGCCTTGCCCCTCGTGATGGATGAATACGTCTGTGGCCACCCATAACCGTTTCCCGCTAATTCGCGTACGGATGCTGAAGTCGTCGTCTTCGTAGTTGCCCGGATAAAACCGTTCGTCCAGTCCGCCGATCCGATCGAGCAGACTTTGCCGAAACAGCATGCAAAACCCGATCAGCCTGTGGGCGTAAAAGCCGGCTCCGCGGTTTTTGGCATGATGCTGCAAGGCGAACGTATCCAGCTCGGACAGCGTATGATAGCCGACCTCGGCGACGCGTTGGATAGGCGCCACATTATTGGACACGGGACCGATAATGCCTATCGTGGGGTCGAGCTCCAGCCGTTCCAGCATGCAGTCGAGCCAACCGGGCGTCACGACCGTATCGTTGTTCAGCAGCACGATCGTATCGCCGGCCGCTACGGTCATCCCCTGATTGTTGCCTGCGGCAAAACCTATGTTGTCCTTATTGCGGATCAGCTTGATATTGGGTAGAGATTCCCAATATTCGACTGTTCCGTCCGTCGATCCATTGTCTACTCCTATCAATTCATAGCTTCGGGAAGTATGTCGCCCGATGCTCTCCACGCAGCGGCGCGTCATATCGAGCCCGTTCCTCGTCAAAATGACGATCGATGTCAAAGGCATGCCTTAGGTCTCCTTCCTACAGGCCCGACGTGTCGAGAATATAATCCAGGACGTCAAGAATCGGATGATCATCCGGGACGATCATGCCGAGCCCGTTATTCGAATACAGCTGATACCATTTCAGCTTGAAAGGGGATTCCCGCATAAAATCTTCAATCGCGGTCAGTACTCCGTTCCGTTCCCCGTGCTCGTGCAGCGCATTGTGGACGGTGGCGTTCCAGCCTCCGGACTCCAGCAATTCGGACTTGCCCGCTTCAATGCCTTTGAGCGCATGGGGCTGCCGCATCGATTCGGGAATCGAGGACGGGAAATAGTACATGTCCCGCCGTCCGTAAGGCCATTGCGTATCGTGCAGCATAACGATCGGGAACGTCCCCATATTCACGGCCGTCCGTTCCGCCTGCTTGAGCTCGTTGTAGACGGTATACCAGTTGTGGTCGCCGTCCAGCAGCAGAACGTCATACCGCTCGATCAAAGGCAATGCTTCGAGACTCAGCTGGCGCATCAGCTTCAAGCCGTCGCCGTAAATCAGCTGCAGCAATTCGACGTCGAACTGCGGGGCCGGCTCGACAACGACGCATTGCGCCTTGCAATGCTTTCCGTAATCAAGCAGCTTGAACGTGTTCTTCCCGCTCAACGAACCGACCTCTACGATGACGGAAGGCTTCGCGGCGATCAGGACCGGCTTGATCACCTTCTCCCAAAAACGATGCATGTTCAACTCACCTCCCCACACGATATTCACGCTTTTGCGGGGATGCAACCGCCAATCCCCCGGAACAAACGTTCGCTTGACTATCCGATAGCCGTCACGTATCATGATGGGGACTCGTTTTCTAGGGTTCCGCGGTCTCGATGGCCGGTCTGGTCCGAGAGAAGACGCGCAGGAGCAAATTCTGCGGACACGGAGGGACAAAAGCCCGGGAGGATATCATTCGATGATATCGCCCCGGGCTTTTTCCGTTGGTTAAAGAAACAATCTCGGCAAATAATAGTAGGGAAAGAGGTGCTTGCAATGAACCGGAATTGGACATTGATCTTGATTGCGGGAATATTCGAAATCGCTTGGGTAAGCGGGCTAAAGCACGCAGATGATGCGCTCGGTTGGATCGGTACGATCGTCGCGATCCTGATCAGTATGGATTTGCTGATCAGGGCATCCAAGCAGCTTCCGATCGGGACGGCTTACGCCGTTTTTACCGGAATCGGGACGGCCGGCACGGTGCTCATGGAAATGGTCGTTTTTCGGGAGCCGTTCAGCATCGGCAAGCTGCTGCTTATTCTCCTGCTGCTCGCAGGGGTTATCGGACTGAAAACGATCACGAAGGAACAATCTTCGAAGGAGGTGCAGTAATCATGGATTGGCTGGCACTCGTCCTGGCCGGCTGCTTCGAAGTCGTCGGCGTATCGGGAATTAATAAAGTAAACAAATCCAAAACCGTTTTCTCTTATTCGATCCTTGCCTTCGGCTTCATTGTCAGCTTCTTATGCCTATCCTATGCGATGAATACGATCTCGATGGGAACCGCTTATGCCGTATGGACCGGAATCGGCACCGTCGGCAGCGCGCTCCTGGGCATGTTCGTCTACGGAGAATCGAAAGAATGGCGTCGAATCCTTTTTATTTCGATGGTGCTGTCCGCCGCTGTCGGACTGAAGCTGATAGCTTGACGCATCCGTGCTGCGTTGTCATGTTCAGGCGTAAAGCTCGGCAAGGTCCATTTTTCGTATTTTTAACCGGGTTAGGCATATATCGTCTTCCGCTTCGCCAGCGCAATAGGCTAGAAATACGGAGCTTCCGGTAAAATGGATGGCGACATAGCAGCAGCCGTTGCCGTCCTCTTCCCGCTCCACGGCAAAGTGCCTTTCCCACGTTTTCCCCTCGTCTTTGCTGATCGCCCCGATCAACGGCGTGCGGCCCCAGCTGTGCTTCTCGAGTCGCCGGGTATTATAGGCCGGAATCGGATTCCATACCGCGAGCAAATGTCCGTTGTCCGGATTGCGCTTCATCGATAACGGAGAACACGGGGAGCTGAATTGCGATGGAACAGGAGTGCTCCATGACACGCCCCCGTCATGAGAGTACGTCTCGTATTGACAGCCAAGGTCGGTGCGTGCCCATCCCCATAACACTCCGTCATGCAGCTCGATGACGCCGGGCTCCTGCATATCGCTTCTCGTGTTCGGAACTCCGATCGAGCAATAGTTTCTGGCCTCCCGCCACGTTGCTCCATCGTCATCGGACAAGAAGAAAAACGTAATCCCCCTGCTGTCGAACTGGCCCCAATCCGATTCTTCGTTCGATTTCACCCGGTGTAGGGCCGCCGGGACGACCAATCTCCCCGAGGCGAGCCGGATGACCCTGTCGTTGTTCGTCACATAATATCCTTTGCCCTGCACGCAGCAAACAGGATCGCCCCAGGTCGTCCCCTCGTCGGCCGAGCGCCTGAGATGGAGCCTCATATCGTGCCAGCCGAAGCGAAGCAAATAAAACAAACCGATATCTCCATTCCCGAGCCGAAGCAGCGAAACGCTCATAATGTTGATGGCGTCGTGATCTTCCGGCCGGGCAATGATCTCGTCCCCGGTCCAGGAGCCCCCCTCGTCCGAAGAGAAGCGGACCGCAATGCACGCTTTGGCGTTGTCGTGGGAAGAATCCCCGTTGAATCGACTGTAAGCGAACATCAGCCGACCGTCCCGCAAATCGAGGAATGCCCCTTCGCTGTTTCTCGGGTTGCCCGGTCCCGGACGCAAATCCAATACGATTGTTCCTTTTTGATCCATGATTGCTTCACTCTCCCCTATTGATGGACTCGCAGCGTTTGTTGCCGGTAGCCTGGCACAATATATATTATGGTATGACCATAATAGTAATACTGCTTTTAGAGTAGCCTAACGCCGATAAAGATTCAACCCCTATTTTATCCAACGGCAAAAAAGGATTTCATGATTATCGGAGACGAATCGGAATTCATTGAGTCCGCTGTCTTGAAAAATTGAGAAAGGCTTTCCGGAGGAAAGCCGACGGTACGTCGTGCGGGACGTCACTCCAATACTTTGACTACTTTTTCTTTAACGATTCAATCTGCAGGTTCACCAGTTCTTCCGTGAACGAAACGGGACTGCCAGGATAAAATGAACAGGCTGCCGATCGAGATGATCGGCAGCCTGCTGCTGTGCTGGAGCGGAACGGATTTATGGCAGCGTAAGCTTTCCTTCATTGAACTGGCGCCGCTGCTCTTCGGACAAGTTCTCGATTTTATTTTTCCCTTTCACGCCGCTCAATTGGATGTCGTACTTTTTCTGGATGTACCGGTGCAGCTCGTTCATCTCTTTTTCCGTCACCTCGGACAATCCGCCTTCGTTCGTCGTTTTGGCGAGCATGATGCCGATGACCTCCCCAGCAAGCGAAGTATTCGGCTGTATTCGGGCGCTGCCGTATGCGACGGCTGAGGCTCCGACATTTTTACCGGCGATAATGACGTTCGAGTAGCCCTTGGGCAGAAACGAACGAAGCGGCATTCCGTACTTGTCCGGTACGCCCTTCCGCTCGCCCCAAGTGTGCTCCATCGTCCCTTGCAGGTCAAGCGGATAACCGGCAATGCTGACGTTGTCCCAATGCATCGCTCCGCCCATCAGATCGGTAGCTTGGAGAACATATTCCGTTTCGTACCGGTCGTAATCGCGGATGTACAAATAATTGGGAAATCCGTTCAGCTCCGCATGTTCCCAGCCGGGAAGCTCCGCCCGGAGATGGGGTACGATCCGTTCGGTTTCGCGTTTCCCGTTCTCGATCGCCCTGCGGACGCTTTCGTCATCGGACGGATTCACGCCGTAGATGAGAAGCGCGTTGATCAACACTTCCCCGTCCCCTTGGTTGACCGTATTCAATCCCCGCAGGAACACTTCCTTGCTGCTCGGGGTGAATCTCGCTCCGACGTTGCCGAATCCCCACGTGAACGTATCGGTGACAGTCGTTTCCGACCCGTACTTTTGTTCGATTTCCTTTTTGCCGAGTCGTCCGACTTCCTTCCGGAACTTGTCCCAATCCACGTTGCGGAATTTCATCATTAGCGAGGCCGCCATATGGTCCTTTTCTTTCGTAGACGTAAACACCGTCTCGATGCCGGGAATCCGTTTCAATCCGAGTCGGCTCGTCAAGGCGGCGAAATCGGTGTTTTCGACCCAGTAGCGGGCCGTTATCGTTTTGTCCTGACCGTCCTTCGTACGGTAAGAAATCGACCGAATGCTTTTCTTTGCCGTCCCCGCTCCGCCGGCAATCTCAACATTCGTAATGGAAATGCCGGACACGATCGGGATGCCTTCGGTTAGCGTACGATAATAAGCTTGGAATTGCTCGGGCTTGCGGATCTCGCCCTTCTTGTAAACCGTAAACAATTGCTTCACTTTGCCCTGAAGCAGCGATTTGCCGCCTTCGGCGAACGGCTCGTCCAAATACAGCATTTCGCCTTGTATCAGCTGTCCCCCCGGCTTCTCCCGCGGATCGATCACGAGCACGGACAACCCTTCGTCTGCCGCGGCCCTGGCCAAATACATCCCCTCGATCTCCGAGCCGATGACGACAACATCGGGCTTATCGGGGTTCATCGCGGTTTTCTTGATCGGCTCCCGCTCCTCCTCGCAAGCCGATAACATCCACACCAACATCAACGCTGCGATCCCGCTCAAAAACTTTTTCATAACTCCCCCTAATGTGAACAATATGTACCTTATCATTAGACGAAACAAAAGCCGATTCGTTTCATTTGCATCTTTTGTTCTGCGCAAAATAGCCCCACAAAGTGGGGCTTATGCTCCGATGCTTATCCAGTTGCTTTGCGGGGACACCGAATCTTATAAATTCCATACTCTAAAAAAAGCCCCGATAATTTGATTTATCGGAACTTTCCTTTGGAAGCGGGCGAATTATACCCGCGCTCCCCGTAAGGCTGGAGCTCCTCGAGCCGAAGCCGTTCCATCTCCTTCAGTTGCAGCCGTCTTTCCTTCGTATTCGTCTCGGCGCCTTCCTCCGGCTTCCAGACGTCCAATACTTCGAACTCGAATTGTTGTTCCCCGTATTCGTTCCAGTCCCGCTGCAGCTCCGGATTGTCGAGCAGGCCGGTCTGCAAACCGAAACGGAGACGGTTCCAGGCGCCGTGCATGTTGGCGGTCGACTCCACCAGCATTTTTCCGTTCGCCCGATTGATCAAGCGAAATACGCCCGCTTGCGCACCGGCTTCCGTATCGGCCTTTTCCTTCGCTTTACCGCGCGGCCTGCCGACGGCCTGCTTCGGCTGTTCTCCGTCCGGCTCCTTCACCCAATACTCGCTGCCGTCATCCAGCCGATCCATAAATCCGAAATCGATCAAATAGCGGCGAATCGTAACGAAGTCGTCGTACGCCGACTCGATGATTTCGTTCACTTCTTTTTCCGAGTAACGCTTTTTGCGTTCGAAACGGTTGATCAGCTGGGTCAGAACAACGAATTTCCGCTTGTCCTTGCGAGGGAATTCGACCAATTCGCCTTCAGGGCCGTTCGGGAAATATTTGTTCACGATCGACTGACGTTCATCCTCGGTAATGGCGAATCGATTGTCGGGTTCGGTCGCAGTATGCGAAACGGGCATCGCTTTCGATTTCGCTCTAGGCGTTTTCTTCTCATTGAGCAGCTCCATCAGAACAAGGAACAGCTTGGCCTGCTTTTCCTTTTCCCTAAGCATAAAACGGTGATTGCGGATCGTAGAGGCGCTGCCTCCGTTCAGCTCGGTAACGATGTCCTTGTCGTTCATGCCGGCGTAAAACATACGGAGCAGCTGCTTCTGCAGGTCGGACAAGCCGGTCAGCTTTTTGTCGAGCTGAAGCAAATAATCGAACATCGAGCCGTGTTCATCGGCCAGATGAAGGGCTGCCGCTTTCTCCGCTTCGTAATATCGGGAATCGCGCGGGTATACGACTCCTTTCTCGAACCGTTCGTTGCAAACCAAGCATATGAAATGTTCGGAATCCGCCTCGAAGACGTATCCTCGCTTCATCTCCTCCACCGAGGCATCCCAGAACAATTCAACGAGTTCTCTCACAAACACCATTCCTATTCGTCTAATTATTTATAGACATACTATCATTTCGTTTTATCAGTGTCAATCTTCACATATTTTTTCTCCGCAAACACACAATTTCCCGCCCGGCATACACTACAGTACGGTTCGATTGTAACCCCTTACTCGGAGGTGTACCTTTATGGACGTCTCGCTCTTATCGCTGCATTGGGTCTATCTCGCATTCGTCCTGCTGATCATCGGATTCATGGTCATGCGGCGCGATACGACTATCGTGTGCATAATCGGCATACTGGCCCTCGGCCTGTTGGCCACCCACTCTGTCAGTCATTCCGTCGGCGGCGTCTTTTCCGGCTTTATTTATGCCATTAAAGAATTGATCGGGACCATTCTCGTCATTTCCTTGATCGTCGCCTTGAGCAGGCTGCTGATCATAACGGGAATCAACGAGGTGATGATATCCCCGGTCAGCCGGCTGATCCGCTCTCCCGCGCTGGCGTTCTGGATCATCGGGATCGTCATGATGGTCATATCGTGGTTTTTCTGGCCATCCCCGGCCGTAGCGCTCGTCGGCGCCGTGCTGCTCCCGGTTGCCATTCGCGTTGGCTTGCCCGCACTCGGCGTGGCGGTCGCCATGAACTTGTTCGGTCACGGTATCGCCTTGTCCGGCGACTTCGTCATCCAGGGCGCGCCGAAGCTGACAGCGGATGCCGCCGGTATTCCCGTTTCCGATGTGCTGTCGGCAAGCGTTCCTCTCGTAATCGTAATGGGCATCGTGACGACGGCAGTAGCTTACTGGTATATGAGACGCGATATGCAGTCCGGCAAGCTGACGATGGAAACGGGACGGACTGCGCCCTCGGCTGCGGATACGGAACAATCGCAGCAGCCTTCGGGAAGTCTCCTCACCCCAGCCGTCAAAAAAGCGGCAGCAATCGTAATTCCGCTCCTGTTCGCCTTGGACATTGTAGCCATGTTCCGTCTTGACCTCCAGGGCGGCGACGCAACCGCGCTGATCGGCGGCACCGCTCTCATCATCATGATCGCTCTGTCTCTGCTCGCCCATCGCAATAACGGCTTGGAACGGGCAACTTCCTATTTGATCGAAGGCTTCTTGTTCGGCTTCAAAGTATTCGGCCCGGTCATTCCGATCGCCGCCTTCTTCTATCTCGGCGACTCGGCCTTTACCGACATTTTCGGGAAAGTGCTTCCCGAAGGCTCGCACGGCATCGTAAACGATCTCGGGCTGGCACTCGCCCAAACCGTGCCGATCAACACCGGCGTCAGCGCCGTTACGCTTACGACAGTCGGCGCCATTACCGGGCTTGACGGCTCGGGCTTCTCCGGCATCTCGCTGGCCGGTTCGATCGCCCACCTGTTCGCGGCCGCCATCGGCTCCGGCATCGCCACGTTGACTGCTCTCGGCCAAATTGCCGCCATATGGGTCGGAGGCGGTACGCTCGTGCCGTGGGCGCTTATTCCGGCGGCGGCCATTTGCGGCATCGACCCGTTCGAGCTCGCGCGACGGAATTTGAAGCCTGTCGTCATCGGTCTTGCCGTAACCACGATCGTTGCCATGTTTCTCATCTGAGGAATCGGGTGGAAGCTCCGGTTTATCGCCGGAGCTTCTTCGTTTCGTTTCCGAACAATTTGTGTACTAAATAATGAATCCAACCGCATATTTAAATAGTAAGACGAGCTCTCCCGCCGCTTGCGCGTCATACCGGATTTGCAGCCGTATGAGGGTCAAGCTCGCAAAGGAGGAATTCGAATGTGGTGGTACTCGTTAATCGTCTTTCTGGTTACATATTGCCTCTTCGCCTTACCCGGATTGTTGTGGCCGATTGACCGGACGTGGTATGCAGGCTTGAACAAGCCTTCCTGGACGCCGCCGGCAAAATGGTTCGGCATCGCCTGGAGCGTGCTCTACGCGCTTATTGCGGTTGCGGTTGCGCTCGTGTTCGTCGGCACGGATTCCTTTCAAGACGTTTCCGCTCCATGGTTGTTCGCCTTCGTCCTCAATTATGTACTGAACCAAGCGTTCAATTACTTCGAATTCAAGCAAAAAAAATTGTTTCTCGGCTTTCTCGACAGCTTTGCCATAGCGATTACCGCCTGCTGGCTGCTGATCGAAACCGTCCCCTATTCCCTCGTGGCCGCTTGGTTGCTCGTACCCTACCTGCTGTGGAGCAGCTTCGCCACATTGCTTTCATGGACGATTTTTATTATGAATCGGGACGACGGCGAGGCCGATTGATTGTCACCGATCATTTCTCCGGCAGCGCCAGGTCGCCCATGATTTTCGCGAGCATGGCGTCGCAGCTTTCGTCGACCATATCGTACACTTCTTCGAAATTGCCGGTATAGTACGGATCCGGTACGTTTTCGAGCTGTTGCGCCGGCACGAAATCAAGCAGCCTGTAAAGCTTCGGGGCAGAGCCGTTCCCGAGCTCCCGGGCCATCGACTGCAGATTGCCCAGATTGCTGTTGTCCATGGCCACGATATAATCGAACTTCCGCAGATCTTCTTTCGCTACTTGTCGCGCCTTGATCCCTTCCCAAGAAATCCGCTTCTCGTCCAGCAGCCTGCGCGTCCCTTCGTGCGGCGATTTGCCGATATGCCAGTCGCCCGTTCCGGCAGAATCGATGACGATCCGATCGTCCAGCCCGGCCTCCCTCACTTTGTGTCGCAGCACCGCTTCGGCCATCGGCGAGCGGCAAATGTTGCCCAAACAAACGAACAGTACCCTTATCATAGCTACAGCCCCTTTATTATTCGATTCCACATTTACAAAACATAAAGCCGCTCTCGAAGCACGACGACGTCCGCAGGCGTCTCTCCTCCGAATTCCCCGTCGGCATGTATCGTCATCGGTGCCGTGCCGACGATCCGGATCTTGCTTCCCGACAGCATATGGACAGCGGGATGCTCCACATGGGTTCCTTTGAACACCCGGGGAAAAAAGCGCAGGAAATGGAGCCGTCCAATGTTTTCAACCAAACACATATGCAGCGTTCCGTCATCGTCCCGGGCATCCGGACAAATTTTCATTCCGCCTCCGTAATAGGGCATATTGGCGACCGCAAGCAGCCATACGTTTTTGTAGGACGTCATGATGCCGTCGACCTCCAGCCGGACGTCGCAAGGCCGGTACGTTACTAGCAGACGCAAGACGGTCACGACATAGGACAAGCTGCCGGCCCCGATCCGGTTCAACCATCGCTTGTACCAGGACCCGTTCGTTATTTTGGCAACATCTCCGTCGAAGCCGATCCCGCTCGAGATCACGAATATTTTTCCGTTAATGACTCCCGTATCGATCGGTCTGCTCTTCGATGCAAGCACCCGCTCCAATGCGGATTCCCAACTTTGCGGAATCGACAAACTGCGGGCATAATCGTTGCCCGAACCGGCCGGTATGCAGCCGAGCGGCACGGCGGTACCGGCAAGTCCTCCGGCAACCTCGTGAACGGTGCCGTCTCCGCCTACCGCAACGACGGCGGACGTATTCGCATCTCCGGCCAATTCCATCGCAAGCTCCCGGGCATGGCCTTGCCGTTCGGTGAACGTGCAGCCGTATACCACGCCTTTATCGCGAAGCGCCCGCTCGACTTGCTGCCATACCGCTTCGCCTCTGCCATTTCCCGAATACCGGTTGATGACAAACTTTATCATGCGCCAGGACGCCTCCTCGCCAATCATCTCGCCAAAAAAAATACAATGCTTTACGACGCCGATTGCCATCGTAAAACATTGTACACCGTTATACGCGTCCAGGTCACTTCCGTTTTTGCGGGCGTGTCAATCGCTGCAGTTGCTGTCAGCCTCGACAGCGGCCTGCTCCACCTCGATTTTATCCGAGACCGTATCGCGAATGACGCCGACGATAAGCTGCAGCAAGTAGTTGATATCTTCCTGGGCCTGCTTGAACTGGGTGACGATCGGGTAACCGTCGAGCTTGTCCTGCAGCTCTTCGATTTCTCCGTTGATTTTCGTTACCATTTTCTCGTTTTGGAACGACTCGAACGCAACCGCTTCTTTTTGTCGTTTTTTGATCACCTTGATCAGATCTTGGATTTCGCTGTTGCCCTGCACTTGCTTTTCGGCTTTTTGGTAAAACCGGACCTCGTCAGATGTCGAAATCAGAGCCGCAAGCTCCTTCGCTTTTTCCATAATGTCGGCCCGGACGATCAGTTCCGTCGCCGTAAATTTCTCCATATTGCGATGCGTATCGCAATCGTGTCCATGCTCATGCCCATGGTCGTGAGCGTGCGCTCCGTGTTGACCTGCCATCATCGATTCACTCCCGTATATTCCGTCTCTTCGAATTCGAGCCATTCCCGGTTATACCACTTTGGCAGGCTGAGCCGTGACGAGTTGGCCTTTCAGCACCCACGTTTGCGGTTCCGTAATCGTTACATGGACAAACTGGCCGGACAGCTCCTTCGAGCCCTGGAACAGAACCAGCTTGTTCGTTCTCGTCCTGCCGGACAGCACATCCGGATTCGTCTTGCTCTCGCCCTCGACGAGAACTTCGACCGTTTGCCCCCGCAGCAGCTCATTTTGCTCTCGGCCGATCTGTGTCATCAGATCGTTCAAACGTTTCAAACGATCCTTCTTCACGTCTTCCGGCACGTTGTCGTCCATACTGGCGGCCGGGGTGCCGTCACGCGGCGAATAGCTGAACGTATACGCCGAATCGTAGCGGACCTGGCGAACGAGCGACAGCGTTTCCTGAAACTGCTCTTCCGTCTCCCCCGGAAATCCGACGATAATATCGGTCGTAAGCATCGCGTCCGGAATGGCCTGCCGGATTTTGTCCACCAGCTCCAAATAATGCTCGCGCGAATATTTCCTGCTCATCCGTTTCAATACCTCGGTGCTGCCCGATTGTACGGGCAGATGGATGTGCTCCACCAAATTGCCCCGCTTGGCCAACACGTCGATCAGACGGTCGTCGAAATCACGCGGATGGGACGTCGTAAACCGGATGCGCGGAATGTCGATTTTACGCACGTCGTCCATCAAATCGCCGAACGAATACGCAAGATCGGTAAAGTCTTTGCCATACGCGTTCACATTTTGGCCCAGCAGCGTAATTTCTTTGAAGCCCTGTCTCGCCAAATCGCGGATTTCCGCAAGAACGTCCTGCGGACGGCGACTCCGCTCCTTACCGCGCGTATACGGCACGATACAATACGTACAAAACTTGTCGCAGCCGTACATGATATTGACCCATGCTTTCATGCCTTCGCGCTTTTTGGGCAAATTCTCGATGATGTCGCCTTCCTTGGACCACACCTCGACGACCATCTCTTTGCTGTAATACGCTTCTTTCAGCAGCATCGGAAGCCGGTGAATATTATGCGTCCCGAATATGATATCGACGAACGCGTGCTTCTTCATGATCCGGTTGACGACGGATTCCTCCTGCGACATGCAGCCGCAGACGCCGAGTATGAGTCCCGGCTTTTCCTGCTTCAGCGTCTTCAGATGGCCAAGCTCCCCGAACACTTTGTCCTCGGCGTTTTCCCGGATGGCGCACGTGTTCAGCAGGATCATGTCGGCCTCCAGCTTGTCTTCCGTAGACTCGAAGCCCATATCCTCCAGCATGCCCTTCATCACTTCGGTATCATGCTCGTTCATTTGGCAGCCGTAGGTCCGGATAAAGTATCGCTTCCCGACGCCGATCGCCTTCATATCATCCGGAATCGCCGATTCGTAATGGACGGAAATATCTTCTTTGCCGCGTTTTTTCGCATCCTTCAAGGAAGGCGGTTGGAAATATATCGAATAGTCCTTGTCGGACTTCGCTTGTTTCTCATCCATAATAGGCAATTCTTTTTTCATTCGCTGCACTTCCTTTCCGCGTTCAGTCATTCCTTCATTATAGCATCGAACCTCCCCGCCTGACAAAAAAAATAAGGCCGACGCGCCGTTAAAATGATGAATTTGCCCGATTTTCGGACAAAAAGCCGACACTGATTTCTCTAAGTTACTTATCCAGAATAACGGCGGTATCGCCGGAAGCAACGCCGGCCGCGTTTGCTTCGTCCGTATCGATATGCATGTCCAGCGCAAACTGGTCGGACACGCGGGCAATCACATCCTCGAATACGAGCGGCCTTTCCCCTTGTACGCGCACGCGAAGAAGCTGCTTGTCCTCGATTCCCCATTCGGCGGCTTCCTTCGTATGAAAATGGATATGACGGGCTGCGACGATGACTCCCCGCTCCAATACGACTTCTCCCGCCGGTCCTTGGATCGTTATGCCCGGCGTATTGTCGATGCTGCCCGATTCTCTCACGGGCGGACGGACGCCCAGTTGAAACGAATCGGTTTTCGATATTTCAAGCTGCGACGCTTTTCGGGCCGGACCCAAAATGCGCACTTTATCGAATCTGCCCTTCGGACCGATAACCGCTACCGTCTCTTCCGCGGCGAATTGGCCCGGCTGCGAGAGCGGCTTCAGTACGTTCAATTCATAACCTGATCCGAACAAGATGGCGATATGCTCTTCGGTTAAATGGATGTGGCGGGCGGATACGCCGACCGGTACGTTTTTCTCGTTCATAGTCTCGCTCCTTTTCCGATTCCTTCGGTCTATGTAATGTTCAGTTTCGGGACTACACGATACAATTATAACCTACAAACAAAAAAAGTTCGATCCGCGCAGCATGCTGCATCGAATCGAACGCCCGTATCATATAGCTGGTCTGGGAAAAGGAAGCTCGAGGCTATCCGGCGAATTGTGCCGGGTCCGTTTGAAACAAATACTTTTGAATCGCCTTCGCCACTCCGTTACGCTCATTCGTATCCGTGACCCCGTCGGCGGCAAGCTTCACGTCTTCGTCCGCATTGCCCATCGCTATGCCGAGTCCGGCCGAAAGCAGCAGCTGCAAGTCATTATGGTGATCGCCGACCGCCATAACCTGGTCCATCGTAATGCCGAGCAGCTTGCATACCTTTTGTACGCCTGACGCTTTGCTGATGCCCGACAGCGATATTTCCATGTTGATGTCCGCGGATCGGGTAATCTCCAGGTGCCCCCAGCTCCGAACTTCCTCGCGCAGCTTCCGAATGACCGCAAGATCCTTGTGACTGATGCCGAATTTCATCCAATCCCGGTTGAACATGTCCTCGTTCCAATGCCGGTTGTTCGTCAAGCTTTCCACGCTGTAGCCCCAGTAAGACGCTCCCGCATCGACTGCCAGTCCGTGGAGACGGCGTATATCCTCTCTTCCGAGATATACCCGTTCATGCAGGCGACCCGGCCCCTCCCATATTTCCGCCCCGTTCAGCAGCACCATCGGGGATTGCAGGCCTAGCTCATCCCAAAACGATCCGGCGGTCTGCATGCCGCGGCCCGTCGCGAATATGACCTTGACGCCCGCTTCCTCCGCCAGCCGAATCCAACGGCGCGTTTCCTCCGTTATTTTCTTGTCGTCGGTCAACAACGTACCGTCCATATCCAGTGCAAGCAATCGATAAGCTGTAATGCTTCCCTCTCCTTTCGTTGTCTCCCTTACGGAACGATTTCCCATTCATCCGGGACAGCCGTGCATGCCGCACCAGCAGTCACCGGTCAGCTTCCAAGCTCTTTGGCTTGCGTCCCGACTTTCCTGACTGCGGCTCCCATCATCTCGCCGGGGGCTTGCCGCAGCGCCTTCTCCAGCCAAGGCAGCGTCAGACGGAAAGCGCGAATTTCCTGAAACGTGATCCGCCACTGCCCGATAACCTTCATCGGCTCGCGGTTGGCATAAAAAAATGCCGGCATGTCCAAGGCGTTCATAATATATTTCATGCGCCGGATATGAAAGGAATTGGAGACGAGCAGGCAAGATTTCATGCCGTGCCGCTCCATCAATATTTTGCAATTGACCATGTTTTGAACCGTGTTGCGCGACTTCTGCTCCAGAAGCAATCGTTCCTCCCGTATGCCGTTCCGGATCAAATAGTCCCGCATAATGTCAGCCTCGCTCCGACTGGAGGCCACCGCTCCGCCCGACAAAATCACGTATCGATACCGGTGCCGCTCCATGAGCCGGATCGCCGTATCCAATCTATCCTGAAGCAGAGGATGAATCTGCCCTTGATCGCATCGATACCCCAAAATGATTAACGCATCCGCGTCTCTTTCCCGCAGACGGGAAGCATGCATCCATATAAAATATACAGCCGGCACTGCCAATACTACCATACCCGCCAAGCTTATAGTAACGTACAATTCGAACTTCCTTTCATGACGACTTTGGGGCCCCCGACAGGAGCCCCTTGCTTCTACTTTAAAACGTCCACGGCTTCTTATCTCGCTTTTACTTCGTCGATATATTTATTCGCTTTCTCATTGGCCGTACGCAGCGCGCTGTTGATGTCCACTCCGTTAAAAATCATGTTCTCTGTCGCTTCACGCAAATACTTGTAGTTCTCATTGTCGTAATCGGACGCAATCGGCGCCTCGGCCGGCTTGACGGAAAATACGCCCGCCAAATTTTTTCCTTTGAAGATGTCCGTGTTCGAGGAAAATTGATTTTTCATCTCCGACTTGTTCAATATGGTCAAGTTGCGGTCTTTGTTCATGACCGACTGCGACTGTTCCCCGATCATCGTGAGAATGACGCGATAAGCGGCTTCTTTGTTTTTCGCGGTCGGCGGCACCATGAGCGATTGAAATTCGATTTCTCTGCCGATACCCGGTTTGTCCGCGAACACCGGATGCCCCGCGACATCCCAATCAAATGCTTGCCCGGCTTCTTCGACCGCCTTCAGACGGCTTGTAATCGCCGCGAGCCAGGAAGGAAACATTGCCAGCTTCTGGTCCTTGATCAAATAATCTACGCCGTATGTGTATTTTTTGTTATCCCCGATCATCCCCGGAATATCGTACACGTTCTTCATCAGAGTCAATGTTTTCTTATAGCCGTCCGAATCGAAGGCAGCCTTTCCTTGACTATCGACGGTGCCGAGCGAATATCCGCGGGCCAACGTTCTGTCCGTACCGAGGTCCAGGCCGATAAATTGCGTCCCGCTATCCATACGGGTCACGCGTTTGCCGAGATCGATCGCTTGCTCCCAGGTCATGCCATCCTTCGGATACGGGACTCCGAATTTGTTGAAAATATCTTTATTGTACAGCAGCACCCCGTAATTCAACGTATAAGGAATGCCGTACAACTCCCCTTTTTTACCGTAGCTTTTCACCGCATTGATCGCTTGGGGCTCGAACTGCGCCAGATCGACTTTGTATGTTTTGACGAACTCGTTCAAATCGCCGGCAACACCCAGCTGGAGCAGTCCGTTCATATAGAAGTGGGTAGTCGCCACCAGATCGGGAACTTCGCCGGCCGCTATCATGTCCGTAAGCGTAATGCCTTTGATCAGCTCGATTTTAATGTTCGGGTGCTTTTCGCGTACGGTGCTGAACAGCGCCTGAAGATCGTTTTCGTTGTTGATCGCCGCATAGTGCGAGTACAGCTTCACGGTTACCGGTTCCGTAATCGCAAGCTCGGGTACAGTCGTCTGGGAAGCTCCGGCTTCCGATGCTCCGGTTGTCGGCGCGCCTCCCTTATCGCTTTGGCCGCCACAGCTTGTAAGCGCAATCACGGCAGCTAACGCCATCGAGCCATACATTGCTTTCTTCTTCTTTGTCAAACTCAATCACTCCCGATCCTTATTAATCAATTTGATTTATTAAGATAATAACGAATTTTACCCGATTTCGCAATACAAAAGTTTTCCTTGCGAAGACGACACCCCCGGCGGATCATCGTCTTCGCTATGCTCAGAGAGACAGTTGCTCCAGCGGAACCTCGAAAAACTCGTTTATGACAAGCCCCGCCGCGGAAATAGACTCATTCGGGGTCATCGGCAAAACGATCAGCTCGACGCCCTTGCACGTCTCCGGAACGGTAATTCCGATCCGTTCTCTCAAGACGGGCAGCAGCTCATCCTTCAGTTCGTCGACGAGCGCACCGGTCAACAGCACATGCTCCGGATTTAGAAACGTAATCACGTTACTTAGCGCAAGTCCTATCGCATCGGCGATGTGATTGAATTTGGCCGCCGCTTCCGGCTCCTGCTCCCTCACGCCGGAGCGCAAAGCTTCCAGCTTCCAGTTGGCGCGACGCAGGCCGCTGATCGAAGCGATCGTCGTCAGGCAACCTTTGGCGCCGCAATGACACTTTAGAGCTCTCTCGCCGGTCTCGACCTTGAAATGGCCAAATTCGCCGGCTACATGATTGGCACCCGAGCAAAGCTGACTATTGACAACGATCGCGCCGCCGATGCCGTAATCGAACTTGAGTGTAATATTGTTTTGCGATGCGGCCAGCGTACCCTTCAAATTTTCCACCAGCGCAAGCAAGTTCACGTCGTTCTCCAGAGAGACGGGCAGCCCATACGCTTCCTCCAGCCGGTCCCTGAGCGGATAATTGCGGAACCCGAGTCCCGGAGAGTAAATGACCGTTCCTTGACTGGAATCGACCAACCCCTGGATGCTGCAGCCTATTCCTTTCAGCCGGCTTCTGTCCGGGACGTGCAGCAGCAATTCGTCCACGGCTCCGATGATGTAGTTTAACGGATAGCCCTCGGGCCCTTCTTTCCGCTTCGTCACTTCATGGATTCGATTGTTCTGGAAATCCATTAATGAGCCGCGCACATATTCGACGGCCACTTCGACGCCGATGGCGTACATGCTGCTTCCGTCAATGACGAGCGGAACCGGTTTGCGTCCGCCGCTGCTCGCTGCCGGAGCCATCTCCAGAACGATATCGTCCTGCAACAGACGATTTACTATATTCGTAATCGTCTGCTGGGTCAAGCCGGTTTTATCCGCAAGCTCCACTCGCGAAATAGGGCCGTCCGTGTAAATCAGGCGCAGCACCTTTTGCTGGTTAATCGATTTCAACAATTTGTTGCTGGTCGGTTTATTGGCCTGCATAGATTCCTCCGGTTTGGTACAGCTTTTCTGTATTATAAATCAAATGATTTGAATAAGAAAGGCTTCAACCGGAAGAGGATGAACATCCTACTGATTTTTCAAAAAGTCCGGAGGATCCTGCCACTCTTTCTCGGTGAGCACGTTCATCCGCTCACCGTCGAACGCAAGCAAAATATTGCCGTGCTTTTCCGTAATGTACACCTTCGTTTTCTGTGCATCGTACAATCGGAGCAAATCCCAGTTTTTGAAATGGTTGTTGCTGATAATGGCTGCCTGCGGCTTTACGGCCTGTATAAAAGCAAAGCCGGACGAGGTCGTGCTTCCGTGATGGGGAACATGCATCGCCAAGGAGTGAAGCTCCCCTCCCATCGACTGGATCAGCTCCAGTTCTCTGTCCTTATAAATGTCGCCGGTAAAAAGGAACGATTGTCCCTTATAGTGCATCTTCAAGACGAGGGAATGTGAGTTCACTGCCGGCAAATCGGACGGATTTACCTTGCCCGGGAGCGCCCCCTTCGGAGGATTAAGAACCTCGAACCGGACCTCGTCCCCTAACTGGAACGTATCCCCTCTTTCCAAAAACTTGATCGGTATTTGTTTGCCCTCGAATGCTGCAACCGCTTTCTCATACGATTGGGAGCCTGCATAAGGCAAGTTTTCCATGTAAAGCTGACCGACCTGCAACATATTCGCGATAGCCGCGAACCCCCCGATATGATCGGTATGCGGATGCGTATTCAACGCGATATCGATCCGCTCGAGTCCGAGCTTTTTGGCATAAGCCACAACTTGCCCGCCTGCGCCGGGAAGCCCTCCGTCGATGAGCATCGACTTTCCGTCCGGCGTCTGGATCAGGATACTGTCTCCCATAACCTCCTTGCCCGTCAGATGTAGGTAACGGATCCGCAGCACATCGTTGTAACGGTTGCGGTCGAATAGATGGTCCGTTCCCACTGCCGTGCTTTTTGAGTACGAGCTCTCCGGATTCGCCCCGTTCTCAGGTGTCGACCGCTTCTCGACGCTGCCCGATTGACCTGCAGCCGCTCCCGTGCCAGCAACCGCATTCCGGCTATCCGTCGAGCATGCCGGGAATATCGCCAGTGCGAGCAGGACGAGAACAAGTACCGCGGCAATTCGCCGCCTATTGAGTTTGCCCATGGAATCACCTCTTGTGGTAGTATCTCCTCTGTGGTAAGGAATAACGACCTCCTTATTCTTAGTTAATCAATTTGCTTTATTAAGTTACATCTTTATTGTATATGAGTTTTGTTAAATTACAATGCCGTATTTATCATCGCTGTGTAAATTTTTTTGGCCTAACGTTTCTCAAAATCGTATCTTGTGCGGATTTCAATTTCAATTCTTTATATTCCTTGACAAGTATATTCCAGTTAAGGTATATTCGAATCAAGACAAACGGGTTCAGTCCATGAAAACACCAAACCTTGGGAGGAATGTAATAATGAAAAAGATTAACGTATTGTACTGGAGCTTTACCGGGCTGTTGTCAGCCTTGATGGTTCTCGGCTCGATCCCGGATATTATTCTCGTTCCCGACGCAGTCGCCTTATTCGAGCATTTGGGTTATCCGACTTATCTGCTGCCGTTTCTCGGGATTGCCAAATTGCTCGGGATCGTGGCGATACTCGTGCCCGGATTCCCCAGAATCAAGGAATGGGCTTATGCCGGGCTGTTCTTCGATTTGCTCGGCGCCATGTACTCCAGCATTGCTGTAGGCGATCCCGCCAGCCAATGGCTGCTGTTCCTGATCGGATTTGTATTGATAGGCGGCTCGTACACGTTTTATCACAAAAAAAGGAAAATCGTCGCAGAGCTCTCCCATGAAACTACTCAACGGCAATCTGTGCTGCCTAACGTATAAGAAAGTGCTATTGCGCCAAAACGGCTCAAAAAAAACCTCCATCACCACGTTCATTCGTGGGCATGGAGGTTTTCGCTGCTATTGTACCAATTATCTGAATTCCGCTACCAGCTTCTCGAATTCGGCTTCGGTAATTTTGAGGTCTTGTTTCGCCAGCGCTTCCTGCTTGAAGCCGGGAACGAGCTGCTCGTAGCTTTGTTTTTCTTTGTTTTGGTAAATGATCCCGGTCAGCATGCCGTTCGTTTCCATAATTTTCGTCATCGCCATTACCCGGTCGTTCGGATTGTAGTCCGGGAACTCGTCGAGATCGACGATGTTTTCCTTGAACCACTCGTACGTGTTCGTCTTGTTGAACGTCACGCACGGGCTGAAAATATTGATGAACGAGAAGCCTTGATGCTTCATGCCTTCTTCGATAACCATCGTCAATTGCTTCAGGTTGCTCGAGAACGATTGGGCTACGAACGTAGCTCCCGCGGCAAGCGCCATTTCAAGCGGAGCCAGCTCGGTCTCGATTGAGCCTTGCGGCGTATACTTCGCGTTGACGAATCCTTTCGCGCTGCGCGGGGAGTTTTGCCCCTTCGTCAGCCCGTAAATTTGATTGTCCATAACGATGTAAGACATGTCGATATTGCGGCGGATTGCATGCATCGTATGTCCGAGTCCGATGGCGAAGCCGTCGCCGTCGCCGCCGGATGCGACTACCGTAAGCTCGCGGTTGGCCATTTTCAAGCCTTGCGCGATCGGCAGCGAACGGCCGTGGATACCGTGGAAGCCGTAACAGTTAATATAGCCGGAGATACGGCCGGAACAACCGATACCGGAAACGATAGCCAAGTTTTCAGGCTCCAAACCGACGTTGGCGGCCGCTCTTTGGATGGCGGCTTGTACGGCGAAATCGCCGCAGCCCGGGCACCAGTTCGGTTTTACATTATTTCTGAAATCCTTTAATGTAGCCATCTTATTTCAGCCCCTTGCATTGAGAATATACTTCCGAAGGCAGGAACGGCGTTCCGTCATATTTAAGCATGCTGACGATTTTGTCGTGTCCGACATGCAGCTTGATTTGATCGGCCAATTGTGCGGTGGCGTTATTTTCCACGACAAGCACTTTATCGGCTTTTGCGATTTGGGCGGCGACTTCTTCGGCAGGGAACGGATGGATCAGACGTACCGTGACGTGATTCGTCGTGATGCCGTCTTTATCCAGTCGACCTCTTGCCTCGTCGATCGTTCCGCCTGTCGAGCCCATGCCGATAATCAGCAAGTCCGCTTGATCGTGCGGCGCGTCCGCTACGATCGCGTTAGGCAGCTTCAAGCTTTTCAGCTTGGCCAGACGTTTATCCATCATTTTCTGACGGTTGATCGGGCTCTCGGAAGGGCGTCCGGTCTCGTCGTGCTCTACGCCCGTAACGTGATGGAGACCGCCAAGCTCGCCCGGCAGCACGCGCGGAGAGATACCGTCTTCCGTAAATTCGTAACGTTTGAACAGCTTGCCGTCTTCGATCTTCTCCGTACCCGTAACAAGGTTGCCGCGGTCGATCACGATTTTGTCATAATCGAGCAGCTCGGACGATTGCTTGCCGAGCGACAGCTGAAGGTCGGTCATCAGAATAACCGGGCATTGGAACTTCTCGGCCATGTTGAAAGCTTCGATCGTATCATAGAAGCATTCTTCCACGGTGCTTGGCGCGAGGACGATTTTCGGGATTTCTCCGTGAGTTCCGTATACCATCGCGTTCAAATCGCTTTGCTCCTGCTTCGTAGGAAGCCCCGTGCTCGGTCCGCCGCGCTGCGTATTGACGATGACGACAGGCGTTTCCGTCATTCCCGCGAGACCGATCGCTTCCATCATGAGAGACAAGCCGGGACCCGCGGATGCGGTAAGCGCGCGTACGCCGCCGTAGTTGGCGCCGATCGCCATCGTGACTGCCGCGATTTCGTCCTCGGTTTGGATTACCGTACCGCCGAATTTCGGCAGCCGTTTGATCAAATACTCCATAATCTCGGATGCCGGCGTGATCGGATACGCTGGCATAAAGCGGCAGCCTGCGGCCACTGCGCCAAGACCGATCGCATCGTTCCCGATGATGAACAGCTTTTGTTTGCCATCGGCAGGAGCAAGCTTGAACTCTTCCAAAGGACCGCCGGCAAGCTCGATGACGTAGTCGGCCGCGCGTTTTACCGCTTCGACGTTTTTCTCTACGACGGCAGGACCTTTGCGTCCGAATTCTTCCTCTACCGCTTGGTTGAACACTTCAAGCGGCAATCCGAGCAAAGCCCAGGATGCGCCCGATGCGGCCATATTTTTAAACAGCGCCGTTCCCAGATCTTCGGCAATCGCCGTAATCGGCACCGGGAACAAACGTGCATCTATTCCTTCGGGTAAGGTCGGATTGAATTTCGCGTCTGCAACCACGACTCCGCCGGGACGAAGCTCATGCGCGTTCAAATCGATTGTTTCTTGGTCGAAAGCGACCAAAATGTCCAGGTCGTCGGATATCGCTCTCTTAGGCTTCGTGCTGATACGGATTTTATTGTTCGTATGTCCTCCCTTGATCCGGGAAGAAAAGTGTCTATAGCCGTACAGATAGTAGCCAAGACGATTTAGGGCTGTAGAGAAAATGCGGTCCGTACTCTCGACACCTTCCCCTTGCTGCCCCCCGACTTTCCATGACAATTGCTCGATCACAACGTCCACTCCTTTGAACTGTGTCCTAACATTTTGAACGTTACAGAAAGTGTTGCATTCTTTAAAGCATGAAAGCGTTTTGCGTCCGCACAGCAAAAAAACTCCCGCAAGCAAATGGGCCCCGCGAAGCAATTAGGAATAATCTTCAAACCTATCGTTCACTTTTTTGGGGGAAAGCTGCGGTGTGCCTCTCGGAAATAAAAGCTGCTGGTTGTACAAATACGCATAACTCTTCATAATTCCTTATCATTCCCTACGATTTTATGCTTTCGCACATGAAAAAGCAAGCGAATTCAAAACTTTTAAACATAGTTATTTTAGATCGAACCGTTCTCAAATATAGATTGATTTTTATTCTAGTATTCTGATTTCGGCAGCTCCGTCACAAAAAATTCATACCAGTTCCGATATAGTATCCGCTCGACCTGGTCGTCCGAGAGCCTTTTGGCCAACGCTTCGCTCAATCGGGCGATCCCCGCCGGATCTTCCAGGCCCTCCACTTTTTTGCCGATCCCGTCGAAATCGGACCCTAACGCGACAGCGCGCTCACCGCCCCACTCGCACGCCTTCTCGATATGTCGGACAACATGATCGATTGTCGCATTGGCGTCCGAACTCAGGAACGGAGGATAGTAGTTGATTCCGATTACCCCTCCCCGTTCGCCGATCCGGGCTATTTGCCGCTTGTTCAAGTTTCTCGGATGCCCGCACAATTCCAGCACGTTCGAGTGGGACGCGATGAAGGGCTTGTCGCTGAGTTCGTCCAACTCCCAGAAGCCGCGCTCGGCCAAATGGGATACATCCATTATTATTCCCAAATGATTGCATTCTTTAACAAGCCGTCTTCCTTTCACGGTAAGTCCGGCCTTCCTGGGCTCCGCAACGCCGTCAGCCGCCCAATTGGCGTAATTCCACGTCAGGCCGAGACAACGGACTCCTTGCCGGAACAGCGTCCGCAGATGATCCATGCTGCCGTTTAGCCCGTCAGCGCCCTCGACAGTCAGGAGTGCCGCCAACTGCCCATGCTCGATCGCCGACCTCAAATCCTCGGCTGTCCGCACGCCTTTCATTCCCGCCTGTCCCGCGATCCGTTCCCAAAAAAGCTCCACCCCGGAAAGCAAATGCTTCATCCCCGGATCATGGACCGTTTCCGGAATCCAGATAGCGAAGCATTGCATCAATGCCCCGGCTTGACGAAGCTTTGGCAATGTCACGTCGAGCCCCGATTCGTTCAAGCCGAAATCGAGCCCCGGGTCAAGCATCAGCTTACTCAGCACATCGCAGTGCCCATCTATAATGCCGCTCATCGTCACCGCTCCTTATTTCCGACGCATATATGAAAGTACAGCAAAAAAGCTCCTTTCGGGAGCTTTCATCCGTTCATTCGGTAATCGTGGAAATCGATCCGCCTATTATCGAGGTTCTACAATCAATTTGATTGCAGTCCGGTCTTCACCGTCAATGACGATATCGGTAAATGCCGGGATGCAAATCAAATCGACGCCGCTGGGTGCTACGAACCCTCGTGCGATCGCTACTGCTTTAATTGCTTGATTCAGTGCACCTGCGCCGATGGCTTGCAGCTCAGCCGCCCCGCGTTCGCGCAAAACGCCGGCCAATGCACCAGCTACGGAGTTTGGATTGGACTTTGCTGAAACTTTTAATACTTCCATGGCAAGACCTCCTCGGGAATGTTGGATGAATTCCACTACTACACTATTCGTGCAAGCGTTGAATAATTCCTTCTTCCCGAACGCCGTTCGGACTATTATTTTCGAAAGTTTCAGTCAATTCGCACAATTCCGCGCAAGTTTCCGGTTCCGTACGTACCTTTTTATTCGAAAACGGCTTCCGTCTCAAATCTGCGGATAAGCTCGATTTTTTTGGTAAAACCCGTATCATTGTCCAGATCGACCACGACAGCATGGAACATCCATTTGCCTTCATCCGCCGTAAAACGGACGGGCAGCTGCGTCTTGAACTTCTGCAGCACCGCATCGCGTTCCATCCCTAGCACGCCATCGCGGGCGCCGGTCATTCCCACGTCCGTCACGTACCCGGTTCCCTTCGGAAGCACGCGCTCGTCATGCGTTTGTACATGGGTGTGCGTTCCGACTACGGCGGATACTTTGCCGTCCAGATGCCAGCCCATCGCGATTTTTTCCGAAGTCGCCTCGGCGTGGAAATCGACGAAAATAAACTTATGCTTTTTTTTGAGCTTGTCCAGTATGCCGTCTATCGTTTGAAACGGACAATCGAGCGGCGGCAGGAAGGTGCGTCCCATCGTGTTGACGATAACGAGCTCTTTGCCCGAGGCGTTTCGCAGCACGGCAACTCCTTTGCCGGGCGTTCCGGGCGGATAATTCGCCGGCCTGATCATCCGTTCGTCCTCGTCGATGAAATTGAAGATGTCTTTGTTATCCCATGTGTGATTGCCCATCGTTATGCCGTGCACGCCTTGATCGTACAATTCTTTGGCGATTTGGGCCGTAATGCCGCGCCCCCCGGCCGAGTTCTCGCCGTTGGCCACGATAAAAGCCGGATCGTATTTTCGTTTGAGCTCCGGCAATAAGGTTTTGACGGCTCTCCGACCGGAGCCTCCGACAATATCGCCGATAAACAGGATGCGTATGGAACTCTCCTCCTCTGGTAAGCCGGTTATTGGCAAAAGCAAGCGAGAAGTGGCTGAGCAGCCACTTCTCGCTTCATTCGAAATCGTTATAACTTATTTTACTTCGCATACTCGACCGCACGGGTCTCGCGTATGACGGTAACCTTGATGTGACCCGGGTAGTCCAGCTCGCTTTCGATCTTCTTCGTAATGTCGCGCGCCAATCGGAACGCTTCCGTATCGTCGATTTTCTCCGGCTGCACCATGACCCGCACTTCGCGTCCTGCCTGTATCGCGTAAGACTTCTCGACACCCTCGAACGATTCGGTGATTTCTTCCAGCTTCTCGAGACGTTTGATGTACGTTTCGAGCGTCTCGCGCCGTGCTCCCGGCCTTGCGGCGGATAGTGCGTCGGCGGCTCCGACGAGCATGGCGATAACCGAAGTAGCTTCGCAGTCGCCATGGTGGGAAGCGATACTGTTGACGACTACCGGATGCTCTTTGTATTTCTTGCCGATTTCGACGCCGATCTCGACGTGGGAGCCTTCGACTTCGTGGTCGAGCGCTTTGCCGATATCGTGAAGAAGTCCGGCGCGTTTCGCGAGCGTCACGTCTTCTCCCAGCTCTCCGGCCATCAGACCGGCCAAATAAGCGACTTCCATCGAATGCTTCAGTACGTTTTGACCGTAGCTTGTACGGAATTTCAAACGGCCCAAAATTTTGATCAGGTCCGGATGCAGTCCGTGCACGCCTGTCTCGAACGTCGCCTGCTCGCCGTATTCGCGAATGCGCTCGTCCACTTCCTTGCGCGATTTCTCGACCATCTCTTCGATCCGCGCCGGATGAATCCGGCCGTCCGCGACGAGCTTCTCGAGCGAGGTCCTGGCAATTTCCCTGCGAATCGGATCGAAGCCGGACAGGATAACCGCCTCCGGCGTGTCGTCGATAATGAGGTCGATCCCGGTCAACGTTTCGAGTGCGCGAATGTTGCGGCCTTCGCGTCCGATGATGCGGCCTTTCATTTCCTCGTTCGGCAAAGCGACGACGGAAACGGTCGTTTCCGCGACATGGTCCGCCGCGCAACGTTGGATCGCAAGTGTAATCACCTCGCGGGCCCGCTTCTCGGCTTCTTCCTTCGCCTGGTTCTCGATATCCTTGATCAATTGAGCCGTCTCGTAACGAACTTCCTGTTCGACGGAGGACAAAATGATATGCTTCGCTTCATCCATCGTCAAACCGGATATACGTTCCAGCTCGGCGACTTGACTGCGGTACAACTGATCGATTTGCGCTTGCGTTTCGTCGATTCGTTTCTCTTTGTTGGCGATCTGTTCTTCTTTACGCTCCAGAGATTCCAGCTTTTTATCCAGCGTTTCCTCTTTTTGCAACAATCGTCTTTCTTGCCGTTGAGTTTCATTCCGACGTTCACGAATGTCTTTTTCAGCTTCGGCGCGAAGTTTATGAATTTCGTCCTTCGCTTCCAGCACCGCCTCTTTTTTCTGAGCGTCGGCTTCTTTCTTCGCCGCCTCGATCAGCTGGCGGGCCGCCTCTTCGGCGCTGGAAATTTTCGCCTCGGCGAGGGACTTGCGGATAAAATAACCAATCCCAAAGCATATTGCGCCAACAACGAGAACGATGACGATCCAGATGAAAGTCTGCATCTTGTTCACCTCCTCGTTGAAGCCTCCAAGGGTTAGCTTGGGATATTCGGTTTTTTATTCCGGTTTTGTTTCGTTTCAATCCAAGTTCCGGTTGTACAGGCCGGATGATCATGCATTTGCGCGGATTTCAGCCGATGCCGCGGTGAAAACTGCAATAAGGAAAAAAGGTGCGAAATCCGGCGAAAACGGAATGTACACACCCATTTTATCGTTTGCAAAAGAGGCTTGTCAAGCAACAAGAAAGCGCTTCGTCATCCGGCTATAAAGTGAGTCTGTCAATCACCATCGCGGCAGCTCCGACGGCCAGCGCATCGTCCGACAGCTTGCCTCGCGTAAAGGTGACCGGATACGCCGGATAATACAACGTATTTTTCAATGCGACCTGCGTGCTGATCTGATAAAACAGCTCGTTCGTCGTAATGAGCGGACCGCCTAATATGACTTTTTCCGGATGCAAAATGTTCAACAAATTGGATAGTCCGATCCCAAAATAAGTCGCGGCTTGGGTAAACAGCTCCGTGACGAGCCGATCATCGGCAGATAAAGCTTTCAGCAATTGCGGAAAGCCGACTTCGTCGGGTTGGTCCACCCATTCGGTCAGCACGCTGCGTCTGCCTTGCTTTAATCGGACGGCCGCTTGCTTCTCCAGCACCGGAATGGATACGAACGATTCCAGGCAGCCGAACACGTGCGGACGTTCTGGATGCGGCGGACCGTCGGTCTGGATAATCATATGCCCGACAGAGCCTTCCATATCGACTGCGCCGTATACGAGCTGACCGTTCGACATCATCGCGGAACGCAAGCCGACACCCGCACGAACGTACAGCAGATGCCTGTACTGCTGGGATCCCGCCCAATATTCGGCCAGAAGCGCCGTATTGGCCCCGTTATCCAGCATGACGGGCACCCCGAGCTCGCGCTCCAGCTTAGGTCCGATCGGCAGCTGACTCCAGCCTTCGGCCGGAAAATACAGCGGGTTGAGCATCATGCCTTTCGCCCGGTCTACCGGACCGACGGCTCCGATTCCCATCCCGAGAATCTTATCCGGTTCAAGCGCATGCTTGGCCGTCATCCTTCTCGTCGCCTGAACGACTTCCTGCAGCAGCAGGTCGGGGGTCATCCGTTCCGTCATTTGCCAAGAGGCGGAATCGATCTTTTCCAGGTGCAGATCGCATAATACAAGACGGGTCGTTGCACGGGACACATCGAGACCGAGCACATAGCCTCTGTCGTGCTTCAACCGGTATAAGAGCGGTCTTCTGCCGCCCGATGATTCGCCCAGTCCGCTTTCCTCGATCCAGCCCGTGGAGGTCAGCTCCTCCAGCATCCTCGTCAGCGTGCTTGACGTCAGCCCGCTTAAATCGAGCAGATCGAATTTCGATACGATACCCCTTTTCCGGATTTCGGCCAATATTTGCTTCGCTTTCCGGTTCGGGATCCATTCTTCCAAATTAGGCATACAAGGCTACACCCACCAGACCGGAAACCGTAATCACCGCCAAAGGATGAACGCGATAGCGCATCAGGGCGATTAAAGCACCGGCGAATATGGCGAGGAAGCTGACCGTTTTCCAATCGATCGCAAAAGCCGTGCCGCCGGTCATCAGCAGCCGGTACGCCGCATAAAAAATCAACGCGGCAACAATCGGCCGCAAGCCGTAAAACGCCGATTCCACCATCGGATGATGTTGAAATTTGGCAAACAGCAAACCTGCCGCGATAACGAGCAGCAGCGAGGGCAGCGTCATTCCGATCGCGGAAACGGCCGCGCCGAGCCAGCCATGCGCATGATACCCTACCATGATGGCGGTGTTCGTGGCAATCGGACCCGGCGAGGCTCCCGCTACTGCAATCATATCAGAAAACGTTTCCCCATTCATCCATCCGCGTGAAATCGCCTCGTGCTCGATGACCGGTACCATCGAATACCCGCCGCCTACCGATACGAAGCCGATCAGCATGAACGTGACGAACATTTCCCATAGCATCCCTCATGCGCCTCCTGCTGCTTTCGTCTCTTCCATTCCTCTGCTAGATGCCGTCTCCGATAAAATAATCGGGATCGGTATAACGGCGGACCGGAGCCGCATCGATGCCGCGCTTATGCTTCCAGCTCCCTATGACGATCCCGGCAATCGCACCGATCACGATAACCGTAATGGGCGAAACGAAATTTTGCAGCAAAAGAAGAGCGGCAATCAAAGAAATCGCAATAGTTGCCTTATCGACAAGCGCGGTTCTCGCCATCCGAAACCCCGCGAATACGATCATCGCGATGACGGCCGGCTTCATTCCTTGCAGCGCTGCGGCGACCTTGGCATTATCGCGGAACGTTAGCAGCAGCGCCGCCAATCCGATCACGATCAGGAAGGTGGGGATCATCATGCCGATTACGGCCGTCACAGCGCCTGCAACTCCGGCTACCCGGTAGCCGACGAACGAGGCGGCGTTAAGCGCGACCGCTCCCGGTATCGTTTGCGAAACGGCAAGCACGTCGGCGACATCCTCTTGTTTGATCCACCGCCTCTTGTGTACCGCTTCCTGCTCCAAAACCGGAATCATTGCATAACCGCCGCCGAACGTGATGGGAGCAATACGGCAAAACGTCCAAAAAATCGGCCACAGCCGCTTCAACTGCGATCTCATGTCGGTCATCCCCATTCTGTCCATTCCATCCATAGTTCCATTATAACCGACTTTAATTCATTTTGGAATAAAGATGTTCGCCTTTTCCGAAAAATAAAAGATGATCATCCGAAAACAAAGAGTATAGCAGAGGTTTTCTTTGTCCTTTAATTCAAAATGATTTTTTATCACATCATTCACATCAATTAACTCGGAGAAAAGTCAAAAAAGAAAAAAGCCGGGATTTCTCCCGGCCGCCAATCCGATATACAGTTTCGCTTGCTCGACTAGTTCAAGGCCGATTGGAGTCATCAACAGGCTCACTTCCATCCGGCTAGATTTCCACTTCCGCTATTAACGCATGCTCGCCAGCTCGTCCATCACTTTGGCCGTACGCAGGGCCGACACTCCCGTACTGGAGCAATTCCCTTTCCCCAGCAGCTCATTCACGATCGTCTGGATAAGCGGCTGCTGGATATGCTTGGGCTGCTCCAACGAATACTCTCCGATACCGTCCGCCGTCGTCAATCGGATCGGTTCGCTGCCGAAGGTGGAGAAGGTCAGCTTCCCCCTTGATCCGACGATTTCGTTTATTTCGCCGCCTTGGTAAGCGGTAAAGCACCAAAGCCCGGTTCCTTGGACACCGGATTCGAACACGTATGTACCGCTGACGATATCCTCCGCCGCGTACGCTTTCCCTTGATTGGACGCCCTGCCCGAAGCATCGCGGATCGGACCGAGCAAAAAGTCGAGCAAATCGAGCGTATGGCTGGCCAGATCGAAAAAGTGTCCGCCGCCCGACAGCTCGGGAATGACCCTCCACGGCAAATTGGCCGGATCCTCCGTCAGCTTTTTCGTATGTACGGTCGTGACGAACCGGATGTCCCCGATCGTCCCCATCTCAAGCAGCTGCTTCACTTTCAAAAACCGCGGAAGCGCCCTTCTGTAGTAAGCAACGAACAGCGGTACGCCTGCGTCCCGGCATGCTTCGATCATATCGACGCATTCCCTTGCATGCAGCGCCATCGGCTTCTCCACATAGACGGGCTTGCCGGCTTTGGCCGCTGCCAATGCGTACGCTTTGTGGGTCGAAGGCGGCGTTGCGACATAGACCGCGTTCACTTCGGGATCGGCGATAAGCGCATCCGCATCGTCATACCACTTCCGCACTTCGTGCCGGCGGGCATAATCGGCCGCCAGCTCCCCGTTGCGCCTCATGACCGCGATCAGTTCCGACCCTTCGGCCAATTGGAAGCCCGGTCCGCTCTTCACCTCTGTAACGTTTCCGCAGCCGATTATTCCCCATTTGATCGTATCCGTCATAACGAATCCCCCGTTCGTCCGAATTAAAGACAATGCCGGCTTATACCGGCATGCCGCTATCATGGCTACGCTTCCGGCCAATCCCACAAATCCGCATCGTCGGTTCCTTCCGATTCTTCCCGGAATGTTTCCGTAACCTTGCGTATGACATTTCCTACGATTTGCGCGGAATAGCCCCTGCGCATCAGGAAGGCGGCCGTTTTCCGTTTTTTATCCATTACGTCTCCCGACGTCACCTTCCACTTTTTCGAGGCAAGCTCGAACGCGAGACGCTGCTCCTCATCGACCGGAACCTGGTTCAATGTTTGTTGGATCGTCGCCGGGGCGACGCCCTTCAGCTGAAGCTCCTGCTTGATGAGCCGGCGCCCCTTTTTCTGCGAATATATTCGTTGCTCCGTCCATTGCGCGGCGAAGTCGGCATCGTCCAAATATCGCTGGTCCTTCAATCGCTGCACGATCCGGTCGATCAGCGGCGGCAAATACCCTTTCCGCTTCAAATATTGGCGGATTTCCTTCTCCGAGCGGGGACGCCGCCCTACCTGCTTCAACGCCTCGGACCAAGCCTTCTGCTGCTCTTCGTCCTCCATCACCAGACGAAGCCTTTCGGGCTCCACTTGTTCCCCTCTCAGCAGCCGGTGCTTGATCAGCACATCCTCGTGCACGGTAAACGCATATTGCCCGTCCACGAAAATGAGATAACGGCTCGCCGTTTTCGGATGCCGCTCTACGGCGGTTATGACGGATTCGGGTGTGCTCATACTTCCTCCCTTGGAACGATTCGAATTCCCCGACAAGCGGAGCCTTCGCTCCATCGCATAATCCGAATACTCGGCGGGGCCCCCGAACAAAACCGAAAGCGCACCTTGTAATCGCAAAGGTGCGCGGTCGATTCGTATCTCTTAGTTGTAATTATTCAAATGCGGCCAATTCGTCTTCGTCCTCATCGTCATCCGAAGCGGCCAAAAGAACTCCGGCGTTCGCCATATTGCTCGCATCGCGAATCTTCTTCTCGATGGTGGAAGCGATCTGCGGATTATCTTTCAAAAATTGCTTCGCGTTCTCCCGGCCCTGACCGAGTCGGTCGCCGTCAAACGAATACCAGGCTCCGCTTTTGTTGACGATATCCATTTCCGTGCCGATATCGACGATGCTGCCCTCGCGGGAAATGCCTTCCCCGTACATAATATCCACTTCGGCTTGCTTGAACGGAGGTGCTACTTTGTTCTTGACGACTTTAATCCGGGTACGGTTTCCGACCATGTCGTTGCCCTGCTTGATCGTCTCGACGCGCCGCACTTCCAGCCGGACCGTGGAGTAGAACTTGAGCGCGCGTCCGCCAGGAGTCGTCTCGGGATTGCCGAACATGACGCCTACCTTCTCGCGCAATTGGTTAATAAAGATGGCGATGACCTTCGACTTGTTGATCGCGCCCGACAGCTTGCGCAGCGCCTGCGACATGAGACGGGCCTGCAAACCGACGTGGGAATCGCCCATTTCCCCTTCGATTTCCGCTTTCGGTACGAGTGCGGCTACGGAGTCTATAACAATGATGTCGACCGCTCCGCTGCGAACGAGCGCTTCGGCAATTTCAAGCGCCTGTTCGCCGGTATCCGGCTGCGACAAAAGCAAATCGTCGATGTTGATGCCCAGTTTGCTGGCGTATAACGGGTCCAGCGCGTGCTCGGCGTCGATAAAGGCGGCTTGTCCGCCGATTCGTTGCACTTCTGCAATCGCATGCAGCGCCACAGTCGTTTTACCGGACGATTCGGGGCCGTATACTTCGATAATTCTACCCCGGGGGAATCCGCCAACTCCGAGTGCAAGATCGAGTGCAAGCGCTCCGGTAGAGACGGCTTCCACCTGCATGTGAGCGGATTCGCCCAATTTCATAATCGATCCTTTGCCAAATTGCTTCTCGATTTGACGAAGGGCCACTTCTAACGCAGCACGGCGATCTGACAACATACTCACTTCCTTTTATCGTTTCTATTTGTAATGATACATCGTTTTCCGCCGTTTGCCAAGTGTTTTTTCGAACATACATTCGCATTTTTTCGCGAAACGGTCGTCCATTCCATTCCGGATATGGCACGAACGGATTCATCCGTTTCCCGAATATGCGCAAACGCACGCGAAGACGGCAAAAGAAGCACCGCTACAAAAGGCATTGCCGGCCAGTTGTAACGGTGCTTCCGTTCCAATAATTTCAGTATAAGCTAAAGGAGGACGCGAGGCAATACGAACTTTCCGCCGTCCTCTCCCCGCATTACTTCAGCCGCTGCCACAGCAAATACAACGCCTGCTTCGCCGCCTTCAAACGGATCGAGCCGCGATTGCCGGAAAGCTGCAGCTTGATCGCCTCCGGGGAACGCCCACGTTCGGCCACCCCGATATACACGAGCCCTACCGGCTTGCCTTCGGACTCGGCCGGACCCGCGACGCCGGTGACGGACAGCCCGTAATCGGAAGAATTCCGCTCCAGCACCCGCTCGGCCAACAGCGCGGCCGTCTCGGCGCTTACCGCTCCGGGTGCGCCCTCTCCCTCCAACAATTCCGACGGAATGCCCAGCAGCTCATGCTTCGCTTCATTCGTGTAACAGACGATTCCTCCGCGAAGAGCGGCCGAGCTGCCCGGAATCGCCGTAATCATTTCGCTCACCATCCCGCCCGTGCAGCTCTCGGCCGTCGCCGCCGTCTTGCCGGAGCGAATCAGCAGCGAGACGATCTCGTGTTCGATCGGAACGTCCCGATCGGCATAGATGTATTCGCCGACCCTGCCGCGGATTTCCCGCTCGGTCTCGGCAAGCTTCCGCTCGGCCTCCTCCGGAGAAGTCGCCCGGGTGGTAAGCCGGATGCTTACCTCGCCTTCCTTCGCATAAGGAGCGATCGTCGGGTCTTGCTGGCCGTCGATCAGGTCGATCAGCCGGTGCTCCAGGCTGGATTCGCCGATCCCGGCGAATTTGAGCATTTTCGAATGCAGAGGCGCCGCTTCCTCTCCCATGACCGAACGGATCCACGGGATGGCGCGAAGGTCGAACATCGGCTTCATTTCTTTGGGCGGTCCCGGAAGCAGCACGTAATGCGTGCCGTCCTTCGTCAGTCCGATGCCGACGGCAAGCCCGTTATCGTTGTCGAGAGGCGTACAGCCTTCCAGAACATGGGCCTGTCTTTCATTGCTTTTCACCATCTCGAGACCGCGCGATTGAAAGACGGACGTTATTTTCTCCATCGACGGCCCATGAATCGACATCGGCAAGCCGAGCAGCTCGGACAGCGCGTCCTTCGTCAGGTCGTCCTGCGTAGGTCCGAGACCTCCCGTAACGATGATGACGTCGGCTCGGGCGGCGGCCAGGCGAAACGCCTCGCGAATCCGCTCCCGGTTGTCGCCGACTACGGTTTGATAATAAACGTTAAGCCCAATACCCGCGCAGCCTTGCGCGATGTATTGGGCGTTGGTGTTCACGATTTGACCGAGCAGCAGCTCGGTGCCGACGGCAATGATTTCTGCTCTCATCCGTGCTACCTCCGCATAGTCGGGGCCGGAATGCCGGCCCGACCTCCGTCAATTGTCGAACTGAATGACGTGCCAGTTTTTCGCAAAATAATCGATACCCGAATAAATCGTAATAATCGCGGCGATCCAGCTCATGATCAGATCGAACGGGATATCGAGAAACGCAAACGGAAAATTGTTGATAAGCAAAGCGATAATGGCCGTAATTTGCGCTGCCGTCTTCCATTTCCCCAGCTTGCTGGCCGCTATCACGATTCCTTCCGCCGCGCATATCGAACGCAATCCGGTTACGGCAAACTCGCGGCTGATGATGACGACGGCAATCCAGGCATCCAGCTTGCCCATGTCCACGAGGGAGACGAGCACCGCCGTTACGAGCAGCTTGTCCGCCAACGGATCGAGCAGCTTGCCCAGGTTCGTTATCAGCTTATGCTTGCGGGCAATATAGCCGTCCAGACTATCCGTACTGGCCGCGATAATGAAGATCAGCACCGCGATGATCTGGTTGTATGTAATGCTGAACTGCTCGATCCGGATCGGGGGAAGATCGAGCTTGACCAGCAGAAAAAACATGATGATAGGCACGAGAAAAATTCTCGCCAGCGTGATCCGGTTGGCCAGATTCATGCTATTCCCTCCCCGGACAGGTCGAATTCGAAGGAATGCGTGATGCGTACTTTTTGCATTTCTCCAATGCCCGCGTTACAGCGGGTCACGAATACTTCCCCGTCTACGTCCGGTGCGTCGAATTCGGAGCGTCCGACATATACATCGTTGCGGCCATCGTAACGCTCGATCAATACGTTCAATTCCTGACCGATTCGTTTGCCGTTCTCCGCGCGGGATATTTCCCGCTGAATTTCCATCAATGATGTTGCCCGATACTCCTTCACGTCATCCGGAATTTGATCCGGAAGCCGCGCTGCCGGCGTATCGTCCTCTTTCGAATAAGCGAACACGCCGAGACGGTCGAACCGCATTTCCTTGACGAATTCGCACAAGTTGGCGAAATCCTGCTCCGTCTCTCCCGGAAAGCCGACGATCAGCGACGTTCTCAATGCTACATCGGGAATGCGGGACCGTATTTTGTTAACAAGCTCTCGCGTATCCCTCTGCCGTCCCGGGCGACGCATCCGCTTCAAGATCGCGTCTTCGCTGTGCTGCAGCGGCATGTCGATATATTTGCATACTTTCGGATTGCTGGCGATCGTTTCGATCAATTCGTCCGTGAAAAAGCCGGGATACGCATAATGCAGACGCACCCATTCGATTCCGGGAACCTCGGTAATTTTGTTCAGCAAGCCAGGCAGCATGAACCCGTCGTACAGATCGGTCCCGTAGTTGGTAGAATCCTGTGCGATCAGACTGATTTCCCGGACGCCCTGCGCGGCCAATTGCTTCGCTTCGGCGACGACCGATTCGATCGAGCGGCTGCGGAATTTGCCCCGCATAAGCGGAATGCTGCAAAACGTGCAAGCGTTGTCGCAGCCTTCGGCAATTTTGACGTATGCCGTATAGCGCGGAGTCGTCATCCTTCGCGGCAGCTGCTTCTCGTAATTGAACGCCGGATTGCCTACCAGAATCGGTTTTCGGCCTGCCAACGCTTCATCGATAATATCGTTGATTTTGTCGAAGTCGCCGGTACCGACAATTCCGTCAATTTCCGGCATTTCGTTCATCAGTTCTTTTTTGTATCGCTGCGTCAGGCAGCCGGAAACGATAAGCGCCTTCAAGTTCGCCGTTTCCTTCAAATCCGCCAAATCCAAAATCGTGTTGACCGACTCTTCTTTGGCCGCATCGATGAAACCGCACGTATTGACGATAATGACGGTCGCTTCCTCCTTGTCGTCCACAAGCGAGTAACCCCGTTCGTGAATGAGACCGGACATGATTTCCGAATCGACCAAATTTTTCTCGCAGCCGAGCGTGACCACTTTTACTTTTTCTGTCATGAATGCTTATCCCCCAAACCCGTATCCTATCCTGTTTATCCACACAAGTATAATATAATCGACTTTGGAGTGTCAAAAATGCGAAAATCCCGCCCTCGCCGCAAACCCGTTTAACGGAAATTGACGAACTGCAGCTCGAGAGGAATATTCGCTTGCCTGAGCAGGTGAATCGCCTGCTGCAGGTCGTCCTTGCTTTTGCCGGTCACGCGAATTTGATCTCCTTGAATTTGGCTTTTGATTTTCAGCTTCGAATCGCGGATGAGCACGTTAATTTTTTTGGCGTTATCCTGATCGATTCCCTGCTTCAGTCCGATGCGCTGGCGTACCGTCGACGAGGCGGCCGGTTCGATTTTTCCGTAATCCAAATTTTTCAGCGCGATGCCCCGCTTGGACATTTTCGAATGCAGCACATCAATGACGTTTTTCAGCATGAATTCGTCATCGGACACGATGACAAGCTCGTTTTTTTCCAGCGTCATGCTGCTTTTCGAGCCTTTGAAATCGAAGCGGCTGCCGATTTCCTTCTCCGCCTGCTGGATGGCGTTATTCAATTCCTGCATATCGATCGCGGATACGATATCGAACGAACTTTCCGAACTCATTGGTTATCCCGCCCTCCTATATTTTCCCTCTCTTATTATAGCAATCGTTTTGATCGAAAAAAAGACATCCGCGGAAGTCGCAGATGCCCCGTTGCTGTCCATGAATCCGGAATCGGGCTCTAAACCGATTTTTGCAAATCGATTTGGATGCGCTTGACGTCTTTTTTGGTCCCTAGCGAGATCGGGATGCCGTTTACGATCAACTCGGCGGCAGGAGGGAAGCCTACCGTCAAATATACGCTCGAGTCGGAAGTCCAGTCGCGGGCATCGCCTTTTTTGTACAGCTTCTCTTCGATCACTTGCCGCTCCTGCTTGCGGTTTTCGGTTGCCGGGACGATTTTGTCGATACGCAGCCAGCATTCCTCGCCGGGTATTTTCAGCTGTACGCTGAGCTTGTCCGCGTTCGTCGCAACATAGTAGTCTATGTTGTTCTCCGTTCTGGAGAGCGTCACGACCGGGACCATCGCCGGCGGCTGCACGGCGGATTGTCCGGACTGCTGCGACTTGTCTCCGTCGATCTTATTGCCGGCGATCGTCTCGCCGGGCTGCCCTCCCGCCGCGTTCGCGGGGTCCGGCAATTTATCGGTTATTTTATCGCTCGGATTGACTTCATTACCCGCGTCTCCGTTGTACGAATTGCCGATAAAATAATAGAGGACCCCGAGTATGAGCAAGACGAACGACAGCATTAAAATGGTGGATGCCCATTTGCTCAATTTCTCGGTCGTGCGCGAATCGTTCCGCTTCCGCCTCCGGATCGGCTCCGCCACGGTTTCGACGGCCGGCGCCGGGATGGCATTTCCGTATAGCCCGAGCACTTCGTTCGGATCCAGCCCCACGGATTCCGAATAGCTTTTTATAAAGGCGCGCACGTAGAAGCTTCCCGGCAATATTTTATATTCGCCTTCTTCGATCGCTTCCAAATACCGTTTCCGAATTTTCGTCATTTCCTCCAGCTGATCCATCGATATTCCTTTATCCAGACGCGCTTTCTTCAACACCTGCCCCAAATCCGACACTGTTCAATCACCTCCCGGTGTGCGTAGCGTAACGATCGCTGCGGTTCAAAACTTGTCGCCGTCGAAGTTGGTAAACGTTTCGTACGTTATTTCCTCGTCCGGAGAATTGCGAAGCTCGATGATGACGTTAAACGTATCGTATGTATATTCCGATTCCCGGATGAAAATATCCGGATGCTCGATTACTTTCGTGGAAGGCATAGCCATAATTTCGCGAAGCAGCATATGGTGCTTTTCATTGGAACGCATAGTCGAGACGATCCCGTCAATAATAAATACGTTGTTCGGACTCATCTCGTCCTCGGACATTTGGCTCCGCACCGTCTGTCTCAGCAAAGTGGAGGACACGAACGTCCAACGTTTTTGCGCGCATACGCTTCCGGCGATAATCGATTCGGTTTTGCCGACTCTCGGCATCCCGCGCAGGCCGATCACCTGATTGCCTTCCATCTTGCAAATCTCGCCCAAAAAATCGACCAGAAGTCCCAATTCGTCGCGAGTAAATCGGAACGTCTTCCGGTCGTCGGAATCGCGTTCGATGTAACGTCCGTGCCTGACGGCCAATATATCGACAAGTCTCGGCGCGCGAAGAGCCGATACAGTAATATTATCCACTTTTTTCAGCATCTTACCCATCAATTCTATTTTTTCGTCGTCGTTCGTCTGCAGCAGCATGCCGCGCGTGCGGTCCTCGACGCCGTTGATGGTCAAAATATTGATTTCCAGCATGCCCATAAGAGACGCTATATCACCGAGCAACCCCGGACGATTCTTATGTATTTTGTATTCCATGTACCACTGCTTCGTTTCCATCTGATCTCACCTTTCGCGTAGTTGGCCCGATAACGATTAATTCTACAATATTCGCCATTATCCTCCTTGCTTCGCTTAAAAAGTTGCTCCACGTCGCAAAAGCCCCCTGCTTGAGGAGGCTTTGAGAAATCGCATCTGAAAGGATACGGTTTTCGTCGGTCGGTTTGCTTCGCGATTATTTATTCTTTGCTTACGAGCTTCACCATACAGCGGGCGAGCGTTTGTCTTTCTTGCTCGTCGGCCACGTCCCACAGCTCTTTCAGGACGCGTTCTTCATTATTCTCGGGATCGATTTTGTCGGCCAAATATTCGCCGACTTGCGCAGCCAGCTTGGAAATCGTTTCGTCACTCATGCCGACTTTATGAGCTTGCTCCACACGCTCGGACAAAAATTGTTTCCAACGCTCGAAACTTTTCAGTACAGTTGCCATCAGAGGTTCCTCCTTGTCGGTATGGGGTAACAACAATTGTAGGATGTGCCGATTGAGTACCCGATATGCGGAGGAACCGTCTCCAACTTCAGGAAGGAGCATGCCAAGCTTGATTCTCAAGTATGCCAGCCGCCGTTGGGGCTGATGATCTGCCCTGTAATATAGCCCGATTCGGGCAGCGCGATAAAATAAACGAGCGAAGCGATTTCATCCGGATGGGCGAATCGGCCTGCGGGAATATCGTTCTGCAGCGCTTCCTTCTCCGCACTGTTCAAATTGGCGTTCATGGACGTTTCGACTACTCCGGGAGCGACCGCGTTCACCGTAACGCCCGAAGGCGCCAGCTCTTTGGCCAGCGCTTTCGTGAAGGCGTTGACTCCGCCTTTGGCGGTCGAATAGACGACTTCGCAGGACGCTCCGGATAGTCCCCATACGGAGGATACGTTAATGATCCGTCCGTATTTCTGCCGTACCATCGAATCCATGAACAGCTGCGTGCATAGAAACATGCCCTTCAGATTGACGTCCATGACACGCTCCCACTCCTGCTCGGAAACGTCCTGCAGCATGCCGTAATGGGCGACTCCCGCGTTGTTGACCACAATGTCGGGAATCATCCCGTGCTTCTCCATTTTTTCCTTCATGCGCAGCAATTGTTCTCTGGACCGCACGTCCGCCGTTACCGTCAACACTTGGGCTCCGTAATTCAGGCAAGCTCGCGCCGTTTCGTTTGCCGATTCGTGGGAATTCAAGTAATGGATAACGACCTTCATCCCGACCGAAGCGAAGCGTTGGGCGATGGCGGCGCCGATACCGCGGCTCGCGCCGGTGACGAGCACGGTCGTATCGGCAAAAGATTTGATCATCCTTGCGGGCTCCGTACGATCGATACGGCGAACCGGCCAAAATCCGCATGCTCGTTCAGTCTGCGATTGGCTTCTTCGAGCGTGACGGATTCGTATGCGTCCAGAACGTCAAACAGGCTCGTATCCTTGAACTCGTATTTGGTGAATTCGTTCGCCATCGCTTCCGGCGAATTCATCATCCGCATAAAGCCGCCGATCTTTTTCCGTTTGCTGCGCTCGAACGATTCGGCGTCGATTCCGTTCCTTTTCGCCCGTTCCAGTCCGTCCGTGACCCGCTTCACCAGCTCATCGGGACTTTTCGTCTCGCCGCCGATTACCGAGAACGCATAATTGGAGTTCGAGTTGTATTCGTGTCCGAATTGGTCCGAGATGAGACCTTCGTCGTACATATCCTGATACAAACGGGAGCTTGGGCTCAGCAATGCGTCGAGCACGAGCTTGGTCGTCATCTCCCTCTTGAGCGCTTCGCTTCCTCCGCTTTGCCGGACCGGCTCTTTAAAGCCGAACAAACATTTGGGAAGCGAAACCGGAAGCTCCGTCACTTTGATCTCCTCATGCACTTGGTCCGGCTCCTGTTCGAAAAAGCGGCGGATTTCCCCTTGGGACGGAAATGTTTTGGCCGCTTGGTTATCGCGCACAAGCTGCATCACTTCCTCCGTGTCGACGCCGCCGACGACGAACAGGCTCATATTGCTCGGGTGGTAAAACGTATGGTAGCATTCGTACAACGTATCCTTTGTGATTTCCGCGATGGAATCTACCGTACCCGCTATGTCGATGCGCACCGGATGCTTCCGATACAATGCCTCGATCAAGCCGAAATAAGAACGCCAGTCCGGATTGTCCCGGTACATGTTGATTTCCTGGCCGATAATCCCTTTCTCCTTCTCGACGTTCTGTTCCGTAAAGTACGGATTTTGCACGAAATTGATCAACGTAGTCAAGTTTTCCTTCACCTGCTCCGTTGCAGAGAACAGGTATACGGTCCGGTCGAAGCTGGTAAACGCGTTGGCGGAAGCGCCTTGGGATGCGAAGGTAGCGAAAATGTCGCCTGTCGGCTCCTCGAACATTTTATGCTCCAAAAAATGGGCAATCCCGTCGGGCACTGTCGCCTCCGGCTTGCTTTCCACCTGGAAATGATTGTCGATAGAGCCGTACTTGGTGGAGAAGGTGGCATATATTTTATGAAAGCCGGGCTTCGGGAGGATGTATACTTTGAGTCCGTTCGGCAGCTGCTCGTAATAAAGCGTTTCTTTCAATCGGGTAAACGGTATCGTTTGCATGCGTCACTCCCCCTTCCGGTCTCGTAAGAAATAAACGGTATCCAGCTTAACCCGTTCGGCTACCCGACGAATCGCGTCGACGTCGATCCGTTCCACCTGATCGATCAATTCGGATGCGGTACGGGTTTTGCCCGACAGTTGGTTGTTGAAGTCGAGCGAGATCGTTTCGAAAGCCGAGTCCTGGCTTTCCCGCAGCTGGTTCGCGATCATCGCCCGCGTCTGCGACATTTCGAGATCGCTGATTTGCCCTTCGGCCATTTGCCCGAGCTGCTGCTTGATAATGTCTACCGCTTTCTCGTAGTTGGCGAATTCGATGCCGGACTGTATCGTCAAAATTCCCTTATGTCCGTCCAGACGCGACGAAGCGTAATAGGCCAGGCTTTCCTTCTCCCTGACGTTCAAAAACAGCTTGGAATGCGGATATCCGCCCAAAATGCCGTTATACATCAACATGGCCGGATAATCGTCATCCGCATAAGTGACATAGGTGCGAAGCCCCATATTAAGCTTTCCTTGCGTTACGTCCAAACGTTCGACGACCGTATTGACCTGACCCACCTCGCGGTGCTCCGGCTTCAAATCATAGGCCGCGGAGCCCGAGCGCTTCCAGTCGAAGGCGGATTCCAGCAGCGGCTTCACTTGCGCAAGCGTCGTATTGCCTGCCACATATACGTCAATAGGCGAGTCGGCCAGCCATTGCTGGTAAGACGTATACAACGACTCGGGCGTAATGGCGGCCAAATCGTCCGTTTTCCCGAGCGGATGAAGCCGGAATGGCTCATTTTTGCACATTTCTTCGATACACCGTTCCCCGGCGTAACGGATTTTATCGTTTACGATCGCGGCTATGCGCTTGCGCAGCGTTTCCTTCTCCGCTTCGACGTATTTGGCCCGGAACACGCCATTCTCTCGAACCGGATCGGTAATCGCTTCGCCTACGAATTGCAAAGCCTGCTCCAGCATGGAGCCTTGATCGGATACGAAGTCGTCATGAATCATATCCATGCGGAACTGGACGATTTGATAATCTCCCCGTTTGTATACGTCGAAGCCGAAGCCGGCCCCGTACAAATCGTCCTGCCGTTCGCGGAATTGCTTCGTTTCCGGCAGCTTGGACGTTCCTCTGCGCAGGACGAATGGCGCAAGGGCTACCGGCGTTACGGTCGATTCCCTCAAAGGAGTGCCTATGTATACCGAGATGGCGTACGTCTTAAACTGGTCGGTAGGCAAGACGTGCAGCCTTACGTTGCCGATCGTGTCTCGCTCGAAATTGGACTTGTTCAACGGCAATATGCTCCCCTCCTCGATTAATGGTTGACGTGCTTCTACTGCCATTGTATCGACCTCATTTCCATTATATTCTTCCAGAAACAGAAGAAGCAACCTGACCGGTTACTTCTTTCGCCATTCTTATCGTTTATTACTTGCAGAAAATATGCTTGCCGATTTGTTTGACTTGCGGGCGCGTCCAAATCCATTTGGAGGTTGCCGTTTCGGGATTGAAATAGTACAGGCATCCGCCGGAAGGATCGTATCCGTTCAAAGCGTCCTGCACCGCTTTTTTGGCCACATCGTTCGGCGTCAGCCATATTTGCCCGTCCGCGACCGCGGTGAAGGCGCCCGGCTGAAAGATGACCCCGGATATCGTATTCGGGAAGCTGGCCGATTTGACCCGGTTAATAATAACGGCGGCAACGGCGATTTGTCCCACATAAGGCTCGCCGCGCGATTCGCCGTACACGGCATTGGCCATCAGATTGAGATCCTGGTTCGACAATCCGAGCTGATTCGAACCGGAGTACAGCTCGCTTTGCCCCGCTGACGCAGGAGGAGTTTGCTGCGCTTGCCCTTGACCTTGACTAGGTGCGGGCGACGGGGCTGCCGCTCCTTTGCGAGGCGTCCGGTCAGGCGACCATTCCTTGGTCGCTTCCCACAGCTTTACTTTCGTTTTGCCGCCCGCGATGCCGTCCACCTTCATACCGAACTTGTATTGAAAGTTTTTCAAAGACTGCAGCGTGCTGTAGCCGAAATCGCCGTCCACATCTCCGTTGTAAAAACCGAGCATTTTCAACCTGCCTTGAAGCTCATAGACGTCCCCGCCCTTGGTACCGTATTTCAGCTCCGCGTTTCCGAACGTTTGTTCGGAATAAAACTTGTGTTTGACCTGAACCGCGGCCATCAGCAATAAGACGGCGCATATCGTTATGACAACAAGTCGTTTGTTCATGTGGCTATCAACCATCCTCCGCACTGTATTTGGGCCATATTCACGCCTTATTATGACAAAGGGATAGCCGGATTATTCAAAAAAAGGGGGAGCCGGGCCATGCGGAAACCATTCGCGGAAAAGGTTGGGAAACAATGCCGTTCGCGCAATGCTTTTTTACTATCCGTGAACTTTGGTAAAGTAGCTTTGAAAATCGTCAAAAAAAAGCGTTCCGTCTAGTGACGGAACGCAGTAACCTTTCAAGAAGGAATTCGGCTGTGCTGATATTGCTCCATCGTCACAAGCACCTCGCGCGGCTTGCTTCCCTCGTATGGCCCGACAACGCCTTTCGCTTCCAAGGCATCTATGAGGCGGGCCGCCCTTGCATAACCGACCCGCATCCTGCGCTGCAATAACGATACGGAAGCCTGCTTCGCCTCGATGACGACTTGTACGGCCTGATCGTACAGCTCGTCTTCGTATTCGTTCTCGGCATCGGATTGCTCCTCCACCTCCGGCACCATTTCTTCCTGGTAATTGGCCTCCTCCTGATTTTTGCAAAAGCTGACGACAGCTTCGACCTCCTGATCGGACAGAAAAGCGCCTTGCACCCGGATCGGCTTCGATGCCCCCACCGGCAAAAACAGCATATCTCCGCGGCCAAGCAGCTTCTCCGCACCTACCATATCGAGAATCGTACGGGAGTCGACTTGGGAAGAAACGCCGAAGGCGATCCGCGAAGGGATGTTCGCTTTGATCAACCCGGTAATGACGTCTACGGACGGCCTTTGCGTAGCGATAATCAGATGGATACCGGCGGCACGGGCTTTTTGGGCCAGACGGCATATCGAATCTTCCACGTCGCTCGCAGCCACCATCATCAAGTCGGCCAGCTCGTCCAAAATGACCACGATATACGGCATCGACTCGCCTTCCTGCTTCTCGGCGATCATATTGTTATAGCCTTCGATGTTGCGCGTGCCGAATTTGGAAAACAGCTCATACCGTTTTTCCATTTCGCCGACGATTTTTTTGAGCGCGAGCGACGCTCTTCTAGGATCGGTGACGACGGGTGCGAGCAGATGCGGAATACCGTTATACATATTCAGCTCGACCATTTTCGGGTCGATCATCAGAAATTTAACTTCATCCGGCTTCGCTTTGTACAGGATGCTCGTTATGATCCCGTTTACACAGACGGATTTACCGGACCCGGTCGCCCCGGCGACAAGCAGATGGGGCATTTTGGCCAAATTGCCTACGATCGCCTGACCGGATATGTCCCGTCCGAACGCGATCGACAGCTTGGCGTTCGATTCTTGGAAGACGGAGCTTTCCATGACTTCCCGCATCGTCACCATGGCAACCTCGGAATTCGGCACTTCGATGCCGATCGCCGATTTACCCGGGATCGGCGCTTCCATCCGGATATCTTTGGCGGCGAGCGCTAGGGCGATATCGTCGGTCAAGCTCACGACTCTGCTTACTTTGACACCGACATCGGGTTGAATTTCGTATCGGGTAACCGCCGGTCCGCGGACGACGTCCAGCACTTTCGTACGCACGCCGAAGCTCTCCAGCGTCGTCTCCAGTTTGCGGGCAATCGTCTTGTAATCCACCCCGTCGCCGCTCTTGCCCGAATTGCCCGGTTTCGCCAGCAGCGAGAAAGCGGGAAGCACGTAAGGCTTGGCCGGAGGCCGCTCCGGCGGTTGCGCGAACGCAACATCGATTTCTCCCTCGCCTTCTACCGGCAGCTTGATCTTCATCTGATTGGAAGGCGGCTGGTACGCTTGCGGCGCCGGGAGAGCATTTGCCGGTACCGGCGTCATCGGCGGCTCTTCCATCCCAACGTCGGGAAGCTGATCCGGTATATGCTCTTGAAAGTCCCGGATACGCGGAAATTCCGTATCCTCTTCGTCTTCGTCGTCCTTCTCGAATCGGTCGCGCACCGGCCCCGGCCCTTTTTGCGCATCCGCGGAATACACAACCTGCTCGATTGCCGTCTCTTCGGATTCCTCCGTACTCGGCGCATTCTTTTGTTTTTTTTGCAGCAGTTGGAAAAAAACAGGCTTCTTCTTTTCCCTCAAGACGACCGGGCCGGCCAGCTCGTCCTCAAAATCGTCATCTTCCAACGGAATCTGGGGCTGCGTCGCCTTTCGCGTACGAACCGGCTTCGGCTTCTCCGGGCTTTTCATCAGCTGGAACATTTGGGACAGCGTATCCCGCATCCTCATGCCGCTTCCGCGGAACAAGCGCTTCACCTTGCTTGCCATATCGACATAGGACATGCCCGTTACAAGCAGAAAGCCGATCGCGAAAAACGAATATTCGATCAAGCGCGCCCCCAAGTTGTCGAACAGGAAGAACAGACAGGCGTACAATACCGCCCCGATCATGCCTCCTCCGACCTGATTGGACAGCACTTGCTGGTTTTGCGGGCTCAAGCCGTCCAGCAAACTGGACCACGTCTGCCCGACGATCCAGGAGGCGGTCGTGAACTCGCCGTTCGGATCGAGCAGCTGAAACATTGTTATATGGTTCATGATGAGAAACCCGAGGACGATGAGCAGGAAGCCCGATTTGCGAGCCGTCCAGCCGTAGGGCCACCCTCGCCGTATCATGACGTGCAGACCTATGTATATGAAAAAAACAGGAATGACCCAGTCGAATACGCCTAGAAAAAACCGGAATAAATACATCAGCGAACGGGCGACGGATCCTTCGTGAGACAAAGCGATGACGGCAAATATGAGGATGAGGATGCCGTAAAGCTCGAATTTCAGTTGTGTTGAGATCGATCCGTTTCTTCCGCTTTTTTTCCGCCTTTTGGCCATAACCCACACCTCCCGTTCCATGTTAAATGAAGCTGCGCCTTCGCGTTGCTCCGGCTAAAGCGTTATTATTATATCATACTTTCCAAAAAACGGCTCGATTAAAAACACTTGTTCGCTTTTAGGCAAAAAAAAGAGGAGAATAGTCCCCTCTTAGGCAATACCTTGTGATCGCAGCACTTCAACCCGGCTTGAATTCGATCAATTGTCCCGGGGCATAAGACGGATTCAAATAATGAAACGGATCGGGGCTTAATAAACGCACGATTTTACCCTGATAGGAGGATGTCGCCTCCACCTGCATAAGTACCCCGTTCACCGTAATTTCCGTAGTCGCCGGCGGCGGATTGTCCATTCCGTCCAGTACGGTTTCAATGGGAACCTGCGTATACAAAATCATTGAACGAGCGCCCCTTTCATGCTGCGGTATTGCTCGATCCGCGCATTAAGCTGCTTCAACGCCTCCCCTACGCCGCCTACGGCGTCGATGAGCCCGTGCTTTACCGCGTCCGCACCGATTACGGTCGTACCGATATCCCGCGTCAGCTCGCCGGTTTTGAACATCAGCTCTTTCAGCTTCTGTTCGGTTATACCGGAATGGTTCGTTATGAATCGCAGCACGCGCTCTTGCATTTTGTCCAAATATTCGAACGTTTGCGGCACGCCGATCACCATGCCGTTCAACCGGATCGGATGGATCGTCATCGTGGCCGTTTCCGCGATGAAGGAATAGTCTGAAGAAACGGCAATCGGCACTCCGATGCTGTGTCCCCCGCCGAGTACAAGCGTCACCTTCGGTTTGGATAAGGAGGAGATCATCTCGGCAATGGCCAAGCCCGCTTCTACGTCCCCCCCGACCGTATTCAAAATGATCAATATTCCCTCAATCTTGGAGTTTTGTTCCGCTGCGACAAGCTGCGGGATCAGATGCTCGTATTTGGTCGTTTTATTTTGCGGAGGCAGCACGATATGACCCTCCACCTGCCCGATGATGGTCATGCAGTAAATGTTCGATTCCGACGCGGGCGTCGTCGTTTGACCCAACTGCTGGATCGCCTCGACCGTGGCACTTCTTTTCTTGTCCTCGGAAACGTCAGGCTGCTCGGTTTCATTGTTCGGCTTCATAGGCATAACAAACCCTCCTCATGTTGTCTACCTTAGTATGAATGGGGCCGGGATTTTTATCCGATGGTAAAAGCTGGGCTCTATCCGTGCCGTGTTAATCGTCAGGACACAAGAAAAAAGCTTTCCCGGTCTGGCCGAGAAAGCTTTGCATAAACGTGTTCGGGTATCAATGGATTCAGTGACTAGCGCTTTGCCTTGTTACACTTCCATAATTATCGGCAAAATCATTGGTCTTCTTCGGGTTTGTTCATATAAAAATCGTCCGAGTGCATCTTTTACATGGGTCTTCAGCGAAGCCCATTCATTTACATTTTCGGTCATCAACCGGTTTAACGTGCTGCTCACGATCCGGTTTGCTTCGTCGAGAAGGCCTTCGGATTCGCGAACGTATACGAAGCCTCTCGAAATGATATCCGGTCCGGACATGATGGTGCCATCCTGCTTGCTCAGCGTCACGACGACGACCAGAATGCCGTCCTGCGACAGAAGCTTGCGGTCGCGGAGAACGATGTTGCCAACGTCTCCTACGCCCAGTCCATCGATCAGTACGTTGCCGCAAGGAACTCTCGGTCCCCTGCGTGCAATTCCGCCTTGAATCTCAACCGTATCGCCGATATCCACGATGAAAATGTCTTCCCGATCGATTCCGACCGACTCCGCGAGCAATGCGTGCTGGCGAAGCATCCGATATTCGCCGTGAATCGGAATGAAATATTTCGGCTTCATCATATTCAGCATGAGCTTCAATTCTTCCTGGCTTCCGTGCCCGGACACGTGAACGCCGGAAACCGATCCCGGCCCGTATATGACGTTGGCGCCGATCCGGAACAATTCGTCGACCGTACGTCCCACATACCGTTCGTTGCCAGGGATCGGAGTCGCCGCGATGACGACCGTATCTCCCGGCAGTATGTCCACTTTCCGGTGATTGGCGCGAGCCATCCGAGTCAAAGCGGACATCGGCTCGCCCTGGCTGCCGGTAGACAAGATAACAACCCGATCGGCTGCAAGCTTATTTACTTCTTCCGGTTCAATCAGCATGCCGTCCGGTATATGCAAATAGCCGAGTTCGCTTGCGATATTTACGACATTAACCATGCTTCGTCCGATGACCGTCATTTTGCGGCGGGTTGCTTCAGCGGCATTGATAACCTGCTGAATGCGGTGCACGTTCGATGCGAACGTTGCCACGACAACACGCTGCTTCGCCTTGCGGAATACTTCCTCCAGCTCGACGCCTACCGTACGTTCCGAGCCGGTATACCCCGGGCGCTCGGCATTGGTACTGTCCGACAGTAAAGCAAGCACGCCACGGCTGCCGAGATGGGCCATTTTGTGCAAGTCCGCATACTGATCGTTGACAGGGGTCTGATCGAATTTGAAGTCGCCCGTATGAACGACGAGCCCTTCCGGCGTATCGAGACAAACACCGACCGAATCGGGAATGCTGTGATTCGTCTTGAAGAAGGTAGCTTTCATCGAGCCCAGCTGCACTTCCGAATCCGAGTTGATCAAGATCCGTTTCGTTTCACCAAGCAAATTCGCTTCCTTCAGTTTGCCTTCGATCAAGCCGAGCGTAAGCTTCGTTCCGTAGACGGGAACGTTCAACGTCCTGAGGATGTAAGGCAAGCCGCCGATGTGATCCTCATGGCCGTGCGTAATCAAAATCCCTCGGACTTTATCGCGGTTCTCCGTTAAATAAGTGATATCGGGGATTACGATATCGATGCCAAGCATGTCCTCCTCCGGAAACTTCAATCCGGAATCGATTACGACGATGTCGTTGGCATACTGCACGACATACATATTTTTACCGATTTCGCCCACGCCGCCCAGAGCGAAAATGGATACTTTATCTATATTCTTTTTTGACAAGACTAACCCTCCTAGGTTTTTTTGACGACGATCTTTATATTTCCCAGACCAAAGATAACCCGAACCAGTCACTTGTGTCTAATTATACATAAGCGTAATGACGAATACAAGTCGGGTAGTTTTAGCCTCCACCAAAACAAAAAACCGATGCCAGCGGGCATCGGCAGTACTATTCGGAAGGCTGCGACAATCCTTTTATTTTTGGAAAAGAGCCGTAATGAAGCGGCCTTCCTCTTCCGTAGCGGATACGAGGGGCAGTCTCACACCGCCTACCGGGACGCCGCGCAGCCCGAGCGCGTACTTGACGGGAACCGGGTTCGGCACGCGATGCGGGCAATTGAACAGACCGTTGAAAATCGGGCGAAGGCGCGCATGCCATTCCACCGCTTTCTGCACTTCTCCTCCAACGAAAGAACGAACCATCTGCTGCATTTCTTTGCCGATCACATGGCTGGCCACGCTGACGATACCGTATGCTCCGACCGACAGCATCGGCAGCGTCAAAATATCGTCTCCGCTGTACACTTTGAAGCCGTCAGGCGCTTTCCCCGTCAATTCGGATATCAAATCAAAGTCGGAATGGGCTTCCTTCGTCGCGACCACATTCGGCAATTCGGCGAGCTTCAACGTCGTCGAGGCGGAGACGGTTATGCCGGTGCGCGAAGGAATATTATAAAGCATGACCGGAAGCTTCGTCGCTTGAGCGGCCGATTTGAAATGCTCGTAAATTCCGTCCTGGGACGGCCTGTTGTAGTACGGAGCCACGAGAAGTACGCCGTCCACTCCGATTTTCTCGGCCGCCTGGGTCAGATGGATCGTATGGGCCGTATCGTAGCTGCCGGTACCTGCGATAATTTTGCAGCGGCCCTGCGCCTGTTCTACGGCCAGCTTGAACAACCCGAGCTTTTCTTCCTCGGTTAATGTCGGGGACTCCCCCGTCGTGCCGCAAATAACGAGGCTATCGGATTGCTGTTCCTCAATCAAATAGTCGATCAACCGTTTCGCTTGGCTCCAGTCGACCTGAAGCTCCTCATCAAACGGGGTCACCATGGCGGTTATGACTCTTCCGAAATCCACTGCAAGTTCCTCCTCATAGGTTTGCGCAGCAAAGCCGCTTCGATAACTTTTTCTGGCGCAGGCGTCGCGGGCTGCTTTGATCGTAATTCCGAAGTGCCGGAGCAACGCCCTTTTGCATAAATGAGAGCTGGTATGGCATGGGCCCTGTTACGTTCTATCCAGTTGAAACGAGTGATGCAGCGCTTGAATGGCATTTACCATATCCGCTTCCTTCACCAGCACCCATATCGTGGCGTTGGAATCGGCCGACTGCAGAATCGGAATATCCCGCTCGGTCAGAGCTTCGACTATGCGCGCCATAATTCCCGGCACGCCGTTCATGCCTCCCCCGATTACGGACACTTTGGCGCATTCGGTCACGAACTCCGGCGAGTATCCCATACTTTGCAGGACGGCGATTGCACGATCCGATTCATGATGGAAAACCGTATAGGTTACACCCGATATATTCACATTAATAAAGTCTACGCTTATTTTATGGATTGCCATAGCCTTGAAAACGTTCAGCGATAAGTCATACTGGCCTTCCTGCGCGGCTACCTTGATTTGCGTAACCGGAGAGACGTGGGCGATTCCCGTCACGAAACGGTCCTTTAACGACCGGTTGGCAAGTTCCTCATTGTCAGCTTTTGCGACCAGCGTCCCTTCGCCATCGGAAAATGTCGAACGAACGCGAATCGGAATATTGGCCTCCATCGCGATCTCGACCGCTCGCGGGTGAATCACTTTGGCGCCCTGATAAGCCATATTGCATATTTCCGCATAGGTTACTTGTTCAATGGGCTTGGCTTTGTGGACAATTCTCGGATCCGCGGTGTAAATGCCGTCGACGTCCGTAAAAATGTCCACTCGCTCCGCCCGAAGCGCGGAACCGAGCGCCGTGGCGGTCGTATCGCTTCCGCCCCGCCCCAGCGTCGTAATATCGCCCTGGGCCGTCTCGCCTTGAAAGCCCGGAACGATTACAACCTTGCCCTCCGATAAGGCTTGAACGATGCGGGAAGGCTGAATCGATTCGATGCGGGCATCGCCGAACCGATCGTTTGTCCTGATGCCCGCTTGGGCACCGGTCAGCACGACCGTCGGCACGTTGTCCGCTTCGAGCAGGCTGCACATCACGGCGGAGGATATAAGCTCGCCGCAGTGAAGCAGTAAATCTTTTTCCCTTGCGGGAAGGCAGTTTCCGTTGTGGCGAATAAGCTCCAACAATGAATCCGTGGCGTATGGCTCCCCTTTTCTGCCCATTGCGGAAACGACTACGACAAGGTTGTAGGAATCGGCCAATGCCCGTTTGATATGACCGATGGCATAAGATCTGGCTTGAGCGTCGGAGAGGGAAGTTCCGCCGAACTTTTGCACCAAGGTGCGCATAAGCTTCCCTCCAAGCCGGAAAAATCGATTCGCTTTCGACTGCGAACCGACATTCCTTTAGGTACCTCTATTTTTGTTCGATGGCGATATATTCGGCGATTTGCACGGCATTCCATGCGGCACCCTTCAATAGATTGTCGGAGACGATCCACATATTGAGCGCGCGCGGGTTCGACAGGTCGCGGCGGACGCGGCCTACGAACGTTTCCAGCTTGCCCGTCGCATCCGTGGCAAGAGGATATTGCTGTTCGTCCGGATTATCGACGAGTTCGATGCCTGGCGCTTCGGCGATCAGCGACTTCGCTTCCTCCAAATCGAAATCTTGCTTCAATTCAACGTATACGGACTCCGAATGACCATAGACGACCGGAATACGCACGCAAGTCGCCGTTACTTCAAGCGATTCGTCGTCCATAATCTTCTTCGTCTCGTTGATCATTTTCATTTCTTCGTAAGTAAAGCCGTTTTCCGTAAACTTGTCGATTTGCGGAATCGCGTTGAAGGCGATTTGATGTTTGACCGGCAGCGAAGAAACCGGCAAAATGTCCGGACTCGCGTCACGGCCGTCCAGCACTTCCTTCGACTGGCGCAGCATTTCTTGAATCGCCTTGGCTCCGGCACCGGATACGGCTTGATAAGTCGAGACGATAATACGGGAGATGCCATAACGATCGTAAAGCGGCTTGAGCGCTGCAACCATTTGGATCGTAGAACAGTTGGGGTTGGCAATGACGCCTTTATGCTCGCTGATTTTGTCGATATTCACTTCCGGCACGACCAGCGGAGTCTCCGGATCCATGCGGAATGCGCTCGTATTATCGATGCATACCGCTCCATCCTCTATCGCATGGGGTACGAGCTTGCGACTAACGTCACCGCCCGCGCTGAACAAAGCGATATCGATCCCTTTAAAACTTTCAGGAGTCGCTTCCTCGATCGTAACTTCGCGGTCTTTGAACTGTATCTTCGTACCGGCCGAACGCGCGGACGACAGCAGCTTCAGCTCGTTCACCGGAAATTCCCGCTCAGCCAGCAGCCGGATGATTTGCTCACCCACCGCGCCGGTTGCGCCGACTACAGCGACATTGAATCGTTTTTGGTTCGACATTGACTTCGTTCTCCCCTTATGAGTTTGTAAGATGATTATGAGATGATATCCTGGTACCTTTCGATCAGCAGCGGTTGAAGCTGCTTGCCCGAGAGCGCCGCCGCACACGTGTCCATAATCAATTCCATTCGCGCCACTAGCGAATTCGGCTTTTGCGCCGGATTGTCTTGACCGAACGGTACGAAATATATGTTTTTGGCTACGAGGAGCTTGGCGATGTTCGCGGCGTTCAAACCGAGACCGTCGTTCGTGGAAATAGCCAAGACGAGCGGACGCTGGTTTCTCATCTGCGCCTTGGCGGCCATCAGTACCGCGCTGTCTGTCATTGCATTGGCCAATCGGCTGGTCGTGTTGCCCGTGCACGGTGCAATAAGCAAAACGTCCAGCAGTTTGGAGGGACCGAGAGGCTCGGCATCCACAATCGAAGAAATGATATCATTCCCCGTTATATGTTTCAACTGTTGCTGCCAATTTTCCGAGGTTCCGAATCGGGTATCCGTCGTCATGAGCGTGTTCGATGCGATCGGAATGACCCGTGCGCCCGCGTCAACGAAACGTTGTATATGGGGCATTGTCTCGGCAAACGTACAGTGAGAGCCGGTCAAGGCGAACCCGACCGTTTTCCCTGTCCAATTCATTGCGCATTCCTCCCGGTTGTTACGTCTTCCAAGATCAGCTGACTTACGGTGTTCGCAATAATGCGGCCGGCTGTTTTCGGTGCGACGATTCCGGGAAGTCCGGGTGCAAGCATTGCCTTGACGCCACGCTTTTCCGCGAAGCGGAAATCGGTGCCGCCGGGTCTCGACGCGAGGTCGATAATAACGGCTCTGTGCGGCATGTTGGCAATAATTTGCGCTGTGACTATCATAGTCGGAATCGTATTAAAAAGCAAGTCGATATTGGCCACCTCGTGCGACAATTCGCCCAAGTAAAACGGCGTAAAACCCATCTCCCAGGCCCTCGCAAAATGCTCCGCCCGGCGGATGCCCACGCTCACTTTTGCCCCCAAACCTTGAAGCGTGCGCGCCATCGTCAGACCCGTCCGCCCCAGCCCCAGCACCATGCAATTGGAGCCGTGAATCGTGATGTCGGTATTTTGAATCGCCATCATGAGAGCGCCCTCTGCCGTAGGTATGGAGTTGTAAATAGCGACGTCATCGCGATCCAGCAGCTCGACCAACTGGACGTTGTGGTCGGAGCACAGCTTCTTCAAGTATGGCTTTGCCATTCCGGTGTATACTTTCGCATGTTGCGGCAATGCGGCCAGATGCTCCTCCTTGAATACCATATCCGTCGTGGAAAAAATGGATTCGACGACACCGCTGTCGTCCGTACCGACAACGGGCAAAATGACCGCGTCGGACTTCTCCAACGCTTCCGGGGAAAATGCCGCTTTCGTGACCCCGCTGTACAAATTTTGCAAATTGTCAAACCCGATCAGGGTGACGGCCGCGTCCAGCTCCGAAAACTTCTGGATCACTTCCAGTTGGCGAGCGTCTCCTCCGATCAACGTAACTTGTATGCCGGTCAGCATGTTTACACCCCTTTCGTTCGCCAAGTATACGACATCTTATGCTCGCGGTACGGAATGGGTTACAGCCTACGACTCTCTCAACGTATATTCGATAGCCTCGTTACGGCACAAAAAAAATCGCCTATCTTCCTAATAAAAGGAAAGGCGATTTTATCGTCTATCGATTGAACGTTCTTACTGCACCCCGGTATGACCGAAGCCTCCGGCCCCTCGGACCGTTTCGTCCAAATCGGCAACTTCCGCTATGCCGACGGAAGGCACCGCTTGAAACACCATTTGGGCAATCCGTTCGTTCCGTTCGATCGTAAACGGCGATTGTCCCAGATTGATCAGCAGCACTTTAATTTCCCCGCGATAATCGGCGTCGATCGTCCCCGGCGTGTTCAAGCATGTAATGCCGTGTTTCAAAGCGAGTCCGCTGCGCGGACGAATTTGCGCTTCCAGCTCTCCGGGCATTGCAATCGCGACCCCGGTAGGGACTAGCTTCCGCTCTCCGGGATTCAACGTGACTGGCTCCGGTACGGCAGCGTATAGATCGAAGCCGCTTGCGAGTGCGGACATTTTCTGCGGGAGATGCACGTCTTCGCAGCCGGGCAACCGTTTCAGCTTAACTTGGAATGACAAGGGAATCCCTCCTGAACGACTGGATCGCTTTATCCGATTTGCCTACCATGGCCAACGCGAACGGCTGCGCGAACAATTGATTGACCAGCGTTCTGATATCTTCCTGGGAAACACCGTCGATCATCGCCAATATTTCGTCCAGCGTGTGATGTTTGCCGAGCATAAGCTCGTTTTTGCCGAGGCGGTTCATCCGGCTGCTCGTGCTTTCCAGGCTGAGGATAAAGCTGCCTTTCAGCTGCTCCTTTCCTTTGCGGAGTTCCTCCTCCGTCAACCCGTTAGCCGCTACGCCAGCCAGCACGTCCATCGTTACCTTGAGCACTTCATCGGTTTGCTTCGGCGCGGTGCCCATATAGATCGTAAACAGGCCGCTGTCGATATGCGCGGAATGGTACGAGTATACGGAGTATGCCAGCCCCCGTTTCTCGCGGATTTCTTGAAACAAATACGAGCTCATTCCGCCACCGATCAGATTGTTTAGCAGGATCATCGGATACAGCATCGGATCGTGCAGCGAAAAACCGGGAAGTGCAAGGCAAATATGGTTTTGCTCGGTTTTCTTGGAATGAAAAAGCGACTGGCCGGAATATTGGGGAGCGATCAAATTCGCTTCGATGCCTACGTTCCGGTAAGAACCAAAGTGACGCTCGAGCAAATCCGTGACGCTCTCGTCAATATTGCCGGCCATGCCGATTACGATATTCGGAATCGAATAGTAATCCTTCATATATTGCCTGAGCGTCTCCGGCTGCATCGCACGCAAATTTTGCTCGGTGCCGAGAATCGAATAAGCGAGCGCGTGATCGTTGTAGGCCGCTTTGGAGATCATATCGTGCACCAAATCGTCAGGCGTATCGTCATACATCGAGATTTCCTCTAAAATGACGTTGCGTTCTTTATCCAATTCCGCTTGATCAAACTTGGAGTTGAAGAACATGTCGGAAAGCACGTCGACGGCGATAGGCAAATGCGTATCGAGCACTTTGGCATAATAGCACGTGTATTCCTTTGCCGTGAAGGCGTTCACGTTCCCGCCGATACCGTCGAATATTTCCGCGATATCTTTGGCCGAGTAACGCTGCGTACCTTTGAACAGCATATGCTCGATAAAATGCGATATCCCGCTGTTCGCCGCTCCTTCATTCCGCGAACCGGTTTTTATCCAAATTCCGAATGAAACGGAACGGTAGGTCGGGATTTGTTCCGCGACGATTCGCAATCCGTTGCTCAACGTCTTTTTGATCAAAATGGGGCTCCCCCTTATTGTGGAAACGTAGTAGTCGAATACTGCAGCTTAGGATGAATACGTTGTTGAATACAACAACGAAGGGCTGTAGATTTGGAGTGGACGCAATATCAGTAAGCACTTTCGTTCGCTTCATTATGTCGGTTCCTTTATCGTAGCAATTCAAGTTGCGGGACCGCGCTTCAAGGGCTGGAACCGACGCAATATCAGTAAGCACTTTCGTTCTTACTGATATTATCAAAAATATCACTCAGTCTCAACCTTTGGGGCCCTGTCCGAGGAGATTAATTCGGATACGGTTCCCAAACTGAGATTTTTGCGTTTGATTTCGGCGATCATCCCCGCCAAAGCACCGGACGACGAAGCCGTAGGATGCATCAGGATCATCGAGCCGGGCTCCACGCGCGCCGCGATTTTTCTGACGATCGATTCCGATGTGGGCTTCATCCAATCAACCGTGTCGACCGTCCACAATATCGTCTTCAAATTCATTTCGTGGGCCACTTTGACCGTCAAATCGTTGAAATCCCCGGATGGCGGCGCAAAAAGAGTATTGTCGACGCCCAGCTTCTCCTTCAACAGCTGCTGGGTGCGGTCGATTTCCTTGACCATTTCTTCACGCCCCAGCGTGCTCATGTTTTTATGAGAGTAGGCGTGGTTGGACAGCTCATGCCCTTTTTGCTGAATGACCTGGGCGGTCTCGATATTTTTATTCAACCAGGATCCGTCGAAGAAAAAGGTTGCGCGCACTTTCTCTCTCTCCAGCACGTCCAGCATAGGACCGATAAACTCGTTGCCCCAAGCCACATTGATCATAAGCGCGGCCATCGGCTTTTTGGGGTTGCCCTTGTAGATCGGCTGAGCGCCCAGATCCTCCAATCGAACGGACGGCGCAACCTCTTTGTATACAAACGGGATTTCCTTCTCCCCGCGCTGCTGCTTAGCCAAGCTCAATGTTTTCTCTACGTCTACCTCAATGCCGTTATAACCCGGAATAGCCTTCCATACCCGATCCAGTCTGGCATCGACAGGAGCTTCCTTCCGTTTCTCCGCTTCTTCCATAATCGTCGCGAGCAGCTGCTCGTCGTTCGGCGATGTCGCAGTCATTTTCGATTCAGGATCGGATACAACCCACGGCTGCACGTATTCGTAAGCGGTTCCCGATCGCTTGTCGAGCGAGTTGACGAAGGTGTCCAAACTGCTCGATTGGAGTAAGCCCCAGGTGACTAGACTTAGCGTTCCCCCTACAAAAATCCATTTATTCCATGACATATTCGATACCCCGATCCAAAGGTTTGTACCATATTATGCCGGACAACCCCGGGTTATGTCCAAGTTTTCCTTTATGAACCGACTTGCGGCGCCAGCCGGTTATAGCTGCAATAAGAAAAACGTCTATCGACGTATTTCAAGGATGAGCAACCGCGATTTAGTGGTAGTTTTCCTTGGTTCACAATTTCACAGTCCGCTTTATCGAAGAATCGCTTTGTCGCTTTAGCGAACTTAAACATTCTGAAACGATAAAAAAAGAGACAGACTGCTCTGGCTCTTTGTATGGATCGATTGTATTCGGTTTTACCGCCTTATTAGCTTTGGGCAGGAACTTGAGGCGCGGCCAACGTTGCTTTGCGCGACAAATTGACGCGGCCTTGATTGTCGATTTCGGTTACTTTAACCGTAATTTGATCGCCGATCTTCACGGCATCTTCGACTTTGGCTACACGCTCGGTGGACAGCTGGGAAATGTGGACGAGTCCGTCTTTGCCCGGTAAAATTTCCACGAATGCGCCAAATTTCTCGATGCGTCTGACCGTCCCGAGGTAAGTTTCCCCTACGACGACTTCGCGGACGATTCCTTCGATAATCGACTTGGCCTTCTCGTTCATCTCCGCGTTGGACGAAGCGATGAACACGGTGCCGTCCTGCTCGATATCGATCTTGACGCCCGTTTCCTCTATGATCTTGTTGATGATTTTGCCGCCTGCACCGATAACCTCGCGGATTTTGTCCGGGTTGATGTGCATGATAATAATTTTCGGCGCGTATTGCGAAAGTGCTTTTCTCGGCTCGCTGATCGATTCCATCATTTTTCCGAGAATGAAGATGCGCCCTTCTTTAGCTTGAGCCAGCGCTTGATTCAAAATCGCGCGATCGATGCCGTCGATTTTGATATCCATTTGGATGGCCGTGACACCAGCGGGAGTTCCTGCTACTTTAAAGTCCATATCGCCGAGGTGATCTTCCATGCCTTGGATGTCGGTCAAGATCGAGAAGTGGCTTCCGTCCTTGATCAATCCCATGGCTACGCCGGCTACAGGAGCCTTGATAGGTACTCCGGCATCCATCATGGCAAGCGTGCTTGCGCAGATGCTCGCCTGCGAGGTGGAACCGTTGGATTCCAACACTTCGGATACCAGACGGATCGTGTACGGGAATTCGGCTTCCGGAGGAAGAACTTTCGAGAGGGCCCGTTCACCCAAAGCGCCATGTCCGATTTCGCGGCGTCCCGGTGCGCGAAGCGGTCTTGCTTCGCCTACGCTGAACGGCGGGAAATTGTAGTGGTGCATAAACCGTTTCGTTTCTTCCAAGTCCAAGCCGTCCAAAATTTGCACGTCGCCGAGCGCGCCAAGCGTACAAATGCTCAAAGCTTGAGTTTGCCCGCGGGTAAACAAGCCGGATCCATGCGTACGAGGCAAAATCGCGGTATCGCAGTCGATCGGACGAATTTCAGCCAAAGCGCGGCCATCCGGGCGCACTTTGTCATGCGTAATAAGGCGGCGCACTTCTTCTTTGACGATATCGTAAAGCACTTCCTTGACGTCCTTCAGCTTCTCGGGCGCCTCGGCATACGCTTGAGCAAAATGCTCGACCGCTTCCGCATTAATGGCATCGATCGCCTCTTGACGCGCATGCTTCTCCGGAATGCGAATCGCTTCGACAAGTCCGGCGCTGGCGTGCGCGCGTACTTCGGCATTGACCTGCTCGTCTACGGCGTGCAGTCTTACTTCCATTTTCGGCTTGCCGGCTTCGGCAACGAACTGCTCCTGAATGGCTACGATTTTTTTGATCTCTTCGTGTCCGAACATGATCGCTTCGAGCATATCCTCTTCCGAAACTTCGTTCGCCTCGGCTTCCACCATCATGATGGCGTCTTTCGTACCGGCGACGACCACGTACATGTCGCTCTTTTCTTCCTGCTCGTGATTCGGATTAATGATGAACTGGCCGTCGATTCGACCGACGATAACGCCTCCGATCGGACCGTTAAACGGAACGTCGGAAACGGATAACGCAGCCGATGTCCCAATCATAGCGGCAATCTCCGGCGAGCAATCCTGATCGACGCTCATGACCATGGCGACGATCTGCACGTCATTGCGGAAGCCTTCCGCAAACAGAGGGCGAATCGTACGGTCCGTCAAACGTCCCGCCAAAATAGCCTTCTCGCTCGGACGGCCTTCCCGCTTGATGAAGCCTCCAGGAATTTTCCCTACGGCGTACAACCTCTCCTCGTAGTTCACCGTCAACGGAAAAAAGTCCAAGTCCTTCGGTTCGCTCGAAGCGGTAACGGTACAAAGCACCACGGTCTCGCCGTAGCGGACCAGTACGGCGCCATTCGCCTGCTTGGCAAGACGTCCCGTCTCCATTTCCAATGGGCGTCCTCCAAGGTTCATGCGCACCTTCTTTTCCATATAATCCCTCCTGCTCTTATGTAAGTTTTGGTTGCGACTCTCCCTAATTCTGCATACCAACCAGTATTTCCTTCTTGCACAAGAAAATTCCCCCGAAAGCGACGGAGGCGACCGAAGCAAATTCCGATTTCTTTCTGGGGGGTTCCCCAAGCTCGATTTTTAAGAAAAAAACAACCGTTCGGCGCAGGCCGACAAGGTTGTTTTTGTCCTAAACACATTATCTGCGAAGTCCGAGACGTTCGATCAATGCGCTGTAGCGGCTAACATCTTTGTTTTTCAAGTATGCCAGCAGCTTGCGGCGTTGACCTACCATTTTCAACAGCCCGCGACGAGAATGATGATCCTTCTTGTGCGTGCGCAGATGGTTGGTCAAGTTCACGATGTTTTCCGTAAGGATAGCGATTTGCACTTCCGGAGAACCCGTATCGGATTCATGGTTTTTGTAATCCTGGATCAATTGCGTTTTGCGTTCTTGGGTCAATGCCATCCTGTTCACCTCCCTATTCGTCAAATAATCGCCGTTAGCCCAGAAGAAGACGGTGAGATCAAACTACCGAGCCAAGGTTCAATACTCATTGCCTTGCAACAGTCATGGCAACGAAAATTAGTATAGCACATTTGCCGGGGCAAAGTAAATGTCCGCCGTCGGCGGATTATTCGGGAGTCGATCAAGACAATCCGTTCATAAGAGGATTGGCCGTCTTCTGTGCCGAATACCCGATCCGCTCCTTCGCCGTTATCACGTCATTGGCGATTTGGGCGATCAGCTCGTCGATCGAGGCGAACTTCCGTTCGGGCCTGATATAGGAGAGCAGCTCCAGCTTGACGGATTCTCCATAGATCGTATGGCCGAAATCGAAAAGATGAGCCTCCAGCGATCGTTGCGCCGCATCTTCGAACGTCGGCTTCGTCCCGATATTCATAACTCCGTAATAGGCTTGTCCGGACCATTCTAAACGTATCGCGTAGACGCCGTTCATCGGGACGACGTACGGTCCGTCCAGCTCGATATTCGCCGTAGGAAATCCGATCTGTCTCCCTCTGGCGGCCCCGTGCACGACTTTTCCCGACAAGGAATAGCGGCGTCCGAGAAGATGCTCGACTCTGGCTACGTCGCCCCGCTCCAGATGATCTCGGATAAGCGTACTGCTTACCTTGACGCCGTCCATATGATAGGGACGCACGACTTCTACGGCAAATCGGCCCGCAGCCAGCTCGCATAAAATATCGGGATCGCCGCTGACGTTATGGCCGAACCTGAAATCGAATCCGACGACAACGGTACTAACCTGAAGCTTTACAAGCAGCTCTTCGACGAATTGCGAAGGGCTTATTTGCGAGAAGGACGTGTCGAAATTCATAATATAGGCGACGTCAACCCCGGCTTCCGCGAACAATTCCAGCTTCTCCCTCAGCGGGGTGATGTGCCGGACGTATTTGCTCTGCCCGAGCACCTCGCGCGGGTGCGGATGGAACGTCATGATGGCGGCCGGCAAACGAAGCCTCCCGGCCGATTCCACCGCTCTTCGGATGACCTCGCGATGCCCCAGATGGAACCCGTCGAAATCCCCGATCGCCAATACTTGTCCGCCCTCGGGCATACCCGGAAGCGGAAACGATGCCGGATAGTGTACAGTTATAGATTGCATGTCAGCTCTCACCTGCTAATCGGCGTCATTCCGAGATCCGCTTGACGCAAACACTTTCTCGGGACGCAACATTTCGCGTTCGCGATCGACCTGAAACAGGCCGATGAACGTTCCTTGCGGGCCATACATACGAACCAAATGTCCGGCTTCCGGCAATACCCGGCTTGCCGGAAAAGGGATCGTCTTGCCTTGCATCGCATGAATCGCTTCCTCTTCCGTTACGGTACATTCAGGCAAGTGGGTAGCGAGGCGATCCGCCGGGATAATGACCGGCGCCAAACTTCCCGATCGGTGCAATTCTTCGATTTGCTCCAGACTCAAACATCGGTCAAGTGATATGGAGCCCGCACGACTGCGCACCAAATCGGTCATTACGGCCGGATAGCCGAGCGCTCTGCCGATGTCCACGCAAAGCGTGCGGATATAAGTGCCTTTGGAGCATAGGACGCGGAAGCGGATCTTCGGATATTCGGCTTGCAGGTCGAGACCGAGAGTCTCTATCTCGTAAATGTCGACCTTTCTGGCTTTCCGTTCGATCTCTTTTCCTTCCCTCGCCAACTCATATAGCTTTTTTCCGCCGACCTTTACCGCAGAATACATCGGCGGCACTTGCTCAATCGTTCCTGCGAAAGAGGCTAGCGTCCGGCGAATCTCATCTTCCGTCAAGAAGACTTGTCCCGGCTGATGCCGTTCGATCGTCTCGCCGGTCCAATCCTCCGTATCGGTCGAATATCCGATACAAAGCTCGGCTTCGTACTGCTTGGGCAGCTCTTGTATGTACTCGACGAATCGGGTGGCTCTGCCCAGACAAAGCGGCAGAACGCCGGTCACCTGGGGATCCAACGTGCCGGTATGGCCGATCCGTTTCATCCCGAGTACCCGGCGCATTTTCGCCACCACATCGTGCGAGGTGAAGCCGGCCGGTTTGTTAACCGGCAATACACCCTCGTATATCATTGCAATGATTGCCCTACTTCCTTTATAACTTGCGCGACGATATCCTGCAGCTCTCCGACAAGCGTACAGCCGGAGGCGCGAACATGCCCTCCTCCGCCGAACAGCTTGGCGATGGCGGCCACATCCGCAGTGCCGTTGGAACGAAAGCTGACCTTAACCGTTTGCTCATCCGTTTGCTTGAACAACAGCCCTACCTCGACCCCTTCGATGTTGCGGGGATATAGGATAAGTCCTTCCATATCTTCCGATGTGGCTCCCGTAAGGCGTATATCGTCCTGCGATACGGTAATCCAGCTAACTTTATTATCGAAAGCGAACGACAGCGTGCCGAGCGCCCGCTTCAATACGGTAATGTGCGAAAACGTAATCTTCTCCAGCACCTGCTCCGCGACGCGGTGACCCGCAACTCCGACGGCAAGCAGCTCCGCAGCGATTTTCATCACTTTAGGCGTCGTATTGGAATAACGAAACCCTCCCGTATCGGTTAAAAGCCCCGTATATAAGGCTGTCCCGAATTCGAGCGTCAGCGGCACGCGCATTTCCACCGCCAAATCGTAAAGGACTTCGACGGTAGCGGCCGCATCTTCGCGAATCAGATGAACGTCGCCAAAATAATCGTTCGTCGCATGATGATCGATGTTGAGTACTTGTACATCTTCCGCGAACAGCTCCCGAACTTTGCCGATCCGCGAGGCGTCTGCGCAATCGACGCTGATGACGAACCGGAATCGTTCTTCCGGCTGCTGTTCATCGTAACGCAGCAACCGGTCGAACCCCCATATATAACCGAACTTGTCCGGAGTCTTGCCCTCGTTGATCATCACATACCGTTTGTCTAGGCATTCCAGCAGCCATCCTACCGCCAGCGTAGAGCTGGCTGCGTCGCCGTCGGGGTTTACGTGCGCAACGACCAGAAATCGGTCGTTCGATTCGATGAACGCCCGGGCGGCGGCCAGCTGTTCCGGATAAGGACGAGCGTGGAGGGAGGCCGTCATACGCCCGTATTCCCGTTATTGATTTTATTCAACAGCTCGTCGATACGGCTGCCGTACTCGATGGAAGAATCGAACTGGAACTGCAGCTCCGGCGTAATGCGAAGCCGGATCCGCTTGCTGAGCTCGGAGCGGATAAATCCGGTCGCTTTCGCAATCGCTTTGAGCGAATCTTCCTTTTGCTGCTCGGTTCCGAGTACGCTCAGAAACACTTTGGCTTGAGACAAATCGTTCGTCACATCGACTCCGGTTACGGTTATGAAACCGACGCGCGGATCTTTCAGCTCCGATTGCAAAATTTGACTCAATTCTTTTTTAATTTGCTCGCCGACACGGCCGACACGTACTTTTGCCATCCGTCATCACCTTTCTACGGTTTCCATCACGAACGCCTCGATGACGTCCCCTTCTCTAATATCGTTAAATTTCTCGATGGAAATACCGCACTCATACCCTTGTGCCACTTCGCGCACGTCGTCCTTAAATCGCTTCAGCGAGTCGACTTTGCCCGTAAATACGACAATGCCTCCGCGGATGACGCGCAGCTCCGCAGCACGGGTGATTTTGCCCGAAGTGATCATGCATCCGGCAATCGTACCGATTTTGGTCACTTTGAACAGATTGCGCACTTCGGCCTGGCCGATGACTACTTCCTTGTACACCGGATCCAGCATGCCCTTCATCGCTTGCTCGATCTCTTCGATCACTTTGTAGATGATGCTGTGCAATCGGATGTCGACCTTTTCCTGCTCCGCCGTTGCCATCGCGGCCGGCTCCGGACGTACGTTGAAGCCGATGATGATGGCATTCGACGCCGACGCGAGGATGATATCCGATTCGGTGATCGCACCGACGCCGTTGTGAAGAATTTTGACGCGGACGCCTTCGACTTCGATTTTCGCCAGCGACCCTTTGAGCGCTTCGACGGACCCTTGAACGTCGCCCTTGATAATGACGTTCAAATCTTTGATCTCGCCGTCTTTGATGTGTTTGTACAGATCGTCGAGCGTGACGCGGCTGTTCGCGCCCATCGTCGATTGGCGATGCGTCGTCATCCGTCTTTCCGCGATCGCTCTTGCTTTCCGTTCGTCTTCGAACGCCAGGAACGGATCGCCGGCCTGCGGCACCTCGGTAAGACCGGTTATTTCGACCGGCGTGGACGGTCCCGCTTCTTTCAGACGGCGGCCCTTGTCATTAACCATTGCCCGAACGCGGCCGAAACATACGCCCGCCACGAAGGCGTCTCCGATTTTCAACGTACCGTGCTGGATCAATATACGGGCAACCGGGCCCTTTCCTTTGTCCAACTCCGCCTCGATGACCGTACCTCTCGCCCGTTTGTTCGGGTTTGCTTTGAATTCTTGTACTTCCGCGACGAGCAGGATCATCTCGAGCAGTTCTTCCAAGCCCTGCTTTTGCTTCGCCGAAATGTTGACGAAGATCGTATCTCCGCCCCACTCTTCCGGAACGAGGTTGTACTCGGTCAATTCCTGCTTGATTTTGTCCGGATTGGCGTCCGGCTTGTCGATTTTGTTCACCGCTACGATAATCGGCACGTTAGCCGCTTTCGCGTGGCTGATCGCTTCGACCGTTTGCGGCATGACACCGTCATCCGCCGCAACGACGATAATCGTAATATCCGTAACTTGGGCTCCGCGCGCGCGCATCGAAGTGAACGCTTCGTGCCCCGGTGTATCCAGAAACGTAATTTTTTTGTTTTTGATCTCGACCTGATAGGCTCCGATATGCTGGGTAATGCCTCCGGCTTCGCCTTCCGACACGTTCGTCTGGCGAATGGCATCGAGCAGCGTCGTTTTACCATGGTCAACGTGACCCATAATCGTTACGACTGGCGGCCGCTCGAGCAAATCCTCGGCCTCGTCCTTCTCCTCGATCGTCTCGAAGTTATCTTCTTCGACCGGAAGCTTGACTTCGACTTCGACTTTGAACTCGCCCGCGACCAGCAGGATCGTATCGAGCTCCAGCTCCTGGTTGATCGTCGCCATCGTGCCGAGGAACAGCAGCTTTTTGATAACCTCGGAAGCGTCCTTATGAAGCAATTTGCAAAGATCGCCTACGGTCATCGAACCCCGCACGATTATTTTCTTCGGCGTGTTGTCGATTTTTTCTTTGCGCACTGGCTCCTGACCTCTGCCTCTGCCGCCTTGCTTGCCGCCTCTGAAGCCTGCTCCGCCCGATCTGTTGTTCTGGGTCGGCTTCGGCTTTTTCGACGTTTTCACGTTTGAATTTACGTTAATGTCGTCCAGATTCTCTACGGTTGTACGGATTACTTCCGCTTTATTGAATCGTGGATCGGCATTTTTCAATGCACTCGCCCGGTCTCTGTCTTGATAGCTCCGATCGCGGTCGGTACGAGGAGGCGCTGTACGCGGAGCCGCTGTAGGCTGGACGGCTGCCGGCGGTCTTGCTCCACCTGCTTGCTGCGGACGGCTCCCTCCTTGACCCCCTTGCGGGCGATCTCCG
>NZ_VDCQ01000119.1:3254-13140 GCF_006265175.1 Paenibacillus hemerocallicola | reverse complement strand
AGAGAAGAGGTTGGGAGAGAAGAGGTTGGGAGAGAAGAGGTGAGGAGAGAAACGGCTGGGAAAATTGCCGCGGAAGCGGTGGGAGAGGCGATAGGAGGGGCAGTTGAAAAGGTGACGAATGCAGCCAAAGAAGCCGAGCCGGCAATAGTATCGAAAAAGCCGATTGCCGCGTTAACGTTCCGGCCGGCGGCCGGCTTGGCGCTCAGAGGGGCGGCCGTTCTGACAGCCGTAGGATTCGCGATTGCGTTGACCGCGTGCGGCGGCTCTCCCTCGAAGGATACGCCGAAGGGGGAAGCGGCGCCGACAGAGAGCGCATCGACCGATCCGTCCGTCATCGACAAGCCGGTAGAGCTCGCTTACTACGAGAACTCCTCGGGCTATTCCCGGGAGATGTTCGATAAGGACGTCGGCGATGTCGTGAAGAAGAAGTTTCCGAACGTTACCTTCAAGCTGTACTCTCGGGAGAAAGGGACGATGCTGGCCGACCTGATCGCCTCCGGCGTCAAGCTGGACCTGATCAGCGCTTCCGCGGGAACGATCGCCGATCTGGCCGATACCGGACTCGGCGGAGACATCGACGATCTGGTCAAGAAGTACAAGTATGACGTATCGCAGCTCGAGCCGAGCGCCGTAGACATGCTGCGCAAGGCAGGAGACGGCAAGCTGTACGGACTGCCGCTCAAAATTCCCGCCTCCGCGCTATTTTACAACAAAGACGTGTTCGACAAATTCGGCGTGTCGTATCCGAAGGACGGCATGACTTGGGATGAGCTATACGAGCTGGCCGTGAAACTAACCCGCAACGATGGGGGCGTCCAGTACAAAGGCTTCCTTGCCTCCTTCAGCCATATCGCCAGCATGAACCAGCTATCCCAGGAATTCATCGACCCGAAGACGGGAAAAGCGGCGCTCAGCAACGACAACTGGAAAAAGATTTTCGACAACCTGATCCGCTTCTACCGCATTCCCGGCAACGAATTCGACAAAACGACGATCAGCACGCCTTCCACGCCGTTCTACAAGGACAAAACCGTGGCGATGTTCGCGTCCGTGGGCGGGCAATCTTACAGCGATCTGCTGCTTCAATTAAATTGGGACGTCGTCGGATTGCCGACCTACAAGGAGCGGCCGGGCGTGGGCTCCGGTCCGTATCCCGTATTCCTGAACGTGGCGAACACGAGCGCCCATCGCGACGAAGCGTTCAAAGTGCTGGCTTACTTGACCTCCAAAGAGGTGCAGCAGTCGTATATCGACAACGGAATCGTCCCGGCGCTGAAGAAAAGCGCGTACCGGAACGATTTCGGCAAAAGCAATCCAGCGCTCAAGGGCAAAAACGTTCAGTCGATCATCCCGGACAAATTCGCCGAGCCGATTATGCTGACCAAGTACCAGAACACGTTATCGAGCGCCTTGAATGCGGCATTCTCGGATGCGGCCTCGGGGACGAAGGACGTAGCCAGCGCGCTGCGCGAAGCCGACGAGAAAGCGAACAAGGCGATCGAGACGGCGAAAGCCGGCGGCAAGTAAGGCTGCCGCACGAGTCCCCTCATCGCATGCGCGATCGGCTTCCCGAACAATCCTTGCAGCATAGTCTCCGCTTACGTTTTACGACGCATGCTTTGCTCCGAGCAAACCCGACACCGACTGGGAGCAGGTCGAACTGACCTTCACCGCCGCCCCGAACGCCGTCTCCATCGGCATTTACGGATCGATCAGCCAGACGGCCAATGACTATGCATGGATTGACGATCTCGAATTGCATGAGATACAGGACTAGCGATCGTTCGCGCTGAAATTGGATATGGGGCCGCCCGCAAGCTGGGTGGCCTCTTGTCGTATGGGGAATAGCGGGAACTTTAATCAGGCTGCTGTGCGGTAGATGTAGAGGAAGCTTCAGTTGTTCATCTGTATATCATCGTGAATTCCGCAGCTGAGGGTAAGATGTATCGTTACTCAGAGAAGGAATTCGCCTGCTTGCAGCGAAAATAATACAGGGATCATACAACCGTCGTTTTGTTGTGCGAGCGATTACCAAAGAGCGGAGGACGACCGATGGCCGAACGCAAGCCGCCCATATACGAAGATGTCGTTGGCAGCCGCAACCCGCATTATATTACCGGCACGCAGCGCTTTTACATCGATATCCGGTACTCGAAGCATTGCTACTTGCATCATCACAATTTCGCGGAACTGTCCTTCTTCTTCGAGGGCGCCGGCGTGGAGACGGTCAACGGCTTCAGCCATCGCCTCGTCCCGGGGACGGTTTCCTTCGTGCTTCCCCACCAGATGCATATTATTAAAGGCGATTCCGACCGCCATCTGATCAAATTTTGCTGCATGTTCGATATTCAGCTGTTGACCGACCTCGTCGAGGATCGCTGGTTTTCCCAGAAAGTGTACGGCGTCGGCACGAATACGCCCTCCTACGCCTATTTCGACGAGGAGGAGCAGGCGCGGGTTAAGGACGTCTTCACCCATCTGCTGGAGGAATACCGTCAGTTCGACCGTCCCGGGCGTCTGCAATTGATCCGCACGAAGCTGAACGAGGCGCTGCTGCTGTTTTTGCGCAAAAGCTTGAGCGCGAATGCCGACGCCGACTCTCCCGCGCCCGTAGTAGGGGACAAAACGCGTCTGCTCTGGCCGCTGCTGCAATACGTGCAAACCCATTGCGGCGAAAAGCTGAATTTGAAAGAGCTGGCCGATCGCTTCTATACGAGCGTGCCTTATATGAGCCGTTTCTTCAAGCTGCATGTCGGAATGGGCTTCGTCGAATACGTGCACCGGCTGCGCATCGAACGGGCGGCCAGCATGCTGCTCAATACGGATATGACCGTTCACGACATCGCCTTCGACGTCGGCTTCGACAACTCGCGGACGTTTTCCCGCGTATTCCGCGAGGTCAAGGGAAAGACGGCGACGGAATACCGGCTGCTTGCCCTGAACAAGCATGGCTCCGAATTGGAAGAGGAAATCATACGATAACAATAAACCAAATGGTCTCAGCAAAAGCCGCTCCTTGCAGATGGCTTTTTTTTCATTCATTTAATCAACTAAAACGCAACTAGATATTAGCTTGTATGATGTAATACGATCAAGGTGCATCGGCATTATGGCGACACGGCGTTCTGAGCGGAAAACGGAACTGGAGATGCCGGGCCGTACAATTATTTCCCGAGGAGGAGATTATTATGATGGTCGATGAAGGCGCCCGGGCCAAGAAGACGCCAGAAGAGGCGGCAGTTGGCACGGGACCGGTTCCGGCGCCGAACTTCGATCGGATCGGGCCGGACGATTTTGCGGATGAAGACTACATATCGCCGCAGGTTTGGGTGAATGACCGCCGCGGAATACCGTACTATTTCGCCCATTTCCATAAGGTGGCCAACGCGGTTCGGCTGGAAGAGCCTCATCGCGGGTTTATCGATATGGCGGTGCACCGCAACCCGGCGCACAATTTCCCATACAATGCGCGCGTTCAAGAAAATCATCTGTGGCTGGCCTACTTCTATACACGCCATGCCCCGTGGAATTTATACTACGGGATGCCCGAAGTAAAATGCCGGCTGGAGGCCGTGCTGGAACACCTGTTGACGCTGCAAAGCCCGGAGGGGGCGATTTCCGAATACGGCTGGCAAACGTACAATTTGCCGGGGACCTCGTTTGCGGTGCAATTTCTCGGCCAAACGGTCCGCTTGCTGCATGAAGCGAAGGCGGCCGACCCGAGCTTTCCTTTCATTCGGGACGAACTGTATGGCAATATAGTCACCGCGTATCGGAAAGCGCTTACTCACGTGCTGGACAATCGCGGATTTTGGACGCACGGCAAAGGCTACACGAATCAGTATACGCTGATGTGGTCCGCCGCCGCCGCCTATTTGACCTATTATCCCGACCCCGATATCGAGCGCCGGATGCGCGAGCGGTTTGCCGAATCCGCGGACGAATTCATCAGTCCGGCCGGATTTTACTATGAAGCGAACGGCTACGATATGGGCTACAACGTGGGGGTCCATCTGCAAAACGATATGATCGGGTACTACTACTTTAAACAGACGGACTTGGAACAGCCGCTGCTGGACAAGGAAAGCAAGTTTATCGAGTGGCTGTCCTACAATCTGGTGCTGGAGCCGGACGGATCTTTTTTCAGCTCCAACTCGGCGCCTTCCGGACGCACCTCGTCGAGCCATTGCGAGAAAAAACATATCCCGCTTGCCGAGAAGCTCCCGCTGGCGCGGGCTTTTGTCAAGACCCGGGAAGAAGTCTCGGCGGAAATCGCGCGGGCGAGGCTCGACATCGCGAAGGACGGCAGATGGCCGAATGTGCCCGAGCTGTCCGCCACCGGCGGGAACGCCTATAATCCGTATGCGCTCTACAACCGGATCTTGTATCGCTACTACCCGGCGGAAAGTGAACGGGCGGCGGCGATCGCCCGGCTTCCGTATATCGCAAGCGACACGTTCAACCATCAACGGGCGGACGATCGCAGCGGGCTTCAATTTACTTACGTGCGCAGGCCGGGCTATTATGCGGCGTTTAACGCGGGGCGGCAGAAGGCGAATATGCAAGCATTCGGACTAGGGCTGCTGTGGCATCCCCAAGGCGGAGTCCTGTTGTCCAGTCAGACGGAGCATCCGTCCGCCGATGCGAGCAAAGGCTTGTCATGGGGAACCAGGAGCTCGGCGGGCGGCCGCGTGTACGAGAGCGGACATGTGTGCCCCGCTTACTCCGTAGGCGGGCAGAGGGTAGTGCCGGCGGTCGGATTCGGAGATATCGCCCAAGGCGACATGGAGATGAAGTACGACCTCGGGACAGAGGGAGACAAGTCGGTCCGTTTCGTGGAAGACGGCCTCTCGGTTGTCATCCGTCACCCGGAACCGTTCGAGGAGCATATTCCGCTGATGGTCGCGCCGGAAGACCATATCGCCGTCGACAAGGGGCAAGTCACGCTGACACGGGGCAATGCGGTTCTTATCATTGCGTTCGATGAAGAGGCGACAGCGGCGCTTGTTCCCAAAAAGCATACCGTTCGCCAATACCGGATGCATATGCTTACGCTGGCAACGAGCGGCACGTTAACGTATACGATGAAGACGCTTTCCCGATAAAGGCACGGGAACGAAGACGCGAAAAAGATTTGCTCCGGAACCTGGATGCTGCCGCATCCCGGTACAAGGTCGGAGACGATGCCGTACCCCGAAAATTGGCTTTGTTTGCGGAAGGAAGCAATCGGGATTTTTTCGGGGTGGCGGGTCCGTATTTAAACCTTTTTTAAACTTGATCCGGTCAATAGGTTGGAATAAGATAACATTATCATAGGAAGCACTTACATTTACATAAATGTATAAATTTAAATGAAGTCGGTGCTGTTTAAGAAGAAGGGAGGGGATAATGCCGTTTTTTGTGGGATCAGCCGCGATGGAAGTTACGCACCGAGACCCGAATAAACCGACAGCCTATGTTTGAACATGAATTCGACTAAAAAGGAGGCTTGTTTTGATGAGGGCGAAACGCACCGTTTCTTTGCTGTCCTTGCTCGCGGCATGCTTTGCGATCGCGACGGCGTTTTTTGTTCAATTCACCGCTACGGAAGCGCTGAGCGCCGAGGAGGAGCCTATCGTTGTCGTGGACGAAAGCGCCGATTTCTCCAAAGTTTTCTCCAAAACGAACAATATCGCGGTAAGCTCAAGCAGTCCGGAGCGATATGGAGGGGATGCATCCCGATTTTACAAATCGTCCGGAACGGATGCTTATCTCATTTACGAGGCCCCCGATGCGGCTACGCACGTATGGAGCGGGTTTCTTGTGGAAACCTGGTACAACCGAAGCGGCGCGGGCGTAACGCCGGGGGATATGTCGTTCGAAGTATCCCCTGACAACAACGCCTACACGGCGTTCTCCGGATTCGCCAAAACGGTGAGCACCGATCCGTTGGTCGGCGGGTGGGGCAAGGTGAGCTGGGAGGCTACGTCGCTGCCGGCCGGCACGAAGTATGTCAAAATCGTGTTCGGGGATACGACGGCGCATCCGAGCGCATGGGCGATCCAGATCGGCAAAACGACGCTGGCCGCGGCGGACAACAGCCGGCAGACGCTGCGGGACGAGATCGGGTCGTCGCAGTCGCTGCTGGACGGCGCGGTCGTCGGCACGAGCCCGGGGCAATATCCGCAGTCGGCCGTCGATGCATTTGGCTCGGCGATCGCCGCCGCGCGAGCCGTTGCGGATCATTCAAGCTCCGCTCCAAGCGCCCTGCAGGCAGCCTATCACGATCTGCGGCAAGCCCGGGCGACGTTCCAGGATGCCGTCATTTTGGCTCTGAACTGGCCAGCCAGCGCCGCAATAACGTCAACCGCCGCCGGTCTTCACCATATTACGATCGCATGGCCGGCCATAGCGGAGGCGAACCAATATCCGGGCGTGGTATACCATGTGTACAAAAATGGCGGAGAGGCCGCTACCGTTACAGGAACGACTTATACGTTTACAGGGTTGAAGGCTCAACTGGCCTATGAATTCAGTATCGTGGCCAGCTCGGGGGCCGACCGATCCAGGCCGCTCGGTCCGGCGGCGCTGGCTACGAACGACGTCGGACTCGTTCCCGCGCCAGATTTCGGCTTGATCGATCCGGACGATTTTGCCGATGAAGACTACATTTCGCCGGAGGTTTGGGTGAACGATCGCCGCGGTATTCCGTATTACTACAAGCATTTCCACACGGTGGCCAATGCGGTGCGGTTTGAAGAGCCGGATCGAGGGTTTATCGATATCGTGGTGCACCGCAATCCGGCAGACAATGAGCCGTACAATGCGCGCGTTCAGGAAAATCATCTGTGGTTCACGTACTTCTATACGAACCCGGCGTCGTGGAACATATACTACGGGATGCCGCAAGTGAAATATCGTCTGGAGGAAGTGCTGGAGCATCTGCTGACCTTGCAAAGCCCGCAAGGGGCTTTCTCCGAATACAGCCGGGGCGGCTACAATTTGCCGGGAACTTCGTTTGCGCTGCAATTTCTGGGCCAAACGGTACGTTTATTGCAGGAGGCCAAGGCGGCCAATCCCAATTTCCCATCCATCAATGAGGACTTATACGACAGAGTCGTCGAAGCAAGCCGCAAGGCGATCGTGCACGTACTGAACGACAATGCCTTCTGGACGCACGGCACCGCGTTCACGAATCAGTATACGCTCATGTGGTCGGCGACCGCCGCGTATTTGGCCTTTTATCCGGATGCGGCGATCGAGACGAGGATGCATGAACGATTTACCCAATCCTCCGGCGCCTTCATCAGCCCGGCCGGGTTTTATTACGAGAACAGCGGCTACGACATGGGTTATAACGTGGGCGTCCATATCCAGAACATGATGGCGGACTATTACTATTTCAAAGATACCGATATGGAGCAAGAAATGATTGCGAAGGAAAGCAAGTTTATCGACTGGCTGTCCTACAATTTGGTGCTGGAGCCGGACGGCTCGCATTTCACGTCAAATGCGGCGGCCTCCGGGCGTACGGGCTCCGCCCATTACGAGAGAAAAGATATTCCGCTGGCCGAGAAGCTGCCGCTGGCGAGAGCTTTCGTCAAGACGCAGGAAGAGGTTGCGGCGGAAATCGTGCGGGCGAAGAGCGACATTACGAAAAACGGAATATGGCCGAACGTGCCCGCGCTGTCCCTGAACGGGGAAAACTCCTACAATCCGTACGGACTGTACAGCCGGATCTTGTACCGCTATTATCCTACGGAAACCGAACGGGCCGCAGCGATCGCGCAGCTCCCGTATATCGCCAGCGACAGCTTCAACCATCAGCGGATCGACGACCGCAGCGGACTTCAATTCACATACGCGCGGAGACCGGACTATTATGCGGCATTTAACGCGGGACAGCGCAAGGCCAATCAGCAGGCGTTCGGTCTCGGGCTGCTGTGGCATCCCGAGGGCGGCATTATGCTGTCCAGCCAGACGGAAAACTCTTCGACGTCGTCGAACCGCGGATTGTCGTGGGGGACGAAGAAGTCCACGGCCGGCCGGGTGTATGAGAATGGCAATGTGCTGCCTGCGTACAAAATCAACGGACAAACGATTCAACCGGCCGTCGGGCATGGCGATGTGGCCCAGGGCAATGTCGAGGTCCGATACAACTTGGGGAATGACGGGACGAAAACCGTTACCTTCCTCGAGGACGGCGTCTCAGTGCAGGTCAATCATCAGGAGCCGTTCGTGGAGCACCTGCCGTTAATGGTAGGTCCGGAAGACAGCGTTACGGTGGGCAACGGGATAGTAACGCTCGTTCGCGGAAATGCGGTGCTGGAGATCGCCTTCGACAGCGGGGCGACAGCCAACCTCGTGCAGAAGGGCTTCCGTATTTACGACTACAGAATGCATATGCTGACGCTGCAAACGAGCGGAACGCTGTCCTACACGATGACGCTGTCCACGGTCGGGCAGAACGAGGCTGCGCCGGTGACGCAATCCGCCGTCGAGCCCGGGGAGCCTGACGGCGCCAACGGCTGGTACACGACCGACGTCACCGTGATGCTGAACGCTTCGGATGACTTGTCCGGCGTGGCGCGCACGGAATATCGCCTGAATGGCGGGGAGTGGAAGGCATACGAAGGAGCCGTCAAGGTCGCCGCCGAAGGGGAGAACTTGCTCGAGTACCGGAGTGCGGACCGGGCGGGCAATATGGAGGAGACGCGCAGCATCGCTCTGCCGATCGACAAGACCGCTCCGACGATCCACGTCTTGCCGGACATAGCGGAGCTATGGCCGCCCAACGGACGGATGGCGCCGATCGGAATGACCGTGAATGCGGCTGACGGAATATCCGGCATAAGCGCGGTCGCGCTAACTTCTATCGAAAGCAGCGAGCCGGACCCCGAAGGCGTGACAGGCGCGGTCTACGGGACGGATGACAGGGAGTTTCAGCTTAAAGCCGCAAGATCCGGGAGCGGGACGGGGCGCATCTATACGATCACCTATACGGTCGCCGACAAGGCGGGGCATGCGGCGATCGGCACGTCCGCCGTCACGGTTCCGCACGACAGGGGAACTGATAGTATGGAATGACGATTCGGCGCTCGGGAGCAGGCGCAGCATGGGGAAGCATGCATGGGGTTCGTATCATCCAACAGCATACGCTTAGGCAAAGCGTTTGGTCTTGCGACCAAACGCTTTTTTGTACGAAGGTACAATCCACATACAACCTGGAGGCGTTTGATGGACATGACGTTGCCCGTGAATAGAGGAACTACATTCCGTTATTGTCCCGAGTTCCGTTACTCGCTTGAAGATAACGGAACAGGATTCCTCTATATCGAGCTTTCGGGGTGAAAATAATCGTGAACAGCGGAATAGCGGAACGGTTTTCCTTTATTTTGCACTCAACACGAGGGCTCGGGTCAATAGCGTCCTCCAGTTCCGTTATTTGTTGGACCCGCGGTCCCGCTAGGTGCCGCCGGCAGAGGCAGCGAGCTTTCACCGAACAGGCGCTGCACCCATTAGTCCACGCTTGTACGCGAATTATGCTGTCGCAGTTTTTTGTGTACTTGCTTGCGGCTATGAGCCTGATAAACAAAAAGATACTCCGAATCGGAGTATCTAAAGCAACTATCAGGTTCAAAATCGGCTGAAGCGATACGCCGGCCTTCGGACGTCACGCTCCCGGCGGCGTCACACGGGAGGGCCGGACGGACGTGGCCGGCATTGCCGCTGCAACTGCAGCCGAGAGTGTTGCCGGCTGCAACTGCAGCCGAGAGCGCTACCGCTGCAGCAGCAGCTCGAGAGCGCTGCAGCTGCAGCAGCAGCCCGAGAGTGCTACCGCTGCAACTGCAGCCGAGAGCGCTGCCGCTGCAACTGCAGCCAAGAGCGCTGCCGCTGCAACTGCAGC
>NZ_VDCQ01000119.1:0-3244 GCF_006265175.1 Paenibacillus hemerocallicola | reverse complement strand
AGAGCGCTACCGCTGCAACAGCAGCCGAGAGCGCTACCGCTGCAACAGCAGCCGAGAGCGCTACCGCTGCAACAGCAGCCGAGAGCGCTACCGCTGCAACTGTAGCCGAGAGTGCTACTGCTGCAGCTGCATTCGTGAACGCTCCCGCCTGCATGCGTTACTTCGCCTTCGCCGCCTTGGCCGTCTCGATCGCCTGATTGATTTGCTCCTCGAAGCTTCTCAGCGCCGTATTTACATCCGTTTTGTCTTTCACCATGTTGGCGAAGGAGGCGCCGAAGTCGACGCCGACGTCGGTCAAATGGGAAGCGCGGGGCTCGGTGGGCGGCGCGTCCGGGTAGAAGTACAAGGCGTTCACGTTTTTGCCTTGCCATTCCGGAACGTCCTGGCCGGTAGATTTTCTCACGGCATCGCTTTTGAGCGGCGTTCCCAAGCCGTTTTTGGCCAAAATCATCTGCATTTCCTCGGATAGCATATAAGAGACGACCTCGAACGCTTCATCCTTGTGCTTCGACGTCTGAGTAACGAACAGCGCCAGCGTGGCCGGCTTGAAGCCGATATTCGGCCGTTCCTTGAGGCTCGGGACGGCTACGACATCCCAATTCAGCTGAGTATTCGCGCGGGCGGCACCGACGATAGACGGATGGCTGTTCACCATCATCGCGATCGTGCCCTTGGAGAAATCGCCGAGCGGAACGATGCTCGCATTCGGGAGATCGAAAAATCGCCGTAAATTTTCGTACAGCAGCTTGTGACCGTCATTATTGATAGTCGCCTTGTCTTCCTTCGGATGCAGAGGGCCGATCGACAGCTGGTTGTTGAGCATAATGTTGTTCGGCTGCGCCGCAAACCCCTGGAACGTATCCGATCCGTCCACCCTTGTCATCTTCTTCGACAGCTCGTAGGTATCGTCCCAGGTCATGCCGTCCTTCGGATAAGCGACACCGAACCGGTCGAAAACGTCTTTATTATAGAACAAGGCGTACTTATTCATCGTAAACGGCAGGCCGTACAGCTTGCTCTCGCTGTTCTGCGACTGAGTCTGCGCCAAAACGTTCGGCTCGATGGAGCTCAGATTGAAGCCGTGCTTTTTGACGAGCTCTTGCATGTCGTAATGAAGGCCGTTCATCATCACCCGGCTCGTCGTAAAGGCCGCCGATTCGTATATAATGTCCGGCAAGGTGCCCATCGCGATCAGATCGGCGTACTCGCTGCCTTTGCCCCTGTTGACGATGTTCAAGGTAATGTGGGGATATTTCTTCTTCAACGTTTCGAGAATGTCCGTTTCCTCCAAAATGAGTGGAAAGCCTTGCGCGTTGAACCAAGTCAACGTAACCGGCTCCTTCGGCTTAAGCGCTTCCCCCGTGCCTTTCTCCCCATTCGACTGGGACGATCCGCCTCCGCTGCAGCCGGTTAAGACGGCTCCGATTAGAAGGCTACCCGTTAAAACGGTTACTAGCTTTTTGATCATGAGAATCAACCTCCATTTTTAAAAACGCCAGAAAGCATAAGCGTTGCCTCGAGCAACATCACCGAAAATACTTCGATCGGAAGCTTTTCTTCTGTTTGTTTGGTGTGCGTCCAGTGATTTCTTCTTCTGTCAGTCAATGAACCCCTTCGTTGACGGTGTGCCGCGAATGCTGCGCTTCTATGCTAGTTCCTATGGGGTTAAGCCCTTTCTCATGCGTGGACCGTAGACTTCGTCTCAGGAAGCCCAATGTTTCCGATATCGTTTGCTCCATCCCTCCTTCTGACTCGCCTGACGACGCGCTGGCCTTATGCGAATGATCCCTGACCGTGAACGGACTTATGGTGCCGATCGGAATGTAACCGCTGCCATTTTACGGACGGAGGCATGCTCCATTCAGCATCTACGAAACCTGTTCAAACAAGGAACAATTTTATGGTACAATAAAAAATAAGCATATTATAGTTGTGTTTTTGTTGATTATATGAATGGAAGGACATGTTGATGAGATGGCCAGGAAAAAAACGATAACTTTGCCGCTGTTAGCCGAAAAGTTGGGTCTGAGCGTATACACCGTATCGAAAGCGCTGCGGGGGTTGCCCGGAATGTCCGAGACGACGAGAAAAGAAGTGATCCAGCTGGCGAACGAGCTCGGCTATTTGACGAAGGACCAGGAAAGCAGTCTCCTGTACGAGGGCATTCCGCGGCTCTCCGTCAAGCAGAGGCGCTTTCTGATGGTAACCACTTCGAGATACAGCACCACCATCCAGCAATTGTTCATGGGCTTGAAGGAGAGAATGTTCGAGCTGGGGCACAAAGTCGACATCGCTTTCATGCCGGATTCGCTGTCGCCCGAGCGGTTCGACGGCTGGATGGAGCAGGAAGGGATTTTGTATGCGGACGGGCTGTTTATTACCCCGCTTATTCCTGAGCCGCTGGAAGCGAGGCTGCTGGAGACGAAGCTGCCCCGCATTCTGGTCAATTATCCGCCAGTGGGCGCCAAGGTCGACAGCGTGATCTGGGACGTGCACGACGCGACGGTGCAATCGGTGCAATATTTGATCGCGAACGGCCACCGGAATATTACGTACGTCGGGGATACGACGAAAACCCGGGGGTACAAGCAGCGTTGGCTCGCTTTTCAGGAAGCGATGAAGCAGGAAGGCATCGATATCCAAGAGGAAAGCCACTATATCAGCATTACATCCGATAATGCGCAGTGGATGGCTATGTTCAAGAACCACCTGGAGCGGCACAAGCCGACGGCGCTGCTGTGCTCCTCGCATGAAACGAATTTGTCCTGGGTATTTTACGCCTGCAGCGAGTCGGGCCGCCATATTCCCGCCGACATTTCGATCATCGTGCTGGACAACCTCCGTGACTGCATCATTCCGGATATTACGCGTCCCGTGCTGCTTATGATGGAGACGGGGTATCGCGCGGCGGACCGGATGCTGTGGCGGATGGCCAACACCCATTTGCCTTTCGAGCACATTCGTCTGCAAGGGAGTTTTTTCCAAGGGGCTACCGTCAAAAATTTGCTGAAATAAGCAGGCAGACTTGGAGTGGCGCAGCTTGGACGGGAACCGCTCGGAGCGGATGCGGAAACGGGAACAGAAGCAGGAACAGAAGCAGGAGCAGAAGCAGAAGCAGGAACAGGAGCAGAAGCAGAAGCAGGAGCAGGAGCAGAAGCAGGAGCAGGAGCAGGAGCAGGAGCAGAAGCAGGAACAGGAACAGGAGCAGGAGCAGGAGCAGGAGCAGGAGCAGGAGCAGGAACAG
>NZ_VDCQ01000118.1 GCF_006265175.1 Paenibacillus hemerocallicola | reverse complement strand
AACAGAAGCAGGAACAGAAGCAGGAGCAGAAGCAGAAGCAGAAGCAGGAACAGGAGCAGGACAGGAACAGAAGCAGGAACAGGAACAGAAGCAGGAACAGGAACTGGAACTGGAACAGAAGCAGGAACAGAAGCAGGAGCAGAAGCAGGAGCAGGAGCAGGAGCAGGAGCAGGAGCAGGAACAGGAACAGGAGCAGGAGCAGGAGCAGGAGTAGGAACAGGAACAGGAACAGGAACAGGAACTGGAACAGAAGCAGAAGCAGGAGCAGGAGCAGGAGCAGGAACTGGAACTGGAACTGGAACTGGAGCAGGAACAGGAGCAGAAGCATAAGCAGGAGCTGGAACAGGAACAGGAACAGGAACAGGAACAGGAACAGGCGGACGCAACCGGCTTCTCGGGAGCGACCGTCGTTTTTTTGCTAAGAACTCCCGGCTGGCTGGCATGGCTGGCACGAATTCTGGAAATAGCGGAACGTACGTACGCTATTTCTCCGATCCCCGCTGTCGACGTCGCGATAAAGGAAATGCGTTCCGCTATTCCGCGGTATCTGCCCCTTTTTCCCCCGAAAATCGAAAATAACGGAACGCGGTTCCTCTATTATCGGCAATGTCGCGAAAATCGGCACGATAGCGGAAAATCGTTCCGTAATGTGCGGACTGTATAAGTTGAACTGGGGGTGTAACGTTCATTCCGTCCCAGTAACGATTGCCTTGCCTATTAGTTCACGAATGGGCCGTCCGCAGATCTTTTCCAGAAATTACAACTATATGCGTTTCGCATATCCGGTGTTTTTTTCTTTCCCGGGCATATATAATGGAGATTACTTTTGATTGCGCTTTCAATTAGGCTGCATAAGATGACGGAGGTGCGCTTCATGAAAGACACAATCGGCTTCTTTGCTTTCTCCTCGCTGAAAAACCGGCTGTTTCTCGTATTTCTGCTGCTTATTTTGCTGCCCTATTCGTTTCTGCACTTCCACAGCATCGCCCAAATCGAAGATTCGTTCACCGAGCAAATCATCCGCCAAAACACGGACCAGCTCGAGCAGCTGAAGCTCGCGTTCGAGGATATGCGCGGCACCGCGTTCCGGATCGCCGTCCGGCTGGAGAAAGACCCGGCGGTTGCCGACTTGTTGAGAGAGGACGCATCCGTCGGCGAAGCGGAGCGGCGCAAGCGGATGGAGGAGCTGTGGAACGGCATCCGGAGCAATACGCTTCCCTCTCCATTTGTCTATTATGCGATTATGGATCGGAACGGGCGGACCTATGCGTCCTATTCGCCCGGAAAACCGCTTGACTACGAGCTTCTGATGGCCGGCCCGGAGCTTGGCCGGCTGAAGGACGGCAAGGAGACGTATTTGTGGACCCCGAGGGAGGAGTCCGATCTGCGGCCGGAGGACAGCAGAAGCGCCCGCCTGCTTACGCTCTATTCCGTCTTTCGCGACGGCGGAGGCGAGAGGCTCGGCTTGATCCGGATCAGCATAGACTTTCAGGCATGGCTGTCGTCCATGGCGAAAAGCTTCCCGATCACGCAGCATTTTTATTTGCTGGACGAGAACGGAGTCATTCTCGGAGGGACGGGTGCCGCGACGGAGCCGGGACTGCCCGATTTCAAACGGGCCGAAGCGGATGACGGGGAGAGCTCGCACCGGGTCGAGGACTCGTACTTGTACAATTCGATGCCGATCCCGGCGATGGGCTGGACGCTCGCGAGCCGCTTCCCGCTCCACCTGTTTTTCGGGGATATCGCCGAGGTGAAGCAGCGGATGTTTACGACGTTTCTGCTGTTTACGGCGCTGTTCGTCATCATTACATTTCTCCTGCTGTCGACGCTCACCCGTCCGCTGCGGCTGCTTCAGAAAAAAATGTCCGAGGTGGCCGACAAGCAGCTGATGATCCACTTGAATACCGGGTCGTACAAAGGGGAGGTGCTCGCGCTTGCGAAAGCGTTTAACCAGATGGTGAGCGATTTGCACGCGCTGCTCCGCCGGTTGAAGGCGGAGGAACGGCAGAAGGAAGCGGTTCGGTTCCAGATGCTGTTGTCCCAGATGAACCCGCATTTTCTGCTCAATACGCTGAATGTGGTGAAATGGAACGTTCTCGGCAAAGGGGACGAGCAAACCGCCGCGCTCTGCGTATCGCTCGGCAAGCTGCTGGAAACGAGCCTGAACGAGGAAACCGATCTGATCCATCTGCAGGAGGAACGGGAGCTGACGGAGGCGTATGTGTCGATCCAGTCGTTCCGCTACGATCAGAAGTTCGCGATCCGCTGGGAATGCGACCAAGAGCTCGATTATGCGCTCGTGCCGAAGCTCAGCCTGCAGCCGCTCGTGGAGAACGCGATCTTTCACGGCCTGTCGCAAAAGGATCGCGAAGGGGTCATTTGGATCCGGGCTTACGCCGAAGGCGGACGCTGCTGCCTGGAGGTGGAGGATAACGGCGTCGGCTGGAACCCGGCGGCGTCGGTGAACGCGGCGCGCAAAAGAAAAAGCATCGGGCTGAAAAACGTCAAGGAACGGCTGGAGCTTCTGTTCAAGCGGGAGGCGGCGCTGGAAATTCATCCGTTGTCCGAAGGGACGCGGGTTCGGCTGCTGTTCCCGCTGCTAGTGGCGGCGCCGTATTCCGAAGGAGGGGATCGCGATGTGGAACGTGCTGCTCGTTGAGGATGAGTCGTTCGTCCGGCGTTCGCTCAAGCAGTTGATCCGTTGGGAGGATATGGGCTTCACGATCGCCGGGGAGGCGGGCGACGGGCAGGAAGCGTTGGAGATGATGCGGACGCGGCAGCCCGATCTGGTCATAGCGGACATCATTATGCCGGTCATGGACGGCATCGAGCTGATGAAGCGGGCACGGGCGGAAGGGATGGAGTCGTCGTTCGTCGTCCTGACGTGCATGAACGAGTTCGAATATGCCCGCCAAGCGCTGGAGCTGGGCGCATCCGGCTATTTGCTCAAGCTGTCGATGAACGTGAAGTCGCTGGAGGAAGCGTTGTCCAAAGCGAAGAAAGAGCTGACGAGGAATATGCAGGCGAGATCGCAAGTGGTCTCCCCGCCGTTCCAGCGGTTGTACCGGGATACATGGCAGTCCTTATTCGGAGGAGCCGCCGAAGGAGGGGAGGCGGACATCGACGCATTCGCCGGGATAGACAACCGATACGAGTCCGTTTGGATCGGTTCGTTTTTGCACGGAGCGGAGCGGTTCTCCTTGAACGATGTTCAGCGGTTCATCCCGACTACTCCGGGCAGCGGCACGGTCATGCACAGCTACACCCATTTCGGTCAAACGTCCGTTTTCGTTTGGAACCCCGCAGCTATAGGGCCGCGCCAGAAGCCGGACGAATCGCTGCCTTGGCCGGCCGCCTTCTCGCGGATCGCGGACCGCCGGGATATGCGATCCGCCTGGGGACGGGTGCTGCGGGCTCTGGATACGGCTTGGTACGACGGCCGGACGGGTATCATTCCGATCGATACGTTCGAGCCGGGTGCCGTCGAGCCCGATTCGTTCACTTGGAGAACGGAAAGGGAATGGATTCACAGCTTCGAGCAGCGAAGGCTGGACGAATTCCGCGAGCGGCTGCAGGACGGCTGGAACGCCGTCGAGCGGCGCCGTCTGCCGATGGCCGCGGTCAAGGAGACGGCGATCCGGATCGACCGGATCCTATCGCGTATCGCCGGCCTGAACGGAACGGCCGAGGAGGAGCTGGCCGCCTGCACCGGTCATAGGCAGCTTGTCCGGCTTCTGCTGTCCAATGCCGAACGATATGCCGAGCGGTGGGCTTCACACGCGCACCCGATTACGGGCCATCCCGAGATCGACAAAGCGCTCGGCCATATTCACCGGCATTCGCACGAGGATGTGACGCTGAAGGCGGTCGCCGCCCTCGTCGCGATGGACGAAGCTTATTTCAGCGGGCTGTTCAAGAAGAAGACCGGGGTGACGCTCATCCATTACGTCCAGCAGGTCCGGGTCAACCGGGCGAAAGGGCTGCTCGAGCAAACGGAGCTTGCGGTCGGCGAAGTCGGCGAAAGAGTCGGCTTTCCGAATACGAACTATTTCATCAAAATTTTCAAACGATGGACGGGGCAGACGCCGAGCGAATACCGATCCGCCGTACGATAAGTATTCCCGAAAAACAAAAATTTGTTCTATGACATAACGAAAAATGTTCCTTATGCGCCGGCCCCCCGGGTGGTATCGTTGAAGTACGGCCCGAAAGTAAGCGTTTGCATCATTCGAAGGGGAGGATGTGAGAACAGGTGCAGCCACAATCCTTGGAAGCGGAACGAACCGTTTCGCCGGCAGCTCGCGTACGGCTGCAGAAACGGCTTAAAGTGTTTTGGGCGTATAAGGAATTTTACTTGATGCTTCTGCCCGGCGTCCTGTACTACTTGATCTACAAATACGTGCCGATGTACGGCGTCGTGATCGCGTTCAAAGATTACGACATGATGGAAGGCATTCTGGGCAGTCCGTGGGCCGATCCGTGGTTCAAATATTTCCGGGAGTTTTACGAATCGCCGTACTTCTCCCAGCTGTTGACGAACACGTTTCTGATCAGCGTATACAAGCTCGTATTCGGCATGGTGCCGCCGATCATTCTGGCAATTTTGCTGAACGAATGCAAGGTTCGCTGGTTCCGCTCGCTGATCCAGACGCTCAGCTACATGCCGCACTTTTTGTCGTGGGTAATCATTTACGGCATCCTGCTCATGCTCCTGTCGCAGGATTCGGGGGTCGTCAACCGGTGGCTCGTCGATTCCGGCTTCAAGGCGGTGCCGTTTCTGACCTCGACCGAATGGTTCCGCAGCGTGCTGGTCGGCTCGGAAATATGGCAAAACCTCGGATGGGGAGCGATCATCTATTTGGCGGCGATCGCCGGTATCGATCCGACCCTCTACGAGGCGGGGAAGGTCGATGGCGCAAGCAGGCTCCGCATGGTGTGGCATATTACGCTTCCGGGCATCCGGCACGTCATTATCCTGCTGCTCATTTTGCGGCTCGGCCATATGCTGGACGCAGGCTTCGAGCAAATTTACATTTTGTACAACGTTCACGTATATCCGGTAGCCGACATTCTCGACACCTGGGTGTTCCGGACCGGTCTCCAGCAATGGAACTACAGTCTCGCTTCGGCGGTCGGGTTGTTCAAATCGGCGATCGGACTCGTTCTTGTCTACATTTCGAATACGATGGCCAAGCGATGGGGGGAGAGCATATGGTGAGAAACGCGGGGGACAAATGGTTTGTCGGCTCGAGCTATGTGCTGCTCGCGCTCGTCGGCCTGGCCGCGGTCGTGCCTCTCCTGTACGTGTTCTCGGTGTCGCTGACCCCGTTCGCGGAGGTGCTCAAGCACGGCGGCTACGTGCTCATTCCGAAAGAACTGACGTTCAACGCCTACAGGAAGCTGATCGGCACGTCCACGATTCCGCGGTCGTTTGCCGTCACCGTCTATATTACGGTCATCGGCACGACGATCAACCTGATTTTGACCGCGCTGATCGCCTATCCGCTCAGCCGCAGGCAGCTGCCGGGAAGACGCTTTTTCCTGCTGATGGTCGTATTCACACTGCTGTTCAGCGGCGGCATTATCCCAACGTACTTGGTCGTCAAGGCGACGGGGCTGATCGACAGCCTGTGGGCGCTCATCTTGCCTACCGCCGTCTCGAGCTTCAACGTGCTGATTATGAAAAGCTTCTTCGAGCAGCTGCCCGAGGAGCTGTTCGAATCGGCGCGCATCGACGGCGCCAAGGAGTTCCGCATCCTGTTCCGGCTCGTCGTCCCGCTGTCGCTGCCGGTCATGATTACGGTAGGGCTGTTCTACGCGGTCGGCCACTGGAACTCGTTCTTCAGCGCGATCATGTACGTGACCGACCGTTCGTTGTTTCCGCTGCAGGTCGTCGTTCGCGAAATTTTAATGCTGACCCAGCAGCCGCTCGAAAATGCGGAGGACCAGGTGCCGACCGTCACGATGCAGATGGCCGCCGTCGTCTCCGCCAGCTTGCCCGTACTGGTCGTATATCCGTTTTTGCAGAAGCATTTTACGAAAGGCATGCTGCTCGGCTCGATCAAAGGTTGATTCCATAAGAAAGAAGGGGAACGGTATGAAGGGGAGAAAGCTTTGGGTTCCGCTCGGACTGACGACCGCTTTGGTCGCGGGCTCGGTATTGTCGGGCTGCGGCTCGGACAAGGCGACTAACGGCAGCGCGCAGGGCAATGCCGGCTCGAACGGCGCACCGGTCAAATTGCAGATGGCGATGGCCGCATCGGGATTGCCAGCTCCGGACGCCGACGACATCAAGAAGACGATCGACCAGAAGCTGAACGTCGATCTCCAACTGACGGCGATCGCTTCGGGGGACGATTACAAGAGCCAGATCCGGGTTCGCTTGTCCGGGGGCAATTTCCCCGATCTGTTCTCGGTCGACTTCTCCGACGTGAAGGAGTTTGCCGATAAAGGACTGCTGCTCGATCTGACTCCGTATATGGACAAGGAATTGAAGGGGACCAAAGACTTCGTCGTCGGCTTGACCCCGAATATTTTGAAAAAGGTGACCGTGAACGGCAAAATGTATGCGGTCCCGCGCACCGCGGATGTTCCGTTCTCCTCGATGTGGGTGCGTAAAGACTGGCTGGAGAAGCTGAGCTTGAAAACGCCGACCAATCTCGAGGAATTTTTGACGGTCGCCAAGGCGTTCACCGAGCAGGACCCGGACGGCAACGGCAAGAAGGACACGTACGGCATGACCGGCGCCAAGCTCGACAGCTTCGCGACGATTTTCGGGGCGTACGGCGTCGGCCAGCCGGGCACGTTTTACCAGAAGGACGGCAAGGTGATGAATGCGTATTACGACCCGGCGATGCCGGATGCGCTCAAGTATATCAAATCGCTGTTTGATGCAGGCGTCGTCGATCCCGAGATTATGACGAACAAAGGAAACGTCGAGGTGCAGAAGGCGTTTCAGGGCAAAGCCGGCCTTATTTTCAAAGGCTGGACCGATATTGCCAAGGACGAATTCGTCGCCCAGTACAAGGCGATCAATCCGAAGGCGGATTGGGTGCAGATGAACCCGGTGAAAGGTCCGGGCGGTCAATACGACGGCACCTACGACTACGACCGTCCGTCCCGCTATTGGGTCATTCCGAAGGCGCTGGAGAAAGACAAGGCGAAGCTGCAAAAGGTATTCGACCTGATCAACTACGTATCCGGCAAGGAAGGAAACACGCTCGTCATGTACGGTCTCGAAGGCAAGCATTACAACATGAAGAACGGCAAGCTCGAGCCGACCGACCTGATGGCGAAGGAAGGCAATTACTTCAACCTGTACCAAATTACCGGCCGTCCGAACAAAGAGTATTTGGCGATCAAATTTCCGAATCAGGCGGCCGCGACCGAATTCGCGATCAAAACTCCGCGCATCTCGACCTTCGACAGCTCGGTCATTCCGCCGTCCGGCTTCAACAAAGCCGACGCGGACCGTTTCGCTGAAGAGGAAATGATCAAGTTCGTCACGGGCAAACGTCCGATAAGCGAATACGCCGATTTTCTGAAAACGTTGGAGACGACATTCAAGTACAAGACGTACGTTGACGAAGGCGCGAAGCAAATCAAGGAGCAAGGCTTCGTGAAGTGACGGTGCGAAGCCATATCGGGAGGAGATCCAATCCAATGGGCAAACAATCCTATGATGTCCTGGTAGCCGGGGGCGGTCCGAGCGGCATAGCGGCCGCCGTAGCGGCGGCTCGGCTCGGGGCCGATACGCTGCTGGTCGAGCGCTACGGTTTCCTGGGCGGCGCGGGCACGGCGATGATGGTGAATCCGTGGATGTCGTATTGGGCTTCCGGCGGCAGCAACGTGCAGCTCATATTCGGCGTGCTGCAGGAGCTGATCGACCGGATGACGGAGATGGGGATGTACGGGCATCCGAAGCAGAAGACGGCCTTCGACCCGGAAGCGTTGAAGGTCGCGGCGGAGCAGCTGTGCCAGGAAGCGGGCGTCAAGCTGCTGTATCATTCGTTCCTCGGCGAGGCTGTCATGGATGGGTCGGGGACGAGGATCGATGCCGTCAAATTCGCCAACAAAGCCGGCCTCGTCGAGCTGAAGGCGAGCATGTACGTCGATGCGACCGGCGATGCCGATCTGGCCGCGCTGGCCGGGGCGACGGTCGAGAAAGGCCGGGAGGTCGACAGCCTGAGCCAGCCGATGACGCTCAATTTCCGGATGGCGAACGTCGACGTAGACCGGCTGCCCTCGCGGGCGGCGATTACCGAGCTGTACAAGGCGGCGAAGCGGCGGGGCGAGATCCGGTGTCCGCGCGAGGACGTGCTGTGGTTTTACGCCAACCAGCCCGGCGTCATCCATTTCAACACGACGCGGGTCGTCCGCAAGGATGCGACGAATCCTTGGGAGCTGACGGAGGCGGAGATCGAGGGCCGGCGGCAGGTGCAGCAGCTCGTCGCCTTCCTGAAGGCCGAGGTGGCGGGGTTCGAGGAGTCTTATTTGCAGACGACCGCCCCGCAGATCGGCGTGCGGGAATCCCGCCGGGTCGTCGGCGAATACCGGCTCACCGCGGAAGAGCTGCTGGCGTCGTGCCGCTTCGACGACGTGATCGCCCGCGGCGCTTATCCGGTCGATATCCATAACCCGGACGGCGAGGGCACCGTCTTGAAGCATTTGCCGCCGGGAGAATGGTACGACATCCCGTTCCGGACGCTCGTGCCGAAGAAGATCGAGAATTTGCTCATCGGCGGCCGCCCGATCTCGTCGACGCACGAGGCGCATTCGGCGATCCGCGTGCAGCCTATCGCGATGGCGATCGGCCAGGCGGCCGGCACCGCGGCGGCGCTGTGCGCGACGGGGCAGGTGAAGCCGCGCGGGCTCGACGTCCGCCGTGTCCAGGAGGCGCTTACCCGACAGGGAGCGGTGCTCGGCTTGGACGGCGACACTTCCCCGCAGGCGGCGGGGGAGTAAGGAAACGAAGCAGGGAAAGGACCTCGGTCGCAAGCGATGCGACTGCGGTCCTTCCTTTTTAAGGCGTTATTCGCGTAAAGGAGTGAGTGTACGGCAGTACCGTATGCTCGGTGAAGGCCGACTACCTTTGCTCGTGCCTTGCGGGGTCGGGAATCCAAGAAATAGCGGAACTGGCGTACGTTATTCACCCGAATACCCGTATGGATTGCAAAATAACGGAAAATCGTTCCGTTATTCCGCTGTTCGCGATCATTTTTACCTCGAAAGATCGATATAACGGAAGCTTGTTCCGTAATTTTCAAGTGTGTGACAGATTTCGGGACAATAAAGGAATGCAGTTCCTCTATATACGGCTATATGCTGCATCCTCCTCACCAAGAGGCTTTCAGGGCGGTCGACAATGTCCTTGATGTCGGCATATGCCGGTTTGGTTCTGGCATCGGCCATGATCGGATTATCCGGTCATAGTTTTTTTGGCTTGCTTCCGCTCCGGAAAAAAGGACGGATGCCTCTTGTCTTTATGTCCAAGCACGTTCCGTCTCATCCGCATATACTGGCAACATCTAACGGACGGGAGGTGGAGATTCCATGGACAAACAGCTCCTCACCTATGTTGGAAGCATCTTGGGCGGATACGTGCTTACGGAACTGCCGGTAAGCGGTACGTTCTTGTCCGGTGTTGAACCGGTCCTGGACGGCGTAGGCGTGCTTTCTATGATCTTATTCTCGGGCACGCTCATTTACAAAGGAATCAAGTCGCTGTTGAACAAATAAAGCCCGCGGATTGTAGCAGTCTATAAGGGCGGCCGGTTTGAACGTTCAAACCGGCCGTCTTTTTTTCGCGGTATCGAGCCCGTGTCCGTGACGCTGCGGCTTCTTATATGCGGGACGGTCGCCAATGAAACAAACTCAGTTGCCGTGATGCCCGAACATCGATATCCGTTTCGGCTTCGTTTTCCGGGATACCGATTGCGAGCGAGCGTTCCGCAGCTCCATTTTTTTCTCCTTAGCCTGCCGGATGCCCGATCGAAAGAAAGGACCGCAAGCCCTGTAAGCTTCGGTCCTTTTCAAACCCGTATTCTCGCGTTGCGATAGATCGGCTTGTCTGCCTCGCGTTCGCTCAGCGGCGGCGCGGTTACCCCCGGAACGGCTCCAGCTCGTTGCCGAGCACCCAGACGCGCTCCAGCTCGAGCCCGGGGCTGACGAGCAGGACGTCGGCTTGCTTGCCGGCTTCCAGGCTGCCGGTCCGCTCGAAAATGCCGAGCTGCCGGGCCGGGTTGCCGCTCATATAGCGGCTCGCCTGCGGTACGGTCACGCCGACCTTGTCCGTGACGTAGCGGAGCGCGCCCATCATCGTAAGCGTGCTGCCGGCCAAGCTATTGCCTTCCTTCAGCGTAGCGACTCCATCGCTCACGTTTACGGCCAAGCCGCCCAAGTCGTATATGCCGTCCTCGAGCCCGGCCGCGGACATCGCATCGGTAATCATGACGAGATTGTCGTCGGTCTTCGCCTTCGTCAGCAGCCGGATGCACGCCGGGTGCACGTGGTGGCCGTCGGCGATAATTTCCGCGCAAATGCGGTCGTCGGTCATGACCGCTCCGACGGTCCCGGGATTGCGGTGATGAAGTCCGGTCATCGCGTTGAACGTATGCACCGCTTGGTTCAATCCGGCATCGGCGGCGGCGATCACTTGATCGTAGGTGGCGTCCGTATGGGCAGCCGCGGCATTGATCCCGTGCTGGCGGAGCCAGGAGATCAGCTCGAGCGCGCCCTCCGTCTCCGGAGCCAGCGATAGCTGGAGGATCAGTCCGGGATACCGGGCAACCCACTCCTCGAGCCAATCTTTTTGCGGAGGCACGATGTAGGCCGGGTTTTGCGCGCCTTTATATTTTACGTTGATGAAAGGTCCTTCCAGATGGACGCCTACTACTTGAGCATAGGGCATGGTGTCTCCCCGATATTCGTTCACGACGTCAAGCACTTTCGACAAGTGATCCTTCGGACCGGTCAGCGACGTGGCGACGATCGATGTCGTTCCGTGCCCGCTGTGGAATTTCGTAATCGTATCGAGCGATTCCCGGCTGGCGTCCATAAAGTCGGCTCCGTATCCGCCGTGCACGTGTACGTCGACGAAGCCCGGCAGCACCCAGCCGCCTTTGGCGTCGATCGTTTCCGCATCCGAAACGTCGATCGGGGCGCCCGCGGCGCCGATCGATTCGATTTTTCCGCCGGACAACACGATATGACCGTTATCGATCACTTCTTGCTCGGTTACGATTCTAGCGTTCGTTATGATCACTTTTCCGCTCATGCGTTCAACAGCCTCCCCGATGCGCTATCGAGCAAGACGACGACGTGCGGATGGGTTTGCAGCAACGATGCCGGGCATTCGGTCGTGATCGGACCGGTAAGAGCTTTATGGACGATTTCCGCCTTGTCCGCGCCGCGCACGACGAGAAGAATCATTTTGGCTTTCAGAATAGTGCCTACGCCCATCGTGAGCGCATGCGTCGGCACTTCGTCGATCGAATCGAAGAAGCGGGCATTTGCTTCCCGCGTCTCGTCCTTCAGCTTGACGATGTGCGTGCCGCTGACAAGCGCATGATCCGGTTCGTTGAAGCCGATATGGCCGTTATGGCCGAGTCCGAGCAGTTGCAGGTCGATTTGCTTGGCATCTTCCAGGTGCTGGTTGTATTTGGCGCATTCCTGCTCCAAATCCGGGGCGTTGCCGTTCGGAATGTGCGTGCGCTCCGGAGACAGGTCGACGTGGGCGAACAGGTGATGCTTCATATAATTGTGGTAGCTCTCCGGGTGGTCTTCGGGAATACCGACGTATTCGTCCAGGTTGAACGTCGTCACGGATTTGAAGCTGACCATCCCTTTGCGGTGCGTTTTGACAAGTTCTTCGTAGATGCCGACGGGTGTTCCGCCCGTGGCCAAGCCGAGCACGGCTTTCGGATTCGTTTGCACGAGCCCGGCAATAATGCCGGCTCCGGCTTCGTTCAACTCTTCGTTCGAGCGGAATGTTAAAATGTTCATGACTATCTCCCTTTTTCTTTGCGGTATTTTTTCACCATTTGGTACGAGAGCTCCAGCTTCGGCACATAGTCGTCAAACGATTCGCTGACGAGACCGGTGAACAAGATATCGATGACGTGCAGTTGGGCGATTCGCGACGCCATATCTCCGCGGCGCATGCCTTCTTCCAGCGATGAAGTGTACAGCGGGATATCGGCCAGGGCGGACAGCGTGTTCGGACCGAACTTGGTCAGCGACACGGTCGTGGCTCCGCGCTCTTTGGCGCATCGCAGCGCGTCGATCGTTTCCGGCGTCTCGCCCGAATAGGAGATGGCGAAGGCGGTATCCCCTTCGCTTAAGCCGGACGCCGAAGTAATCTGCATATGCGGGTCGGAGAAGGCGGTCGCTCTCTTGCCGATGCGAACGAGCTTCTGGTAGAAGTCCTGTGCGACTACGCCGGAGGTTGCGACTCCGTATATATCGATTTGTCCGGCGGACCGGAGCGCGTCGACAGCCTGCTCCAGCTGCTTCGGATCGAGCAGGCGGGAGGTGTCGGAAATGGAGCGGATATGGTTCGTCTCCATGGCGGCGACGATGCTTTCCAGCGTATTGCCCGCGACGATATCCTGATATGACTCCGCCGTCGGCTGCAAGGCCAGCTCGGTTGCAAGCTGCATCTTCAGTCCGGCGAAGCCGCCGGCATGGAACGTTTTGCAAAACCTGGACACGGTAGCCGCGCTCGTCTGGGACTGGTCGGCCAGCTCCGTAATGCCGATGCGCACGACGAGCTGCGGATGATCGGCGATAAAGGCGGCGAGCGCCTGCTCCTTCGGGTTCAGGTCCGGCATTTGCTCGCGGATCGATCTTAATAAATCGGACATGCGGGGGCGGCTCACCTCTTCTACTTGCGAAAAAATTTTTTGTATATTTTCATTTTACATGAAAATGATTTTCTTTGCTAGAGGCAAAAGAAACGTGCCGCATTGACAAGCCGTGCCGATCATGATTGTATAGTTATTATTTCCTTAAATAGACGATTGCAAAAGGAGACCGACATAATGAAACATGCTTGTCCGGAAGCGATGCTGTTCGATCTCGACGGAACGCTGTTCCAAACGGAAACGCTGCTGCTTCCAGCCTACGACTCCGCGTTCGAGCAATTGAACCGCGAAGGAACCTATACGAAAGGAACGCCGCCGAAGGAGCTCATCCTGAGCAGCCTCGGCATGCTGCTGGAACATATATGGGCGCGCGTGCTTCCCGACGCCGATGAGCAAGTACGCCGTCGTGCGGATGAGCTGCTTCTGCGCGAACAGGTGGAAGGGCTGAAGCGGGGGGACGGCGTCTTTTACCCCGGAGTGGAGCAAACTTTGCGGACGCTGCATGCGAAGGGCGTCAAATTGTTCGTGGCGAGCAACGGGCTCGAGCAATATGTGAAGGACGTTATCCGATTGAAAGGCTTGGGAGAGCTGTTTACCGGACTGTACAGCGCGGGGGAATACGAGACCCGTTCCAAGGTCGATCTGGTCAAAATTTTGCTGGAACGGCACGATATCAAGTCGGCCTGGATGGTCGGCGACCGTTCGTCGGACGTCGAAGCCGGCAAAAACAACGGCCTGCCCGTGGTCGGCTGCAAATACGCGCAGTTCGGCAAAGACAGCGAGCTGGAAGGCGCGGATATGATCATTACCGATTTCGCGAAGCTGCTGGAGCTCGTGGAGTAGGGAAAGCCCTGGCCGACATGCGGTCGGGAGCGTGAATAAATCAAGTTTACATGGACGGGACGGCCGTTTGCAACGCCGCTCGCTGGCCGGGGGCCGCGCGCCGTGCGGGGAGACTGGAAACGGAATACGGAAATACGGAAATACGGAAATACGGAAATACGGAAAACAGGAAAACAGGAAAACAGGAAAACAGGAAAACAGGAAAACAGCAAGACGGGAAAACGGAAATACGGTAATACGGGAAAACGGAATACGGGAGTACGGAAATACGGGAGTACGGAAATACGGAAATACGGGAAAACGGAATACGGGAATA
>NZ_VDCQ01000117.1 GCF_006265175.1 Paenibacillus hemerocallicola | reverse complement strand
ACATTTGATGGTCGGATAGGGAAGGCCGAAGAAAACCTTCTTCAAACATTTGATGGTCGAATATGGAAGGCCGAAGAAAACCTTCTCCAAACATTTGATGGTCGAATATGGAAGGCCGAGGAAAACCTTCTTCAAACATTTGATGGTCGAATATGGAAGGTTGAAGAGAATTTAATGAAACGGATGCTACATCAGGAAGAACGACTTGAAAAATTGGTTGAATGGAAAGCTGAAGAGAATTTTAAACAAAAGCTGACCCCATACAAATCTGGTGAGAAAATAAAAATAGTATTTTTCTTCCAAATCGCTTCCTTTTGGCCATCATGGGAAAGTTTCTATCAAAAATGTATGAATGATGAACGCTTTGAAGTCAAAATGATATTGCTTAAAGATGTAGTAAATGAACAAGTACAAACAAAGACAGCTAAAGAATTTTTAGAAAAGAACAGAATTAACTATACCGATTCGGACGACTTTAGTTTGGATGTCTATACACCCCATATAGTGGTATTTCAAACGCCTTATGATAATTGGCATAGAACGTTTAAGAATTCTTCCCAAAATATCAAATCCCAAGGATACAGAATTGTTTATATACCATATGGAATAGAAATTAGTGATACCGAAAAAGCAAGAAACAATCATTTTGATACGGATGTTGTTCAAAATTCCTGGAGAATATATACATTTTCTAGTGAAATTGTAAAAGATTATAAAGGGCATTGTAGAAATGCCAGCGCTGTAAAAGCATTAGGACATCCCAAGTTTGATGCATGTTTCCATAAAACCCAATTCACACTACCACAAACTATTAAAGAAAATGTTGGGAGTAAAAATATATGCTTATGGAAGGCTCATTTTCCCGACAAAGTCATTGTTGATGGTAACGAAACATTATTTACACCTTCTATAGATGAATATGTGCGGTTTGCAGAAGAAATAGGTAACCATAAGGACATCTTTTTTATTTTCATGCCTCATCCTAAATTTTACGAAATGTGTCAATGGATTGAGGGAGCGACTGAAAAAGCAGACAAATTGTTTTCTTTACTAGAGGGGCATAGCAATGTTTATATTTACAATGAGGATGATTATAGACCCCCTTTATTTAATGCCGATTTTATTATTACTGACAGAAGTGCTATTATGGTTGAGGCTGGAGCAATGGGAGTTCCTATAATGTATATGTATAATGCGAATTTTCAAGAACCGTTAACAAGTGCGGTTAAGCCTTTGATTGATAGTTATTATCAAGGTACAACATCTGAAGATATGATGCAATTTATTAACCAGTGCCGAAATGATATCGATCCGAGGAAGGTGCAACGGGAAGCAGCATTCCGAGAATGCATTCCTTATTTTGATGGCCAATGTGGTCAACGTATAGCGGAAGATATCATTGAAGAATTAGAGAGATCAAATATCAGAAGTAATAAATGAGAAATAGTGAACCGGAATTTCGAAAGCCTACAGAACCAGTGATGATGAAAGAAGTGGCTGCTCCGGAAGTTGTGAAAAGAAGGGCAATTCACAGCGAACTCTCACATACCCTACCCCTCATGACTCTTGAAATGGAGAATTTTGGTGTGAACTAGATTTATAGGAACGTGAGTCGGGAGCGAAGTGTTTGTATGCAAATCACAAACTTCTAATGCTTATATGGATCCACCGCGGGCATGACCTCCTCGCGAAAGGCAGGGGTTAACAACTTCGCTCCGACAGCAGCTTGACCTAAGGAATTAAAATAGGTTTATTCAAGGGTTGCAGAGCTTCTTCAAAATTGAAGTGAATAGAAATTCGAAGGGACAGAGAGTCCTCGTTATTTATCGATATTTCCATTAAATTTTCATGCTCACTTAAGCTTTATCTGCTAAAATATAGATATCAATGAACATTTCAATATCATACTGTTGCCGCTCAAACGAAAGACACAAACAGACGGCCCACGAAAAATAACCGGTAGATGCTGAATGTCATGCTTTGGTTGCCCGCCACCAGGCCCCTTGGCGTAACCTGTCCTATTACAATGAGTCTTGGAGTGTATACCTGATTCCGTCGCTGGGAAAAGTCGGGATCTTCGATCGGTTTTTGAAACAGCTCGTCGCCGATCCAGTCCGGCAAGTGTCATGGTTGATACACCATCGTTCGTGGCCACCAGCAATGGAGCTGTGTCAAAGGGGGCAGCGGAATCAAGCAACTTGACGCTCATGAGGGGCCTGACATAAAGATCCATGCGATCGTGATCGCACTCGGCAACCCGTTAAGTACGATATAACAGCCGGGAACGTTGATGATTGTGTACACGGCTACGAGATGATGCCACCAAAGAACTGAACAGTTTAAACGTCATCGCCAATCGCGGCTATGATACGGATAAAAATCTGATGATTTTTCTTGGAAGAAAAACAAGCCCACGTGGTGATTCCCAGTCATTGGCCACCCACTTCGACAAGGTGGGTTCAATATTCTTGGCTTTTTTGAAGCTCACGACTTCTTAACTTTGGCTTCATTAGGTTTGAATACACGTCCTAGAGAGTCAAACGGCTTGGAGTTGTTTGAATTTGTGTGTTGTATCCGATCAAAATCGTTTGGCACATATGAGGTGACTTGGCAATGGTGAGGCGAGGTCAACGTTTTTTGTCGCAGTTTTATGCGTTAGTTGACTTTATTGTTATTCAATTTTCCTTTCTTATATCATGGTGGTTGAAGTTTAAGAGCGGGCTGCTTTCATTTCACGGAGCCCTGCCATTTTCTAGTTATTTTCAATGGAGTGCCATATATGGAGTAGTGGCCATCGGGACAGGATATTTTGTTTTATTTTATTCTTCGAAACGGAGAAGACGATTTTCTTTCGAGGTTTTCAAAATTGTTCAAGTACACTTGATAGCTATATTCATTCTTCTAGGTATCCTGTTCATCGTTAAAGAGGTGCACGTATCCCGGGCATTTCTGGTATTGTTAGTAGCCAGCAGCGTTGTTTTCTTGACAATTTACCGTTACATGATCAAGACGGGATTGAAGTATTTTCGCGAGAAGGGTTACAACAAGCTGTTTGTTCTGATTATTGGAGCTGGTTCGTTAGGAAGAAGGTTTTATGAGAATCTATACCTGCATCCTGAACATGGTTATGAAGTAGTAGGATTCCTAGATGATTATCAAACAAGTCATGAGTCCGAATATATGCGCTATAAACCGATCTTGGGTACCACTGCCGAGTTGGAACAAGTACTCCGGGATGTACTTATTGATGAAGTAATTATAGCACTCCCGTTGGATGCGCATCATAAATATGGAAACATCATAAGCAATTGTGAAAAAGCGGGCGTCAAAATTATGATTATTCCTGATTACTTCGACTATTTGCCTGCTAGACCTTATTTTGATAATTTTGCCGGAATACCGCTTATTAATGTTCGGGATATTCCTTTGGACGATTTTCGCAACCGGGTTGCGAAGCGGGCTTTTGATATTATATTTGCATTTTTGGCACTTTTGTTCACTTCTCCGCTTCTAGTCATTATTTTCATCGCTATTAAACTGACTTCTCCTGGACCGGTGCTCTTCAAACAGGAACGAGTGGGGTTAAACCGGCGGAGGTTTATGATGTATAAATTTCGAACGATGGAAGTTATGCCGCAGGTGTCATCAGATACAGAATGGACTCAACCGAATGATCCACGTCGGACAAGACTAGGGAAGTTTTTACGTAAAACGAGTCTGGATGAGCTCCCGCAATTTTTTAATGTGCTCATGGGACATATGAGTGTAGTTGGTCCGCGACCGGAGCGGCCGCATTTTGTGGAACAATTTAAGGAAGGAGTTCCGAAATACATGATCAAGCATCACATTCGGCCAGGGATTACGGGATGGGCGCAAGCGAGTGGTTTGCGAGGCGATACATCAATCGAAGAGCGGATTAAACATGATATTTTTTATATAGAAAATTGGACTTTTCTGTTTGATATTAAAATTATTTTGAAAACGATCTTTAATGGATTCGTTAATAAGAACGCGTATTAAGTGTTGAATTTGATTGCAGATCCTCCGTATGCAAGGTACAGTGCAGCGGGGGGTCTTTTTTATTGGCTGACATCTAAAACATTGACTCAGTGCTCTTCTGGGTTAAGAAAACTTGTTACTCTGTCCGCATATTTGTCCACCCCCCCACATAGAGTTGTACAAGTAATCATTATTTCGTGTGAGGGGTTGATGAGATGCGTCGGGTCACATGGATGCTGGCCATCGTGATGTGCGTTGCATTAGTTGCAGCCGGTTGTGGGACGAAGAATGCGGAGCAGGTAGTCAAAGATTTGGATCATGTGGTCGGGAAGCTCGACAGCTACCAGGGTGCGGGGAAAATGACGTTGCAGACCGGTCAGCAAGCGCAGGAATACAATGTGGAGGTTTGGTACCAGAATCCGCACTATTACCGGATCGCGCTGACGAACGAGGCGAAGGATATTACGCAGATCGTGCTGCGCAACGATGAGGGCGTCTTTGTACTGACGCCGCATTTGAATAAAATGTTCCGCTTCCAAAGCGATTGGCCGGAAAACTCGGGCCAGGTGTACTTGTATCAGTCGCTGGTACAAAGCATTGTGATGGATAACGAGCGGCAGTTTGCTCAGGAAAAGGATGCTTACGTATTTGATGTAGCCGCGAACTACCAGAACGGGTTGTTGGCCCGCCAAAAAATTTGGCTGAACAAAAAAGACTATGCGCCCAAGCAAGTGCAGGTGTCGGATGAGAACAATAATGTGATGGTGTCGGTTCAATTCTCGCAGTTCGAATTCGGCAAGAAGTTCGATAAGGATTCTTTCGATATGCAGCGGAATATGACAAGCTGGAACATCGAGTCGATGCCGACTACGGCTAAAGTTGGAGATGCGACGAAGCAGGGTTCGACTGGAACGACGCTGCAGCCAACTGCGACATCGGACAAGGCGGCGGCCGCCAAGCAGAGCTTCGGGATCGTGGAGCCGAGCTATGTACCCAAGGGTGTGAAGAAGCAAGATATGAAGGAAGTGAAGCTTGGCGAAGATAAAGGCATTTTGTTCCGTTATTCGGGAGCGTACAATTACACGCTCGTGGAGACGATGCCGCAAGCCAAGACAGTTACGTCTCTCGCCGGCGATATTGTGGATCTGGGATATACGCTGGGAGTCGTTACGGGCGAAGAGAAGGGGCTTAGAACGTTGACATGGACTTATGACGGAATCGAGTACAGGCTCTCCACCGGAGATCTTCCGGATACGGAGATGATCCAAGTTGCCCAATCCGTGCAAGGGCAGATCGGTAAGTAAGTAAAATATGGGGAGTGTCTTCCGCGCAGGATTAGCGTGAAGATATTCCCTTTTTTTGTTAAATATTCCGGTGGTTTATTGACATCACAACTATGAGCTATTAACATGGTAGTAATATTGTGAGGGAAATTAACAAACAAAAAACACAGAAAATGTACACTCGGAGTTGAGACAAGTTGAAGGTCAGAAAAGCAATCATTCCGGCAGCGGGACTTGGTACAAGATTTCTGCCTGCGACAAAAGCAATGCCGAAAGAAATGCTACCGATTGTAGATAAGCCCACTATTCAATATATCATTGAAGAAGCTGTTGAATCCGGTATCGAGGATATTATTATAGTTACAGGTAAAGGAAAACGGGCAATTGAAGACCACTTCGATATGAGTTATGAGCTTGAGTCAAGTTTGGCGAGTAAAGGGAAATTTGCCATATTAGATGAAGTGCAGAAAGCTTCTCGATTAGTGGATATTCACTATATAAGACAAAAAGCCCCCCTTGGCCTTGGCCATGCGGTTTGGTGTGCTCGAAAATTTGTTGGCGATGAGCCGTTTGCCGTACTTCTTGGCGATGACATTGTTGATGCTGAGAAGCCCTGTTTAAAACAGATGATAGAGTATTATAACGAATTTGAATCCTCCATAATCGGTGTACAGCCCGTACCAATGAATGAGGTCTCCAGGTATGGAATTGTTGATTCTGTAGAAGTTCGGGATAAATTATTCCATGTACGTAAACTTGTTGAAAAACCCAAAAAAGAAGAGACGCCTTCCAATTTAGCTATAATGGGCAGATACATTTTATCTCCGAAAATTTTTGAAATTTTGGAGAAGCAGGATGAAGGGGCGGGCGGAGAAATCCAACTAACGGATGCCATATCGAAACTATGCAATTTCGAGGAAGTCTACGCATATCATTTTGATGGAACCCGCCATGATGTTGGAGAAAAAATGGGTTTTATTAAAACGACAATCGAGTACGCGTTGAAGAGAGACGATCTAAAAGACGAACTGCTGGAATATATGCAAGCTAAATTAGCCGAAGTATTGCGCGTAAAGGTCTAATTGCTATTTCAGACAGTTTAGCCTGAACTCAAAATACCCGGTCCCCCAACAACAACATGTTTTTTTGTGGGCGAAGCCGGGTGTTTTCCTTTATTTGTTCGGGTGGGAACCGATGTTTAGGCCGCTTTGTTCATTGACAGTGTCCCGGGATGGCATTACCATAGATGAAGGGTTTCAAGTACGGCTTTCCATGTCAGGGACGGCTTTGCAAAAAGAAGAAGGTGAACAGCTTGGAGACGTTTTATCGGCCGACGTGGGTGGAGGTTTCGTTGGATGCGCTGCGGCATAACATCGGCGCATTCCGGCAGGCGCTGCCGGCGGACATCAGCTTGATGGCCGTCGTTAAGGCGGACGCATACGGGCACGGTGCGGTAAAGGTGGCGCAGGAAGCGATGGATTGCGGCGTCGATTATATCGGGGTCGCGTTTCTGGACGAAGGATTGGAGCTGCGGCGAGCAGGGGTTACTGCCCCGATCCTGGTATTGGGCTATACGCCTCCCGAGGGGATTGTTCCGGCAGTAGAGCATGATATTACGTTAACGGTGTTTCATGACGAATTATGGCCTGCATTGGACTTGATCGGGGAAGGCAAGCTTAGCGTGCATGTGAAGATCGACACGGGCATGGGGCGGCTCGGGCTGCAGGCGGACGAGGAAGCGATCTCGTTTCTGGATCGGGCCGTGCGGCATCCTTCTCTGAATGTGGAAGGCGTATATACGCACTTTGCAAGCGCCGATGAGGCGGATAAGTCGTATACGCTGGAGCAGCACGGCAAGTTTGAAAGGATTATCGGCCATTTTCGGGATAGCGGGGTTTTGTTCCGTTATGTTCATACCGGTAACAGCGCGGCGGGCATAGACTGTCCGGAGCTTTCGTACAATATGGTCCGGTTGGGAATCGGCATGTATGGGCTGTACCCATCCGGGGAAGTGAAGCGGGAGCGGGTGAGGCTGGAGCCTGTCATGAGCATCAAAACCCAAATGTCGCATATCAAGACGCTGCCCAAAGACTCTGGGATCAGCTACGGCGTCATTTACCGAACCCAAGGAGAAGAGACAATCGCGACCCTTCCGATCGGTTACGCGGACGGCTACAGCCGCATGCTGTCGCAAAAGGTCCATGCTCTCGTACGCGGGCGCAGGGTGCCGATTGTCGGCCGGATCTGTATGGATCAGTGCATGGCGAACGTAAGCGGCATCGAGAATCCGACCAAGGACGAGGAAGTGGTTCTGATGGGACGCCAGGGAGAAGAAGCGGTGTCTGCGGAGGAGCTGGCGGATCTGCTCGGCACTGTCAATTACGAGATTACATGCATGATATCCCACCGCGTGCCTAGAGTGTACGTTAGTAATGGAGAACGGACGTCCGTTGTAAATCCTTTGGTACGTTGACGCGACGTGAAACATTTTCCAGCTGTTTTTTCAAGAAAAAGCGAAGGATTTCGGTGCTGTCTAGCGAATACGTATAGACGGACCTTATGGAGAATCGCCTCACTAGCATAATGTCTCCTCTGCTGCGGCTGAAAGCGCATAGCAATCGAGCTGCCGCATGCGGGAGACGTTATGCTGCGGGCGCCCTCGGCGGACAAATATTTTGCAAAGGATATACATACGTGATATATCCCTCGCATATACTTGGTCTTGTATAAAATGACTGGATTGGCGACATACTGGGAGTATGGGTTTGGGAATGTTTTGGAGGTGCGAGATCGGTGGCCAATGCGCATAACACGAAAAGGATCATGATCAGTCTTCCGGATAACTTGCTGCAGGAAGTGGACGGCATCGTGGAGAAGGAAAACTCCAATCGCAGCGAATTCATTCGTCAGGCCATGAAGCTGTACCTCATGGAGCGCAAAAAGCGGTTCTTGCGCGAATCGATGCAACGCGGTTATATGGAAATGGCTAAAATTAATCTGCATATGGCAGCAGAGGCTTTTCAAGCGGAGGAAGACGCGGACGGTACCCTCGATCGCTTAGTTAGCGGGGTGTAGAGCTTGATTGTAAAACGTGGCGATGTATTTTTTGCGGACCTGTCACCTGTCGTGGGGTCCGAGCAGGGCGGCGTACGGCCTGTACTCATTATTCAAAACGACATTGGGAATCGATTCAGCCCTACCGTTATCGTTGCGGCGATCACCGCGCAAATTCAGAAAGCCAAGCTGCCGACACATGTAGAAATCGATGCGGAAGCGCACGGGTTCGACCGGGACTCGGTCATTTTACTGGAGCAGATCCGGACGATCGACAAGCAAAGGCTTACCGACAAAATTACGCATTTGGACGACGAGTCGATGCGGAAGGTAGACGAGGCGCTGCAGGTCAGCGTAGGTTTGATTGAATTTTGACCGATTCGGAAGCCGGGAAGCGCAAACGAGGGAGAGCCCTCGTTTTTTTGCGTTTTCGGGGAGTTTGCGATGGGTCTGGCGAACCTTTAACGAAATGGGGTTATGCAGAGCACTTCTAAAACCGAGAGTCATCGGCTCTGTCGTTCCGGGCTAATCTGATATGTTATAATAAAAGCAGGCAACTGAACGGGCGAAGGAGGTAAATTCATGGCAATTAAAAGGCTGAAGCCGAAAAATGATTTCATTTTTCAACGCTTGTTCGGCGAGCAGGAAGCGGAGGATAGCTTGATCTCTCTGCTTAATGCGATTTTGCGATTGGAAGAAAAGCGGCGTATCGTCCACCTGACGGTTATCGAGAATAAGCAGTTGGCCAAGAAGCTGATCGACGACAAAACCGAAAGGCTGGATGTAAGGGCGGAAACGGCGGACCAGGTTCAAATCAACATCGAAGTGCAGTTGACCGATTATCGCAATATGCCAAGGCGCTCACTATTCTATTTAAGCAAGCTGTACGCGGATTCAATTAAATCCGGCGGGCGCTATGAGGAGCTCAAGAAGACGATCGCGATCAATATCGTCGACTTCCGTTTATTCGACTTCGAGCGATTTCACAGTACTTTCCATTTCTATGAAGACAATGAGCATCGATTCATGTTGACTGATGCAATGGAAGTACATTTTATTGAATACCCTAAATTTAAAGCTGCCCGCAAAAATCTTGACGATCCTCTACATCGTTGGCTGTTGTTTCTTGACGAGAAGTTGCCGGAAGATCAATTGAAGGAGTTGGTCGAGATGGATCCTGTTATCGGTAAAGCAGAAGAACGGTTGGAGTGGTTAAGCAGTGACGAAGAGACTATACGTCTGTACGAAGCCCGGGAGTATTCGCTAATAGAGAGGAATAGTCTTGTCGCAGACGGAGAAGCGCGAGGGATGGAGAAAGGCAGGGCTTTAGGAAGAGCTGAAGGAAAGGTTGAGGGAAAGGTGGAAGGAAAGGCGGAAGGCCTGATCGAAGCCAAAGCCGAAGTCGCCATGACGATGATTCGCAAAGGTGCAGATGATGCGTTGATAATGGAGTTTACGGGGATGTCTTTGGAGGAAATCACTACTCTGAGAAATCAACTGACCGCTGAATAACAATAACGGAAGAGAAAGAGGTAGGGCATGACGAAAGAGCTGGAAACAAAGGGGGCGGCCATTCAAGGAGCGGACGCCGGCAAATATGAGCTTTCCGAAGAACAAAAAGCGCATCAACAAGAACGCATACTGAAACAAGTGGCCAAGGAGCTGCAACTGCCGTTGACCAAGGTGAAGGCCTCCGTAAGCTTGCTGGATGAAGGGAATACGATTCCGTTTATCGCCCGTTACCGGAAGGAAATGACCGGAGAGCTGGACGAGACGCAGCTGCGGGATATTGAGGAGCGTCTGCAATATTTGCGCAATCTCGAAGATCGCAAGCTGGAAGTAATCCGATTGATCGACGAGCAGGGCAAGCTGACCGACGAGCTGCGCGTTGCGATCGAGCAAGCGGTCAAGCTGCAGGAAGTGGAGGACTTGTACCGCCCTTACCGGCAGAAGCGGAAGACGCGCGCCAGCGTAGCCAAGGAACGCGGTCTCGAGCCGCTGGCGATCTGGATCATGACGCAGCCGAGGCAAGGCTCCCTGGAGCAGGAGGCCGCCAAGTATATGGACGAGGACAAGCAGGTCCACACGTCCGAGGATGCGGTTCAGGGCGCCATGGATATTATCGCCGAGAACTTGGCCGATGACGCGAAGATCCGAGCATGGGTGCGCAAATATACGCAGGACCAAGGCATTATCGCTACCGAAGCGAAAGACTCGGAACAGGAGTCCGTGTACGAAATGTACTATTCGTATCAGGAGCCCGTACGCAAGCTGCCGCCTCACCGTACGTTGGCGATCAATCGCGGGGAGCGGGAGGAAGTGCTGAAGGTCCGCCTCGAGGTGCCGGCGGAACGGATCCATGACTACATAGCGAAGCAAATCGTCAAAGGCGAATCGATCGTCAAAAGCACGTTGCTGCTCGTCATCGAGGATGCCTACAAACGGCTGATCGCTCCTTCGATTGAGCGCGAGGTACGAGGCGAGCTGACGGAAAAAGCGGAGGAGCATGCGATTCGAATTTTCGCGGAAAATTTGCGCAATTTGCTGCTGCAGGCGCCTATCAAGGGGCAAGTCGTGTTGGGCGTAGACCCGGCGTTTCGAACGGGATGCAAGCTCGCCATTGTCGATGAGACGGGCAAAATGCTGTACATCGATGTCGTATATCCGACACCGCCGAATAATAAAGTGGCCGAAGCCGAAGCGAAGGTGAAAGCCGCCATCGAGAAGTATGGCGTACAGCTTATCGTTATCGGCAACGGGACGGCATCCCGCGAGACGGAACAGTTTATAGCCGACCTGATCGCGAAGCTGAAGGGACGCGGGCTGCGGTATTTGATCGTCAACGAAGCGGGAGCGAGCGTGTACTCGGCGTCCAAGCTGGCCCAAGAGGAATTTCCGAAGCTGGACGTGGCGGAGCGGAGCGCAATCTCGATCGCCCGGCGTCTGCAGGATCCGCTGGCCGAATTGGTGAAGATCGAGCCGAAAGCCATCGGAGTCGGACAATACCAGCACGACGTAGCGCAAAAGCATTTGGATGAAAGCTTGAAGGCTGTCGTGGAATCGGCCGTTAACCACGTCGGCGTCGATCTGAACACCGCTTCTCCGTCGCTGTTATCCTATGTATCGGGCATCAACGGCACGATCGCCAAAAACATCGTGAAATACCGCGAAGAAAACGGCAAGTTCAAGGACCGCAAGCAGCTGCAAAAGGTACCGCGGCTCGGCGCGAAGACTTTCGAGCAATGCGTCGGGTTTATGCGGATCAGCGAGGGCGTGAGCCCATTGGACAACACGCCGATTCATCCGGAATCTTATGAAGTGGTGGATCGTCTGTTTCGCGAGCTGCGCCTGGAGCTGGACCAGCTCGGTTCGAAGGGGCTTAAGGACAAGCTGCAGCATGCGGATGCGGAGGCGCTGGCGACCAAGCTGAACGTAGGGGTACCGACTCTGAGGGATATATTGGACAGCTTGCAGAAGCCGGGACGCGATCCGCGCGAGGAGCTGCCGCTGCCGATTTTCCGGACGGACGTCTTGCAGATTGAAGATTTGACTCCCGGCATGCAGCTTCAGGGGACGGTGCGCAACGTGATCGATTTCGGCGCTTTTGTCGATATCGGGATTAAGAATGACGGGCTTGTCCACATTTCGCAGCTGAGCGATACGTTCGTGAAGCATCCGATGGATGTCGTATCGGTCGGAGATACGGTGACGGCGTGGGTATTGAACGTGGATCTGAAGAAGGGCAGGGTAGGACTGACGATGAAGAACCCGAATAAGAAGCAATAGATGCTATACAAGAAAAAACGCCCTGGGGACGCTTTCTCCGGGGCGCGCTACTGTCGGGATATATGAACGGACTCCTTCGAGTCGGTGATTTTGGTTCGATAAAAGAACCAGCAATCGTTCAGCAGCCGAATTTGCCGGGTATCCCTCTTGCGGAACGCTTTCTCCAGTTGATGGCAAAGCCACTGCGGCATAGCTTCATCCCCTCTTTCCCAAGGTCTCGTGTCATGCTGTGCACTTACCTATAGGATATGGGCAATGAGCGGATGTGGTGCAGGTCCTTCTAAGGAAAAAGTGCGGCGGCGATCAAGAACCGTATTCTTCGTCTTCCTCGTACCATTGCTCCAGCTGCGCTTGAAGCGCACGGATTTCCGTAAGAAGCGAAATAAGCGGGTAAGATTTCTCGTCAAGCGAGGCAAAAGCTTGCTCCAGACCGTTCACATATTCCAGACCGTGTACGACCGGGCATGCATTGTCGACGATGTCTAGCGTGTCGCATTCCGCTACCACGTGCGGCAGATTGGGCACATTAGCGGCGGTAAGCTTGTCCAGCTCCTTATGGAGGCGGCGGTTTAAAGCGGTCAGTTGGTACACATGGTCTGCGGGCATCTCGACAAATTCCAGTACGTCGCCAAGCTTTAGTACGGCGTATCTCATCTTGGGCATGTCTGTCTCGTTCTCCTCTCGGCCGACGCTGGCGGGCGCATCGGCTCCGTTCATTCTACTTGACAGTGTAGCTTATGATCGAGTAAAAATTCAAGTAAAGGATTGCGCCGGACAGGCATGTTCGAGGAGGGGGAGGTATGGACGACAAGGAGCTGCAGCAATGGATCGAACGGGTGTCGTTGCAATACTTCAAACGGCCTTTTGTCCATAAGGCGGCGTTTAACCGGAGGCTTCGGACGACCGGGGGACGTTATTTTATGCGCTCCCACAATATCGATATCAGCTGGCACCAGTATGAGGCGTTTGGGGCGGAGGAAGTCGAGAAGATCATCAAGCATGAGCTGTGCCATTATCACTTGCATCTGCAACGGAAAGGCTATAAGCACCAAGATGCAGATTTCAAGAAGCTGCTGGCGGAGGTGGGTGGCACCCGGTTTTGTCAGTCGCTCGGTCTGCGGAAAAAGCCCCAGGCTTACCGTTATAAGCTGGAATGCGTATCGTGCGGGACTTCGTATTTGCGAAAACGGCGAATGGACCCGAGCAAATATGCTTGCGGCAAATGCCGGGGGAAATTGAAATTGCACTCGCTTGACTTGGAGTCCGATTCGTGATAACCTTTAACTTGTACGTTCCCTGATAGCTCAGTTGGTAGAGCACTCGGCTGTTAACCGAGTTGTCACAGGTTCGAGTCCTGTTCGGGGAGCTTTTCTTATCCCCATCGATGAGCGGGATCGGAAATTCGTACGTGGTACAGCCTTTGGAGAGATACCCAAGAGGCCGAAGGGGGCGCTTTGCTAAAGCGTTAGGGTGTAACAGCCGCGAGGGTTCGAATCCCTCTTTCTCCGTAGAATAAGCTTAAAAAGCCGCTGACAAGCGGCTTTTTGCTTTAGAGGGATGAGAACCCGAAGAAGAGGGGCGTCGGAGCATAAGCTTCGTGAGGATAGCTTCGCAGTCTCGGTGGCCGTAAGGCCATAGAGTATCCCTCTTTCTCCGTAAAGAAAAGTCGCCGCAAGGCGGCTTCTCTTGTTGGTTTCTGCATACTTTTTGGCGACTCGGTTAAAAATAAAAGTAATTGAAGGGAACGGAAGAATGTACTTTTAAATGCGAAGCGGCAACGGGGGTTTCCATAAAGCGCAATAAGGAAAAAGAACAAAGAACGATTATTTCTCAAGTTTTCGTAAAAATCATCGAAAAAGGGCTTGTCAGCTCATTTGTTATCCGCTATAATAACATTTGTCGCCTCGAGGGCGGCGGTTCAAAGCTTGGTGAGGCCCGTTGGTCAAGGGGTTAAGACACCTCCCTTTCACGGA
>NZ_VDCQ01000116.1 GCF_006265175.1 Paenibacillus hemerocallicola | reverse complement strand
AATTTGTCGGGGATTTCCGGAGAAATCGATCAGGCGACCGTGCGGCTCCGGCTTACCGGCAATATGACGGTGGCCGGCATGACTGCAAGGGGTGACCGATTGATCGAGAGAGCCGACTGCAGCCGGGGCGGACGCCGGATAAAGAGTCGGGAGAAGAGGGGGCCACTACGGTTCCTTCTTTTTTTGTGCGACAGCATAATTCGCATACAGAAGCACATACCTCGCATGATCGTTGAAGGCTTGCCGCCTTTGCCGGCGCTCGCGAGACCGCGAATCCCAAAAATAGCGGAACTGACGTACGGTATTGACCCGAAAAGCAGTGCCGGCAGCAAAATAACGGAAAACCATTCCTCTATTCCGCTGTTCACTACCCCGAGTCACCCCCAGAGAGCGAAATAACGGAAGCCAGTGCCGTTATATTCAGAAGTGCTGCGACTTTCGAGACAATAGCGGAAACCAGCGCCGCTATATTTAGGCAACGTCTTGTCATGCCATCCCAAAACGCCTCCAGCTTGTACGCGGATTATGCGGTCGTAGTTTTTTTGTGAATATGTCTTGACAGCATAAATTTAATATGTCATTATGAAATTATCAAAATGACATTATTGATGCAAGCCTGAAAGGAGCGGTCTCTCATGAACAAATGGCTTTCCTTTGTCGGACTCCTTGCCGGGGTCGGCTTGATCGGCTTCACCTCTTCGACGGTTTTGGAGGCCGTCGCTTCCATCACCGGCTTGATCAGCGTCTGGCTGACGGCCCGGGAGCATATTTGGGCTTGGCCGACCGGATTGGTGAGCGTCGTCTGCTTTTTCTACATTTTCTATGACGTGAAGCTGTACGCGGATATGACGCTGCAGTTGTTCTTCTTCGTACTGAGCGTTTACGGCTGGATCGTTTGGCTGAGCGGGCGGGGCGGCGCCAAAGTACGTCCGACGGCCCGGATTGCCGGCAGGACGGCGCTCGGACTCGGCTTCCTTCTCGTAGTTGCTACGGTTGGCTGGGGATTTGCGCTGCATCAATATACGGACGCTTCGGTTCCTTATTTGGACGCCTTTATCGCCGTAACGAGCATTATGGCCCAATACTTGCTGTCGAGAAAAATATTGGAATGCTGGTACGGATGGATTGCCGTCGACGTGTTATCGATCGGCATGTACGCCTACAAGGGACTGGATGCGGTTGCCATCCTGTACATCATTTTCCTCTGCATCGCCGTGTCGGGCCTGCTCGGCTGGAGAAAACAATACATTACGCTGCATAGAGGAGGCGGAATCGGTGCATGAACGGATCGGGCTGACGCTCGGGAAATTCGCGCCCTTTCATAAGGGGCATCAGCTGCTGGTGGAAACGGCGCTTGCGGAAATGGACCGCGTCATCGTCGTTATCTATGACTGTCCGGATACGACGCCTGTCCCGTTGCCGGTCCGGGCGAATTGGATTCGGAGGCTGTACCCGGCGGCCGAGGTGCTGGAGGCGTGGGACGGACCGGCCGAGACGGGGTATACGGCGGACATTATGCGCAAGCAGGAGCGGTATATACTGGAGCTGTTGGGCGACCGCCAAGTGACGCACTGTTATTCCAGCGAATTGTACGGGGAGCATATGAGCGAGGCTCTTGGGGCGGCGAACCGCCAAGTCGACCGCGATCGGGTACGGATCGCCGTATCGGGAACGGCCGTCCGGGCCGCTCCGTTCGAGAAGAGGCACCTCGTCGATCCGCTCGTATATGCCGATCTCGTCGCCAAGGTCGTGTTCGTCGGGGCGCCTTCTACGGGGAAGACGACGATCGCCGAGGCGATGGCGAAACGGATGAAGACGGTATGGATGCCGGAGTACGGCCGCGAATATTGGAAGCGGCACCAAGTCGACCGGAGATTGGCGCCGGAGCAGCTCGCGGACATCGCCGAAGGCCATCTGGAACGGGAGGAGACGCTTGTCGCCGATGCCCGCGACTATATGTTCGTCGACACGAATGCGATTACGACCTATATGTTCGCGCTGGATTATCACGGCTTTGCGCTGCCCCGGCTTCGGCAATTGGCGGAGCGTGCAGTACCCCGCTACGATCTCGTGTTTCTGTGCGGCGACGACATCCCGTACGACGACACGGTCGACCGTTCCGGCGACCAGCATCGGCGCACATTCCAGAAGAAAATTGTTGCCGATCTGCTTGTCCGGAACGTGCCGTTCATCCCGCTGTACGGAAGTCTCGAAGAACGGATGGAGAAGGTGGAAACGGTATTGAAGCGGTACGCGAAATACCGGAGCTTGGGCGAGTTGGTTTAACCACTTGGGGAAGGGAAGGGGATAGAGAAGATGGAAGCATTCACGTTTTTCTGGAGGACGGAGTCGCCGTTCTCCCAATGGCATCCTTGCTCGTTCGCGATCGACGGGATCGCCTACAATTGCGCCGAGCAATATATGATGTATCGGAAGGCGATGCTGTTCGGCGATGAACGGATCGCGGCGCAAATCCTGAAAGCGAAATCTCCGGTCGAGCAGAAGAAGCTCGGACGGCAAGTCCGGCATTTCGATCGGATCCGGTGGGAGCAAATATGCAAGGAAGTCGTAACGAGGCCAACCGGGCGAAATTTGCGCAAAATCCGGAGCTGCTGCGGCAACTGCTGGATACGAAGGGCACAACTCTTGTGGAGGCAAGCCCTGACGACACGATCTGGGGCGTCGGGTTGGCCGAAGAAGACCCGGCTATCCGGGATCGCCAAGAATGGAAAGGGACGAATTGGCTCGGCGAAATATTGACGAAGCTGCGGGAAGATTTTATTGACGGAAGCCGCCGGGAGTGATGGGGACACAAGCCTTCTCTCGCCGGATATTGGTCGCTGTGTGGCAAGCGGTCGTCATGGTCATCTGCGGATGGGTGTGTCTGGTTCATTAACCGGCTCCTCCGCACGCCCGAGGCCAGGGAAGCGCCGGACGCCCGGAACCGTCTACGGTTTGCGTCGGGATATCCGACCTTCCCTTTGCCTGCTTCGTTATCGTTGAACGCGGCCCTCGGGCCTCCTCCTATACCGCTAAGACACGGATGCACTTCATCGAAAGGCGTTATAGAATTAATAAATTTTCGGTCCTTGTAAACGAAGTAAATTGCATACCAAGAAAAAACTTCCTCTAAATCGCGGTCGCTCCTCCTTGAAATACGTCGTTAGACGGTTTTCTTACTTCGCTTTCGATTCCGCAATCGCTTTGTTGGCCCCTTCCTCCGCCTCTCTGAGCGCGGTGTTGATGTCCTTCAGGCCCGTGGCGACATCTTTGAACGCAGCATCCATAAAGCCGCGTACGACACTGTCATATTTGGTCTGATAAGCCGGAGGCGCGACTTGCTTCGGGATGAAGGCGCTTATGTTTTTGCCTTTGAACTCCGGAAGGGAGGAGGCCAGCGCCGCTTGGATGCTCTTGTTGTTCAGCACGGTGATGTTTCCCAGCTTCGACGCTTCCATCTGGTATTCATCCGAAGTCAAATAGGTGAGCACCTCGAAAACCTCATCCTTGTATTTGCTGGTGGACGAAACGTAGAAGTAGGTCGGATACGGCTGGGGTCCCATCCCCGGAGCTTCTTTGAAGGTCGGAAACTGGACGTAATCGACGTTCATGCCGGCATCGACCCATACCCCCTTGACGTTCGTTCCGGAAACCATCGAGATCATGGCGACGTTCTGATCTTTAACGAAAGTGTTTAAACCGGGAGTGCCGGAAAACAGGCTTTTATCGGTCTGATTGCCCGGAACCCGGTACAGGTTGGCGAATTGGTCGAAAAAGTTTTTCCATTTGTCGGTGTTGACGACAGCCTTGTCGGTTGCCGGATCGATGAAACCGAGCGATAACGGATTGCGGAGAATGGTGAAATTGGTAAACAGCAGCGATCCGCGATATTGGACTCCGCCTTCTACCCGGGACATCCTCTTGGTCAGGTCGATAAATTGTTCCCACGTCATATCGTCCTTCGGATAGGAGACGCCGAATTTATCGAACAAATCTTTGTTGTACGTGATGGCGGTAGGGCTTCCGACGATCGGCAGCCCGTACATCCCGCCGTCGGCCAATTGCTTGGCCAGCGCGACCGTTCCGGGATCGAGCCGGTTCAAATCGTACTTGAACTTCTTGATTTCGGGCGTAATGTCGTATTTCAGTCCGGTATCCAGTAGGGCGGCGTAAAAATTGTTGAGCGATGCCAGGACGATATCGATCTGCTGCTTGGAGGCGACCATCTCGGGCAGCTTGGAGCTCGCATAATCGACGAACTTCAGCTTAATATGCGGGAACTTTTTCTCGATCGCGGTCGCATAGTTCGTTACGAATGCTTCGTTCGTCCAGCCGAATATGGAGTCCTTGACGACCAGCTCGATCGGCTCCTTCGGTTTTGCTGCCGCAGCGGGCGGCGCGGGCTCGTCGACTGCCTTGGTGCCTTTCGATTCCCCGTCCTTGACGCTCCCGCCGCCGCATGCGGACGCGAGCAGCGCAAGGGCCAGTATAGCGACCGGTACGCCCGCCATGCTGTGGGCCCTCTTCTTGGCGGCAGGCCATGCGGGCTCAATCCGTTTTCTCCATCTGTTGTTCATGCTTGCAACTCCCTTGTCTGTTTTTTGAATTGCCGCACGGAATTCACGCATTCGACTTATGCATTCCATACGATTGCTCGAGTTCATTCTCCGTCAATCGCCGCTTATCCGGTAGTGCGATTATTTAAGGTGAGGTGCGATCGTTTGGCTTCAGCCGTTGCAATTATCCGATTATAGTGCGATTTTCGCGCTTCGTATCGATAAATACGCGATGATCGCCCCGTCCGGTTCGATTTACACCGCTGCGAGGAGATGCTACGATATTGGCGAGAGAAAGAGAGGGGGAGATCAAGATGAGGCTGATTCCGGATAATTTCCGCAACGTGTATTTTCGTCGGCTGTTTCTGTCCTACTCCGTCGTTGTCATTGTGATCTCCTGCCTGTCCGGCGCGTTTATATACGACAAGGCGAGGCGGGTCGGGAGCGACGAGATGCGGCGCGAATCCCGCGACCGGCTGAACGAGCTGAAAACGTACATCGAGAGCGCTTATATGGATCGATTTAAAAGCGCTTTCATTAAAGACATGTTGTCTTCGCCCGATTCCGCCGGAAGCATGCGCCATATTTTTTACGACCAGTACGATCCGAACATTTATCAAATCTTTCGCGTCGTGAATCACCTGAAGGCGATGGTCGCGGCCAACCCCGGTACCGAATCGGTTTCGCTTTATTTCGCGAATATGAAGTTTATCGTGGATCCTTACACGTTTTTCAAAATTACGGACACGTATCCCGATTATGAGCTCCTCGGGAGCATCGAAAGCGATCCGAGCCTGCTCAACAGATGGCTGGTGCGTACGAAATCGTACGGTGCCGGAGTCACCGACAGCCTGCTCACTTATGTGTACACGTTCCCGAATCAGCACGATCTGTATATGCTGATCGATTTGCCGGTCGGCGGGATGAGGGAGCTGCTCGACTCCCAGCTACGGTCTCCGGAAGAGAAGCTGATCATGTTCGATCCGACCCATACGTTCGTTATCGGCTCCAGCAACGTTTCGGAGCGGGAGCTTGCCGATAATGCGGATCGATTCGGGCAGCGAAGCGGAGGGGGCATGAATACGAGCGGAGCCTCCATCTCCTTCGTACAGGATGCGGGACAGCCTGACGGCTGGATATACGCGTCGGCCCGTCCGCCGTCCTCGGTATCCTCTCCGGTAGGGGCGCTGCAGCGGCAAATTTTGCTTGTGCTCGCAGGGGTGCTGATAGCCGGTCTGACAGCTTCTTATTATTTGACGGTTTACACATACAGGCCTTTGCGCTACATGCTTCACAAGCTGAAACATGTTCAAACGGGAATGATGCCGGTTCAACTGCGCAACGAGTTTCATGTAATCGAAGATATTGTGACCGGAGTGCTGCATAAAGTCAATCAAATGAAAGGGCAGCTGGATGAGAAAAAGCTGCTTGCCCTGCTGCACGGACGGCTTGACGCCGGGGAAATGCCGGAGCAGCTTCCGCCGGACTCCCGCTTTACGGTCGTCAATGTAAGGACGAACGAGGGAATGGCTAAGGAGCTGCTGGCCGCCTTCCGCCAGCTGCCTTCATCGGTACCATATGCCGTTGTCGAGAAGCATGCGGGCGAATTCAGCCTGCTGTTCTACTCGGCGGAGCCGGACGGGGGAGCGGGACGGATCCGCGCCGAGCTGGAGCGGTTTCGGATCGCGGACCGGGAACGGGCGGACCGTTTCGTGGCGGGGATCGGCAGCATGGCGGAAACGACGGAGGACATTCCCAAATCGCACGAGCATGCAGCGTGGGCTCTCCGGTATTCGTTCGTAATGGAGCGGAATCCGATCATCGAGTATGAGGCGGTCAAAGACCGCGACGAGCTCCCTTCCATCCACTACGAGCCGTTCGAGAATGCGCTTCGTTCCGGAGACTGCGACGCCGTCCTGCAGTTTATAGACGAATTCGAAGCGGTGTTGCGGCGCGAGCATATCGCGCTCGAAGCCGTCGAGCTCGCGCTCCTGCAGCCGATGATGATTTTGTCGAAGGTCATGGTGGACATGAACGCGAGGGAGAAAATATTCCCGTTTACGCTGCTTTTCCGGGATTTCCGGCAGAGCACATGCCGGGAGACGGTCGTCCGGATCCGCGAGCAAAGCGTACAAGTGGCCCGGCATATTCAGCATTACTTGCAGAGCCGGGTGCAGCACGATCTGATCCGACAAATCAAGCATTATATCGATACGCATCTTCACGAGACGATATCGCTCGATACGTTGTCCGAAATGGCGGGACTGTCGACACCGTACCTATCGAAGCAGTTCAAGGACATTTTACACGTTTCCTTTATCGACTACTTGACTAACGCCAGGATGGAGCGGGCGCGCGAGCTGCTGCATACAAGCGACCTGTCCGTGACGGCGATCTCGGCGCAGGTGGGCTACAGCAACCTGCAGTATTTCAGCTCGCGGTTTAAAGCCAAATTCGGCGTCACACCGTCGCAATACCGCAGCGCCTCCAATCGGAAGCACGTCCTTTCGGCCGATGCGGGGGAATAGCAAAAGACGCTGTAGGTTTTTGCTGAAAATTGTCGGGACTGCAGCGAAAAACGTAAATGTTTCGTGAAAAAAAATCGGGCATACGGACTATTTTGTCGAGAGAACATCGTGCATTATAATGAATAACACGTTCTTGATAACGAAAAAACAATGGAAGCTGCGGCAGCCGCGGAAGTCCGGTATGCGCAAGCCCGAGAATACGGGCTCCGCGGAGTTGCCGTATAAGGGCTTTGTACGAGCAGACAGCTTCGACCCGCACACCCCGTTCGTCTCCTTGTCGTCCCGTCAGTATTTGGTTAACAAACCTCGATCGGCATGGTATATTGGGAATGGATGAATGAGATCGAGATCGTTAAAGGGCGGTTGTAGATGATAGGCGAACGAATCCGGGTCCTCCGGCTTGGAAAAGGATGGTCCATCTCCGAGCTTGCGGACAAAGCGAACGTAGCGAAATCGTACATTAGCAGTATGGAGCGGGACATTCAGAAAAATCCTTCCATTCATATGCTCGAGAAAGTCGCGGAGGCGTTGGAGGTTCCGGTAGACGCGATCCTGAACGATCCGGAGCGCGGGCCGAAGGAGCGATTGAACGACGAATGGCTGGAGCTTGTGCGTGAAGCGATGGCATCCGGCGTGACGAAGGAGCAGTTTCGGGAATATCTCGAGTTTAATAGATGGAAGAGGACCAATAACAAATAAAGACGTACGCAGCACGGTTTTCGGGTATTGCCTATAGCATATTCTCGGGCGGAAATGGAGAGTGGCATGCCGGACGCACAGGAGAATCATGCGCTCCAGTTGGACGAAGAATGGGTGGAGCTGATTGTTTCGGCCCGAAGCATGGGGCTGTCTTTGGAGGAAATACGCCTATTTCTGGGCGGCTCGAATCGGTCTGCCGCGAAGCACTCCCCGACCGTCGTTCCGACGTCGGCCCCTTGATGCAATCTTGACGCGAGAAACAGTCCGTGCGAATCGTTCGCAGGGGCTGTTTTCACGGAAGGGTATCGTTGAGGTAATGCTCCAGCGCTCGATGGAAACGGTGGAATGGTCTGGACAACAGCTGTATGTTTTTTCTCGCTATAGCTTGCTTGGAATGGTTTCTCCATATCGTTAATTCGTCCAGACTGCGGTCGATTTGTTCCCTCAGGTCGATGATGTAGCCTTTCCTCGGTTTCGATTCCGCCAAAGCCTTCAAGTCCTCGGCAAGCTCGGAGCCGAGAAGCCGGAGATTGTGCGGGGACAATGTCTTCCGTACCGTAAAATGCTCGGGCGTATAGTCTTCCCGGTAATCCCGTCCGGGGACTTGCTTCCAGAACGATTCCCACTCCCGCAGCAGCTCCGTCTCGTACAGAAAGTATCGGAGAAATCCGCACAGCCATGCCGTGCAGCTCGTGTTCCTAAGCTTGCAGCCGATCCCGTCGGCCAAGTTCCGGCATCCTTTGCAGCAGGAGCCCCCGTTATCGATGCAGACGCCGCATATTTGGTCCGAGCCGATCGCGTTCAAGTAATCGGTGCCTTGTTCGATCACCTTGGTGCGGGTGGTCGGTTTATGTTTGCCGGTCGGCGCGAGCGTATTGGACGGTGTGTCTATGGAACCGGATTCGGACATGAAATTCCTCCTGATAAATATTCGTATATTTGATTATTTGAATATATCCATTATAAATCCACATGCTCCAAACCGCAATTGACCTTCATTGCTTCAAAGCTTCGTCCCGTTTATGAACCGGGGCTTCTTTTGTGCTATGATACATCATATAGGTTAACAGACGAAGGAGAAAGCGGTCATGAACTTGGAGCTCCAACAATTCAAATCCGAATTTTTTAAAGCATTGGCCCATCCGTTGCGGATTCGCATTCTCGAATTGTTGTCGGAAGGCGATAAAACGGTCAACGAAATTCAATCGATTATCGGCAGCGAAGGGTCCGCCGTATCCCAGCAGCTTGCGATTTTGCGAAGCAAAAACGTCGTGTTCGGCATCAAGGAGGGGACGTCCGTCATATACAGCTTGCGGGATCCATTGGTCAAGGACTTGCTGAACGTGGCCAAGCAAATTTTCGACAACCACCTTGTCGGCACGATCACGCTGCTGGAGCATATGAGAGCGTCGGAGCAGTAAACCGGAATCAATGTCTCGAACGAGGTATTGATTTTTTTTGCCTACGGGCGTACTATTTCCATATATTCAAATAATCAAATATTATAACGAAAAGAAGAAGGGATCGTATGAAAGCGTCGGGAAGATATGAGGGGTATGGCATGAAGTCGCTGCGTCGCGACCTGATTGCCGGGCTGATCGTCGGTATCGTCGCCATTCCGCTCGGAATGGCCTTCGCTATCGCATCGGGGGTAAAGCCCCAGTACGGCATTTATACGACGATCGTGGCGGGCATTCTCATTTCTTTGCTGGGAGGATCGAAGTTCCAGATCGGCGGACCGACGGGCGCCTTTATCCCTATTCTTCTGGCCGTCGTCCTGCAATACGGGTATGACAAATTGCTCCTCGCCGGTGTGATGGCAGGGGTTATTCTTGTTCTGATGGGCCTGTTCAAGCTCGGCGCGCTCATCAAGTTTATACCCAGGCCCGTTACGATCGGGTTTACGTCCGGGATCGCGGTCGTCATCTTCTCCGGACAAATCGCCAATTTCCTCGGCTTGACCGGCCTTGAGCGCCATGAGCATTTTTGGCCCAACATGCGGGAGATTGCCCGGCATCTGTCTTCCGTAAACGGGTACAGCGTCTTGACCGCCCTGATCAGTCTGGCCATCCTTCTTCTTCTGCCGAAACGGTTCCCCAAGCTCCCGGCCTCTCTGATCGCGCTGCTCGTCTCGGGTATTGTCGCAGCCGTATTCTTCGACGGCCGGTTGGCGACAATCGGCTCGACCTACGGGGCTATCCCGAGCGCGCTTCCTACATTCGCCATCCCGTACGTCTCGCTGGACCTGATGCTGGAAATGCTGCGGCCCGCCTTGCTGATCGCCCTGTTAGGAGGCTTCGAATCGCTGCTGTCGGCGGTTGTCGCGGACGGGATGTCCGGCAGCAGGCACAACAGCAACCGGGAGCTGATCGGACAAGGAATCGCCAATATCGTCACGCCGATGTTCGGCGGAATTCCCGCCACCGGGGCGATTGCGCGCACCGCGACGAATATTAGAAGCGGGGCCGCTTCGCCATTGTCCGGTATCATTCACGGCTTTGTCGTTTTGTTGACACTGGTAGTATTTGCCCCTCTGGCCTCCTCTATTCCATTGGCTGCCATGGCGCCTATTCTGATGGTAGTGGCGTGGAATATGAGCGAGAGAAAAGAGTTCGCGCTCGTCTTGAAGACGAGAACCGGCGATTCGATCGTCCTCGCCGTCACGTTTGCGCTTACGGTATTTACCGATTTGACCACTGCGGTCGAGGCTGGACTTGCGATCGCGGTCCTTCTTTTTGTCAAACGCATGAGCGCCAACCTCGTCGTGGGGAAGGAGGACCAAGACCATCCCGAACTGCTCGTATACGCCATAGAAGGACCGCTGTTCTTCGGCACGGCGAGCCGGCTCGGCAAGATGATTATGCCCGAGGAGCCGCTGCGTCCGAAGACGCTGCTGCTTCGCATGGAGAAGGTTCCGTATATCGACAGCTCCGGCGAATACGTCATCTCCGTCATATTGAAAACGTATAAGCAGAGCGGCGTTCGCGTTCTCGTATCCGGCATCCGGCCCCAGCCCGAGTCGTATTTGAACAAAACGGGCTTGGCTCGTATGATAGGGAGAGACCATTTTTTTGCACAGTACGAGGAAGCCGTTCGTTATGCGCTGGGAAAGCTTGACCGTGAGGATGGGGCGGCGGGGTGAGCGTCGCCGTGCGAGCCGGGCAGGACGCGCCTTCGTGCAACGACGCCGGACGGAACCGTAGTGCGGGAAGCGGCGAGCGCGGAGGTGCGCTTTTACGGCAGGAGGGATCGCCATGACAGAGAAAGAAAGCTATACGGTAATACCGGAACTGAGCGAGCGGTTGAAGCAGACGATCGTCGGTGTTCATCGGGAACGCGGCACCGAATGGATTGCCGGCTTCGGAGAGCTGCTTCGCCACTGCGAGGAGCGATGGGGCGTCCGATGGAGGGAGCCGTATCCTCCGTCGTATCATTTTGTCGCTCCTGTCGCGCTGCCCGACGGGACGGAAGCGGCGTTGAAGCTGGGCGTGCCCGGCAAGGAGCTGCTCGCGGAGGCGGAGACGCTCCGCATCTATGCGGGCCAAGGCGCGGCGCGGCTGCTGGAGGCCGATCCCGAGCGCGGCATTCTGCTGATCGAACGGCTGAAGCCGGGACGAACGCTGCATAGCGTGCCGGATGACGAGGAAGCGGTCGCGATAGCGGCAGGCATTATGCGCAAGATCGCCCGCCCGGCGCCGGAGCGGGGGATGTTTCCTTCGACGGCGGATTGGGCCGGCGGACTGGGCAAGCTCCGCCTGCATTTTCATGGAGGCACCGGGCCATTGCCGGAGCGGATCGTGGAAAGGGCGGAGAAGCTGTACGCAGCCATGCACGCGACGGTACGGCAGCCGCTGCTGCTGCACGGCGACCTGCATCACGGCAATATGCTGTCGGCCGAGCGGGAGCCTTGGCTTGCGATCGATCCGAAGGGAGTCATCGGGGAAGCGGAATACGGGGTCGTCCAATTTCTGCTTAACCATTTGCCGGAGCAAAACGCCGGGAAAGTAATCGAACGCCGAATCGGCCAGTTTGCGGAGGAGCTCGCGCTCGACAAAATCCGGATCGTCTCGTGGACGTTTTGCCATACGGTACTGTCAGCCTGGTGGCATATTGAGGACAACAGCCCGGGCTTCGAGGCTGCGCTCCAGACCGTGCATGCCGTCGAAGAGTTGTTGGGGTGAATCAGTTTGTGCGGGGTAATGTCCTTGGTTCGATCGTGGAGACACATGAAGAACTCAAAGCGCATGAAGCAAGGGCAGCTAAAGAGGGAAGAAACCTAAGACAGTAGCCCTTCACGGCAATAATGAACCAAGGTAAGTCATTAGTGAACTTCATTGTTACTGCTTAGGCAGTGAGAGATGAACGGTCGGGATAACGGACACCTCAGACCTTATTGGGCGAAAAAGGGGCGAATTAGCAACCGAACGGACCTTATTGCGTGCAACGGGGCGCTTTTCGGCCCGTTTCCGAGCCGATAACGGCTCTCCCGTCCGTTAGCCGGATCGAAGAAGGGCATTCGCCCCAATAGCGTCGCTCCTGTCCGTTAGCCCGGGGGTACCTGTGGCGGCTGCGTTTCCGCGTCCGGTCCGCTTGTTACGGGCCATGCTCGGATAAGGGCTCCTTCGCCTGAGTAGTAACACTTCATTACGCTAAATGGTTGATTTTGGGCGGGATTTCGTCATTACTGAACTTCATTTTACTGAATGTAAGTTCACAATGACTGAAATTGGGTTCACTGTCGATTCTCCTTGCAAGTGCGGTCGCAACGGTCCTATCCGGAATAGTTGGCGTCCGTATCGATAGCGAATTCAAGACAATAAAGAACCTCCACCCCACATAAAGTGTGGTCTGGAGGTTCTTCTCGTTTACATTGAAACGGGTCCATTCGGAATTTCCGTATGGGGGAGACTCTTTGGTTAACAGCGTTAAAGAGCCGTTTCGACGATACCGATGCCATTCTTGATCCGATCTTTGCTTTCGGACAAATATTGCTTGGTCCAATCGTTCAAGCCCGTCATGCCGAAGCTCCTGTACATGCCGGTGTAGACGATGATTTCCCTCAGCCGGAGAAAGAGGGGGAGCCGCTTCAGCCACTCGTCCGAAATCGCGTTTTCCTTGGCGTAGCCTGCCAGGAAAGGCTAGAGGAAACGCCTGCATTGAATATTCCTCTCCGGCATGCCGTCATTCCCGAACACGTAGACCATGTGGTACAGCTGAATGGCGAGATCCTCAATTTTTATTTCGTCGATTTTGCGGCTCCGTCCGGGTATTTCACGACAGGCCATTTCTGCTTGCGCAGCGCGTCCATCAATTCGGGCCCGACATGCAGGGTGTCCTGCACGAGCTCGCGAGGGGTCAGCGCCATCCATTGATTCAGCGACACGTCGGCGAAGCGGTCGCTCTTGAACATTTCCAGAAACCATACGCTTTGATCGCCCGTGTTCTGAATGTAGTGTCCGAAGGCGAACGGCACATAGCCCACATCTCCGGCCCTGTAGTCGAAGGTGCGGGCTGCGCCCTGGGCGGCGAACACGGTCATGCGCGCCGTGCCCGAGAGATAGTATTGCCACTCGTCGTTGTTCGGGTGCCAGTGAAGCTCCCGCATGGCTCCAGGCTTCACCTCTACCAGCGCGGCCGCGATCTTCACGGAGATGGGGAAGTTGGTAGAATCTACGATGCGCACCGTTCCGCCGGGTGTCCGAATCGGCTCTTGGGCGAGCAGCCTGTGGGTGAAGCTCTTCGGCACGGTGCCGTATGGATCGGGTACTTTCTGGCTCTCGAGCGAACCGGGTACTTGGGCTTGGAAGATGTAGCGCTGCTCCTTCGGGATGTGGGCAAAAGCGCTTTCGGGGACGCCGAAGTTGGCGGCGAGCACGTCCTTGGGCGTATGCGCGAACCAATCCGTAATCGAGAACGTGTTGATGTCGGAGAAATTGCCGTCGTCGAACACGAGCAGAAACTCGCAGCCTTCCTCCAGCCCTTGGATCGAATGAGGAATACCGGGGGGGAAATACCACAGATCGCCCACGCCGACATCGGCGATGACGTTCCGTCCATCCTGATCGACCGCGGTGATGCGCGCCCGGCCCAAGATGATGAACGCCCACTCTGCCTGCTGATGCCAATGAAGCTCCCTGACGCCGCCCGGCGTCAGCCGCATGTTCACTCCCGACATGGTAGTGGCGATCGGCAGCTCCCTTACGGTCACTTCCCGGGACCAGCCGCCGTGGTTCAACTGCATATGCGTGTCGGAGAACGAAAATCTCATATTGGGGATCGTCCCGGCGTCGGTTACCGGAGGCACGAGCAGATCGGGGTTCTCCATATCCCGCATCACATCGCGGGGACCGAAATCGGTCGCTCCGGCACCATCCTCGCGTATAGGCTGAGGGATGCTGCCGAACGTCGGTTGATTCCGTGCTTGATCGTCCACAAAGCACACTCCTTTTTTCCATTTGTTGTTGCAGCACGAGTGCTGAGCATGCAGCAATGTATGCAGGTTGGCGCGGAATTATGTTCGGAGCGAGCATTCCTTAAGCACTGTGTCATGATGGCAATTCGCACATGTAGATTAGGGCGCTGCGCGGTGATTAGTGAAGGCCAGATTAGAGGAGCTGCGCAGAGGGAGTGTCCCTAAGAGAGGGTGGCTAAGAGAGCGAAGCGTGCAAAGTAGGTGAAGAGAGCAGAGAGCAGAGAGCAGAGAGCAGAGAGCAGAGAG
>NZ_VDCQ01000115.1 GCF_006265175.1 Paenibacillus hemerocallicola | reverse complement strand
GGAAATAGTGTTCAAACCGACCCTATCCGTTAATATTGCTCTCGACCTTTGTCGAAATAGTGCTGTTTTCAACATTATCGAACCCGCTTTTTCCTCTGGAACGGACTCTACCTGCTCGCCCACCCGATGGTTATCATTAAACATTTTCATATGCAGACAAAACAAACAGGGGCTATAGCAGCCCCTGTTCTACTTCGCGAAGCAATTCCGTCGCTCTCGTTACCCAATGGTCTTCCACGCTGGCATCTTTGTCGACAGGATCCTGGAATTGGTCGAACAGCGCGCCGAAGGTCCGGGGGACTGCCTCCGCATCCAATCCTTCATTGTAGACGTGCTTCAGCACAAACGGAGTGCCCATCAAAATATCCGTACCCGGATTCGGCGTATCCGGGCCCTCCAGACTGCCATGCGTTACTTCGAACGGCAGCCGCAGCCACACTTTATTGGCTTCGTCCAGCGCGCGGTCAAAACAGCCGTGATCATACCCCCAATTTCCTCCGAGCGTAAACTGGAATTGCTCCAAATGATTTTTTACACGGTCGAACTCATCCGTACGGTTCTCCAATGCGGATTGTATTGGCTTCATGGCGCACTCCTTGAACTACGTCGTTAAACGTTTTTCTCAACGATTAAGAAAGTTCAACTTCGATAAAGCACTGAAACGAAAAAGACTTTCTTTACCAAGAAAAACTACCGCCAAATCGCGGTCGCCCCTCCTCGAAAGACGTCGTTAAACGTTTTTCTCAACGATAAAGAAAGTTCAACTTCGATAAAGCACTGAAGCGAAAAAGACTTTCTTTATCAAGAAAAACTACCGCCAAATCGCGGTCGCCCCTCCTCGAAAGACGTCGTTAAACGTTTTTCTTCTAGTTTGCGCCAAAAAAGCCGATTTTAACCCTTATCTCAACTGACAGGTTTACCGCTCCAGCCTTTGCGATGCGCATAAATGGCCAGCTGCGTCCGATCCTCGACCTCGCATTTCATCAGCAGGTTGCTCACATGCGTCTTCACCGTTTTGATGCTGATATGCAGCTCGTCGGCAATGTCCTTGTTCGATTTGCCGTCCGCGATCAGCAGCATGACTTCCATTTCCCGGCTCGTCAGTCCGGCCCCGTCGTCCTGCCCGGATTGGGTGGAGCGTTGGCGCAGTCCGCGCGTCAATGCTTGGGAAACCTCGGAATTCATCACCTGCAAGCCGCGGTACGAGCTACGGATCACATGGGCGAGCTCATCCGAGGAGACGGTCTTCAGCACATAAGTAATGGCGCCGGCCTCGATCGCCTGCAGCACCTTTTCGTCCTCCAGGAAGCTGGTAAGCAATATGACTTTTACTTGCGGGTATAGTCTGGACACCTCTCGCGTCGTATCCACCCCGTCCATGAGCGGCATCATGAGGTCCATCAAAATCATATCCGGCAAGCCGTCCTCCGCGACTCCCTTCAACAGCTCCAGAGCTTCCTTGCCGTTGGCCGCTTCGCCCGTTACGAGAAAGTCGCTCTCCATCGCCAAATACGTTTTCAAACCGAGCCTTACCATATCGTGGTCGTCTACGACCATAATTTTTATCGCGTTCGACATTTAGTTATGCTCCTGTTCCTGATCGCGATCGCGATCGGATTTGTCCGGCCTCTCCTTGACCGCTTCAAATTTCGGAATGCTTATTTTGATCCGCGTTCCCGCGCCGGCCTTGCTTCGGATCTCCATATTGCCGCCGAGCTTCTGGGCCCGCTCGCGCATCGTCGACAATCCGTATGAATTGACCCGGACCGTGTCGCTCTCGAAGCCTTGCCCGTCGTCATGGATTTGCAGTACATACTGGTTGCCGTTATCGTGAAGCGACAAGGCCACATGACGCGCCGAGGCGTGCTTCACTACGTTCGCCATTCCTTCTTGAATAATGAGGAACAGCTGATGCTCGATTCCGTCCGATAACGACCCGGCCAGCCGAATATCCATACTGCCCTGCAAGCCGTTTTGCCGGCAATAATCGGGAAACCATTTGTCCAACGCTTCGGAAAGCCTTCTGCCCTCCAGCTCGATCGGCCGCAGCTGGGCGATCATGGAGCGAAGCTGCTTTTGCGTCAAATTGGACATCGACACAAGCTGCTCGAGAATAGGCCCGACCGACTCCGTTTGCCCCCGCTCGACCATCTTGGCTAGCGACGAGGCCGACATATGGATCGCGAACATTTGCTGACTTACGGTATCGTGCAAATCGCGGGCCAATCTTTTCCGTTCCTCGATGACGGCGTCCTCGTTCGATTTGGCTTGCAGCATCACATTTTCCTCGCCGACCTTCTGCAGCAGCATGACTCTTTTCTCGATCGAAGAAGCCATGTCGTTGAAATCGCCGTATATACGGTCGAATGGATCCCCCCCTGACGGTTGGATCCTCTCTCCCAAGTTGCCGTTGGCCAGCTGCAAAATAGCCAGATGCAGCCTATCGATCTTGCGCTGAAGCTGGGCGGTGATCAAGTAAGCGACCACGAGCCCAGACCCTACGAGCAGCAGCACGTATTCGATCCACAAATTATTTACGCTGAGCGTGTCGCGCCAGTACAACCAGCCTATGGCGAAGCCTCCGAGCACGATGGCGAGAGCGCCCAGAAAATAACTCAGCAGCTGCCATTTGATATTAATCGATCTGGTTAAGCGATTCATCCGACCCGTTTCACCCTCACATCTCCGATAAACGTGCTCACGTTCACGCGGATCTTTTTATCCGCCTCGGCGTATTGGGGAGACTCGGCTTTCATATTGCGGAACAGTCCGCCTTCCCATCTGTCGAATACGCTCATGTCGCCCAAGAAAGCCGATGCCCGGACGCTGATCTCCAATTGCAGGTCGTTCGGAACGAATATTTTCACATCGCCTACGAAGGAAGAAATGTTGATCGTCGTTTGCCCGTAAGGAATATTGGCCCGGGTCAAGTCGATCTCGGTATCGCCGACAAAGTGGGAAATGTTGAGCGGCTTCAGCTCCCAATACTCGCGCCCGATCCGGACATCGCCGATAAAGCTGTGCCGGTTGTCGACTCCGCGGCCTCCGCACGAATGTCCGTGCCAGTCGTGATCATGCTCGTGATCATGCCCATGTTCATCATGCCGCCAATGCTTCCAGTCATGCTTCCATTCGCGCTTGCGCTGCCTCAGATCGTCCTTCCACTCGCGGCTGCGCTGCTTCCATTCCTGCTTCGCCTCGCGCCAATGCTCGCCGCTTCCGTTCGGCGCAGGGGGCGGGGGCGGCATATCATGCGTCCCGTTCATTTTCGAGCCGTCGACATGAGACGGTCCCTCCGCATCCAAATCCGCGCTGGAATAGGGCTTCCAATCCTTGGGCGTATACGGATCCGGATCCGGGCCCGGATCGGGCGCAGCGGCTCTCGGCCGGAACAACAGTTGAATGCCGACCAGGATCAATACGGCCGGGATCGCGAACTTGATCAGCTCGGCAACGCCGAAATTCGGAATCCAGCCGAAATTGTTGTTTAAAAATACGAGGCCGAGACCGATCATAATCGCGCCCCATATGAACGAGCCGATATAGCCGTGTCCCGCATGGCGTACCGCGAACAATCCTTTCAAACCGATCACGATAAGCACTATGGGCCAGAAGTTAGAGAAAATGTAGCCGAGATCTACCGTAATGATATCGGTTTGATTGAGCAGAAATACGACGCCTATCGCAATAAGCACCAATCCGCCGATCGACTTGCTCCAAAAGCCGTTTCTCATAGCGAGTTCCTCCAAGCGGTGGGGTTGCCACCCTTTCTTCGTACTTTCATTGTATGTGATTTCCGGGGGGAAACAAAGAGTCGGCGGATTGATTCGTACTCCGTCTCGGGACGGAGGCGCGAGCAGGCAGGAATGCGGGAGACGCAGCGCAAACGCAAAATAGCCCCACAAGTGGAGCATCGGCAGATTCCGGGGAGCCAAAATAACCCCGCAAAGCGAGGCCTTTGCTCCGATGCTTATCCAGGTACTTTGCGGGACCCCGAAACTTAAAAATTTTATATTGCCAAAAAGGGAGCCGCAGGCAGGCTCCCTCCATTTCGATGCTATCGATTTTCGCAATCGGCGTTAAGATTTCGCATTTTTCGATGTTTTTTTGTTAGCTTCGGCTGTCGTGACTTCATCGGCAAATTCAGCGTTGTTTTGTTGATTTTTGTTTTTGTTCTTCGCCATGTTCGCTCACCTCCATGAAACGTATTATTTGATGGAGGAATTACTTTTATGTAAGTCGGTCCGACTTCAAATACGGATCGTTCAGCATGGTCCTCAACTGCTCCTTGCCCCGATGAATGCGGGCTTTGACGGTCCCGAGCGGCAGATCCATTCGCTCGGCGATTTCTTTGTCCTTCAAATCGTAATAATATTTATAAGTCAAAATTTGTCTGGTCTTGTCGTCCAGCTTCTTGATCTCTTCGAATATAATATTGCGCATCACCCTTTCCTCGACACCTTCCGTCGAAATGAGCGGAACGCCGCTCTCCTCCGGATCGCCGAGCGAGACGGCAACCTTGCGCTTGATCATATTGTAGGCCGTGTTCGTGGCGATAACTTTGGCCCACTGGATCAGCTTATCCCGGTCGCGCAGCGTATCGAGCTTGCGCAATATTTTCACCCATGATTCCTGCACCGCATCCATCGCTTCCGTCTTATTGCGAATGATGGAGTAGGCCACAATGAACATCTGCTTGTACACGTCCATAAGCAACGCATCTTGCTCTTCCGTGCGATCCGAGTTCGTTTGCAGCAATCCCGTTCCCATCAGGCTCATCTCCTAGAAAAAGGGAATTTACAAAGGCAATGAATGCGTTTCCTATATGGAACATATTAGCATAGAGTTGTAGAAAAAAAAAGAAACCAATGCACTGTTCTCGACAAAACAGGACACCGGTTTTGGTTTTATGATCGTTATAGATCCAAAGAACTTATTTTCTGGGTAGAAACGGCGGTCAGGACGTCGTCCCATTGGTTCAATATTTCTTCCGAGACGCGTCCGTTTCCTCTTTTCACGACGAATACGTGGACGGTCCGTTTGCCCCATTCTTTAAAAATTTGATCCTTCGTCGTATAGTACAGGTCGATTTTATTCCCCTTGATCGCGGAGCCGGTATCCGCTACGATGCCGTAGCCGTAGCCGGGAATATACAGAATCGTCCCGAGCGGGAACACTTTCGGATCGGCTGCGATCGTCGATAGAACGCCTTGGCGCACTTTCACCCCGGAATAAGTGATGCCGTACTCGGGATGTCCCGGTTTTTTGCCGGTGGATTCCACTCCGGCATAGTATCCCGTAGCGACTACTTCGACCGAGCCCAGAAATCGCGACGCATCTTCATGGAGCATCGGAAACCGTTTGTTTTTTTCTATAAGCTCTTGGCGGGATTTGAGTTTGGACAGTCTCTCCGCTACGGACTCGCGGGAAACCGCGGCAGCCGGAACATCCGGTCTGCCCGCTTGCGCGGGAAGCTCCGAGGCTTCGTCCGTTGGGGGCGGGTCGTTCGCGACGGAAGAGACTGTCCACGCCCTCGTCGCGGTATTCGCTACTCCTGCGGCCGAATTGCTTTCCATCGGTCCCGGCGCGGCCAGCAGCGCAAAGCACAGCAGCGCGGTCCGAAACCGTCTGGATTGACAAAACGTCGACAATAACATTATATGGTTACCTCCAATTAGGAAGAGCTTTCCCCGAAATCCATGCCGCTATACGAAGCTTTCCGCCAAAACGCAGCGAAGACAGGCACGAAGCCGCCGTTCGCTTGTTTGGAGAAGCCCTCTTCGGAGTTACTACCGTTGCTTTCCGTACGCGGCAATCCGCTATTGAAAGGAAAGGCGAAACGTTTTATCCTATTAAATGAAAATAATTCTCAATGATGAATTCCGACGAAAGGAGCGGATCTCCCCTATGGCCGCTTTCGAACGTGATGCTCAACCCCCTTTGTTGTTTGCTCTGCTGGATATCAGGCGCCACGATAAGCTGGATGCCGGAATCCGCCTGCCGGACCATCATGCAATCTTCTATATAACGGACGGCAAAGGCAGGCTGGAGCTGGAAGGCGAATCGCCGCAAACGCTGATCGGAGGCTGCTGCTTCCTGATCGTTCCCGGCATGGCATATGAAATGCATAGCGATACGGAACGGCCGCTTCACGGTTTCGAGCTGGAGTTCGTCGGTGTCCGGATGACGCATCCTTTGCCTGGGAACGGCACGTCCCCACGCGAAGAAGCCCGGTTTCCGTATGTCGGGGAAGTATGCCGGCACGACGGGCCGCGGATCGGAGAAATGATCCGCGGCTTGTATGACAGCCGCCAGGAGACGGGAGAGCTGAAACGATTTAACCGCCAGCGGCATTTTCTGGAGCTGCTCGCCCATCTGTGGCAATCGGCGGAGAATACGGGAGCGGAGCGGCAGCCCGAGCCGAAAACGGGGATAGCGCGCACGATCGCTTACATGGAGCAAGCGTACAACCACGAGCTGACGCGGGAGCGTCTCGCCAAAATGGCCGGGATGAGTCCCGGCTACTACTCTTCTCTTTTCCGCAAGGAGACCGGCAAAAGCCCGATGGATATGCTGGCCGAGATCCGAATCAACCGGGCCAAGCAGTTGCTGCTGGACTCGGACAGCCCGATGCGGGATATCGCCCAGTCGGTCGGGTACAGCAGCGAGTATTATTTCAGCAGCAGGTTCAAGCAAGTAACGGGCTTGTCCCCGTCCGCATATGTAAAACGAAGCCGCAGCCGCCAGGTCGTCAGCTCCCAGCTGTACACCTCCTACCTGCGTTCATCGCCGCTCCCCGCCTACGGGAACCGCGAAAGGCCGGAGCGCGTCATCGGTTTGTTTCTCGAAGACTACTTGACCGTGCTGGGCGTCAAGCCGCTTATGCAATACGCTTCTTCCGACTATTACCAAAAGTATTTGGAGCCTTTTCTCGAAGATGTAGAGAAGCTGGACGTGGGCCGTATCGATTTCGATTCGCTGAGACGGGCCCGTCCTGACGTCATCCTCCTCGGCTTTACGAACTTCGCCGCCGCCGGGCGGTACGATCGGTTCGCCGAGATCGCACCCACCTTCGTATTCCGGCAGGCGGGGGCCAATTGGCGGGCAACGCTCCGCAGCCTCGGCAGCTTGATCGGCAGGGAGCCCGAGGCGGAGGGAGCGATAGAGCGATACGAGAAAAATGCCGGAGAAGCGCGGAAACGTTTGGCCGAGGCGATCGGCGGAGAGACGGTAGCCCTTCTGCGGCTGCATTTCAGAAACGGTCTGTGTCTGTACGGCGGACCGGAAGGCTACACCGGTCCTGTGCTGTACGAAGACTTGGGGCTCAAAATGCCGCGTCTGCTGCAGGAATGGTCCAGAAGCGGCATGAGATCCGTCGCCTCCATTCCTCCCGAGACGCTGAGCATGCTGGAGGCGGACCACTTGTTTCTGGTCGTGGACGACGGGCAGAAGGGACAAGCGCGCAAGCTGATGGACAGCCCGTACTGGAAAAGCCTTGCCGCCGTACGCAACGGGAGAGTATATGCGGGCGCCACGGACGTATGGATGACGTTCGGCATGATCGCCCACGAGCGGAAAATCGAGCATGCGCTCGATGCGCTCGTTCGAAATCGGGTCTAATCCGAAATCCGAACGACCTGACAATACCATAAATCGAATCGGACATTTCTCTATGGAATCCCCCCATCGTGCATGCTACAATTTCTACGAAAATGATAATCGTTATCAATTAAAGGGGCTGCAACGATGAGAACGATCCGAAACCGACTTCTTCTGTGCACCATCGCTTTATCGCTGACCTTCCTTGCCGCCTGCGGCAACGAAGGAACCGGAGGCGCGCAAACCGCGGGAAGCGGAACTAACGGCCAAGCCTCCTCCTCCTCGGGCGCTACCGCTCCGCAGCAGCCGGCCAAGCAGGAGTCCGCGCCGGCCGTAAACAAATTCAAGCACGAATTGGGAGAGATTCAGGTTCCCGCCAATCCGAAACGGATTACCGCGCTTTATATGGAAGATTTTCTTGTCGCCCTCGGCATCAAGCCGGTAACGCAAACCGTCATCGGCTCCTTCTCGCTGAAATATTTGCAGCCGAGCATCGGGGACCTGCCCAAGCTGGATACGAGCGCGATGAATTTCGAAGCCGCGCTGGCCGCTCAGCCGGATCTCATATTGCTGGCCTTCCCCAACTACGGAAGCGAAGGCAAGTATGAGAAGTATTCCAAGATCGCCCCGACGTACGTGTTCGGCAATGAAGCGCCCGACGCCTGGCGGGATACGCTGCGCAAAGTCGGCGAGCTGACGGGCAAAAAAGCCGAAGCCGAGAAAGTGCTGACCGATTACGCCAATAAATTGACGGACGCCAAGAAGAAGCTGAGCGCCTCAATCGGCAACGAGACGGTCGCTCTGCTCCGCGTGCGCAGCAACAAAGAAATCCGGCTGTACGGAGGCCCGCTGGGCTATTCCGGGAACGTTCTGTACAACGATCTCGGGCTTACTCCGCCGGATATCGTCAAAAAGCTCGCGTGGGGAGACAACGGAGGCATGGCAGTCGTCTCCATGGAGATTATTCCCCAGCTGCAAGTCGATCATCTGCTCATCACCTATGACGACGGCGGGAAAGAGCTGGCCAAGGAAATTTTCGAAAGCAACGTATGGAAGGCGCTGCCCGCCGTGCAGAAAGGGCATTTGTACGAGGTGAGCCTGGACCACTGGATGACCTTCGGTCCGGTAGCCTACAACAAAAAAGTCGACGACGTAGTGAAAGCGCTGGTCAAGTGACCGAACAGGATAAGCGGACGAGGAGGGCAAAAGAAGCATGATAGACACTTATGCGGGTATCGAGAAGACGATCCGCGAACGCCGGACCGTCAATCAGTTTAGCGGCGAGCCGGTATCGACCGATTTGGTCACGGAGCTGTTGGACGCCGCCGTGTGGGCGCCGTTCCATTCGCGCCGGGAGCCGTGGCGGTTCCTCCTGTTCGTCGGGGACGGCCGCAAGCGATTTTCCGACGCGGTACTGTCGACTTACACCGACGAGAAAAGGGAGCAGTACGGGGAGAAGGTGGCGGACGTGTATTGCACCGGCGTACCTGTTCACTTGGTCGTATTGATCGAGGAGGAGCCCCGGCCGAAGGAATGGGAGGAAGCGTTCTCCGCGGCCAGCGCCCTGATCCAAAATATCCAGCTGCTCGCCTGGGAGCGCGGGATCGGAGTCGTCTGGAAGACGAACGACTACAACTGGAGTCCGCTGTTTCGCGAAGCGATCGGCGTCAAGCCAGGTCAAAAGGTAGTCGGCACGCTGCATATGGGCTACTTCGACAAGACGAAGGTACGCAGGCCGAAGCTGCGCACGCCGGTATCCGAGCTGCTGACCTTGATCGATTAGCATGATGCAACAGCCCCGGGAGCTTATCATTCCCGGGGCTTTCTTGTCGCCCTCACCAACCGTCCCCGATGTCGCCCTTTATTTTCTCGACGGCTTCCTCGACTTTCAGAACGCCAATGTCGCCTTCTTCTCTAAGGCGAACGGACACCGTGCCGTCTCGGGCTTCTTTCTCGCCGACAATAAGCATGTAGGGCGTTTTGGACAGCTGCGCCTCGCGGATTTTGTAGCCCAGCTTTTCGACGCGCAAATCCGCATCGGCCCGAATGCCGGCCGCCCGGAGCAGCTGCGCCGTTTGTTTGGCATAACCGTCGAATTTGTCCGATACGGGTAAAATCGTCGCTTGCACAGGCGAGAGCCACACCGGAAAAGCCCCCGCGTAATGCTCCGTCAAGATGCCGATAAACCGGTCTATCGATCCGTACACGGCACGGTGAATAATGACCGGCCGCTGCCTGCTGTTCGATTCGTCCATATACGCCAGATCGTAATTGTCCGGCATTTGAAAATCCACCTGAATCGTGCCGCACTGCCAGCTGCGCTTGATGGCGTCGCGGATATGGAAGTCGATCTTCGGTCCGTAGAAAGCTCCGTCGCCTTCATTCAGCCGGTATTCGACTCCGCGACGTTCCAGTACGTTGCGCAATGCCGTCTCCGCCTTCTCCCACAGTTCGTCCGAGCCCATCGACCGCTCCGGTCTCGTGGACAGCTCCATCGTATAGTCGAACCCGAACACGCGGTACATCCGGTCGATCAGGTCGATCACCTTGCCGATTTCGTCCTCGATCTGATCCGGACGGGCAAAAATATGGGCGTCGTCCTGGCAAAACGTCCGCACCCGCATCAAACCGCTCAAGCTTCCGGACAGTTCGTGCCGGTGCACCTGTCCGAACTCGGCCAGCCGGATCGGCAGCTCGCGGTACGAATGCATCGCGTTTTTGTACACGATAATATGACCCGGGCAGTTCATCGGCTTCAGCGCGAATGTCGCTTCGTCGACTTGGCTGAAATACATGTTCTCGTGGTAATGGTCCCAATGCCCGGACTGCTCCCAGAGCCTCCGGTTCATCATAAAGGGCGTGCGGACCTCCTCATAGCCGAGCTCGGCCTGCAGCTGGCGCGCAAACCGCTCCAGCTCGTTGCGGATGACCGTGCCCTTCGGCAAATAAAACGGCATGCCCGGCGCTTCCTCGGAGAACAGAAACAGCTCCAGCTCCTTGCCGATTTTGCGGTGGTCGCGCTTCTTCGCTTCCTCTAGCAGGTCGAGGTGCTCCTGCAGCTGCTCCTTCTTCGGAAAAGCCGTGCCGTATATGCGCTGCAGCATTTTGTTATCGGAGCTGCCGCGCCAGTAGGCGCCAGCCACGCTCAGCAGCTTGAACGCCTTGATTCGCCCCGTCGAAGGCAGGTGCGGCCCACGGCACAAATCGACGAACTCGCCCTGCTCGTAAAGGGAAATGACCGCATCGCCAGGCAAGTCGCGCAGCAGCTCCAGCTTGAGCGGATCTTCCAGCTCGGCGAAAAGGCGCTCCGCTTCCTCGCGGCTTACTTCCCGACGGACGATCGGCAAGTTTTCCTCCACGATCTGTTCCATTTCCCGCTCGATCCTTCCCAACTCCTCCGAAGAGATCGGCTGCTCCAGATCGACATCGTAGTAGAAGCCGTCCTCGATAACCGGACCGATGCCGAGCTTGACGGCTTTGCCGCCGTACAGTCGCTTCAGCGCTTGCGCCATCAAGTGTGCCGCGCTGTGTCGGTACACCTTGACTCCGTCCGCCGATTCGAGCGTGACAATTTCCACCTGCGCGTCCCGTTCGAGCCGATAGCTCAAATCGACGGCTTTGCCGTCCACCTTACCCGCTACGGCGTTTTTTCTCAGTCCCGGGCTGATCGCCCCGGCAATTTCTTCGATGCTGATTCCCGCTTCGAACTCCCTGACGGCTCCGTCGGGCAATTTGATTTTGATGGACATATCGTCTTCCTCCTGATTCATATGAGAATAAGCGCACAATTGACGCGGTTTACTATTCGTCCGGCTAAGGCTTCATGACATGAACAGTCTGGTCCGTATCCGTCTTGCTTCGTGACATGAAAAGGTTCGGTCCCTATCCGTCTTGCTTCGTGACATGAACAGTCTGGTCCGTATCCGTCTTGCTTCGTGACATGAACAGTTTGGGTCCCTATCCGTCTTGCTTCGTGACATGAACAGTTTGGTCCGTATCCGTCTTTATGACTAGGGAAGTTTTCATTATGTCTCGAAAACGGGCTAAATCATGATGCAATCTGCAAAATAACTGGAAAAAGTCACGTTATTCCCAGAGAGCAATCGGTAATATAGAAAATAACTGGAAATTATGCATGTAAATCGACGCGAAGTAACCAAATGGGCACACTTCATCCGAATTAACTGTACGTTTTCCAGCTAACTACCCGCAACAGTACCGATTCCGTCCAATGAACTGCATGTTTTACAGTTAATTCCGCGCGAGCACCGGGACCTCACCGAGCTCCATGTCTTTATGCTTCATGTAGAGTTCTCCTTCCCTTTTCTGTTTCTGTCTGTACGGTCATAGCCGCTTGACTTCGAATATGAGTTCATCCGGCGGCACGACGCCTTTCCCTCGCCTTATTTCCTCGAACGACAAAACACGCCCGATCCGCGTAGGGACGAGCGTGCTGTCGTGGTTCCACCCTTGTTCGTTTCGCTGTTGTCCCGAACGGGACAAGCAAGCAAAACCTTATGGCATCCGGTAACGGGGATGGGACGGCATAAGCTATTCGGGAAGGTCATGGCACTGCCGGAGGCGCTTGTGACGCTTTCTTTGCCGAGGCTGCAAGGTTTGGGGAGCTGGCAGCAGCTATCAGACGGCATGCGGTGTCCGAAAAGCGGCGCCCAGGCTCGAAATGACTCCTGCAGACCGTCGGACCGGCAAATTCCCTTTCGCAAATGCGGCTGCAAAGCGGTAAACGTCCGGCTCGGACTTGAGGGGCTCTCACCTGTCCCCCTCTCTCTGGGAAGCGTTGCCGGCGTTCGTGTCTTTGGTCGTAGCCTGTTGTCGTATCGTTCGTTCGCTTACACTTTCTTCGTGCGGATTTCTTCCGTAATCATCGAGACGACCGCGTCGGTGGCATGCGCTCCGATGTCGCCTTCGCCGCGTTTGCGTACGGACAGCGTGCCGGCGTTCACTTCATTTTCGCCGACGATGAGCATGTACGGCGTTTTCTCCAACTGCGCCTCGCGGATCTTGTAGCCGAGCTTCTCGTTGCGGAGATCGGCTTCCGCGCGGACACCGGCCGCCAGCAGCTTCTCGGTCGTCTGCTTGGCATAGTCGTCGAATTTGTCCGATACCGGGATGACGACGGCTTGCACCGGCGACAGCCAGGTTGGGAGCGCTCCGGTAAAGTTTTCGAGCAGGAATGCGGTCATCCGCTCCATCGTGCTAATAATGCCGCGGTGAATGACAACCGGACGATGCTTGTTGCCGTCCTCGCCGACGTATTCGAGGCCGAACCGTTCCGGCAGCAGGAAGTCCAGCTGTGCGGTGGACAGCGTTTCCTCCTTCTTGAGCGCAGTCTTGATCTGCACGTCGAGCTTCGGACCGTAGAACGCCGCTTCGCCTTCGGCTTCGTAATACGGCAGCTTCAGCTCCTCGACGACCTCCTTCAGCATGCGTTGAGACATTTCCCACATCGCATCGTCCGGATAATACTTCTCGGTGTCGTTAGGGTCGCGGTACGACAAGCGAAACCGGTACTCCTTGATGCCGAAATCCTCGTACACTTGCTGGATCAGCCCGATAACGCGCGCGAATTCTTCCTTGATCTGATCGGGACGGGCAAAAATATGCGCGTCGTTCAACGTCATCGAGCGAACCCGGTGCAAGCCGGTCAGCGCCCCGGACATTTCGTAACGGTGCATCGTACCGAGCTCGGCGACGCGGATCGGCAAGTCCCGGTAGCTTCTCATATCGCTTTTGTAAATCATCATATGGTGCGGACAGTTCATCGGTCGGAGCACGAGCTCCTCGTTGTCCAGCTCCATCTTCGGGAACATGTCTTCTTGGTAATGCTCCCAGTGACCGGATATTTTATACAGCTCCACGCTGCCGAGCACCGGCGTATAGACGTGATGGTAGCCGAGCTTTTCTTCCAGATCGACGATGTAGCGCTCCAGCAGGCGGCGAAGCTTGGCGCCCTTCGGCAGCCAGAGCGGTAAGCCTTGCCCGACTTCCTTCGAGAAGGTGAACATTTTCAAATCTTTGCCGATGCGGCGATGGTCGCGTTTCTTCGCTTCCTCGAGCAGGACGAGGTGTTCGTCCAATTGGGCTTTTTTCGGAAAAGCCGTGCCGTATATGCGCTGAAGCATTTTGTTTTTGGAATTGCCGCGCCAGTACGCTCCCGCCACGCTGAGCAGCTTGAACGCCTTGATGCGGCCCGTCGAAGGCAAGTGCGGTCCCCGGCACAGGTCGAAAAATTCGCCTTGATCGTAAATCGTAATGACCGAATCCTCCGGCAGGTCGCGAATAAGCTCCAGCTTGAGCGGATCTTCCAGCTCGGTGAAAATGCGTACCGCTTCCTCGCGGCTCACTTCGCGGCGGACGATCGGCAAATTTTCCTGCGTAATTTTGTCCATTTCCTTCTCGATCTTCTCGAGGTCCTCGGACGACACCGGCTGCTCCAGGTCGATGTCATAGTAAAATCCGTCGTCGATGACCGGTCCGATGCCGAGCTTGATCGCTTTGTTGCCGTAAATCCGCTTTAGCGCCTGAGCCATCAGATGCGCCGTACTGTGACGATATACTTCGAGCCCGTCCGCGGAGTCCAGCGTGACGATCTCCACCTTCGCGTCGCTCTGCAGCCTGTGGTTCAGGTCGACGACTTTGCCGTCCACTTTGCCGGCGATCGCATTTTTTTTCAAGCCGGAGCTGATCGATCCGGCTACATCCTCGATGGTCGAACCCGCCTCGTATTCGCGGACGGCTCCGTCCGGTAACGTTACTTTGACTGACATGCTTGTCTCCTCCTAATAGCCTGGAAAGCCAGCTTTCCGGCGATGCTCTTGCTCTTGCTTTCGCTCTTTTGCTTTTTGCTTTGCTCTTTAGCCTGGGAAGCGGAGCTTCACGGCG
>NZ_VDCQ01000114.1 GCF_006265175.1 Paenibacillus hemerocallicola | reverse complement strand
TGTTTTCAACCTTATCTCCTTTCGCTCGCCCGGCTTCAACCCCATTTCCCAATACGATCGGGCACATAATGCTGAAACCAGCGCTATTTGGCGGCACGGACTGCTGCGTCCACACAATAAGGTTGTTTTCAACCTTATCTCCTTTCGCTCGCCCGGCTTCCGCCCATGTCCCGATCCGACCGGACACATAATGCCGAAACCGGCGCTATTCGGCGGCACGGACTGCTGCGTCCACACAATAAGGTTGCTTTCAACCTTATCTCCTTTCGCTCGCCCGGCTTCAGCCCCATGTCCCGATCCGATCGGGCACATAATGCCGAAACCGGCGCTATTCGGCGGCATGGACAGCTGTGTCCACACAATAAGGTTGTTTTCAACCTTATCTCCTTTCGCTCGCCCGGCTTCAACCATACCGACCTAGCCGGGCAATTAGCGCAGCCGTAGCGCCAAAGCCGGTTCTATTTCGGCATGGGGGACGGCATCCTCGATTGCGCGCAGCAAGCGGAGCTTTTCCTCTACTCCACAAGCCCCGTCCGCTCGACGCCTTCGATAAACCAGCGTTGGGCGAAAAAGTAGACGATCAGCAGCGGGAAAATGATCAGGAACGCCGCCGCCATCTTGATCGATTCTCCATATACGGTCATCTCTCCGGCTCCGGCGGCCAGCTTCAGCTCGGCGGCGAGCCTCGCAAGCGTGATCGACAGCGGAACGTTCTGCGCGGTGAACATGAAGATCGACGGCAAGTAGAAATCGTTCCAGTTCCAGACGAACGAAAACAGTACGACGACGACGATCGCCGACTTGGAGAGCGGGAACATGACGCGGAAAAACAGCTTGACGCCGTTCGCCCCGTCCATGCGGGCCGCCTCGTCCAGCTCCTTCGGCAGATTGGAGTAGAACGAGCGGTAAATGATGACGAACATCGCGCCCTTCAGCCCGTGTCCGAACAGCGCCGGCACGACCATCGGCAGAAACGTGTCCATCCAGCCGAACCCTTTGAACAGCATGATCGAAGGCAAAATGATAACCTGCGGCGGCATGATGAACGTGAACAGCAGCAGCACGCTCCATAAATTTTTGAGCGGAAAATCGAGCCGGGCGAACGCGTACCCGGCTACGGCGCAAGAAAAAATTTGCAGCACCGAGACGGAGACCGACAGCGATACGCTGATGAAGAAGCTTTTCACGTAATTGAGCAGCCGGGTCGCTTCCGCCAGATGGCCGAAATAAAGCGACTTCGGCACCCAGATGACCGTCGGATCGAGAATGTTTTTCGCATCCTTGACCATCGTCGTGACCATGTACAATATCGGCTTGATATAAATAAACGCCACATTGATCAAGATGACGTACAACACGATCTTGAACAATATGCCTTTGTCCAATTCCGCGCCGATGAACCGGTATTTCAGAAATTCGAGCCCGTTCCGAACCGCCTCCTCCGAAACCCATCTCGGGCGGATCCGCTTTTGTGGCAACATTGCAATTCCCTCCCCTCTCTTACGCCCGGCTTCCGGCAAGCGCCTTATCCACCCGGCTGTACAGCAGCAGCGTGAGCCCGACGAACAGCAAAATGATAGTGAAATAAATCCAGGCCAGCGCGCTCGAGCTGCCGTAGTTCGTCGTATTGACCTTGCTCACGATCGGATTGGACGGAAATGTGAACAGATCGACCACCGTATACATCAGGTTCAGGAAAATGTAAGGTACGAGACCGGGCAGCGTAATTTTCCAGAACGTATTCCACGGGGTAGAGCCATCGATGCGGGCCGCTTCGTACATCGAGGCGGACAGCGTCTGCCGTCCGGCCAGGAAGATCAGGATTTGCACGCCCGAGTACCAGAGCACGAGCACGAAGGAGCCGAGTACCGTCTGAATCGGCTTCGCCCACGATGCCGGAACGTAGTCATGCAGGTAAGCGTCGATTTTCAGCGCCTCCAATATGATGAGCGAGCCTTCCCCCTGGTTGATGAACTCCTGGACGATCTGTCCGGAAGAGAAAATAACGGGAAGGAAAAAAATGACGCGGAACATCGTTCGGGCCGGGAACCGGATATTGAGCAAAATCGCCACCAGCAGCGAAAATACGAGAATGATCGGAATCATCATCGCCGACTCCCGCAGAAACGGAAGCAGGTCGTTGTACAGCAAGCTTCCGTTCGAGACGAGAATTTCTTTATAGTTTTTGAAGCCCACGTACGTATACACGACCGAATTGACCGTAATCCTCACCTGGAAAAAGCTCATGTACAGCGAATAACCGAGCGGATAAGCGACGAAGGCGAAGAAGCCGAATATCCATGGCGCGATAAACAGGGAGCCTTCCAGTTTGCGAAGCGTGGACGTGCTGAGTCTCTCACTTAGTTTCATGGCGCGGCTTCTCCTCTGACGACTGCGAAATCTTGGCCGGGCACTCGCAGCGAACCTTTGACATATTCGGAGGCGTTATAGTTGACGATGATTCGGTAGCTGCCCTCGTACACCGTTTCTTTCACATTCGGAGCGAGCGTGCGGTGTCCCGTAATCGATTTGCCCTGCACCTCCGAGAGCGCTTCGTTGCTCCGGCGGTACTCCTCCGCCAGGCTGTCGAGCCAGTCTTTGTAATTCAGGCTGTAATACCATACGGAGTAAGCGTTCTTCAGCTTATCCGAAGGTGCGCTCGCAAACACGTAAGTCGGATAAGCTCCGTATTCGATGCTCCGCAAAAATTCGACGCGGGATTCGTCGCGCAAATTCGACCAGGCCGACGTATACCCGACGAGACCGTGCAGTACGATTTGCGCAAACGGGACCGCTTCGTCGACAAAAATGTCGTGGGAGTAATCGTCGGCCAGCCGCGGAATATGCGTCACCTGATCGAAAGCGAAGGCGTTGACATTGTTCGCCGCCACCGCGCCGAGCGATTCGTTCGTTTGCCGGAAAATGTCCCGCTGAATGCCGATCGCGTCCCCTCGGCTGCCATAGTAACGGCCGTTGTAATCGGTGCTCAGCAGCCGGCCGATGCCGTCCTCGAAATAAATGCCGTCCGCGCCGAGACTTTCATACCGCGACAAATCGGACGCCACCGCCTTGCGGTAAAAGCCGGGGCTTACGAAGGAGCTCGGCTCCTGCTTATGGTTCAACCGCGTCTCCAGCACGTTCCCCGCCAAATCGCGCAAGCCGTCGCGTCTCGGCCAAAACCCGTCGCCGACATTGTTGATCGAATAATTCGCCGTCAAATACACCGGGATGTTCAGCGAGTGGGCGAAGTCGATAAAGGACTTCATCCCCTTATTGCCGCCCAGCTTCGATTCGACCGGAAAATAGTCGCCGTGAGTGCTGTAGCCGTCCTTCTGCCAACCCGTGTAATGAACCGTCAAATTGCGGATGCCGAGATCGTGAACGTCCCGGACGAGCTGAACCGCTTCGGAGGTCGTCGTGCCCGTCTTGTATTTGTCGAGCAGCAGTCCCTTCTCGATGTCGCCGCCGATAATATCGACATACAGCGGAATGCCGTCCTTGGAAGGCCGCTGCGGCTTCACTTGTTTCTCGTCGATCAAATAAGAACGGTAGACGGAGGCCATGCCGACGTAATCGCTCGCCTGCGGGCTCAGCACATAATAGCGCACCGTTCTGCGGGGCACGACGAATTTGTCCGCGCCGTACGTGAAGAAGCCTTCGTCGGTGCTTTTGCTGATGCTTTGAAAAAAACGTTTGCGATACTGCCATTCGGCCGTCACCCAGTTGGAGATGCCGACCGAGCCGGACGGAGCCGCATATACGTTGGCCGCCTCCGCGCCTTCCGTTACGACCGCCGCGAAGCCTTGACTGCCGGATTTCAAGCCGAATACCGGAAGCGTCACCGGCTGTCTCGCCACGTTCTCGCTGTAGAAGGAAGCATCGCTGCCGTATATGCTTTCGTTATAGGTCAGCTGCTGCATGATCCGGTTCGGCTTGAAGCGGATCAGCGCCCCGGAGCCGTCCGGGATGAAAATATACCCGTCTTGACCGTAGGACGGCTGGCTGCCGAGCAGCGGATACAGCTTGGCGTTCAGCAGGCTGAAGGCGCCGCCTTCGACGATGCCCTCGTCGAGTATCGTAGTTTCCACGTACCGGTTGTTCAGCGTCACCTCGACCGGAATTTTGAATTGGCCCTTGCCGAAGACGAACGTCGCCTTGAAGCCTGCGGGCGTCGTCTGGAATTGCTCCACATAACCGTCCTCGCCGATCAGTCCGACCGTCTTCGTCGCCGATTTGTAGTTGGAAATATTGGCGTACTCGACGATAATCGGGGACAGCAAATTGTTTTTCCAGCCGGCGGGCAGCGTTTCTCCGGACCAATACTGCGGATCGGGATAAGAACGCATCGTGTACCCGGTCGACTTGTCGATCACCTGAAAATGTCCGGTCGCGCTATCCGCCAGCAGCTTCAGCGATACTGATTCGGCGACAGGCTTGAACCGTTCCTCCGGCGGAAGCTGCGGCGGAAGCAACGGGCTGCCCGGGGCCGCAAACGAACCCGTCTGCGCCGCTTTTTTCGACAGCGTCGACGCTTGCTTTTGCCAGCTCCATATTTGCAGACCGAGCCATAAAGTGGCGGCGACCACGACCGCAGCGGCCGATAAGGCAAATACAAGACGCATTCTGCTTTTGGTCACCGGATCACCACCTCCTGGTACAAGGAATATACGAAGTTGACCAGCTCGCCGCTCAAGCTGATGAATATAAAGACGAGCACGCCCATCACCGCGAGCGACAGGAGCGAGAACACGATGTTCAGAACCGCTTCCCCGACGCTGTAGTTTTGAATGCCCTGGACCATCCAGAAAAACAGCAGCGCCGTCCAGCCGATCAACGCCAGCTGCAGAAAGCCGAAGATGGCTTGCTCGCTCAAGGTGAATACATGGGACAGCAGCGTAAGCGGAATGCCGACGACGACGAGCGGAAACAAAGCGTATGCGCTGCCGTTGAAAACGTCCCTCAGGCGCCCCTCCCCCCGCATCAGCGAGCTGACGAGAAAATTCGAGACGACCCAGCCGAACCATACGACGAGAAACTGGACCAGCAGCGGTCCGAGCTTGACGCCCGTATAGACGGACGAATTGAACACGAAGCTCGTATCCGCTTTGACGAACGAGAAGGAAGCGATCGCGGCGCCGCCTATGATCAGACTGCTGGCGATGCTCGCTTTATTCTCGTGACGGATTGCGTGGAAGCCGTCGATCGGATGCTTGATCAAATAGCCCGCATGTCTCAGTTGAACGAAAAGGCTCCGCTGCGACTGCAGCCATTCCTTCAATCTTCCGCGCTGCGGCCATTTGCGCGTCAGCCGGTCGGTCAAATAAGCGAGCAGGATCGCGGCCACGACGATGTTCATCAGCAGCGCGAAATGGTTCTGGAACCAGAGCAGCCGCGTCTGCCAAAACGAATCCGAGTACCCTTGGCCTACCCCCGCTTGGAAAAACAAACGCTCGGCTTCCTCGAACTGTTCCTTCTTGAAGGCCGCTTTGGCCAAGCCGATCAAAGCCGGCGTATAAAAAGCGTCGACCCGGACGACCTCCCGCCACAGCGGCTCGCTTTCCTCGTACCGGCCTTCCTGGGTCAACTTGTTGGCCTGATGGACGAGAGCCCCGAATTCGGTCAGCTTGAAGCGTTGGATCAAATTATTGACGTTGTCCAGCACGAGCAGCTCGCCCTTGGAGGTAGCGGCGATCGAGGAAGCCGATTTGACCAGCCCGAGCTTGGACGTTGCCGATATTTCCTGGCTTCCCCAGAAAAACAGCAGGTTGCCGTTCTCGTCGTATTGGCTGATCGTGCCGAGCAGGGCGTCGACGACCGTCATATTGCCGTCCGCGTCAACGGCGATGTCCTGCAGCTGCGGCACCGACGCGCGGTCGGCCCACCAGGCGACTTCCCCGTAGCTGGCGTCCTTCGCCGCGATAAATTCTCCTCTCGTCTCGAGCTGGTTCAGCCCCGCGATATTCAGCTTCTTCACCTGGTCGTTCTTGATGTCCTTCGTTACCGTATATACGAAGCCGTTGCGGTCGATCGCCGTATTCACGATCGCGCCCGGCAGCTTGCTCAGCTCCCTCCGGTACATTTCCCGGGTGTAGACGAAACGCTTGAAGGAGTCGAACAGCGAGAAGGATACCTTATTCGCTCCGAAAAAGTTTTGAAAGCTTCCTTCCGGGTCCAGCTGCAGCAAGCCCTGAAAGGCGCCCAGCGTCGTAATGTACAAAAATCCGCGCTTGTCGACGACCAGCTTCGTCGGCTCGTATTTGAACGCAGCCGGCAAATAGGGGGATTCCGGCCTTTTGAATTCGCGCAGCAGCTTTCCGTCGCGATCCAGCTTCACCACCCTCTGATTGCCGGTGTCGGCGACGTAGAGGCTGCCGTCCGGATCGACGAACAGCCCGTTCGGGCGGTTCAGCGGACTTTCCTTGACTTCGAGCGCGCGCACGAACCGGCCCGTTTCGTCCAGATGCACGATCCGATTGTTGCCCGTGTCGGCAATGTACAGCTGATCGCGTCCATCGACGAACAAATCCTGCGGCTGATTCAAAGCTGCGACAAATGCCTCATCGCGACTCGCCTCGCTCCCGCCCGCATCCGTAAAATCGCGTCCGATCACGTCGAACGGCTTGTAGGCGGACTGGATTTGCACCAATTGCCCGTAGGCGTCCTTATAAAAAGTCGTATAGGGCGTAAACGCGCTTGCCCGGGGAGAGGCGAGCCCTCCCGCCAGCAGCGCCGCAAGCCATATCCATATTGTCGGACGAAGCCATCGCCGCCTGTTCAATGATGCATCCTCCCCCTCGATCATTTAATGCCGGAATGCGCCATCGTATCGATAACTTTTCCTTGCAGGATCACGAAAAAAATCAGGTTCGGCACCAAAATGATGAGCGCCGCCACGGCTGCGGCTCCTTGGCGCGCCACATTGTTGGCCAAATTGTTGGTCAAGGTCGACAGGAAAAACGGGAATGTTTTCATCTCGTCGTCCTGCATGAAAAACGTCGACGTCTCCAAATTGCTCCACGAGCTTTGAAACGAAAGAATCGCGACCGTTGCGACCGCGGGCATGCAGATCGGCACGACGATGCGCAAAAAGACGACGAATTCGTTTGCCCCATCCAGTCTGACCGACTCCAGCAAGGCGTTCGGGATCTGCTCCATAAACTGCTTGAGCAGAAACACGCCGACCGGCAAAGCGAGCATCGGCAATATATGCCCCGGGTACGTATTGAGCAGGCCGAGCCCGCTGACTACCAAATAACGCGGAATTTGCACGACCTCCGGGGCGAACATGAGCATCAGCACGATCGTCGAGAAGACGAGAGCGCGTCCGGGAAATTCGTGCTTCGCCAATGCGTAGGCGCACAGGGCGCTCACCGTCGTCGTCAGCACGACCGTAATGAGCGAAATGCTCAAGCTGTTGAACAAATACCGGGAAAGCGGAATGATCGAGTTGGACGTCACCCACAGCAATTCGATAAAGTTCTGGATCGTCGGCTCCCGTACGAGAAAATTCGGCGGATAGACGAACAGCTCATGGTACGGCTTGAACGCGTGATTGAACATATACACGATCGGCAGCAGCATCAATACGGAGAAGAGAAGCATAATCACGACGAGCGCGATCCGCGAGAATCTGTATTTTCTGGTCATGCCTACTCCTCCTTCGATCCGAACAGCCGCCAGCTCAGCTTGTTGGAAGCGTACATCAACACCAGAAGAAACACGGAGATGGCCGCCGCGTATCCCATTTCGAAACGAACGAACCCGTAATCGTTAATGTGGTTGACGATCAGATGGCCCGAATACTCCGGCGTCGGATTTTTGCCCGAAAGCTCTACGCCGATCGCCCCCGTCTTGAACGTCGTCACGATGGCCATTACGGCGCCGAACAGCATTTGCGGCTTCATCGACGGGATCGTAATATACCATACCTCCTGCAGCCGGCTGCGGATGCCGTCGATTTTGCCGGCCTCGTACAGCGTCGGGTCGACGTTGAGAATACCGGCCAGCATCGCGAGGAATCCGACGCCCATGCTCGACCATAGCGTAACGGCGATCATCGAGTTCATCAGCAGCTTCGGGTCCGTCACCCACAGCTTCGGAATGTCGATCAGCCCTTGATTCAGCAGAAAGCTGTTCAAATATCCGATCCGGTCTCCCGACAGCATCGGCAGCCAAATGATCGTCATGGCGATGCCGACAGTCAGCGACGGGGTGTACATCGCCAGTGCGATCCACTTCCGCAGCCTGGAATTGAGCAGGGAGATTAGCCAGGCGAGCGCGAATGCGGCCACGTAACCTCCCGGTCCTACGATGACGGCGAATTTGAACGTGTTCGGCAGCGCGTATTTCAGGAACAGCAAGTCCTGGGAAATCAAATATTGAAAGTTGCTCCATCCGATAAAAGCCGGTGCCGATATCGCATTGTAGTAGGTGAAGCTCAAACCGATGGCGGTAATGACCGGCACGACGATAAAGGCGATAAAGCAGAGCATGAACGGCGCGATGAAAAAATAGGACGTCTTATGCGACCACAGTCTAATCCACATAACGGTCTATTCCTTCCCACGGGCGATCGACGAGCGGAACGTCCAGAGGCTTGAGCCGGTTGCCCGCCTTGTCGATAAATCCGAATTCCTCCTGCTTTCTGCGCAACTCCCGGTTAATATCCCGCACCGCCTGCTCCAGGGAAGCCCGGTAGTTCGTCGTCCCGACGACCGTGCGAATCCAGGCGTTGTTCGCCTCCCTTTCCATGAAGTAGCCGCCCGGCACGTTCGGAATGTCCTTGTACCATTTCCACTGATTCAGAATCACTTGCGCATCCTCTCTTTTCCAGGGAAGCCGGGTAAATGCTTCCACATTGGAGGTGTTCCACCGGAAAGCGACTCCGTTCACCGCCTCCAAATCGGCGCCGTACTGCTGCTGGATGTCGGCGGACAGCCACCATTTCAGAAACTGCCACGCCTGCTCCTTCTTGTCGGACCTTTCGAATATGACGCCCGTTCGCTGCCCGCCGCCGGCCCAACGGAGTATCGTGCCGTCCTTCTGCCTGACGCCAGGCATCGCCGCGATTTTCCAGCGGTCGTTGAGCTCCGGCGCGGCTGCGGCAAGCTGCACGTACATGTTGTAATCGGAAATGCCGATCGGCATCGTCCCGTCGCGGAAATGCTGGTAGAAGCTGGGCACCTCGCGCTCGATCGCATACGTGTTGAACAAATCGGTCCACTGCTTGAACGCGCGGAACGCCTCCGGATTGTCCAAAGCCGTCTTTAGGCCGTCCGGCTCATATAAATCAACATTATTCTGATAGAAAAACTGGGAAAATTGACTCGGGTTCACATAAAAATTCATGTAATTTTGCTGCAGCGTAGGCAAAATGTCGTACACGTCTTCCCACGTCTGCGGGATCCCGATGCCGAGCTTTTTCAACAGGTCCTCGCGGTAAAACAATACTTGGAACGATTGCGTTTCCGGCACCCCGTAATAACCTCCGTTGTAGAACAGCGGCAGCCAGGAGCCCGGACTGAATCCTTTGTAAAATTGCTGAAAATCGGGAAATAACGCCAAATTGTGCAAGCTGCCGCGGATGGCGAAATCGACCGGCAAATCCTGGGTCAAGCCGAGCGCGATGTCGGGCTGCACCCCGGCCGCGTTGGACATGAGCAGCAGCTCCGGGTTCGCCATCAGGTTCACCTTCACCTGGATGCCCGTGTCCGGCGTAAACCGCTCATCCGCCAGCTGCTGCAGCTGATCGACATAATCGCGCCCGCGCTGCACCCAAATGTTCAGCTTGTCGCCGTCGAGCTTCGTGATGCTGTCCCTGCTGTCGAACGAATAGTAAAAGTTGGCCAGGCCGCCCCAGAGACGGTTCCATAGCGACGCCTCCATCGCAGGCAGCGTCCCGTTCTCGGGAGCGATGTATATCTCGTCGAGCTGCAGCGATTGCTTGAGCAGCGTTTCGATAAACGTGCCGAATTTGTCCCTCATCGAAGATATTTCTTTCACGTTGTACGGGATTTCCTCCGGCTTCTTCATAAGCGAGCGAATATCTTTCGCCGCCGTATCGAGCCCCTGGCTGATCGAGTCTTTATTGCCGTTGATGCGAACCGCCTGCTCGGCCAGCCGCTCCATTCGTTCCGCCGTTTGCACCAGCTTGCCGGTCAAGCCCGGGAAATCCTGATCCATATTCCACGTCCGGTTCCGGTCCACGACGGCGCCTACCAAGGAACGCAAATCCCAGTCGATCGCATCGAGGGTGCGGGTCAGCGACTCGAGCTCCGTTATGACCGGTTCGACGGGCGCATGGGTGACGGCGAGCGACAGCGTATGCTTGCCTTTCGTCAAATACACCGAATACGGCTTGCCCGCGGAATCTTCCAGCACCCGCCCTTTCCAGCTGGCGGAATAAGGGAAGCCGTAAGCGAGAAATTCCTGGAAAGGCACTTTGCCGTCTAAACGCACGGTGCGGAACGACGTTTTTTGCGAAACGGTGTTTTGCAACGCTCTAAAGCCGATTTGATAACGGCCGTCTGCCGGCACCTCGAACGACCACGTTATTTCCTGATTTTGCTCCACCCAGCGGATTCCGCCGACCGTGTTGTACGTAATTCGCCCTTTGGCGCGCGGAACGCTGCGGGGATTGCGGTCGGAAAACAGCTTGATCGCCGTATCGTTTTTGCTGTCGAACTCTTCGGCCTGCAGTGTCAATGTCGGCGGCGGAGCGGCTGGAACGGCTGCTGGATAAGCGGCCGACACCTCCTCGTAAGGCGCGATGCGTTCCCTTGGTGCGAGCAGAATCGTTTCCAACGCTACGGATTCGGCTCCGGCAAACCTTATCGTATGGCTACCCTTCTCGAAATACCATTGCAGCGGCTCGGAATACGCTCCGGAGGAATCGACCAGCGCCCTCACTCCCCAGTCGGACACATCCTTGGATCGAGGACGAATCTGGTCTCCGTCTCCGTTTTTCAGTATCGGTCGGACGTCCTGCCAGGTACGGTACAGCGCCGCCGACGACGATTCCGCGAACTGCCTTCTCCCGTCCACCGTTACTTCCCACAGGATCGGGCCCGAGCCGCCGCCTTCGGTCAACGGCCGATACGATAAACGTATCTCGTACAAGGCGCTCTCCGGAACGTTGACCGCATATTCGACCCATCCTTTTCCGGCCGCTTTCCATAGAAGCACTCGCGATTTTCCGGCGTAATCGCCGGGGGCGATCTGCTTCGCGTCCGAAACGGCGGATGGCTCCCCCGCTTTGACGGTTACGGACGCCGTCGCATTGCCTATGCCTTGCTTGCTCCAGGCAACGGAGGCTTCCCCGAATTGCGGCTCGCCGTCCGGATCGTTGATCGAGACTCCTGCTCCGGCGCCCGCGTTCGTCCGGTCGAAGGACTGCGGGACGGGCGTCTCGGCCGTTCCTTGCTTGCCGGGCACGGATGGCACGGATGATGCGTAACCCGACTGGGAAGCGATCAAGCTCAATATCAATACGATGCTGCATATACGACTCGACCAACGGGTGCTCCGGACCAAATCAAAACCACTCTCCCCTTCCGGCATTTCGTGCTATTCCGAAAACCTCTCGCCGGTTTCCTGATGAAAGAAATGGGCTTTCAGCGTATGGACGCCGATTCTGACCGTTTCGTTTTCCTTGAAGTGAACGGAAGGATCGACGCGGGCGATCAGCAAATTTTCTTGGCCGACGTCCACGTACAAATAGCGGTCCGCCCCCATCAATTCGGTAAATTTGTAGGTGCCGGTAATGACCGCCTCGGAAAACAGCGCCTCCAGATTAATATGCTCCGGCCGTATACCGAGAATGACATTGCGGTCGACCTGTTTATGTTTTCTCAAGGCAGCCGCATTCGCCTCGTGAATGGGCAGTTTAAAGCGCGACGTATGAAACTCCAAGCCCCCCAGCTTATTGTCGAGAATACGTCCCCGTAAAAAGTTGATTTGCGGGGATCCGATAAAACCGGCAACGAACGTATTTTTCGGCGTCGAATAAATTTGCTCCGGCGAATCGATCTGCTGGATGATGCCATCCTTCATGACGACGATCCGATCGGCCATCGTCATCGCTTCCACCTGGTCATGAGTCACATAGATAAACGTCGTTTCCAAGTTTTTGTGCAGCTTAATAATTTCCATTCGCATCGATACTCTCAGCTTGGCGTCCAGATTGGACAGCGGTTCGTCCATCAGGAACAGCTTCGGGTTGCGGACGATCGCCCGCCCCAATGCCACGCGCTGTCGCTGCCCCCCGGACAAATGCCGCGGCTTGCGGTTCAGAAACGATTCGATCTCCAAAATGCGGGCGGCGTTTTTGACCGCCTGGTCGATCTCGTGTCTGGGCAGCTTCGCCATGCGCAGCCCGAAGGCGATATTTTCGAAGACGCTCATGTTCGGATACAGCGCGTAATTTTGAAATACCATCGAAATGTCCCGATCCTTGGGCGGAACATGATTGACGAGCCGGTCGCCGATGTAGAGCTCCCCTTCGGATATTTCCTCCAGACCCGCGATCATGCGCAGCGTAGTCGATTTCCCGCACCCGGAAGGACCGACAAATACGATGAATTCTTTATCCTCGATATCCATGTGGAAGTCTTTGACGACCGCATGCTTGTCTTTGCCGTATCGTTTATACAGATGATGAATGCGAATGCTCGCCATACGTTCCCTCCAGCTTCACTTTATCGAAGCATCACTTTGCAGCTGCATTCCGTTATCGGGCTTGCACATTCCGAAACGATAAAACGGAGGATGTCCGCTTCGATTCTCGTGGGAATCTTGCTGGACAGCCTCCGTTTGAACGGTCGATCATTCTTTTTTGTTTTAGCTGTGGACCGGAAGCTTCGGCGCATACAAGCTTTCCGTAATTTCGTCCACTTCCTTCAATTCTTCCGGACTCAGCCTCTCGTGCCAAGCTTGGGCCGCATCCGTCACCTGCTCGGGCTTGGAAGCGCCGAGAATCGCCGATGTGATGCCGGGACGGCTCAGCACCCAGGCGAGCGAAAATTGCGCGAGTGTCAGGCCGCGGCGGTCGGCCAGCATCTTGAGCGCCTCCGGCAGCGTCAGGCTGTGGTTTTTTTGCAGCAGCTGCTGCAGCCGCTTCTCGCCGGCGGCTAGGCGGGAGCCTTCCGGCGGCGCTTCTCCGGCACGGTATTTGCCCGTCAGGATGCCTCTGCCGAGCGGGCTGTACACGATGACCCCGACATTTTCCGATTGAGCGAACGGGATGAGCTCCTGCTCGATTTCGCGGGAGATGAGACTATATTCCGGCTGGATGCTCTCGAACCGGTGCAGACGATGCAGATTGCTGATGCCGTGGGCTTTCGCGAGCTGCCAAGCGGCGAAATTGGAAGCCCCGATATAGCGAACCTTCCCTTGACGGACCAGATCGTCCAAGGCGCCGAGCGTTTCCTCGAGCGGCGTCTCCGGATCGAATCGGTGAACCTGATACAAATCGATATAGTCGGTTTGCAGCCGTCTCAGACTGTTCTCCACCGCGCGGAATATATGGTACCGGCTTTGGCCGGCGTCGTTCGGCCCTTTGCCCACGCGTCCGTGCACTTTGGTAGCCAGCACGATGCGGTGCCTTCTTTCCTTCAGCAAATTGCCCAGAATTTGCTCCGACTCCCCGATCGAATCCGGATTGCCCAGATCCGTTCCTTTTCCGTACACATCCGCCGTGTCGATCAGGTTGATGCCGCTGTCGAGAGCCGCATCGAGCACTTTGGCCGAAGCCTGCTCGTCGATCCATCTTCCGAACGCCATCGTGCCGAGGGCGACCTCGGATACTTTCAAGCCCGTTCTTCCCAACCGCCGTACATTTGCCATTGCTGCTTCCTCCTCGTCTATGACCCTTGGCGATTTAAAACACACTAAATCGATAGGGTTTTGTTTATTTCAAGTTTGATGGGACCTACTATAACAAGCAGTCCGGCTCGTTGTCAACCGTATAATTTGAGCGGAGCTCGCCATTTTCGCCGTTTTTGACCGACTGCCCGTCCACCGATTCGACGCATATTTGAAGATAATCGTTATAGGGCGTTCGAGAAAAAAGGGCGATTGACACTCCAAATAAACCGTGATATATTTCGACTAAACAGATCGGGATACAAGTTATTAAAATTGGAACCGGACAACCGGATGCTGGCCGCATGGCTACGCCTCCGGTTTTTTGCATTTTATTTACCCAACCTATGCGGAAAGGCGGGGTGCTGATTATGGCGCATCCGGGCAAGCAAGTGCATTTGAATGTGTTTTTGGGCGGATCGGGCCATCATGCGGGCTCGTGGAAGCATCCGCTCGCGAACCCGAAGCGCGATCTCGAGCTGGAGCACTACGCGGAGCTGGCGCGGATCGCCGAACGCGGTCTGCTGGATGCCGTCTTCACGGCGGATAATTATTCCGGTCTGTGGCGCAGATTGGAGCCGTTCACGCTGCTCTCGGCGCTGGCCGCATCGACCACGCATATCGGCTTTATCGCCACGGTGAGCACGACGTATAACGATCCGTATCACGTTGCCCGCCAGTTCGCTTCGCTCGATCATCTGAGCGGCGGTCGCGCCGCCTGGAATATCGTCACCGGCCATTCGCAGTCCGACGCCGACAATTTCGGCAAGCCGGCCCATCCGGAGCTGACGAAGCGGTACGACATCGGCGACGAATTCGTCGAGGTGACCAAGCAGCTGTGGGACAGCTGGGAGGAAGACGCGCTCGTCTACGACCGGGAGACGGACACGACGATCGATTCCGGCAAGGTTCACGAGATCGACTTCAAGGGCGACTATTACTCCGTCAAAGGACCGCTTAACATTCCCCGTCCGCCGCAGGGCTATCCCGTGCTCGTACAGGCCGGGTCGTC
>NZ_VDCQ01000113.1:293-15897 GCF_006265175.1 Paenibacillus hemerocallicola | reverse complement strand
GACAGCCAGACCGATGGCGAGCAGCAAAGTCCGATTTTCGTCTCCATTTCTCCGGATCGGCCAACTGATCGCTCGACGGATTATGGGGCTGTTCCCGTCCTCTTGAAGAGCCGTAACGCCCGTCAGTCGTAGTAATAACCGATCGGTGTCGCCCGTAACCTTTGTTTCGCACACTAGAACTTTATCCCACTCCTGATAAATCACACCCCGCTTCGGCTTATCCGGCATAAAAAAACATCGCCAGCAATGTGGCGATGTCAAATTTATATAATCTGCGTTAGCTGACTTGATTACCGCATCATTCCCGGCATGTCGCCGGCTCTTTTTTCTTTACCGGAAGCGGTCGGAGAACGCTCCATTTCAGATACGTGTTTTGTTTGCCTAGTCCGAAGCGTTGCAACCGCAACCCCGATTATAACAAGCAGCGCTCCCGTCAATTGCGAGCCGGCAATTCGGGTCCCCAGTATGAGATAGCCTGCAATCATTGTGACTACCGGTTGCAAGTAAAGAAACAACGAAGTTTTCCCTGTACCGACTTTTGTTATCTGCCCATTCCATATTACGAAACAGATTCCTTGGCCGACTATGGATGTAAGCGCAATAAGCAGCCAGACCCATAGCGGCTGGATAAACGTTACGAGCGATTCGCTCATGAGTGAAAAGGGAAGCAGCATGCATGTGCCGATTACCATCCAACATGCGCTCGTCATGAAAGGGTCTCCCGAATGCCTCATCCATTTGCTGACTAATATGTAGGAAACGGCAACGGAAACCATCGATACGAACGTATAGATCACTCCAAGCGAAGCCTGGATTCCCGAACTGCCTCCCACCGCAAAGTATATTCCGGCTATCGCGCATACCGAACCGACAAACAACCGCATCGTAAAGGCTTCGCCAAGAAAGAAAGCGGATAACACGGCAATTGTAACCGGCCCTAACGAATGGATTAAAGCTGCAGTCGTAGCATCGGCGTAAGACAAGCCCGCAAAATAAAACAATTGGCTCATAAACGTTCCGAAAAAGCCAAGAGGTACTAAAAAGAGCCAATCCCTCTTGGTCAGTTTTACCAGCCTTCTCGTTGCCGCCGCATAGGCCAAAAGAAACAACGAGGCGAAAACAAGCCTGGAAGCGCCGAGAATAAAGGGAGTCATTTCGACAAGAAGCATGGAATTGATGACGATATTGCTCCCCCACATTGTGACACATAGCAGCAGTAAAATGTATGAACGGAACATCCCTCTACCCTTCTTCACGACCGTCATTATCTGTTGTCTTGCAATCGTTCAATCATCTACCCGCTCGTATCAGCCATTACTCTTCACACGAGGAAGCCTTTTGGATCGATTGTTCATGTCCCTTTTTTTCCAGCCTGCTCTAAATCAAATGTGCGGCGAGCTTGGCCGGAAAATATACCGAACAAGTCACCGATTTTGCCGGGCGATTCGTGAAGCGACGAGCGACGTCGACATCGTGTGAAGCTTGTTACGATGTCTTTTCATCTGCGTCATCAGCGTTTGCATAGTCATCCTCCCAAATCTGATCGGAGCATGCAGATCAGTGGTTGAGAACACCGAGTTGAACTTCTGTTAACTCCACAGTTCTTGCGGAATCGGAAGCTGCAATTGCAACAGAGATCGAGTTTCGTCCCGGATTCAGAACTCGAAGATTGTCCAACTCAATCTGGAAATAGGTTTCCTTAAGGGGCACTGCACTCGATGTACCCGTTACAGGAATGAGTTTCCCGGCTGCAGAACCTGCATACAACACTTCATCGCCGACCTTCAGCTCAATCGTGTCCGTCTCCTTCACATTTATGAGCCCCAAACGGACACCGACGTAATCCGGCTTTTTCCTACCCTCAGCCTTCAGTTTGTCCCCGACGTATAAGTCGAACGTTCCAGAACCGCTTCCAACCCATTTGGCAGGCAACGGAAGCGGCATTTTGCCATCTACGTCTTTCCACAAGTTTTCTCGATAGGGGGTCACAGCAAAAGTTTTACTCGTATCCCGAATCGTCTTCTCGTCGCCAAGTGCGGCTTGAACATTCGTTCCAAGAGTGTTAAGCGGCAACGTCCAGTTAAACATTTCAAAGCCCGATGCGCCCATGTGCCAATAATTCGATGCGGCAGCCCGAGCAAGCTCGGGGGTAATCCTACTGACTTCGGCGGTTTTGTACGAATCCGCCGTGGGAACTTCCTCAATCGGACGGCTGCCGGTATACTTGGCCCCCAAAATGATATTCGGATATATTTTCGCTCCCGACTTCTTGGCAAGTTCGACGAATTCGTCTACAGGCATATTGTTCGATAAATCGTAAATGAGAGCAGGTGTTACGACGTCTACAAGCCGATCTGAGATCCATTTGTCAACTTCGAGGCCGGCCCACTTTGCGTCCCGGATCGTCGAAGGGACGCGCACAAACAAATAATATGGCTTTCCCTGCTCCTCGGACAGCTCGTCAAGCCGCTGCCGGACTTGGCTTACCATTTCGGTTATCAGGTGAGCTGACTCCATTCCATGGGGTGGCGTGAAATAGAGCGGGTGACGCATGAAATCGAGTTGAACGCCGTCCAAAATATCCTTGTATCTATCTATGAACTCCAAAATGATACCCAGCTTGTATGAACGGTACTCTTCATGGACGTAGTCGAAAAACCAATCAGGCTTATTTTCTATCAAATATTGAGCCCCGTGCTCGACCTTAAATTCGCCCGCCAAAGGGTTGTTCACCCCGTCCTTTATACCGTGGGGATCGTTCATACGGTGCGTGGCTATGAAGCGCAATCCGATTTCTTTCGCCCGTTCGCCTTGCAGCCGGAGCGGGTCAACTCCCGCATCGATCAATGACCGACAGTTGTTCATGTATTTCGTTACCCTCTGCACCCAAGCTTTATCGAAAGACTGTTCCGCGATTTCGTCCGGAATTGTGCGCCATCCGATCGTGCTACCGGCAGTAGACGGGTAATACAGCACCTCGGAGCCGTAACCGACGTTCCGGATGAGCGTCTTCACGTTCGTTCCAGCGAGCGACTTTACCCCCGAGTTGATTTGTTGTATCGCTGCCTCCGGGTTCGGAGCATTGCATATCTGTTCCCCATCATCGTTAAACAGTACACCGAAATCGGGCAAAGATTTTCCGTTAGCAAAAGCGTTTCCACATGCAGACGTCAATAGCAGGACCATCGAAAATAACACGATAGCTTTTAGCTTCAATCGTATGTTCATACTAATCCTTTCACATCCTCCCTTTTCTTTGTTAAGCTTCCATACTCCGTCCGCATCCATTGTGATCACTTTTTCGTCTTCTCGATTTGCGCCTGAATCGCTTTATCCGCCTCTTCCGCAGCCTGTCTCAACGCCGTGTTAATATCCGAAACTTTCCCGGCCGCCAAGTTGACCAACTGCTTGTTCAAGGCGGATCGGGCCAGCTCTTCGTAAGCCGTCATCGTAAAAGGAGCAGCGATCTTATCCTGAAACATCGCTTCCATATTGATCTTTCGCTGCAGCCAAGGAATTTCTTTGCCGAACTCCTTTTTCTTGTTCGGATCGTTCAGCACCGTCAATCCGCCCGCCTTTTCCATAGCAAGCATATGCTCTCTGGAAGCCAGGAAAGCGATCACCTGGAATACCTCGTCCTTATGCTTGCTCGTGCTTGCGAGCGCGAACATATTGCCTTGTATGCCGCTGCCTACCCCTGGGAGATCGGCAAAAACCGGCGCTTTTGCAATGTCCCAATTGGTCGTCCACGTCGCATTCAAATCATTAGTCGCTACGAGCATCGCGGCAGTACCATTTTGGGTAAATGACGCAAAGGCTTGATTTTCATTTCCCGGTATTTGGCGGAAACGAACGAGATTGTCGGCAAACTTTTTCCATTTCGGGTCCGATACGAACAGCGATTTGTTCGTTTTCCGATCGACTAACGGCGCGGACAGCTGGTTGAACAGCGTCAAGTTGTCGAACGGAATAATCGCCCCCTGATACTGTACTCCGTCATCGGTGCGCGTCAATCTTTTGGCTAAATCGTACACTTCGTCCCAAGTCAAGCCGTCTTTCGGATACGACACGCCGAACTTATCGAACAAATCTTTATTGTAATACAATTTGTGAACGCTGTGATTGACGGGCAATCCGTACAACGGCCCGCCGGTTATGCCGCGCAGCGTCTCGATCGCCTGAGGGTACACGATCGACAAATCGTACTTGTACTTCTTGATCAAGTCGTCGATGTCGTACGCCAATTTCGTATCTACCAAGTACGGATCAATTTGGCCCGGAGCCACATGCATAATATCGATCGGGATTCCTCTGGTCAGCGCTCCGTCGATCGACAGCGTACCTTTGGAATCGTCCGTAGTGGACGAAAGGAGGTTATAAATAACGTTAATATGCGGAAATTTCTTCTGAATATCGTTGCCGTGATCCCGTATAAATCTTTCTTTATCTGTGGACCCGAGAAAATACAGATCGAAAGGCTCCTGCTTCACTGGCGCCGCTGCCGATTCGCCGTCTTTTCCGCTCTTGCCGCTCCCGCCCGAACAAGCGGAAAGAACCGTTGCGATCGACAACAAACTAATCGCGCACAGTGTTGAAGTTCCATGCTTTGTCCCCCAAAAGCGACATGATGCTTCGCCGCTTATTCCCGATACTTTCCGATCGGTTTCCCAATTACGCTTCTTGAACATCGCCTATTCCTCCGTAACATTCAATTTGAACATAATTTTCGATACGATATCGATAAGCCGCGGACTTCCGCATGGATGAAAGCGCTTAAATTTCAATATAACCGCACAAAGAACAAAATTAGGGTTGGACGGTTTTTATTTTTATGGTAAGCTGAAATCGTTTGTTGCTCAGCCGGTTCTTTCATGAGGCTGGCGGCGGGTTGGCGTGGCTGCGCACATTCCCGCCATTTTCTTTTCAGCGCGTTATTGCCAAACCGACAAGGGCATGAACGTCCCGGCCAATACGCTGCGCGAAGTGTCGTAATAGATCGTCAATATCCGGTTATCCGGAAGAAGCACACTGGAAGAGTAGCCCATATCGAACACTCCGGTTGTTGGCGGATCGTAGATCACTCTGGCCTCTGTCGCTTCCCAGCCTTGCTGCAGGTCGAACCATTTTCCCATAACCCGCCTGTTTTTCGCCGGTTCCAATGCGCCGCAGCTGACGCCAATAGGATTGCTCCACGTGACGAACGCCCGGGTCGAATCGATGTTCAAAAAGTGCGGACGGTGAACCCGCCCTACGCTGTATAGTTTGGACCATGTGCGGCCGCTGTCCGCCGATTTGAACATAATTCCCGGTTCTCTCGTCAAGCAATAAATCGTCCGATCTCCAACGTAAAGAAAAGCCGCCTCATTGTAAGCTTCGTCATCGCAAGAAATGGCTATTTCCGTCTCGCCCCCCCAAGAAAGCCCTCCGTCCGAGCTTCTGATGGCCGAAAGCCTCCATGTATTTAGCTTCGTGCTGTAGTCGTGCGATCCGTACAGCGGTATGAGAATATCGCCGTTTTCCAAGACGGCGGGCGTCCCTTGACGAGCGTTCCAAACGTTTTGCCCCGTAATCTTGACAGGCTCCGACCACGTCGCCCCACCGTCGCTGCTCCGCATCGAATACGTTTGGCGGTTTTTCAAGTAGTCGGTCTCACCGAGGTACGAAAAGGTAAAAAACGTGAGCCATAACGTGCCGTCATGCAGCTCCAACAAATTCGGGTCTCTCGTTTCCAGTCCTGTATGCCGCCAATCGACCACGGTTACCGGTTCCGACCAAGATTTGCCGTTGTCCCCGCTGCGAATCATCCGAATAACGCCTTTGTCTTGCTCGGCAGTTTTGGGAACATGGCAGCTGTTCCAGTAATACACTACGAGCAGTTCTCCGTTTTTGCGTTTGGCGATATCCGGGAAATAAGGGCGCTTGCCGCCGTCGCCCGCCGTCAATACGATGTTTTCGAATTCATCGCTGCCAAAGGCATGCATATGTTGCTCATTCATGCTTTCTCACTCATCCTCTCTGATCGTTTGTACTTTACCCCGCTTCGTTCGAACCGATCATGTTTATGCCGCTTATATTGGCATCACCTCCTTAACAGTTGCAGCTGCTGCCGGCATCTCTAGTTAGCGTACCAGGAATAAGCTTCGACGGTTCACTTCACTTTTTGGGGACCAGACCCAAAAGTGAAGTTATGTGGTACCCAACGATTCCCGCACATTCAGCCAAATTTATGGCAGCAGCCGTACTGTCGTCAGCCGCGGCCACGCTTTGCACTGCAAGAACCCTTCCGCATAGGCGGCGCCGCATTGCAAACCACGAAACTTGGAGACGGTGCGGACGAAATCGAGGAAGTCGATGCCGTCGTGCTCGTATAGCCATTTGATTTGGCTTTCGTGTGCGGCGTTCATCGCAATTTTCGTTTCGATATGGTCGGTAACGTCCACATATTCCGTCGGCAAAAAACCGACGCCGGCAAGCGTGTCCATGTAATAGATCGGCGCAACTTTCGCATTGGACGGAGCCGGAACTTTCGTTTCGTAATGCGGCACGGATGCGGCGAAGCTGGCATCGAACACCGCCGTCGACACTTCCATATGGTCTTTCATATAATCTTCCGGCGGATGCGTAATGATCACATCGGGCTCCGTTTGCCGGATGACGTCTACAAGCTTGGCGATCAGCTCGTCCTGGTCGGCCTTCACGAGCAAATCCGGCACATCCATGCTTATTACGGTAGCCCCGATCAGCGCTCCCGAATTTTGCGCTTCCTTCGCACGGATCAATCGAAGCTCATCCGGCTGAATCACTTTATGACCTTTGTTGCCGTTGGCCACGTGAACCATCGTCACGTTGTGGCCAAGCGCCGCATATTTTGCCAGCGTCCCTCCGCAGCCGATCTCGAGATCGTCCGGATGGCAGGCGATAGCCAGTACGTTCATCATGTACCCTTCCTTCAAAGTATATTATTGCGCGGCGGCGGCGATTTCCCGCAGCGTCAAGCGTAGCGAGTCGCAGCCGTCCTGCAAAGTCGATTCTCCGATCATCCGGCCGGACGACAAGCAGTCGAGGAAATATTTCAGCTCATTGTAATAGCCGTCCAAGCTAGAAATATTGCCGCCGCCTTCTCCGACGGCCGACGTCGCTGCCGGCTTCGGTTCAATAACGCCACCGTCGTTTTCGTATATGCGCAGTGTCGGACTGGCCGCCGAGCTGAATACGACCGTCGCTTTTTCGAAGCTGACGCGGTACACCATTTCGAACGGAAACGATCCCGGATAATTCCAGCCACCCTCAAGGGAAATAACGGCGTCTCCGTATCGGTACAAACTGAATATATGTCCGTTCGCTCCGTCCGTGTTGACCGTTTCGGCTGATAACCGATCGGGATCGCCAAACAGCGAGCGGACGAAATCGACGTCGTGCACGTGCAGATCAAGCGCTGCGGAACCACTCTTGAGCGAGTCGTGAAGCCACCCGTTCCATGCCCAATCAGGACGCGGACTTATCCGCTTGAATACGCCCGAACATATTCGGCCGTACGTTCGTTCGGCAACTAGCCGCTTCAACTCTACATATTCCGGCCAAAACCGAATGCATTGCCCGACCATCGCCTGCGTATTCGTCCGGCGCTGCAGCTCGAGCAGCTGCTCGGCTTCATGCTCCGTGAGACACACAGGCTTTTCTATGAAGACGTTGAATCCTTTGTTCATAGCCGCTGCCGCCGTCTCAAAGTGCAAAAAAGTAGGCAAGCAAATATCGATCGTATTGACATCCGCCTCGCGGATAAGCGACTCTGCCGAAGGAAATACGTCCGCACCGAACTTGGCGGCAAGCTTGGACGCCTTATCGGCGTCGTCATCCGCTACCGCCGTCACCCGAAAATCGCCGCGTTCCGCCAGCGCTTCATAGCAGGAAGCGTGCATGGAGCCCATAAATCCTGCGCCAATTAATCCGATCTTGATCATTCCGCTCTCCTCCCGGTTCTTCCAAGAATGGCATCCATCGCTCCCGACGTATTGTAAATGATTTGCTCCGGGTAATGCCGGTAAGGGGGAATCATTTCCGCAATGACGTAGTCGGAATATCCGATTTCCTGCAGCTTGCGCATCACGAGCGGGTAATCGACGTCGCCGGCCAACAAATCGACGAATGCCGAAAGCCCGGCGCCATTGCGGCGAAAATCTTTAAAATGCACTTTTTTAATGCGGCTGTTCAATATTTTGATCCAATGCTCGGGATATCCCGTCAATATCGTATTTCCTACATCCAAGTACGCACCGACATAATCAGACCCGATACTGTCGATAAACGTTCTCATTTCAAGCGGGGACAGCAAAAATTTGTTCCATACGTTCTCTACGCCGATCGACACACGAGCGGCTGCCGCAGCGGATGATAAAAGCCGCAGCGCCTCCAACGCGTTGTCATACGCCACATCGTACTCGGTAACGGCCGACCCGGGGATAAAATCGACGCCGACAGCTCCTGGCAAGACGAGAATCGTATCCGCTTTCAACTGCGCGGCGACGTCCAGTTGACGCTTCACGACATCGATCGCTTTGTCGCGATTTTGTTTCGAAGTGCTCGTCAATGCGTACGACCAGCCTAGTCCGGAGGCAAGACTGGATATTTCCACGCCTTCCCCTTCCGCAATGCGCGCCAGCTCCGCCACCTGCTCCGGGCTGCTTTCCAAGCTTAAATCGCCAGTCTCCGCAAGTGCCAGCTCGATGCCGTCAAAACCCGCCTGTTTCGCCAGGCGGATACACGCAGCAGCGGACATATCCGCGGGAAACGACCATTGATTGATTCCTTTCTTCACACGCCACACCGCCTTTCTACGGTCCCCCAAAAGCGATGCCGCTACTTTCGGGAATATCCCTTCTCCTTCATCCTAGCGGTTTGTCTGCGCGAATTCTTTACCGAAACTACAGGATTATTTAGCATTTTTAGGCTCTTGCCTTTCCTCGACAGCTTATTTTGTCTAATATAGACTTATATTCCCGCATAAGTGAGGGGACGAACATGGGTATTATTAAAACTCCGTTGAAAAACGTGATCGACGTGACTCACCTTATATCGCTGCATTACTTCGAATTCGCCAACGATTTTATTTTTGAAGGGGAAGCGCACGATTACTGGGAGCTGCTGTACGTGGACAAAGGCGAGATCGAGGTAACGGCCGATTCGCAAGGCTTCGTGCTGAAGCAGGGAGACATCATTTTCCATAAGCCGAACGAATTCCATTCCGTATGGGCAAACCGGAAAATCGGTCCGAACGTCATCGTCGTATGCTTCGAATGCATCTCGCCGGCAATGAAGCTGTTCGAAAATAAATTGTTTTGCTTGAACGACCAGGAGCGCAACATGATTGCCGGCATTTTAAAGCACGGCTTCGCCACGTACCGCCCTCCTTTCGATCATCCGCGCGTTCACGATCTGATCGAATGGGACGATGCGCCGTTCGGCTCCGAACAGCTGCTGCGCATTCAACTGGAGTCGCTGCTGCTCAGCCTTGCATCGCGAGGCGAATCGCTGCCGCAATCGAACCGCCTGTCAGGCGCCGCGATGGAACGCGGCGAGGACGAGCTGCTGAAGCGAACGCTAGCTTATATGGAGGAGCAGCTGCACTCCAATCTTACGCTGGAGGAGCTGTGCGCGCGGTTTCATGTCAATCAGTCCCGATTAAGCGACCTGTTCAAAAAGCGGTTGGACATGAGCGTCATGAAGACGTACAAAAACATGAAAATCGAACGGGTCAAGCTCGTGATTCGCGAGGAACAGAGCAATTTTACGGAAATAGCGGAGCAGTTCGGATACAACAGCATTCATACGTTTTCCCGCCACTTTAAAACGACAGTCGGCATGTCGCCGACGGAATACGCCAAAACAGTGAAGGCGAGAGTCCACTAATTCCCCTGTTCCCCCGCTTCTCCTTACGCCAAAAAGCGCTGCGTCCCGATCAGCGGTACATTCCCCTGGAAAGGAATCACAATTCATACAGCGAGGCCGGTCCACTGGAAATGGAGCCTCCTACCGTATCTGCGGACAGCGCCAAGAAGTTGCTGCTAGCTCTTTATATGTGGAGCTTCGATACCGATATACTTCACCAGGCAAGGCAGGACTGTATTATGAATTGCTCCTGAGTCCGGACGTACCTCGCTTTTACACCGGTGCGCCCACGGTGATGTACGCATCATCCGACTATCCTTGCCTCGAATCCAGTTCGTGTACCTTAGCTCGTGCTTTTGCCTCCAGCTTCTTTCAGATTCCACCTCGCGATGGACACCCTTGCTCTTGGCTAACGGTAGGCGTTCGCCAGCCACCGCTCGGTACTTTCACCCTAGAGATGACGCCCATGCTGGACGTACATCGAAAAGCCAAGACGATGGGTCTGGGCTTTTCGATGTTCACGAGTGTCCAACTTGTTGCGTTCAAACGATTCCCGAATCCGTTATGTTGCCGACTTCAAAGCTCCTGAGCCGTTATCGGTAATCTTCGCAAGATGCCCGATAGCCTCCAAGCGTTTGCAAAAGGTTTGTTTCCTTCTTAAAGATTGAAAAATCTTTAAATTAACTGAAGCTTGCAACACTCTTCGAATGCGAAGATACCGATGACTTGAGGCTACTACGCAAATGTGAGAGGAATGTGAGAGATTTGCAATATGCAAAGACGACATTCAACCGTAGAGGGGCCAAATCCCCGCTTCTGCTTCGCGGCCTCTTTCCTTATGTCGCATAGCGCGACGGTCCGGCATCGTGATGAAAAAATCACCAACATCTAACCGCCTATCTGATCTTTAATGTACTGATTCAACTTCTCTTGCGCGTTCCGCAAGGACGTATTGACATCGACGCCCTTGGTAACCGTTTCCTCCGCAGCTGCGTTTATGAAACTCCTGGCCTTCTGGTCGTATTTCGTATGCTGGTGCAGCCCTTGTGGGAGCATAAACAACGCATCCGTATGCTTCCCTTTCAAGAAGGACAGATCGGTGCCGAAGTCTTTCCGGATTTCTCCCGTTTCCCGTAATACCGGTACTTCGCCGCCTTTGTTTTGCAGCTTCTGGATTTCTTCGCCGACGAGATAGGAGATGACTTGAAAAGCCTGCTCCTTATGTTTGCTTGTCGAGGAAATCAGGAAGTTCTGCGATTCCACCTGCCACGCGTAGCCCTTGCCTTTGTCAAAAGTCGGGACCGTCGCCATATCCCAATTATACTGCTGCCCATTCGTCGCCATTTTTTTCAACTCTCCGAACATATCGGCGGACCAGAAGGCTGCCATCCCGTTTGTCTGTTGTTTTATAAACTTGTCGACAGTAGTGGGTACCTTGCCGTCCGCTATATATCCTGGCAGCGAGTAAATCGCCTTATACTGATTGAACAACCTCTGCCATCCATCTGTTTCCAACACAGCATTGTTCGTCTGTTTGTTCACATAAGGCAATACAAGTCCCATGGCCATCCGGTCCGCCCCTCCGACCAAGAGTCCGTAATATTGCACGTTGCCCTCGTTTCGGGTCAGTTTTCCGGCTAGGCCGGTCGCCTCCTCCCAAGTCATACCGTCTTGCGGATATGGAATGCCGAAAATATCGAAAACATCCTTGTTGTAAAATAGAGCGGGAACGTTCATTCGGAAAGGGAGCGCCAGCATATCCCCTTTATCGCTAAACGTCTTTATCGCGTCAACCGCATCCGGGTTGTATTTCGATAGGTCTGTCTTGAACTTTTTGATATACGGACCAAGGTCATCAATTACTTTTAGCTCTTGCAAAGCAGGAATTCCCGGCAAACCGGACATTAATATATCCGGCGTTTCGCCTGCGGCAATCAAATCTTCCAACTTGCCGCGGACTCTCTCTACGGTGATATTCGGGTGCTTCTTGGCGAGTTGTTCGACGAAGTACGACTCGAAATTTTCATCGGTAAAAGCGCCGTGAGCTACCATAAATTTGAGCGTTACGGGCTCGGAGCTTATCTGAACCGCTTCCGCATTTTCTTTACCCGGTTCTTTCCCGCCGCTTCCTTGGCCACCGCAGCCGTTAAGGAACAACAATAAACCTGCCGCGGCTGCGCAAATGATTGTTTTTTTCACTTGGAGACCACCTTCCCTTTTTGGATAGCTTTGTTCATGTTCATAAAATAAAAAGAAAGCGCTGTCGAAGGTTGGGAAATCGCTTTCTCACATACAGTTTGTTTGGTTTGTGAAAGAGCCTCAATTCGTTAGTTATGTCGCCTCGCCCCACCGTTCTTCATCTACATGGTCGTCAGTTTAAACATCCATCATCTGTTTTCTTGCAAGCTGCGAGCGAAAACTCCTGTCTGATCATTTCTTGAGCCATCTACATACCCCCTCTAATTAATAAAAAAACTATCTTAATTGCATTTCGGTTAATATAATAGATCACCCTTGTCCTTTTGTCAATGTTAATGTTGACTAATTAACATTTTTATTATGCAATTGGATGAGTTAGGAGCGTGCCGTATGATCATAGACGTGACACCGAGAAATATGAATGTGCTGGAGTGCTTTTCTTCCGAAACGCGAGTTCGGATCATCGAATTGTTGAATGAGAAGCCTTATAACATTGGTGAGCTCGCAGAGGCATTAGGCTTGTCATCAGCCATCATTACCAAGCATATCCAGAAGCTGGAGTGAGAATACGGTAGGAAAACGAGGCACGCAGAAGCGCTGTTCCTTGAATGTGGACAAGATGACGTTAGTGCTCCGAACGGCCGAAGAAGAAAAGCCGCGCAGCCAAACCGGATTTACGGTCGACTTGCCGGTCGGACAATACATCCGGTATAAGGTCCGGCCAACCTGCGGCTTGGCGTCCTCCGTCAAGCATATCGGCATGATGGACGACCCTCGTTATTTCGACGATCCCGAGCGCACAACGGCCGAGCACCTCTGGTTTGCAAGCGGTTTTGTCGAATATCGGATTCCGAATTATTTGGTGGGACAAGAAACCGCATCATGCTTAACCATTTCTTTGGAGATTTGTTCCGAAGCGCCTTATTATAACGATAATTGGCCGTCGGATATTACATTTTCCATCAACAACATGGATGTTGCTACCTGGACCTGTCCGGGTGATTTTGGCAGCAAGCGCGGACAATACACGCCCGAGTGGTGGGTGGATACACAATACGGACTTATTAAGGTCCTCTCCATTTCCGATGAAGGCACATTTATCGATGGGGTAAGATTTTCGGACGTTCGAATTGATCAACTGAACATAAAAACAGGACAGGAGCTGCTCTTTCGAATCTCTTGTTCCGAATCCGCTGCGAATTGCGGAGGTGTCAGCCTTTTTGGCAAAAACTTCGGCAACTATCCACAGGACATTCGAGTAACGGTTTCGGTTTAGATCTCTATTTATGGATTGCAGAGTAAAGGGCTGGCTTCCCAGCCCCTTCCTCTACATCCCTTTTTGCTCATTTTCTTTCCTCTTATCTTCGTAATTCAATGTAACGGTCGTATTCACCGGGAGGCGATCCTCTTTGGCCATCGACCACAGAAGCAGTTTATACAGCCGTATATCCGCCATCAACCAGCAAACTTGCCCCTGTAATAAAGGAGGCATCCTCACTTGCTAAAAACAAAACTGCCTTTCCCACCTCTTCTGTTGTGCCCATTCTTCCTATGGGATGCTGCGCCTGTAGATACCGAACCATTTCTTCCTTTAATCCGCTGATTAAAGATGTCTCGATGTAACCCGGACAAACCGTATTGACACGAATGCCATTGGCTGCATAAGCCGCAGCCGACGATCTTGTCAGCATATGAACGCCTCCTTTGGCAGAAGCATACGCTGCTACGCGTGCTTTCCCAACAAAACTATGCACAGAACCGCAATTGACAATCGACCCGCCTTCACCCTGGGCAAGCATTTGCTTGATCGCATGTTTATTACAAAGGAATACACCAGATAAATTCACTTGGATGGTTTTTTGCCAAACTTCATAATCAATTTGATCGGTTGGACCATCGCTTGCCACCCCTGCATTGGCAAACAACACGTCCAATCTTCCGTATCGCCGAACAGTGTTGCCCACCATTCGAATTACTGCATCTTCATTAGATACATCCGTTTGCACAAAAAAACTATCCAAGCCCTTTTCATTGAGAGTGCGGGACACCTCTCTGCCCTTATCAGAATAATCCGCGATGACTACTTTTGCTCCTTCTTCTGCAAACAATCGCGCTGTTGTCGCCCCAATTCCACTCGCTCCGCCTGTTACAATAACAACTTTGTGCTGAAATCTCATCATCTTCATTCTCCTTTAATGTTAAATTAATTTAATCTAACTAGTTATTTATATTTGGGGATTTGAAAAGCCTTCCTTTATCTACAACAAGGATGGCTCCATCAACCCGTAAACAACGATATGAACTAACTGTTCTTTAAATTGTTCAAGCGGTATCTGCGACTGAATTTCATCAGGCATCATTTCGCTAAGACGACGATAGGTTTGTACAAATGGAATTACCAGATTCATCAGCAAAATAGGCATCATAATCGGTTCGATATCCTTGCGTATCAACCCATTTTTTTTTGCAGATTCAGCTAATCTGCTGAATACTATGATGTCATCAGGCGAATACGATATGGACTTCCATATTTTCCATTCCTCCGCCGCTTCCCATAAATAAATTTTTAAATATCTCGGATGGTCTAACAAAAACTGATACGAACTCCGTATGACGTCTCCTAGTAACCGACGAAATTTTGACGGATCTGATGTCGTTGTTTCATCAGCTAACGAGTCTCCCGCCAAACTTTCAAAAACGGTATTACCCAACTGATCAGCCCGTTTAATCACACCGGTGTACAACCCTAACTTGTCCCCAAAATACTGATAGATAAGGCTTTTATTATATCCAGCCAAACTTGCTATCGCATCAACACGAGTAGCGGAATACCCATGTTCAGCAAACATTTCTTCTGCAGCGTCAAGAATGATTTCTTTTGTTCTGGCTGCATCATACGTCTTTTTCATCCTTTGCACTATTGCATGCAGCTCCATCAATTTTTTAACTAACTAGTTAGATTATGAATGCCATCCTCTCGTTTGTCAAGCTTTGGATAGCTGTTAGCTTATTCTACAGCTGTCGAAGATCAGTACTAGCCATTTGTATTCCTCCTCAAGTAATAATCCAGATTGCCCCTTCCCGTCAAACGGTTTACGAACTGCTGTATCAGCGGACAGAACGCAGCAAGGCTCACGGGATCGAAAAACTGTATCCCAGTGTTGCAATGCGGGAACAGCTTCTTGATCATAAGCGATTAATCGTTCGCGCCATCGCCCTCTAGGGCTACGATCCCCGTCTCCTCGTCCAGCTGCCGTATCGCAATATTTTGCGGGCATTCCGTTCGCGCTTTCCCAAGGACTGTTTGCCCACCGCCGCGGCGAGCGCTGATCTTGGGAGCAAGGAGGAATTCGACAAACGGTTCCGAGGAGTTCTCGAGAAGAAATTCCCCCATATTACCTTCAAACGCCGATCCAATACCCGAAACAACCAGGTGCGCACGCCTTGTCCCGACCGACACGTTAGACAATTACTTATAATTTATATTTAAAAGCGTGAATCCCTCATCCAGTAAAATGTA
>NZ_VDCQ01000113.1:0-283 GCF_006265175.1 Paenibacillus hemerocallicola | reverse complement strand
ATAGTTCCTCTATAATACGAATACGGCAACACGTTGCACCCGCTTTATCGAGAGGCCTCCAGCTTGTACGCGGATTATGCCGTCGCAGTTTATTGGCCGTCCCCGGCGACGCTCCCCGTCCGCGACAGCACTCGCTCCAGCCGCTCCAGGAGCACGTCCTCCGTTTCCAGTCCCGACCAGTACAGCCTCGCTTCTCTTTGGAACATCTGAAGCTCCTCTATGCTCAGCTTCAGGGAGCTATGCAGGGCAAAGGTAGGGATGATCTCGCGATACAGGTGAAACC
>NZ_VDCQ01000112.1 GCF_006265175.1 Paenibacillus hemerocallicola | reverse complement strand
AAAACGGTCTTTTTTCATCTTTGAAATAAGTCGAAAGTACTTTTTCAGTGGCCTCGCTTGCGCCAGGTCGGGCTGCTTCCGTTTGCTTTTTATCGCAACTCGGTCAAGCGGCACGCGTTATTCAGGATGGATTGAACCGATTACGTCGACAGTCCGACAGACGGGAGCTCGACGCGGTTGAAAACACGTCTCCCCCTCGTGCTCCCGCTCCACCGCTATTGCATGCCGGCTTGCTTCTCATCATCAATGCTTACCGACTTTACAGTGACGGCGGAGCCGATATCGGCTCCGATACCGATCGCGAACCGGCAGCCGGTGTAGTCCCCGCCGCGCTCGAAACGCAGCTCTCCGTCGACCGCAACCGTCGTTCGGTCCGCCTCCATCCGCCACTGAACCGTTGAAAAGCCTTCCGGCAGCCGGCCTTTTCCTTCTGCCCAAACCTCTTCCTTCGTGACCGGGTCCAGGAAGCTGAACGAGCCGTCCGGATGAAATTTCGCGCGTGCCGAAGCTCCACCGTACAGCACGATCGAATTCGTATCGCTGCGTACGACCGCCTCCACCGTAAACGGGGTCGCATAAGCCTCCTTCGTGCGGGCGCTTCCCCATTCGTCGTTGTAAGCGAGCCACAGCCCTTCCGCCGTAAGCTCAGGGAAGCAGGAGACATCCGGCACGAGCTCGTCCGCCGCTTCCATTCCATTCCGCGATACGGCGAGCCGGGGCAGCGTCTCTTCCTCGGACAGCGGCTCGACTGCGAACGATTTGACCGTGATGCGTCCGTTATCGCAGCCGATGCCCGCCTTGGATACCAGATTGCCGAAATAGCCCTGCTGCGTATGAAACAATCGGCCGTTGACATGCACCTCCATGGAGCGTTCCTGGATCGTCCAGTTCACCCGCACCCATTCTCCCGTCGGAATCGCGCCTTTATCGAGATAGCCGTAATCTTTGTTCACGGCCGGATGCCGGACGTAAAATTCTTCCCCGACTCCGTTATTGGCGGTAGGTCCGTAGTTGAACGTAAGCATTCCGTGCTTGCCGTACCTTAGACGCAGACAGCCGCCTTGAAGCCGCAGCGTCGTTTCGATTCGGAGTGGAGCGGCATATGCGGAATCCGTAAAGGCGCCGCCGGTCAGCTCCAGCCCTTCGCCGGCAACCTCGCCGCAATACGACGACTCGCTTACGACCAGCTCGCAGCCTCCGGCATCGTAGCGGATCGGAGCTGTTCCGGCGGACGTTTTCGTTATGTCGTCCTCGTCCTCCTTGCCGCCCGGCTTGCCGCAGACCATCAACAAATTTCCGTCCGGATCGCGGAAAGTAAAAAAAGCCATGCCGGGATATTCCTCGATCCGCGATTCCGGCGTTATTCCGATCTGCCGCAAGTATCGATACGCGGCATGCACGTCCGGGGAATCGAACATGAGCATCGGTCTGTCTTTCGGCGCGAGCTTGCGGTCATAGCCGTGCTGGTCCAGCACGAAGTCGTGTCCTCCCTGCATGGCCAGCGCATGCACCTTATCCGTGACGCTCGACCGTTCGGGCATGCCGAACAGCCTGTGATACCAATTGACCGATCGTTCCATGTTGCTGACGTGCATGAACACGCCGCCGACCCGATTCGCGATCGGGTGTACGGTCTGCGAAGATGGAAATGCCGTCTTCGATTCGCTCATTTTTCCATTCCTCCCCGATGAGATTCAGTACGCTTTATTGCGCCTCGTAACGTGGATGCATCCATTGCGAACTATCTTACAGCGGTTCATTTATTTTTATAAAAGTTCCGTTTCGCCCGGTTTCGATTGCCGGAAATCAAGCCTGCCGCTTCCTCGAGAGCGTCGGCGGCGGCAAGCTCTGCTTCGCAGGCCCGCTCGAGCAGCCGGGCCGCCCGGTCTGCCGGGCCCGGTGCCGTCGGATCTGCGCCATACGGCAGCGGGAACAGCTTGGCGACCGCTTCCCAGCACGCCGCGACCCGCGCGTATTGACGCTGCGCATGCGTGACTGCAGGGACGGCGGACGGGCATAGCGCGGACAAATATCCGCTCTCGAGCATACCGCGCAAATAAGCCGTCGCGTGCTTGCGGGCTTCATACAATACCGCCGCATTATAAGCGGCACCGAGCGGGTCCCGCAACGATTGCCGGTCCAGCAGCCGTATCCACGTCCGATAAGCGGTCTCGCCCTCGAGACTATAGGAAGACTGCAACTTGCCGTCCTCCCGCCCGACCCCGCGAGTGTGGCGGGCCGTTTGGGCGAACAAGCTGCTTAAAAGGTCCGCTCGATCGGCATCGATGCGACGTCCCGGCACGGCCGCGAACCATTCGGTGTCTTCGCGCAATCGTCCCAGCCGGGAGTAAGCAAGCTTTTTGTCGGCCGCAGATGTATCCGTGACCGCCCATGACCGTTTATCGTCGTCGAACCCGGCAATCATGCCGAATTCGGCATTGTTCACATTCCACGCTACGATCGGGACTCCTTTTTCCAGCGAATCGAACAGATCGTCCAGCGCGTCGATCAGATCATCGGGATGCTCGATGAGTGCCCCCGCCCCGCCGAATAAGGATACGGAATAGCCCAACCGGCGGTACCCTTCCCTCATCGTTTCCTTCCAATCGTACGCGTACGGTCCGCTTAATCCGATGTCGGCCGTCACCTGTATCCGGAAAGCGTGGCCCGTCGCACCCATTACGTCCGTTAAGGATACGTTCCGATGTCCGGAAGTCGCCAGCGTAACCAGCATCATGGAAGCCATCGTGTTATAGGCACCGGCAAAACGATGGCAGTCGCGGGCCCGTTCGACCAAGCGTACGGTCGGCTTCCCGGCTTTGCGCCGGGCGGACACGTACCGTTCGATTTCATCCTCGTAGCGGGCTTCCGACAGCTTTTTCCTCGCCCTGGAAACGTTCGTGTAGACGGCGCCGCTCGTCATGTCCAGCATCCGGGCAACCTCCTGAACCGGCATACCCGCGATCAGGTGGGCTTCGATTACGGCGCGTTCGCGTTCGGACAGCCGCTTGAGCAGCTTGCGGACATCGACTACGGCCGCCCGCCCGATCGCGGCACGCTGCGGATCGTCAACGTCATCCTTGCTCCTCCGCCGCCCGATCTCGCGCTCGGCCTCGTTCTCCTTGTCGCCCCATCCGTCACCGAACGCGACTTCGCGTTTGCTCGAGCCTCCCCGGATCGACATCAGCGCCTGATTGCGCACAAGCGTCCGCAGCCACGGAACAAACTTGTCCGGCTGGTCCAGACTGCCGATTTTCTTTAAGGTCTGCAGAAGCGCATCCTGAACGACATCCTCCGCTTTAGTCCGGTTGCGCACTACCCGATCCGCCCAACCCAGCATAAGGCTTCGGTGACGGCGCACTAACTCCCCGAACGATTCCGCATCGCCGCTCCTTGCTTTTTCTACCAAATCGCGATCAACGCGTTGTTCTTCAATCATCGTACATGACCTCAGTCCCGGATATTCCGAATCTATGCCGCTTCCTTATGAATTCGCTTCGTCACGAGCAACTCCTTTCTTCTTCCGCCGGAAAAAAGAACGAATGTTCCCGGTACTAGAGGAAGATAGTACTTTCCTTTGGCGAATTTTAGCATACAATGGCATTAGGACCTGGTCTTAACCATACGCACAATTGACCGGTCACCTTGCTCTCACCCTAAGGAGATGATCGCCGTGAAGGTGATATTGGCAATACTGAGATGGATCGTGTTTCGTTTGTTCCGGGCGAGAATAAGCGGCTTGGACCGGTTGGACCCGAGCAAACCCGCGCTGCTGCTGCCCAATCACGTCTCGCTTCTGGACGGCTTGTTTCTGATGCTCGTGCTTCCTCCGGAAGTCGTGTTTGTGGTCAATACGGATATCGCCAAACGATTCGCGTCGCTGTTGCGATTTTGCAACATCGTAACGGTAGACCCGCAAAATCCGTATTCGGTCAGGCATATGATCAAAACGGTACGGAAAGGTTCTCCGCTCGTCGTATTTCCCGAGGGCCGAATAACGACAACCGGCGGCATGATGAAAATATACGGAGGGGTCGGCTATATCGCGCTGAAAACCGGAGTGCCGATTCATCCGGTAGTCATAAACGGCCTGGAGCGCTCCAAGCTGTCCTATATGCATGAGCTTCCCAGAAGACGGCTATTCCCGCGAGTCGACATCGCGTTCGGCAAATCGTATCGGATGGACAGCGACCCCGGACTGCCGATCAAAGCGCGGAAAGAACAAGCGGCCGCCCAAATCGGCAGAATGCTCGGCCGGGAGCTGTTCGAAAGCCGCATGAAGCCGGATGTGAATTTATTCGATGAGCTGATCGAGGCGGCTGCGCGGGGAGGGAGCGATTTTCCGGTTTGCGAGGATCCCTCCCAGAAGATCGGCTACAAGCAGCTTCTGCTGGCAAGCTATGTGCTCGGACGCAAGCTTTATCCTCGTTTGCCGAACGAAACGAACGTGGCTCTGCTTATGCCGAATGCGATCGGTCACGTCGTGGCGTTGTTCGCCCTGATCCGCATAGGCAAAGCCCCGGCGATTCTGAACTTCTCGAGCGGACAGCGGCAGCTGCTGGATGCCTGCGAGACGGCTTCGGCGAGAACGGTCGTCACCTCCCGCCAATTCGTGGAGAAAGCGAAGCTGCACAAGCTAGTCGAGCTGTTCGAAGAGCGCTATGAGGTGCTGTATCTGGAGGACCTGAAAGGCTCGGTCCGCTTTGCCGACAAACTGAAAGGGCTGATCGACTATCGACTTAAACGGCCCGCGCTCCCGGGACCGAACGAAGTGATCCTGTTCACCTCGGGGAGCGAGAGCAAGCCGAAGGGAGTCGTGCTGAGCCATCGAAATATATTCGCCAACATCCAGCAGGCGCGGTCGGTGATCGATTTTACGCCGAAGGACAAAGTGTTCAACGCGATGCCCATGTTCCATTCGTTCGGACTGACGGCCGGAACGCTGCTGCCGATTTTGAGCGGAATGAAGCTGTTCCTGTACCCGAGTCCGCTTCATTACAAAGTGATTCCGGAGCTCGTGTACAACAACAATGCGACGATTTTGTTCGGAACGCCGACGTTTCTCGCCGCTTATGGCCGGGTTGCCCATCCGTACGATTTCTACTCGTTGAGGTATGCCGTCGCCGGCGCAGAGAAGCTGAAGGACGAGGTGCGGCAGCTGTGGTACGACAAATTCGGCATCCGCATTCTCGAGGGCTACGGTACGACCGAGACCGCGCCCGTACTGGCGCTGAATACCCCGCTTGCCTTCAAGAAAGGGACGGTAGGCCGGCTGCTGCCGGGGATCGATTGCGTGCTGGAAAAAATACCGGGAATCGCGGGCGGCAGCTTGTTCGTGCGGGGACCCAACGTCATGAAGGGCTATTTGCTGCACGGCCAAGGCTTCGTGCCGTGTCCGGACTGGTACGATTGCGGAGACGTGGTGGATATCGACGGGGACGGCTTCGTAACCGTCTTGTCCAGGCGGAAGCGGTTCGCGAAAATCGCCGGGGAAATGGTATCGTTGAATGCGGTCGAAGAGCTGATCGAGAGTTGCTTCCCCGGCATTCAGGCCGCGGCCGTCAACGTCCCCGATTCCCGCAAAGGGGAGCGGATCGTCCTGTTCCACTCGTCCCCGCAGCTCGCGCACTCGATCATGAAGGAAGGCTTCAAATCGCTCGGCGCTTCGCCTCTGCTCCTTCCGTCGCAGCTGCGCTATACGGAAAAGCTGCCGTTGCTCGGCAGCGGCAAAACGGACTACGTGACGTTGAAGCAATGGGCGGAAGCGGGAATGGAAGATTGAGCGGGGCGGCATTTCGGCTAGCGGCGTTGCAGTGTCGTTGGAGTAGCAGAGTCGATTGAGAAGGATGTATGACGCCGATACGAACCTAATTCGATGCAAAAAGTGACATTTTGCCGAAATTGCGTTCATTTGAGCATTAACGGTAAAGTTTCCGGACAACACGGCCTGACGGCCTTCTATAAACGACGCAGCGCGCGTCCGGCGAGACGCGCGCTGCTTTGCCGCTTATCCGAATCGCTTGCATCCGCCTGCGATCAGGCCAAGACGTTCATTTGCTCCCCTTTGACCTCGCCCTCCAGCTTCTCTCCGGCGAGCAGCCGCTTCGCTTCATCGATCGCGAACTGGCCGATCCGCTTGATGCCGTTGTTGACCGCCCCGGCGATATGCGGGGTCAAGATGCAATTGGGCAAGCTGCGCAAAGGATGATCGGGCGCCGGAGGCTCCGGATCGGTGACATCGAGGCAGGCGAGCAAACGTCCCTTCCGCAGCTCGTCCACAAGAGCCGCCTCATCGATCAGCGCGCCTCGGGCCGTATTGATCAGGATCGCGTCATCCTTCATCAGCGCCAGACGCTCGCGATTGATCATTCTGTACGTCTCCGGCAACGACGGCGCATGGATGGAGACGACATCGCTCGCGGCCAGCACCGTTTCCAGGTCCGCCTTTTTCGCCCCCATCGCCTCGGCCTGCTCCACGGTCAAAATCGGGTCGTAAATGAGAATCTCCACTTCGAAATTCCGCAGCAGACGGATATAGTGGCTTCCCGCCTTGCCCGCGCCGACGACGCCGACCGTAATCCGATACAACTCCCTCACTTGCTGTCGTTCGGCGCCCCAGCCTCCGTTCCGGGTTGAATCGGTCAACCTCCACATATGCTTGAGCGAAGCGATCGTGAGTCCGAGCGCCGTTTCGGCTACGCCGACGCCGAGAGGACCGTTGCCGCTGGAGACGAGAATTCCTTTATCCCAAAGATCCGGGGTAACGACTCCTTTGACCGTACCCGCGGCGTGAAGGACGGCTTTCAAATGGGGGGCGAAATCGAGAATGTCGCGCGTCAACGGGATGCATCCCCAAGACGTTATGGCGATATCCGCTCCCTGAATGACGGATTGCACCGTCTCGGGCTGCAACGGATCTTCCGACATATTGCGGACGACCGTTCCGATCGTCTCCAACTGCTCCCAGTGGCTTTGGTCGAAAATCCGTCTTTGTACGCTTGGCCTGGGCAATACCGCTATTTTTACACTCATCGTTTGCTTCCATCCCCTTATCTTGTCAAGACTAACCCTATACTAACCCCAAAATAAACATACGGTTTTTTCCATGCGCCGTCAATGAGCTGCGGGCGATTTCCGCGTCTATAATATGTCTTTATTGCCTCGAGTAAAACGAAAACCGGCCGTTCGGAAAGCAATCTCCCGAATCGACCGGTCGACGGGCGATCCTCATCATGGCGCATTCGATGCAAAACCGATCCGTACCAGGCCTAGCCGTTGTATATCCACCCAGGCTTAACCCGCATTATCCCGCCCGGCGTCGCCCTCGGTCCCCGCTGTTCCGCCGCCGCGGATTTTTCCGAGCTGCGTGGCAAGAAATAAAATGAACAGCAGCAGCACGATCCCGATGCCGATTACCGAGCCGTTGACCGACACCCGCATTTCCGTCAGCGTCAAGTAGATGGCCAGCCCGGTGACGGTCAGCGAGTTTTCGACGAAATTTTGCACGGCGATCGTTTTGCCCGAGCCGATTCTTTCCTTCCCTTCCTCCTGCAGCATCGTATTGAGCGGAATGACGAAGATGCCGCCGAACAATCCTGTGAAGAACAACAACGTTACGGTCAGCCACAGCGAATGGATCAGCGTGGCCACCATGACGGTCAGCACCATACCGAGCCCAAAGTAAAAAGCCCGATGCAGCTTGCCGGCCGGCACCCATCTCGGCGTCACGAAGGCGCTGGCCACGACGCCGAGAGCGGTTACGCCGATGATCATCGACTGCTGGTCGGTATCCGTTATGCCCAGATTGAGCGGCAGCCAAGCGATCAAAGCGATTCGGAGCACCGAGGCGGTGAGCCAGAACGAACCGGTGCCGATGAGCGAGAATCTGCTCTTCGGATGACGGAACAGCTTGCCGCAGTCGCGGAAAAATTGGCGGGCTTCCGCGCCGTAACGGAGGCTCCTGTTCCCGGCCTGAGCCGGAACGAGCAGCGTCATCGCAAGCGATACGAGATAGACGCAGAGGCAGGTCAAAATTGCCGGCAAATCGGAGCTTTGGGCCAAAAAGCCGCCGGCGACCGTGCCGAGCAAAATAGCGAGAATCGTCGAGCCCTCCACCTTTGCGTTCGCCCTCAGCAGTTCGTCCTCCGTCCGGGTCAGCTCCGACAAAATTCCGTATTTCCCCGGGGAGTAGACGACCGCTCCGATGCCGACGAACAAATAGCACAGTACCGGCGGCAAGCCGAACAACAGCAGCGCAATGCCGCTCGCCTTCAAAATATTGCCGAACAGCAGCACGTGCGATTTCGCGTTCCGGTCCGCTAGCGCTCCTACGATCGGAGCGAGCAGCACATAGGCGCACAGAAACGCCATCTGGATGTAGGCGACCGTTCCGTCGGGATTTTCCACCCCCTGGCGCTTCACCATGCCGACGATCAGAAAAAAGTTCAAATTATCCGCAAATGCGCTTAAAAATTGCGTAAGCACGACCGCGTTCAGCGGCGACAGCCTCATTTTGCCGGACGGCAACGTATACCCCCATCCTTTCTCCATGAGCCGCATCGAGACGGCTCTTCGATCCACGCTATATATTGTAGCAGGAACCGGCGAATGGGCAAAAGCGGAAATTGAGTATTCCGGTACGACGGCACGTCATCCCCGGTACCATTCCGCCTGCGCCCGGAACATGGAGGCATAATCCCCGCCGGCCGCCATCAGCATCCCGTGCGATCCTTCCTCGACGATCCGCCCGTCCCGCAGTACGACTATCCGGTCCGCATAACGGGCCCAGCCGAGCCGGTGCGAGACGAACAGCACTGTCCGTCCTTTCGCAAGCTCCCGGAACGAACGGTACAGCTCTGTCTCGTGCTGCGGGTCAAGCGCCGCCGTCGGCTCGTCGAGCACGAGCAGGCGCGCATCGCGCACCGCCGCGCGGGCGATCGCCAGTCGCTGCCATTGTCCTCCGCTCAACTGGCGTCCGCCCTCCGACACGAGTCCGACACGGGCGTCGAGTCCGCCCGGCATGCTCTCGAGCCGGTCGGCTCCCGCAACCCGCAGCGCCCGACGTATCGACTCGTCGGCACTTTCCTCATCCGGCAGCCCGATACCGACGTTATCGCGCAAAGTCGTCTCGTATCGGACAAAATCCTGGAACACCGCAGAGACGGAACGGCGCAGCAGCGCCGGATCCAGATCTCCATAATCGGTACCGTCCCAGGCGATTTTTCCGCATGTCGGCCGGTACAAGCCGAGCAGCAGCTTGGCCAGCGTGCTTTTCCCCGCACCGTTTTCGCCTACGATCGCTACCGTCTCGCCGGGGCGCAAGGTCAGCCGGATGTCCCGAAGTGCGGGTTCGTCCGCGCCGTAATAAGTATAGGAGACGTCCGAAAGCTCGATCGTGCCCGTTTCTCCAGGAGCGACACTCCCTGCCGATACAGGCGCCGATATCCGTTCGCCACGCTTTCCGGCGCCGTTCTTGCCTTTTCTAAGCGGACCGCTGTTCCCCTGCGGACTCATCATTGGCGGTTCTTTGAGAAATTCGGCCAAGTCGACGATTTTGGCACTCTGAATGTACATCTTCCCGACCGGAAATGCAGCCCTGCCCGATATCCCGTGCGCTTGCCGCATCGCCTGTAATACGATAACGAGCGTACCGGCCGTAATTCCGCCTGCATTCATTTGCGTAGCCATCCATGCGATAGTCCCGAACAAGCCGGCAATTTGCACGGTCGATACCACAATTCCTCGCCGGATCTCCCGTCTGTTCGCGTTGCCGCGCAGCTCCAGGGATTGGCGCATCCCGCCGTTCCATTTCCCGATCAAATATCCGATCGATCCGGCAATGCGCATATCCCGGACCGTCTCCGGCAGCACGATCGTTTCGCGCAAATAATCGGATTGTCGGCCCGCCGTCGTCAAGTCCCGGTTCAATCGCCGTTTCACGATGTCCGACTCCAGCCGGATCAGGAACGATACGGAGAATACGACCGCCAGCACAAGTCCGACAACCGGACCGGCTATGGAAGCGACGGCGAGCAGCCCGAGCAGCTCGCACAGCAATCGGAGCAAGGAAAAGGCGTTTTGCAGCACGCCGAGCAATTCCTCCCCGGCGACGCTCTCCGCCCTCTGCAGCCGATCGTAGTATCCGGGGTCGTCCATCCGCTCCAACGGTACGCCGACAGCCCGTTCATGCACAGCGGTCCGGACGAGCAACGCGGCGCGATTACGGAATCCGCAATCGGCCGTGTTTTGCCATGCCGTAATGACGACGCGCAGCAGCGCAGCGCCGGTAAACCATGCAAGAGCAGGCCAAGCCGCTTCCAGCAAATCCCGCCAATCGCGGCCGACTCCGCCTACGAACAGATCGATCAACTGCTTTTGCGCCGCATAGGCAGGAACGACCAGCGCCCCGAGCAGCAGCGGGAATGCCAGCCATACCGCCGTGAGCACGGGCATATCGCGCCATATCCGGACAAACAGAGGCAAGACCCCTCGCAGGATGGATGCATACGAATTCGTGTTCAATGGGCCGCTCCTTTCATTCATACCAGCGCGCCTGCAACCGGAACATCCGGCTGTATTCGCCGTCTCGCCGCATCAGTTCTTCATGGGTCCCCTGTTCCGCAAGCCGGCCGTCCTTCAGCACGAAAATGGTATCCGCCAGCTTTGCTGCCCCTAGTCTATGCGTGACAAGAAGCGCGGAGCGTCCTTCGGTCACGCGAAGAAACAGCTCGAACGCTTCTTTTTCCGCCTGCGGGTCGAGCGCGGCCGTCGGTTCGTCGAAGAAGACGAAGCCCGCATCGCGCAGCAGCGCCCGCGCGGTTACGATTTTCTGCCACTCGCCTCCCGACGGCTCGATACCGCCGAAAGGCGCGCCGATCTGCCGGTCGAGTCCGTGAAGCTTGCTCCCCGCGTCCTGCAAAGCCGCTTGCAAGGCCGTATCTTCGCGGATCGCGGAAAGCTTGCCGAGCGCCACATTTTCCCTCAACGTGACTTGAAGCTTGGCGAAATTCTGAAACACTGCGGAGAAACTCTCTCCTGCCGAAGCTGCTGATTTCACCTCCACCGCGTCTCTCCCGACGTTCCGCCAGACGACTTCACCGGCCGAGGGTGCGTATAAGCCCGTCAGCAGCTTCACCAGCGTCGATTTGCCCGAACCGTTCTCGCCGACCAACGCCGCCGTGCAGCCCGGCGGGATCGTCAGGCTGAGGTCATGAATCGTATCGCGGAGAGCGCCGGGGTAACGGAACCGCAAGTCCCGGACTTGCAGCAGAAATCCGTTTGCCGGACCGGCCGACGCAACAGCGCCATTTGCTTCGGAACTTACATCCGTTCGTATTTTCGCGTTGCTGTCTACGGGCTCTTGTTCTTCTCTCCGATCCTTATCCTCCTCCAGCTCCATATAGGCGCGAAAATCTTCCCATCTGAGCCGTTGTCGGCGCAAAATCACTCCGCCGCCTATCAGGTCGGGCAGCTGCGAGACGAGCATCGTCACGACCATGAACAGGATGGAGAAGTCGCCCGCCGACAGTTCGCTCGCTCCCGGCAGAAGCACCAGCATGGCGACAATAAGACCGCCTACGAGCGCGCTTAGCAGCTCCGGCCCGATTTTGCGCAGCTCGGACGCACGGACGGCCTTCCCCGTTTCGTCGGCTTGTCTCTCATACGAGCTCTTCCACCGGTCCGCCAGAAGACCGCCCAAGCCGAATAAACGGATTTCTTTCGCGGCTTCCCGTCTCGTCATCAGCGAGGCGTAATACGACAGCAGTCTGCGGTTCGGGGCTTGCATCCGGTTCAGCTTCTCGAGGCTTTCCGCCGAACGGCCGGATACGTACGCGAGCAGCAACGCGGCAGCGCAGACGGCGACCGCCGGAAGCGTCTGGCCGTATACGAGCATAATGCCGATCAATATGGCCGCCCGCATGACGTTCTGCATCATTTGAATTCCCGTATTAAACGTCTCGTAAATGGATACTTGCATGGCACGCTCGCGCAAATCGCCGACGTGCGGCGCTTCGACCGAAGCAAGGGGAAGGCGGGCCGTCTTATGCAGCAAGAGCCGCTGTCCTTCGAGCGCGCCGATCTCGTTCAGACGCGTCTGCGCCATCGGGATCGGCACGCCCAAGCCGATGTTGATGACGCCCATCAATATGGCCAGCCATGCGGCCGAAGCCACAATCGGTCCGATCGGCTGCGGCGCGCTCCATTGCTGTATGCGATCGACCAGCGTCTTGACGAACCATAGCTCGGCGGGCAGCAGAGGCAATGCGAGCAATAAGGTCAGCGCCAGCACGATTACCGGTTTCCGTTCCACCCGGTACAGTATGGATGCGGCATTGCGAAAGCTCCGAAACGTTTCGGTTATGTGCGATCATCCTTTCGAATGAATAATGTCCGCTCGATCCGGAGCGTTATCCCGGATATGAAAACTTTTCCATTATACAATCGGAAATGCGAAGCTGCCATGGAAAAAACGGTTGAAACCGAACTTTATACCCCCCATATCCGATTTCCATTTCTCCGGCCGAAGGTTGGGGCGTACAATCTTCCCGGACATGATCTGACCGGACAGCCGAGCTCGGAGTAATCGAGGACACCCGCTTGAAGGCGGATACTTATGTAAGTTAAACGATCGTTTGACTGGTCACTCATTCCAAAAGGAATACCCCTGAAGCTTCAGAAAGGCTGGACAGCAGTTCCTTTTCCCCGGAATACGCCCAAACAACTACAACCGCTAAGCATCGCCCAAGCCTGCTGCCGATCAGTACTCTGATAGCAGTTCGGCGTTAACCAATAGCGGAACCTACGTACGTAATTGTTCCGCATCCCGCTGTCGACGGCCTCTTAACGGAAAAATATTCCGTTATATGGCGTTTCGTTCCCAATCCCGGCCGATAAAATGAAAATAACGGAACGTGGTTCCGTTATGTTCGCAAAAGTCGCTTACATCGAGAACATAACGGAAAAATATTCCGTTATTTGGCGTTTCGTTCCCGATCCCGGCCGATAAAATGAAAATAACGGAACGTGGTTCCGTTATTTTCGCAAAAGTCGCATATGTCAAGAACATAACGGAAATCCGTTCCGTTAATCGCGTAGACGTGCTCGTTTTGTTCGTTCGCGGATCGTGCTGACATGCCGAAATAACCGCACAAAGCGGGGCTTTTGCTCCGATGCTTATCAGGTACTTTGCGGGGACCCCGAATCTTAAACTCTATATTGCCCAAAAAGCCGGTTGCTATAGTTAGCCCCGGCTTTTTGGGATTCGAATATATAGGATACAGGAATGCTCGGATCTCGCTTAAACCTTAACCGTACCACGTTCTTCGGCTGCTTGGTAGGCCGCAATCGTGAACGCAAGCGTCCGCATCCCGTCGGCGTAGCCGCACAGGATCGAATCGCCCGAGCCCGCGGCGACGGCTTCGACGAACGCGTTATCCTGCTCGTATACGGGGTCCTGCTTGGATGTGATCGTCACGTTTTGCGTATTGTCGATAATCGTCAGCGTCTTTCCGTTTCCGGTCAGCTGCAGGAAAAAGTCCTGCCCGATAAATTTGATTTCCGAGCCGCTGTGGAACGAAGAGAGGCACGATTCCGTAATCGTCCCGACCGCGCCGGACTCCATCGAGAACGTAACGGCACCGGCATCCGGAATCGTCGCTTCGGGCTTCAGCGTCTTGATCGTATTGCGGCCGAATTGGGCGGTTACTTCCTTATACTCGCCCGCCAAATAACGGATCATATCGATTTGATGCGTAACCGCATCGCCCAGGTTGCCGTTGGACATATGCTGCTGACTCCACCATGGCGCCGGGTGGGAGCCGCCGATGCGGAATCCTTGAATAAGGTGAATCGTCTTTCCCTGCAAATATTGCTTCGCCTTCTGGACCGTGTCGTAGTAGCGCAATACGTATCCGACCGAGTTCAGGATCCCCGCTTCGCGAACGGCCTGCTCCTTGCGGGCCACAAGCTCCAGCTCCAGACCGAGCGGCTTCTCCACGAAGACGTGAATGCCTCGCTTGGCGGCAATCTCCTCCAGATCCCCCCGGGCAAACTGCGGAACGCAGATGAATACGGCGTCGATCTCGGCGGGATTCAGCAGCGCGTCGGCACTTTCCGCCACCTTCGCCCCTACGCTTGCGGCAGCCTGCTCGGCGCCTTCGGTATTCAGATCGAAGATGCTGACAATCTTCGCACGCTCCACTTTTTTCAGCGCGTTCATATGGCTCTTGGCGATACCGCCCGCACCGATCATTCCAAGTTTAACACTCATGGCGTTAACCCAACCTTTCGAAATGTCTGGTTATTCGGCAAGCGGAAGCTTCACGCTTTTGCCGGTTGCAATCGATTCGTCGATCGCAAAGGTGACTTCCATCGACTTGTACGCGTCCGAGAAATCGCAGCGCGTAGACGTACTGTTGCGGAGCGAATCGATAAAGTCATCGATCTCTTCCACGAACGGATGGTGCGATACGTCGCCGCTGTCCGGCAAAATCGTCGGGATCGTCGCGTAATCCTTCTGTCCCGGCAGCTTGTGGCTGAACAGCTGGTTGTTCATGATCGCGCCCTTCTCGCCCAGCAGATGGACATTGAACTTGTATGGCGTCTTGCACTCCAGCGAAGACGATACTTTGCCGATGCCGCCGTTCTTCAGCTTGAAGATCGCGATCGCGTTCGGCTCGAACTCGTACTCCGAATCTTTCCACGTGTGGCAGCCGTATGCCGTCACTTCGGTAATATCGCCCGCGAAGAAGCGTACCGCGTCGACCGCATGACAGCCCGCCGACAGCATGCTGCTTCCGCCTTGCGCCTTCGTCCTGCTCCACCGGTATTGTCCGTATTGCGGACCGACATGATGCCAGTAATCGATCTGGGCCATATAGATGCGGCCGATCGCGTCATCGTCGATTAGAGCCTTCGTGTTCGCGAACGACGGATTCCATCGCAAGACGAAGCTGACCGCCGTATGTACTGGATTTTTCTCCAAAGCTTCCGCAATGCTCCACAGGCCTGCCCGGTCCATCGCTAGCGGCTTCTCCATGACGAGATGCTTGCCGTGCCGAGCGGCCAATACCGCCTGCTCGGGCCGCAAATCCGGGGTCGTGCACAATACGATCGCATCCACGTCGGACGCTTTCACCGCTTCCTCATAGCTCGAGACGACACGCGCGTCGATTCCTAGCTCGGACAGTCTGCTCTTCGCATGCTCCGTATTTTTACTGACGACTACGGTGACTCCCGCATCCGGACGTTTCGCAATCGCTTTCAAATACTCCCCGGCAACCCAGCCCGTCCCAACAACGGCAAAACGCAACATTCCCATACAGACTCCTCCTCATTTCGTCCCCTGAAAGTAACTCAAAGCTGCGAAGCTTAACTCCGAGCGCTTTCCGGGGAGCCCCTAATGATAATGGCAATCGATCGATTCCAACCATTCGTCGGGTCATGACAAGATGCGTCTCTGTTCTACATTATAGAAAAGAGAGTGTGAATTCGGAATGAAATCGATGTTTGCATCAAACATTTTAATGTTTCTTTTAAACATACTATCATGGATTCCGCTGTTTCACCATGAAAATTTTAAACCTTTTAGCCGGGAGCGGAATTGAAAGATTCGCGATGAGGACGTCTTGGAATGGGGCGGGCATTGGAACGCTACTGGCGGCTGTCGCCTGCCCAAGGGCATGGGAAATCGTCGACTCGCGTCTCCTATTCGGCATTCCGGCAAAACAACGAACCGAATTTTACTATTGCTGAACTTAAGTTCAGCAATAGCGAAATCCGGTTCAGTCATGTCGATAACCCTAAAAACGATAAATTGGCGCAATGAAGATCGCTAATACTGGAATTGAATTCAGGATTGCCGCCTCACGTCACCGGTTCCACTGGAGAACTTGCCCGTCCGCCAGCAGCCGGTCTCTCAGCTTG
>NZ_VDCQ01000111.1 GCF_006265175.1 Paenibacillus hemerocallicola | reverse complement strand
ACCTCACTTGCACGCTCGTTGTTCAGTTTTCAAGGAGCAAAGAAGCTTGTCCTGCTTGCCGCTGCGGCGTTCCTCTCTTTCGCGAGGTCCGATTGGCGACTTTTATAAGATATCACATCCGGCAGCCTGATTGCAAGTCTTTTTTTAAAGCCGTTCGCACTGCCATCGCTTAGCCGTTTTAGCGGCGAGTTCTAATATAACAAATTATTACCGACGATGCAAGCAATACTTATAATCCGGGTACGTCTGGCCGACAACAAATCCCCGGGAGCCGATTGCGTCTCCCCATAAGAACACGCCCCCGGACCGGAATCCGAGGGCGTTATCCTGTTCTTCTTATCCGATTATTCTCCGCCAAGCATCGTATAGCGCAATACGATCAATACGCTGATGACCCACAACAGCCAATGGATCGGCGTCTTCTTGGGGGATACCAGATTGTGGATTGCGGTCAAAATCGTATACGATACGATCCCGAACGAGATACCGTTGGCAATGCTGTTCGTGAACGGCATCATAATGATCGTAAGGAATGCCGGGAATGCCTCGAGGAAATTGCTCCAATCGATTTCCTTGATTTGCGCCATCATCAGCACGCCTACGATGATCAGGGCCGGCGCAGTAGCCGCGGACGGAACGATCAAGGCTAGCGGTGCGATAAACAACGCAAGCAGGAACAGAACGCCTGTCGTGACCGCGGTAAGACCGGTGCGGCCGCCCTCGGCTACCCCGCTGGAACTTTCCACATAAGCGGTAATCGTGCTCGTACCGAGCAATGCGCCGGTGCTGACGCCCGCCGCGTCGACGAGCATCGCTTTGCCGATTATCTTCTCGCCTTTCGCTTTGTCCTTCAGCAGTCCGGCGCGGCTGGCGGTACCTACGAGTGTTCCGAACGTATCGAACAGCTCGACGAAGGTGAAGATCAGGATGATTTCGATAATGCCGACTCCGAGCGCGCCCATAATATCGAGCTTGCCGACCGCCAGATCGCTGAAGGACGGCAGCCAGCTGGAGCTGGTCAGCCCATCCAGGTTCGTCACGCCCATCGGTATGCCGATCAGCGTAGCGACGACGATCCCGATCAGAAGCGCGGCTTTGACGCGAAGCACCATCAGCACGGCGATGATTAGCAGTGTAATCAGCGCGAGCATCGTATCTTTATTATGTATGAAATCGCCCAGAACGATATTGAATTGATTCGAGTTCAGTATGGGCGTTTTGTTTACGTCCGTACCCGGGTTGACACTGACCATCATAATGTTGGCCAGCTTCGCGCCGATAATCGCGACGAACAGTCCAATCCCGACGGTAATAGCGACCTTGAGGTTATTGGGTACTGCGGTGACGAGCATTTGACGAACTTTCGTTACGGTCAAAATGATGAAGACGATCCCGGAAAGGAATACGGCTCCCAAAGCCATTTGCCAAGTAATTTCGCCGTTAGACGTCAATACGACGGTCATGAAATAAGCGTTCAAGCCCATCCCCGGAGCAAGCGCCACCGGAATATTCGCGAAAAAGCCCATAGCCAGCGTTACCAGTCCCGCACCTACCGCCGTCGCGAAGAATACGCCTTGATCGGGGATACCCGCACCGTTCTGCCCCAGAAACAAAGTGTTGACGAACAGGATGTAAGCCATCGTTACGAATGTGGTCAAACCGGCGATAATCTCGGTCCGGACCGTGGTACCGTTCTCTTTCAGTCTGAAAAGACGATCCATTTTTTTACTATTCCTCCTAAATAAAAATTTAATTGGAATAACAAAAACGCCTATCGGGAGTTGTCGCTATCCGCGAAAAAACAAAAAAACCTTAGATCGCAGTCTAGGTTTCCACTCCCAGGGAAAATTATGCGGATACGCCGTCATGCGTGCGGAGCAAAACGGCCCATCGATAAATTCCCTTTTCGTAGACAGATCATTTACGGTGACCTCGTAGAGACTCTCAAGCCAATTCTTGAGATTATACGAAAACAGTATGTTATTCACCCATATTCTAAAATCATTTGTCGAGATGTGTCAATAGAAATCCGAACGTTTACCAAAATAAAGGAAGGTTCATTCGGAAGTATTCGCTTACATTGCTGCCGCACAAAGATATCCCTTTGAAAAGTCAAGAGAACTCGGGGATATCTTCATGCCCGCTACTCGCCAAACAATCCCTTAATGCGAATGTTCCGGCTCGGCCGCAGACGACTTTTTCATAAACAGCTTCATCATCGGAGGCGTAATCAAGGTCGTTATCAATACGACGATGACGACGACCGCAAACATGTCCTTGTCCAGCAAGCCCGCCTCCAGTCCCATCGCCGCTATGATCAAAGCCACCTCCCCCCGGGATACCATCGCCGCGCCTATTCCCAATGCGGGCTTCCAGCGAAAGCCCGACAGCCTCGCCCCCAACGCGGAGCCGACCAGCTTTGTAGCGACGGCCACTATGCTCAGCAGGACAATTAATCCGATATTGCCCGCCAGCCCGCCGAATTCTACCGTCACTCCTATGGAAGTGAAAAATACCGGGACGAACAAGGAATAGCTTATCGTTTCGACTTTTTCGAACACTTCGCGCTTGTACGGAGTCAAGCTGATGGCCAAGCCGGCGATATATGCCCCTATTATGGCGGCGACGCCCGCGTACTCGGCCATATAGGCATACGAAAAGCAAATGATCAGCGCGGCGGAAATAACGGATTCGCTTACGCGGAGCGGAGCGAACTTTTTCATGACCCAAGGAACTACCTTCCATGCCAGCAGAATCGCCACCGCGAAAAATACGATCTTCTTCACGACAACCATGCCCAGATGGACATCGCTGCCGGCGAAGCTCATGACGAAAGCCAGGGCGATAATGACCAAAATGTCGTCGATTACCGCGGCTCCCAGTATCGTCGTTCCTTCCCGCGATTTCAGCATTCCCATTTCCTTCAATGCCTGCACGGAGATGCTGACGCTCGTAGCCGACAGCAGCAGCCCGAGAAAGACCGCCTCGATTCCTTGCATTCCCGTGGCGATACCGGCCAAATAACCGAATACGAACGGGACGGCGATCCCGGCAACGCCAACAAAGGCGGACGATTTCCCGGTCCGTTTGAACTCTTCGGTGTCGGTTTCGAGGCCCGCGATAAACATTAGCAAAATAACGCCTATCTGGCTGAGCTCCTGCAGCATGTCGGTATTCGTAACGAGGCCCAGCACGGCCGGACCGAGCACGATCCCGATCAGCAGCTTGCCCAGTACGGAGGGCTGACCCAATCTGACGCTGATGTCTCCGGCTATTTTGGAGGCAAGCAGGATGATGGCGAGTTGAAGAATAAGCAATACGATTCCACCTTTCCGAGTTCGGATTTACTATTCGCCGGGCAACGGGAAAGCATGCAAAAAAGAGCCGGCCACCCAAGCTGCTATGAAGACATAGCAAGGCCTTGGTGACAGGCTCCTCCGAAATGCTCGATTGATGCGATTAGTTATACGATTCTATACGTGCAGAACCGCTTTCGGTTCCAGCCCATTACCCGATTATTCCCACTCGATCGTGGCCGGGGGCTTGGACGTAATATCGTATACGACGCGATTCACGTTCTCCACCTCGTTGACGATCCGGTTCGAAATGCGCTCCAGCACATCGAACGGGATGCGCGCCCAGTCGGCGGTCATGCCGTCGATCGACGTTACGGCTCGGATGCCTACGGTATGCGAATACGTACGCCCGTCGCCCATGACGCCTACGCTCTTCATGTTCGGCAGAGCGGTGAAATATTGCCAAACTTCCCGCTTCAAGCCCGCCTTCGCAATCTCGTCATGCAAAATGGCGTCCGATTCGCGCACGATGTGCAGCTTCTCTTCCGTCACCTCGCCGAGCACGCGGATCGCCAAGCCTGGTCCCGGGAACGGTTGGCGCCACACGATTTCCTCGGGCAGTCCGCATTCCTCGCCGACCTTTCGCACCTCGTCCTTGAACAAAGCTTTGAGCGGCTCGACGAGCTTGAACTTGATATCCTCGGGCAATCCGCCGACATTATGATGCGACTTGATCGTCTGTGCCGTAGCGGTCCCGCTCTCGATAATATCCGTATACAGCGTTCCTTGAGCAAGGAATTCGAAGTCGTCGAACTTGGCGGACTCCTCCTGGAACACGTAAATGAACTCGTTGCCGATAATTTTCCGCTTCTTCTCCGGATCGTCCACGCCCTTCAGCTTGGACATGAACCGTTCGCGGGCGTCGATCTTGACGACCTTCATGTCGAACTTGCCGACGAACGTTTCCATGACGCCTTCGGCCTCGCCCTTGCGGAGCAAGTTGTGGTCGATGAACATACAAGTAAGCTGCGGTCCGATCGCTTTATGAATCAGAATCGCCACAACCGAAGAATCGACGCCGCCGCTGAGCGCGCACAATACTTTGCGGTCCCCGACCTGCTCGCGGATTTCGCGGATCGTATCCTCGATGAAAGTCCCCATGCTCCAGTCTCCGGCGCAGCCGCATACGTCGAACAGGAAATTGCGGATCATTTCGTTGCCGTACACGGAATGGCGCACTTCCGGATGGAACTGGACGGCATAAAACTTTTTGTCCGGGTGGCTCATGGCCGCGACCGGCGCGTGCTCCGTGCTCGCATCGACGACGAATCCGGAGGGCAGCGCCGACACGTGATCGCCGTGGCTCATCCAGACGGTCTGCTTGCGGTCGAGACCTTTTACGAGATGGCAGCCTTCGGCAAACTGCACGTCGGCTTTTCCGTACTCGCGCTTGCTCGATTTATCGACTTTGCCGTTCAATTGGTAAGCCATCAGCTGCATGCCGTAGCAAATCCCCATAATCGGCAGCCCCAGCTCGTAGACGCCCGGGTCGACCTTCGGCGAATTTTCCTCGTACACGCTGGCCGGACCGCCCGAGAAGACGATCCCTTTGGGCGCAAGCTCCCGGATTTTGTCCACGGAAGTGTTGTAAGGAAGAAGCTCGCTGTAGACGCCCATATCGCGAATGCGGCGCGCAATCAGCTGATTGTATTGACCCCCGAAGTCCAATACGACGATCATTTCGTTCGGCTTGCTCATAAAAGCCTCCTTGAAGCGGTGAACGCTTCGATTTTCATTCGTTTTCAATAGAGATTATTATATAAAAGGCAGGAAGACAAGGTCAAGGGAAAAGGGGCGACCGTTTCCCGGGTACAAAGGAATCGTTTTACAACGAGTCCAGAACTTCGCCCTTCCGGGCGTCGGCGAACCGCTCGCAGTCCATGAATAGCGATATTGGGTTCGTTCAGCCGGTACTAACAAGAAACGAAAAAAACGGAACGAAGGCGACCCTTGTCCCGTTTCTTCTATATCCATTATAGGCTATCTCTCGCCGTGGTCCAAACAACGCAAACCAAAGCCGCTATCGCTCCTTGATTTTCCGCCACAGCTCCCTTATATTCCGTTTCGCCGAACGGGGCAGCGGCGCGCCGCCGTAGCGGACGTCCTCGTACTGCTTGACGAAGTCGAGCAGCGCTTCGCGCTTGCCGACTTCCGAGAGCGGAAGCGATTCGACGTATTCGCGAACGGTCAGCGCGGGCTTCTTGAAGCCAAGCTTGCGGAAGAGGGCGGCCCACAGCTTGTCCAGCGTACGATAGGCGGAGGATCGCTTGCCGCTTGCGTAACGGTGCGAATACGGGCTTGGAGCGGCGGCGCTGGAAGCTGTCCGGATTCTCATCCGACGGAACGCGGCGATCATCAGCAATGTTATCAGCAGCACGGCAGCGATCACAGGCAGCCGCACGGCGTCCGTCATTGCGCTCCAATCGCGGGTCTCCCACGAGGAGGACAGGCGCTCGCGATTCATCTGCATCCAGGCCGCGATCGATTCCGCTAAGCCCTGGGCAGGTACAGCAGTTTCCTGCTCGGGCACAGCCGAAGCGTAGACCGCTTGCGCGAACACCGGCTCCGCGGCGAGCGGGACGGAATTGCCGGGCGTGGGATCGAACGTCATCCAACCGTTGCCGGCGATGTAGGCCTCTACCCACGAATGGGCATTCAGGTTGCGGACCGTTACCGGAATCCCCTCACCTCCGACATTGGCCAATTCTGCGCCGCCCGTCACCTCTCCCGGAGAGAAGCCTTTCACCCAGCGTGCCGGTATGCCGACCGAACGAAGCAGAACGACCATCGAGGTGGAGAAATAATCGCAGTATCCGACTTTGCCGTCGAACAGAAACGTATCCGCGAAATCGGCCGACTCCTTGGGCGTCTCGGGCACATCAAGGCTGTACGTATAGTTGGCTTTCAAAAACGACTCGACCGCTTCGGCTCTTCCGTAATCGTCGGTACGATCCATCACGACCGTCTCCGCCAGCAGCCGCACTCTGGCCGGCAAGCCCGGAGGCAGCTGCAGCTCGGCCTGGAACTTGTCCGGTTTCGGAACGGCATCGGCCTCTGTCGGACCGACCGTCCGTCCCTCGGCTACCGCCTCTTGCGCATCGCGTCCGGCGGTCGCCTGTACTTCGGTCGCACCTTCCCCTGTCGGCTCGCCCGATGCCGCACCGCGGCTCTCCTCCGAACCGCTCCTTTGCGACTCCGTCCCCTCCCCCTGATCTCTCCACTGCGTTCTCTCCAAGGGAACCGCTACTTGCAGCCTGTAGTACCGGAGCGGATCTTTCACGTTACGGTCCGTAACCAAGTAGGAGCCATAGACGTTCATGACCGATTCCTCCGGCGGCATAACCCTCCCGCTCTGCGCGACGAGCTCTTCGACGCGCTCCACCGGGCCGCCCGCGAACAAACGGTCGGCAAGCGCCGGATCGACGATCGTCACCTTCTGCTCGATCGAGCGCGCCGGCTGCGGGCCAGCCGTCTCGTCTACCGCTCCGCCGCTCTCCCACCCTTTGCCGGTGTAGAACGTTTTGGCTTCGCCGCGCCAATAGGTGAGCTTCTCGGTGACGGCCGTAAACGCGATCGAGTCGTCCTGACGGATCGGACCTCCCAGAACGGAATCGTCTCCGCCATAACCGGTTCTGCCAGCAATACTGCCTCTCCCCGTGTCCCCGCCTCCTGCAAAGTCTCCGCCGGACACGCCGTTATTCCAAGACGAAAGCCGCTCTGCGAGCGCTCCCGTATCGAGCGGCTTCATGACGCCGCTCTTCATCTCCGGAGGCAGCCACAGTCCTGCCGCCACAGCCGCCGCAAGCAATAACGGGACGGCGGCGAGCATGCCGACCGGCCAGCCGGCGATACGCCGGCGCAGCGCGAACCGGCTCTCCAGCTTGGAAAATTGCAGCAAAGCGATGAGCAAAAAACCGAACCATACCGTCCGAATAATCGCGTTCGACGTATTGACGCCCGGCCACAGCTGCAAACCGAGCAAATAGAGCAAGGTGGCGGCAACGAACCAAAGCGACTGCTTGCGCTCCACGACGGAGGCGTATATGACATGAATCATCATCGACCAGCCCAGCAAAAAAAGCATCGTCCGGTTGTCCGGACTAATCGCGGCGAAATCGTTGTCCCATACGGCGAGTGCGTCTCTCATCGTCAGCTCCGCATAGCGAAGCAGCCAGGCCGGATGGGCGAATGCGGCGGAATCGAACACGTAGGCGACCATGCTTAAGCAAATGAATGCTTTAAGAGGCCAGCCGATCCAAGGTGACAGCCTCAGCCAGTCCAGCGCCACGAAAAACGCGAACGCGAGCATGAACGGGCTGATCCGGTAAATGCCGCTCCATTCCGACATTTCTAGCAGCGGCCGCAGCCATTCCAGCAGCAGCGCGAAGAGCAGCCCGGCGGCGACGCCGTCCCGGACCATCGATCGTTCAGGCGATGACATCTTCCGCACCTCCCGGACTGAAAGCATGCGACCTCGGCGATCGCAGGACGGCGACCTGGCAGCCGGACGTTTCCAACTCGTTCAGCCAATACCGCTCTTTATCGCAGAGCGGCGCGTCCGTCTGCATGAGCCACACCGTAAGCGTTCTCCGGCCGGACCGCAAAATTCGCGCCGCCCGCACCAGCCCTTCGTCCAAGGCCGCTGTCACGAAAACGACGGCGCAGTCGTTCGGCCAACCGGACGATTCGCGCAGCAGCATGTCCGCTCCGGATACGTTCCCGTCCGCCTGAGCGCGGCTGAGCAGATCGAAAGCGTCCATTAAATCGGCGCGGCGCGCCAGCGGCAGCGATAAAGGATGAGCGCTGCCCGAATGCAGGCTGGCGCAAGCCCCATGCTTGACGCACCACTCCAGCAGCCCTGCGGCGGCCCGCACGCTCGCCTCGAACAGCGCTCCGCCGTCCTTGCCCGCGAAGCCGTTCCGCGAACCGTCCAGCATAACGGCTATTTTGTCCGACTCGACCGGGTCGGTCGACTTCGTTTGCAGCGATCCGGTTCTCGCCGTCGCCTTCCAATGGATGCGATGCTGCGGGTCCCCGGCCATGTACGGCCTGACCCCGGTGACGATCGGAACGGTATCGTTGCCGGGCTTGGCGGCCATGACCGTTTTTCCCGATTCGGCCAGTGCTCCTCGCGGAGCTATGGCGATCGACAGCGGCTTCGGATAGACGGCAAACTCCGTCTCCAGCGGGATGACCACCCTTCTGCGAAGCAAGCCCATCCAATCGCCCGCATCCACTTCGACGCGCAAGAAGCGATACCGTCCTCTGGCAAGCTTGTTCAGCTTGTACCGGAAGCGGAGAACGGAGCGGAATCCGGGGAAGATCAGCCGGCTGTGGCGGTATTCCGATCGGCCGTCGGTCCATATGTCCGTCACGATCATCCAGCCTGCCGGAAGCGGACCGCTACGGCGAACCGTAACGGCCACAAACGCGTCATCCCCGGCAAAATACCGGCTTTGCCTCAACTGCCGCTCCGCCCGGATGCGGCGCATCCCGAAGGCCATCGAAACGAACGCGACGAAGAGCAGCACCGCCGTCCCGTGGAATAAAAACGAAGACGAATACCCGCCCCGCCATTCGTGCAAGCCGTACGACGCCGCGCACAAAGCGGCGACGGCGGCGAAATTGCCCCAGCCCCAGCGACTCATAGCGATCCCCCGGCAGCGGCCTGGGCGGCGGGGACGGGGACGGCCGCCAGCAGGTGAGCCATGACCGATTCCGCCGATTTGCCGGTATAGCGGGCTTCCGGCTGCAGCACGAGGCGATGGGCGATCGTAGAGACGGCCATACTCTTGACATCGTCGGGCACGACATAAGCGCGCCCGGAGCAAAACGCTTTCGCCTGCGCGGTTCGCATGAGCGCATACGACGCGCGGGGGCTCGCTCCCAGCGCGATGTCCGGATGCGTCCGCGTCGCCGACGTCAGACGGACGATATATTGCTTGAGCGTATCGTCGATATGCACAAGCCGCGTCTCCAGCTGGAGCCGGGCCCATTCCTCGCGAAGCAGCACGGCCTTCACACCGGCCAGCGGGCTGCGTTCCTGCAGCCTCCCGAGCATCTCCACTTCATGCCTCTCCTCCGGGTAACCGAGCCGGATTTTGAGCAGAAATCGGTCGAGCTGGGCTTCCGGAAGCGGATACGTCCCTTCGTGCTCCACCGGATTTTGCGTGGCGAGCAGCATGAAGGGCTCGGGCAGCCGATACGTCTCCCCGTCCACCGTCACCTGCTTCTCTTCCATCGCTTCGAGCAGGGCCGACTGCGTCTTCGGAGACGCGCGGTTCATTTCGTCCGCCAGCAGAACGTTCGCCATGACCGGGCCGGGCCGGTATTCGAACTGTCCGGTTTGCTGATTGTAGACGGAAACGCCGGTAACGTCCGACGGCAGCAGATCGGGGGTACATTGGATTCGTTTGAACGACGCCCCGACCGTTTGGGCGAGCGCGCGGACGAGCATCGTTTTGCCGACACCCGGCACATCTTCGAGCAGCAGATGGCCGCCGCACAGGAAAGCGATAACGGCCGTTTCGATGCTGTCCCGTTTTCCGACGATCGCCTTCTCTACATGATGGATGATCCGCTCTACGAATTGCTGCGGCCGATCGAACGGCAAAGGTACGCCGCGTCCTTGAGCCATAAGGAAAACCTCCCAATGAAACTTGATAGTTTCAGTTTTCCCGCCGTTCTATCGATTTAGACCTCGTTTCTATGATTATGTGCCGGCAATTTTGAAATTCGCTAGATTAACCGCGTATTCGCTTCCTCCCGCTATTTGAACCTCAAGGGGATCGCCGTCGAGCGCGTAACCGCCGATCTCGCCTCCCAGCAGCTCGACCGCCTGGCGAAGCGGCACCATCAGCCTGTGGTCGATCAGACTTATATCGGCCATCACCAGCCGTTTGTCCGGATTACCGGGCGAAGAGACGGAAATGGAACGATTGGGAAGATCGTAAGTAATCTGCTGCAATCCATAGCCGACAACGGCTTGACGGCTGCTCTCCTTCCACTCGACGCTTCCTCCCATCGTCTCGACAAGCTCGCGAAGCGGCACATAAAGGCGGCCTTCCCGGAACGAATAGTCCGACTGCGCCAGCGTCAGCGTCGCCGCCTCGAATTGAAGCCGAAGCGGGGGCGAAGGCTTTGCCGGCTGCGGCGCTGCGCCCGCGGAAGCGAGCAGGAGCGGATTCCCCGGCTGCGTGTCGCCTTGGCCGTTCGATTCGCCAGCGGAATCGGGGTCCCACCGCGCCGCGTGCTGTTTGGCCAGAGCCGTCCAGCCGGCGTACTCGGAGAAATCGGCGCTTCGCTTCCATTTCAGCTTGCCGAGCGGGGACTGGATCGGCTTGATTTCCGGAGCAAGCGGAGCGAATGCGTAGCCTTTGTCTTTATAGAAGCGGATAATGTCGGGCAGCGCCTTCACGGTCTCTCCATGCCCCGAGCTATCGTGCATCAGCACGACGATTTGATTCGGCGTCTTCCTCGTGGTCGTCAGGTCGGTCGCTCCCCTCACGATTTCCGATGCCGGCACGCCTGCTCGCTTCGAATCCCCGCTATCCACATTCCAATCGTTGATGACGTAGCCGGCCTGCTCCAAGTAATAAAAATAAGCGGCGTCAAAGTTCGTATGCGTGCCGCCTGGAGCTCTGATCAGGCGGGTGCGTACGTCCGCTTCGGTTTCCAGAGCCGTTTCGGTCAGCATGATCTGCTTCCAAAATTCGCCGAAGCTTCCGTACAATTTATTGTAAACGTGATCGTACGTATGATTGCCTATCGCGTGTCCTTCCCGGACGATGCGCTTGACCAGCTCGGGGTGCTTCTCCACATGCTCGCCCAGCACGAAAAAAGTCGCGGCCACTTGCTCGCTTTGCAAAATATTCAATACGTCGGAAGTATGGATGCTGGGACCGTCGTCAAACGTCAAAAAAACGGTCGGCTTGGAGGGGACTTCATAGCCTCGTTCGGCAGGAGGGCGTTGACCGGCCTGCAAAGAATCGTAAACGATTCTATCCGCCTGTCCGGAGGAAGAATCGGCTGCCGCCGGCGTTGCGGGGAAAACGGACAATAGGACGAACAGCAGGAGCAAACATGGATACGGCAACCCGCCCATCCCGACTTTTCCATAATGAAGCTCACGATGCAATTTCATTCCCGTCCCTCCGAACATGTCTATCGATTTTCGCTTGCCGATAGAGTATATGGTAGAAGGGAGCAGAGTATGACAGCGCAGTACATGTGTCGAACGACCGCAGAGCTGCCGAGGATAGCCGGGACCTTTATACGGATTGCGCAAAAGAAAAGGATGCCGGGAAAGCACCCTGACATCCTTCTTCTTGCTTTACTCATAAAGCATTGCATTTGCCGATGCGCTCCGCCACGACAAGAGCTGCGACGGCCTTCTCCTCACCCCAACGCCTTCACGGCCGCAAGCACGGCATCCACATGCCCTTTGATCCGCACATTGCGCCATTCTTGGACCAACCGGCCGTCCCGGTCGATCAGGAACGTGGATCTCTGAACGCCCATATATTCCCGACCGTACAGCTTCTTCAGCTTCCAGACGTCGTACAGCTTGCAAACTTGCAGCTCCTCGTCCGACAGCAACGGGTAAGGCAGCTCGTACTGCTCGGCGAATTTGTTGTGCTGCTTCACCGGATCCGGACTGATCCCGAGCACGACCGCACCGTTCCTTCGGAATCGGCCGATGCCGTCGCGAAAATCGCAAGCTTCCGCCGTACATGTCGGGGTCAAATCCTGAGGGTAGAAGAACAGGACGACCTTTTTGCCGGCAAACTGGCTTAGCTTCACTTTCTTGCCCGTAGACGCCGGCAATGCAAAGTCCGGCGCGGGATTTCCAATCAGCAGCTCCGACATTGCGCATACCTCCCTGCCTTTTATAGTTAAGATCCGGCCCCCCGGTAACGGGTTACACCATAATTCCAGAGCGTCAATCCGAGCGTCAGGAAGACGATGCCGACGACCGGCGTCCATAGCGCCACCCAGCCCCAGCCCTCCCGGTCCATGAAGTAGGCGGCCGGATAAAAGCCGACGAATCCGAACGGCGCGACGAACGTAAGGATGAATTTGATCGTTTTATTGTAAATGTTGACCGGATACCTTCCATAGTTCTGGATGTTCCACATGAGCGGCAATATTCCTGTCGGAGCATCGGAAAAGAACGATATCGACGTAAGGGCGATGTATACGCCGCCGTAAATCATGATGGCGCCGATCGTAAAGAGCGCGAACATGAACGGGTCGTGCCACGACAGCTGCAGGTCGAGCTGCGCCCCCGCGTACCCCATAATAATCAGACCGACAACGGTGCCGGACAGCGAAGCGGGGTCCAGATTTTCCAGCACGAGCTGCCACAGGTTATGGGCGGGCCGGGTCAATACGCGGTCCATCTCCCCTTTGACAATATACCGTTCCGTAAAGCCCCACAAGTTGAAAAAACAGCTGAATATGCCGTACGGCACCATAAAATAACCGTATATGAATACGACCTGCTCCTGAGACCAGCCGCCGAGCAGCGGAGTATGGAGGAACACGACCAGAATGAAAATCAGGTTCATGCCTTGAAACAGCAGGTCGGACAGCACCTCGATCCAGAAATCGGACCGGTATGTCAATCTTCGCTTCAAATAGTTTTTGAAATATTCGACGAACAACGACGCGTAGAACAACAGTCTCACCCCCCTTGTACGAACAGCCGGCTGCGGGCCCGCCGCCACATCCACCAGATCGGCACGAGCAATATCGCGAACCAAGCGGCCTGAACGAAAAGCGCCTCGTACACCGCTTGTCCGGTCACCCGACCGGTAAATACGGAGCCTGGCAAGTATGTAATCGCCTGAAAAGGCAGCCATTGCAGCAACGCGGCCATCGCGTCCGGAAATAAAGATACGGGGATAATCAGACCGGAGAACAGATCTACGGCGACCCGCTTCATCCGCATCATGCCCTCGTTGTTTTCCACGAAAAAGGCGAACAGCCCCGTCAAAATGTTGATCTGCGAGTTGATCAAAAAGCTTAAAAACATCATGACCATAAACACGAGCCATACCGACGGCTCCGTCGGCAGCTTGACCGGAAACAGCAGCGAGGCGATGATCATCCCCGGAACCGAGAACAGAAATAGCCGAAACAGTCCTTCTCCGAAGCCCTGCATCATTTTCACGACCAAATAGTTGTAAGGTCGGATGAACTGTACGGCGACGCTGCCGTCGCGAATTTCACCGGCGATTTCACGGTCCAGATTGTTGAAGTAAAACGCCCGGGCCATCCACGAAACGGCTACATACGTCGTCATCTGCGTCACCGTCATGCCGCCAAGCGTTTCGCTCGAGCCGTATATCGCCTTCCATAAAAAGTAGTAGGCTCCTATGTTCAAAGCATAGATTAGAATACCGCTATAATAATTGACGCGGTATGCGAGCATCATCATGAAGCGGATGCGGATCAGGTCGACGTAAGCGCTAAGCATGGCGGCCCGCCCCCTGCGCCACGGTAGTCGCTTGTCCGGCGCCGCCGCCCGATTGGCCCCCGTCTTCCCGAGCATCGGCCGAGCCCGTCTTGTAAATTTCTCTTACGATATCGTCCGTATTCGGCTCCAGTATGCTGACATCGCTCACCTCGACGGCGCCGACTACGCGGCTCAGGACGACCGATACGGGGGCGGCTTGGAACGGAACCCATACTTTGGCCGTCAGCTCGTTTTCTTTCGACCAGGAGACGCCCAGTTCTTCGGTCAACCGCTCCAAGCTTTCCAGCGCAACCGGAGCGTGCAGCCGGAACGAAAGCTCCCTTCCTTTGCCCCAGCGCGTCTTCAGCTCGTCCATGGCTCCGTCGTAGATGATATTGCCGTCATCCAGCATAATAACCCGGGAGCAAAGCGCTTCGATATCCTGCAAATCGTGAGTCGTGAGCAAGACGGTCGTACCGTGCTGTCTGTTCATCGATTTCAGAAATTCGCGAATTTCCGTTTTCACCACGATATCGAGCCCGATCGTAGGCTCGTCCAGAAACAAAATTTCCGGATTGTGCAGCAGCGACGCCGCCAGCTCGCAGCGCATCCGCTGGCCGAGACTCAGCTTGCGCACCGGCCGGTTGAGCAGATCGCCCAATTGCAACCGCTCGGTCAATTCGTCCAGCCGCATACGGTAATCGGCTTCGCTTACCCTGTACACTTTGCGGAGCAGCTGGAACGATTCGACGACTCCGATGTCCCACCACAGCTGGCTTCTCTGGCCGAAGACGACTCCGATGCGCCGGACGAACCGTTCGCGCTCCTTGTACGGGACGAAGCCGCCCACCTCGATTTGCCCGGAAGTCGGGACGAGGATGCCGGTCAGCATTTTGATCGTGGTCGATTTGCCCGCTCCGTTCTCGCCGATGTAGCCGCATATTTCTCCTTTCGGAATCGTAAAGCTGATGCCCTTGACCGCGTCGACCTTCGTATATTCGCGTTTGAACAGGTCGCGGAGCGCTCCCTTCAGGCCTTCCCTGCTTTTTTGCACGGAAAATTGCTTGCGCAGATTTTGAACTTTTATGGCATGTATGGCGTCTGACATTTTATGGTCTCCTCCTCCATGAATCGCGTTCTTCCGACAAATCCCCTGAAAACCGGGGGTCGCTGCGAAACGTTTATTACTGCCTTTTTTATCAAGCTTAAGCGTATGCAGTTCGATGTCCGGCAAGGGTTTGACTTGCGGGCGGCATTCCGCAGCACGTATAATTGGTTTGATAAGGGTGGACGTTTTGGACAAATTAACTTTGTTGAACATTCGCGAAAATTAGATTCAATCGTCTAATGATACACGATATGGCGCGGGAAGGAAAAGTCGAACCGGGACCTAAAGGAGTTGAAGCACATGTGGCGAAAAGCGAAGTGGATCGCCTTGACCTGCACGGCGGTCATCCTCTGCGTCATCGGCTATTATGGCTATTCATTGTACCAATTCGGCAACAATATCCAGGAAAAAAAGGACGAGCCCTTCTTCACCCAGATCAAAACGCAGAACACGGTGCAAACCGAGGAAGCCCCTCCGAAATGGGAGGGCAAGGAACGGGTAAACATTTTGCTGCTCGGGGCGGATTCGCGCGGCTATTCCAAAAACGATGCCCCCCGTTCCGACACCATCATGGTTGCGTCCATTGACCCGACGACCAAGAAAGCGTCGCTGTTCTCTATTCTGCGCGATACGTACGTGAAAATTCCGGGTCACGGCAGCGACCGGATCAACACCGCCTTTGCCATGGGCGGGCCGAATCTGGCCATGAAGACGGTCGGCGATCTTCTGGGCTTGCCGATCCAGTATTACGTATACACCGATTTCCAAGGATTTATGGCGCTTGTGGATGCGATCGGCGGCATCGAAATCGAAGTCGAGAAAGATATGAAGTACCGCGATTCGGAGGAGCCGGAGTTCGATATCAACCTGAAAAAAGGCATTCAGCAGATGGATGGCAAAACGGCGCTGCAATATGTCCGTTTCCGGCACGATGCGCTTTCCGATTATTCGCGGACGGAACGCCAACGCAAATTCATGACCGCGGTCGCCGAGGAGCTTCAGACGACCTCCTCCATTTTCCGGCTGCCGTCCATTTTGAATAAAATCGATCCTTACATTACGACCAACCTGTCGATTACCGACATGATCAAGCTGGGTTCCCTCGGCTTCGAGGTGAAAGCTCAAGGTGTGAACGGAATCCAGGTCCCCCCTTCCAGCTTGCTGGGAGAAGACAACATCGGCGGCGCTTCGGTGCTGACCGTCAACGCGACGAAACTGCAAAAGTATGTGAAGGAGCAATTGGATGGCAGCTCCGCCGCCGATGCCGAAGAAGAGGACGACCGTACAAGCGGAACGAGCACGACCGTCAAGGCCCCGGTCACGGAGTCGGATTCTAGCGGGTCCAAGGCGGCCGCCAGCGGTGTCACCTCGGGCTCCGGTTCGAGCGGCTCCAAGTCGACCGGCACTTCCGGTACCTCGGGTACGGCCAGTTCCGGCTCGAAGACATCAACCGGTTCGAGCGCAACCAAATCCGGAACTCCTTCGAACGGGACAACCGGTACTTCTGCCGGTGCGAAGACGGACTCCAATTCGACCGGAGCTTCCTCCGGAGCCAAGACGGATTCCGGGTCAACCGGTACTTCTTCGGGCGCTAAGGCGGGGTCCGGGTCGACCGGCACTTCCTCGGGGACCAAGTCGGAAACTGGCTCGACGGGCACTTCCTCGGGCACCAAGACGGAAACTGGCTCGTCAGGCACTTCCTCGGGCACCAAGACGGAAACTGGCTCGTCAGGCACTTCCTCGGGCACCAAGACGGAGTCCGGGTCGATCGGCACTTCCTCGGGCACCAAGACGGGGACTGGCTCGTCAGGCACTTCTTCCGGGACCAAGACGGAGTCCGGGTCGACC
>NZ_VDCQ01000110.1 GCF_006265175.1 Paenibacillus hemerocallicola | reverse complement strand
CGTTAATTGCGAATTATTGCGCCGCAAATATCGGCAGAGGTCGAATAGCGGAAGCCAGTTCCGCTATTTTCCGCATGATAGGCCGACTCGTCCTAATAGCGGAACTTTATTCCGCTAACCGGATGCTTCCCGACAGTTCCCGCTTACAAAAAGGAACGTCCTTCCGTTGGATCGGCGGAATTGCCGAGCATGGCGCCGACAGGCCGTATAAAGGAGCATGTTTCGTTAATCGGCCCGAGAGCTCCGGTTAAATCAACAGCGTACTTTTGTTCTTCAATCCACTATTCAGGAGGATGCAATCATGAAGGCAGTCGTCAAAGAGCATATCGAACAGTTGGACGTATCCAAGGGCGGCGGGATCGTCAGCGATAAAATCCGGGTCGATACGATCGACAATCCGATGCTGGTCATCGGCCTCGGAGGCACCGGCATCGATGCGCTGCTCCGCCTGAAATACCAGATCAACCGCCGATTCAAGCTGCCCGAAGACCCGATTTCCAAGAAAAAACGCGACAAGCCCGACAATGTGGAATTTCTCGCCTTCGAGACGAACGAGCACGACCGCCACAAAAAGTATAGGGGAATCGGGCTGGACCCGATGACCGAGTATGTGCTGCTGTCCAATCCCGAGGTGGGGGGACTGCTCCAGAACCGCAGCCTGCTCGAGCCGTATATCAAGGAATGGCTGTCCCCGGAGCTGCTGATCACGGACGGCATCAACGGCGCATCCGGCATCCGGCAGGCGGGAAGGCTGCTGCTGTTCACGAAAATCGTGCCGGTCGTGCAGGCGATCGAGAAGAAGATCAAGGCGCTGTCGGTCGGCACGAACAAGAAGCTGATCGTCTTCCTGCTGACCGGACTGTCCGGCGGGACGGGGAGCGGCTGCTTTCTGGACATCGCGTACATCACGCGCGGCCTGATCGAACGGGACCACGGCGATTCCGGCGTGGACAAGGTCAACATGTTCGGCTATTTGTTTACGCCGGACGTCAATTTGTCCAACAAGAGCATTTCCGACCATACGCGGGAGTACATCAAGAAAAACGGGTATGCGGCTCTGAAGGAGCTCGACTACTGGATGAACGTGAATGAGCGGGGCGAACGGTTCAAGCAGCAGTACGGCAACATTTTGTCCGTCAACTCTCCGATAGCGCCGTTCAACTTCGCCCATCTGATCTCGGCCACGAATCTGGAAGGGACGCTGCTCGAGAACGGCTACGATTATTGCATGAACGTGACGGCGGAGAAAATTACGACGTTCATGGCCAGCGAGGAGAAGCAATCGGGCGAGGAGTTCGCCATCCAGGACTACATGAGCAACATTCATACGAACATCGCCCAGATGACGAAGCAGTATGCGGCCAACTACCAGTACAACGTAATCGGCGCCTCCTCGGCCGTCCTGCCGATCGAGGAAATGACGACGTTCCTGGCATACCGGCTGTTCAAGAAAATGGAGAAAATGTTCGAGGCGTCCCCTACCCAGGAGGAGGTCGAGAAGCTGGCCCGCAAGCTCGAGATCGATCCCGATTCGATTCACAGGGAGTTTGGCAAAAGGGTGCCGGAGCCGATTCCGGGCTACCAGAACAGCGAGCGACTGAGCTACAACAACGTCATCAAGCAGCAGGTCGTCAGCATCGACACCGAGCTCGAGCAAAGCTTCCTGTCCCGCGCCAGGGAAGAGTACATCAAATCGAAAAAGCAGCTGCCCCGCCAAGGCGTCGAACGGTTCACCGAGCAGATCAACCGGATGTTTCTCAGTCCGGAGCAGGGGCCGTTCTTCGCGTCGCGCGTCATTTTCTCCAACAAGGGCTTCTGCCTGCTGAACCAGATCAGCTCGTATATCGAAGCATTGAAGGAAAACCTGTACCGGATTCCGCAGGACGCAGAGGCCGCCCGCAACACCGCCAACCAGAAGCTCGGCGACGCGCGCAGCGCCTTCATCTCGCGGGACAAGAAGAAGGACGCCTACATCGAGGCGAAAATCCAGGAATATTTGCTGTACGCCGACCGCGAGCGGATGGAGCAAATGATCGAATATTACGAGGATTTGTACAACCTTCTGAACGATCAGAACACGCGCATCTATCAAATTTTCACGGAAATTTTGAACGCGCTGAACCGCATCTTCGAGAAAAACGGCGACATTCTCGCGAACGGGGACGAGCAGGTCGATCACAAAGGCAATAAAACTTACTTCTGGAACGTCGTGAACGTGCCGGATATCGAGAAGCTGATCGGGCGCATCATGGACGACAAAAACGTAAACGACCTGATCCGCGACTTCACGAACGAATTGCTGCGCAAAACGAACCAATGGACCCGCGAGCAGGAAATCGACATTATCGGCTCGATCTCGGAGTTTTTGAGCGACCATTTCGGCGACCTGATCACGAAGTCGATGGAGGAGTTTCTCGCGATCAAATACGGCCAGGACGAATCGATCGAGAAGGTGATCGAGCGGATTATCGCCAAAAAGCTGGACACCGAGGCGGTGCCGGTATTCCATCTGAGCAACAGCGCGGGCAGCTTCCACTTTCCGGAATGCGGATTCGTATCCGTACCGGCCGACGCCCCCAACATTTACAAAGGGGTCAGCAACTTCAAGGAAATATCGCTCGGCAAAACGAAGTTCACGATCAAGGAGAGCAAGGTCAAAAACCGCATCTTCTGGCTGAGCACGAAAAACGGGGTGCCGCTGCTGGCTTACTCGCCGCTGAAGGTGATGGAGGAAAGCTACGAGAAGACGATTCTCGAGCAGGAGGGCATCGGCCGCCATCTCGTGCAGACGGACAAAGTAAACTGGACGCATCTGCCTTCGCCGATTCCGGAGAAATCGTGGGGGGACGTGTACGTCAACGCCCGGGTCCGCAAGCACAATGCGGAGGTCAGAGCTTTGTTCGACAAGGCCGTATCGTTCGGCTGTATAGCCGAGAAGGCGGGAACGGCCAATACGAGCAGCAGGTTCGAATGCTACTTGACCAAGCCGTTCGATATCCAGGCTTTCATCGGGCAATTCCCGATGCAGCTGGACGCCCCGAAGCCGAACTTCGGCGAGCTGAAGCGTTGCATCGCCGCGCTGAAGGAGCTGCTGCAGAACGGCATAGAGCGTGTAGAGACGAAGGACATATTCAACAGCATAAGCGAGGAAATGGCCAAAGAGAACTTGATCCGTTCGCCGGAGCTGATGGAACGGCTGCGCAAGGAGACGGCGAAGTACGAGCAGATCCGCGCCAAGGCCGCCGAGCTGGAAGCGGTGCTGAACGCCCATCAGGACGAGGAGAAGCTGCTCGACCGGTTTATCGAGGCGATGTATACGAGGACGATCGTCAAGCGGGGCGCCCAATACGTCTACGACCACGATGCCGACGAGGAAGCGTGGGACCCGTTTGTCAACCTGATCAAGGTGAACAAGTTCTACGAGTACGTCATCTTCGAGCAGGTGCGCGGCCTCGACGGGAAACGCCAATCGCTGCTGCAGCGCAAAGCCGCGAGGCGGAGCGAGCAGATGACGGCCTCCGACGATATTTCCGCTCTCGTGGACAATCTGAAGCAGATGGCGGAAGCTTATCAGGAGGCGAAATCGTCGCTGGACTACGACCGCAACGAATTCGTGAACGGCGAAGAGATGTACCGCTTCTACAAGCAGGTCGCCGCGAAAGTAAACGACATGCTGAAGACGATCAAGTGACGAACCGGACTTTTCATGCCAAACGAGTGGAGGAACCGCCGTGCAGGAACGGTTAAAGGCATTCGCCGGCGACTATGACGCCGAGGCGGACAAGCAGGCGTATGCAAGCGACGGGTTGCGCAGCATCAACCACCCGCTCGTCTTCGCCTTCGTCGGGGACGAGAGCCTGGAGGCGCTCCGAGCCGTATACGAATTGAACGAAGCGAAGTGGAACAACAGCCGGGGCGTCGTCTATCTTCACGTGTACACGGACCAAACGCTGTCCAGGGACAATGTATTCGGCATCCGCATGCCCGCGCCGTCGGCAGACCGGAAGACGAGCCGCAAAGAGCTGCACCGGCAGTTTCACGAAGATTCGCTCCGGCTGGCGGAGTTCAATAGGGTCGTTCGCCGGATGAGCAACCGGATCGCCGAATTCGGCTCCATGTACGCTTCGTTCCAGCAGATGAATATGGCGGTCGTGACGATGACTCACGACCCGTGCAGCGTTCTCCTGCAGGAAGTGACGCTTTTGCTCAAGACGGTGCTGCGCGAGTCGTTCAAGCAGATCCAGATCGATCTTTACGGCCTCATCCGGGAAAAACAGGACAACGGCGATTTTGCCTATGCCGCTTCGTCCACGGTGGCCTTTATGCGCGAGCTGGACGTGTACCAGAGCCGAGGCTACAGCTACAGCGCTCCGCTGCAGGTTACGGAAGACCAGATCCGCCTGCCCGTAGAGCATGCGAACGCGCCGTTGTTCGATCTCGTCTATTTGCTGAGCGACAAAAACGAGCGGGGCTTGTTCGTCGACGGAAGCATGGAAACGAACTACGAGATCATATGCGGCATGTGCCTGCTCAAAAACCGGAAAGCCGCCGGCGACAACGATCCGTTGCAGGAAGGCTACAACAACCAGCACTTCAAGCAGCATATCGTGCCCGCGGGGGTGCAAGGAAACGTCTATTCCACGGCCGGCTATTCCAAAGTGAAGCGGCCGAACCGGGCAATCGCCTTGACCGTGCTGCATCATTTGACGCAAGCCGCGATCGGGAAATTGAAGGAACAAGGCGCGGCCGACCGCAGGACGATTATGGAGCTGTGGCAGCTGGATGCCGCTTCCATCGACCGCAGGACCGAGGCGCTAGTGCCGGAGAGCGGGAAGCTGGAAGACATGAATGCGCTCCTGTTCTCGACCGTCTCCTTCGACGAGCTGAAACGGCTCACGCTGGCCGAAGCGGAGCAGCTTATGTACGGCCGGCATGCGGGCGATTTTTTCCGCGAGCATTTCACGGCCCAGGCGGGGCGCTTGCTCGAGCGGCTCGATGTGGACCGGGAAGTCCGGGAAGCGGCGGAGCGGCGAATCGTGAACGATCCGCGGTACGGTCTGTATTGCGCCTACGCATGGACCTCCGAGAAGGAGGACGCGGTCGTCTATCAGGAGCTGCGCAAGTGGATGAAGGAGACGGAGAAGCAGCTCGAGGATAGCCGGCTCCAGCTCGAGCACTGGCTGCAGGAGCCGGTCGACATGCAGCCGTTCCGGCGCGTGCCGATGATGAAGAAGAGCACGCTCAAGCATTTCAGTCGTTTCTTCTTCGAGAACGTGTACGGGAAGCGTCTGGAGCTGCTGCTGCTGGAGACGAAGCTCGCGCTGCTGAGGCGGTACGAAGCGGCGTTCGCCGGCCTTCACGAGACGGTGCGGCCGAAGGTGGAGCAGTTGTTCGCGCTCGAGCGGCAAATCCGCGAAGCGAGCCGGCAAAGCGTCTCGGAGGCGAACGATTACCTCGGGCGCAACATTTCGGAATATTACGAGACGGTCGTGGCCGATATCGTGAAAGAGCTGCAGGCGAAGCGGGGCGAGGCTTTCTTGTTCGAAGAGCGGTTCGTCGGCAATGTGGCGGGCCATCTGGAGGACGGTCCGACGCGACTGCTCGAGCGGCTGATCGAGGTGTGCGGCAAAGAAATATTCATATACGAGCCGTTCCGCCAATCGTTCGAGGATGAGCTCATCAGGCGGGCGAACGTAACCGTCCGGTACGACGACAAGGACCGCGTCTTGTCCAAGGAGCGGCTATACCGGGATTTGTACGATACGCTCAAGGAGCAGGCGACGGTTCATGTCGAGGTATACAACTACACGCATAAGCACCGGTATGAGGAGCATTACTTTTTCGGCGATTCCGAAAGCGAATTTATCCGGTACGCGTTCGCGGTGGATACGGGGAACCGGCCCTACAAGCTGGGCTGCGTGCACGAGAACAAAAACAGCGGCATCGAGCGGCTCGGCATTATGGGCGGATTCCGCATCGAGGATTTGCTCGTCTACCGCAACGGAAAAAAATATTATGACAGCTACAGGGCGAACGGCTATCAATTTCACGCGATCGAGCCGGATGAGCCGTAATGCTGCAAACGGCGCGGCCGGAGGAGGGGGCGGACGGTGGTTCATCGAAAAGCAAGTATACTTTTCATCGTATTCAGCCTGATCGGGGGCTTGATCGGCTTCGCCGTCGGGGAGGCGGTGCTTTCCAAGTGGGAGGGCAGTATGCCGAACTGGCTGCTGATGGGCGTTTATTTCGGCCAGCTGGCTCTGTTCGTAGGCTTGATGTGTCTGATCGCCGAGCACGTTTCGCCCGTGCTGAACGGCAAAGGCTGGCGGCTGCGCTATGCCAAGGACGGCTGGAAGCTGCTCGTTCCCGCGACGCTCCTGTTGTTGTTCGTTGCCGGCGGGATATGCCAGTTTCTATATGGGCTTTATTTCGGCAAGCACAAGCCCCCGCAAAATATTCTCGTCTCGATCGACGTATCGGAAAGCATGGCGGAAACCGATCCCGACCGGGAGAGCTTCCGGGCGGCCAAGGATCTGGTCCGCAATATGGAGCGGGGCAAGCGGGTTGCCGTAATGACTTTTAACGATCAGGCCGAGCTTCTTCAGCCTCTCGTCCCGGTCGACAACCAGGCGGCCAAGGACGCCGTCACCGCCAAGCTGGACGACTTCGGCCCGCCTAACGGAGGTACGAACATCGCCGCGGCGCTGGCCAAAGCGATGGAACAAATCGAGGCCGCGCAGGCGGAGGCGCGCGGGAGCATGGTCATTCTCATATCCGACGGCTACAGCGACGTGAATCTGAACAGCGCGCTTATGCCGTACCGGAATAACGATATTGCCGTGAATACGGTAGGAGTCAACTCGCAGGACCGCCAAGGAAACGAGCTGCTGAAGCGCATAGCGGCCGATACCGGAGGCACGTACCACAGCGTCGGCGACGTTCAGCATTTGTCGGCGGTGTTCGACAAAATTTACAAAGCGAATCAAGGCTGGCATTTGGTCGGGGAACGAACCGGCTCAGCCGTCAACAGTCTGTTTTATGCGGTATGGAGAATTTTGTTCGTGACGCTGATCGGCCTTCTGATGGGACTGTCGCTCGGCATCGTATTCGACAACCGTTTCTTGGCGCGGAGCTTTTCCGCCGGAGGAGCGATAGCCGGACTGCTGGCCGGGTTTATCCTCGAGGAAGGGCTAAAGGGCGGCGCCCTTCCGGCAGAAACGGTGCGAGCGTCGGCAGACGTCGTGCTGGCGGTCGTGCTGGCGATATCGACGCTGCTCATTCCGTTCAGGGAGAACAGGACGGACGAGGCGGGGCAAGGACTGTACAAGCGGAGCAGGAGCGGCTCCGGTACGGCCCTCGGACAGAACGGCCCGACAGGGAAAAGGTTCCGATAACGATAATCGATCTAATTGGCCGGTGAATAACTCCATGCAGAGCAGAGCGTCCGAATTCCATCAACGGAAGCTCGTCCCTGCACGCCAACTGTAAAATAGGCAGTTAAATACGAGAAAATTGCAAAATTTGCCGAAATAGCTGGAAAACATACAGGAAAATCACCATCAGACCGAGAAATGGTCGTAATTGAATGAAATTAACTGTACATTTTCCAGCTTACTACGGCAACGAAGCAACACTTCATTGAAATAACTGTATGTATTCAGGTTGTTGAAAAACCGTCATCTAGGAGGAGGCGCGCGCATGCGATGGAGCGGCGAGGCATCCGGGCGGAGCCGCATAACCGGCATGCGGCACCGGATGCAGGACAACGAGAGCGTATTGACGTGGAACTGGCCGGAGAACGTCCACTGCGTGTACATTTACCTGTTCCCGGCGGAGGCGGAGCTTCCCTTGGAGCAGCGGCCCCGGCACGCGATGAAATTGCTGACGCGCGAGGAATACAAGGCCAAGGCCGGCTACCGGGGGCGGGTCGAGGGCATCGGACGTTACTCCTACCGCGTATATCCGTGCGAGCGCGGCGCCGACGGGATCGCCCTGCTCCGGCAGGAGGATGACGACAACGTGATCCGCTTCAGTACGGGCAAAGCCCGTATCCGGTATTCGATCCAATACGGCAGCGGGCTGTTCCGCAAAATGAAGCCGGTACGGATCGAGCTGACGAGCGAGGTGCCCGTCCCGAAGGAGGCGTTGTGCTACGTGATGAAGGAAGGGTCGCTTCCGCTCCATAAGGAGGACGGAACCGCCTATCCCTTTATCGAGGATATCGCTCCCGGGCGCAACGTCCTGCCGGAAATCGAGATTCCGAAACCAAACCGGATCAGGCTGTTTTTTACCGATGGCAAAACGTACGGTGAAATATACGAGCTGATCCCCGAATAGAGGAGGGAAACGCATGCTGCAATTTCTGAAAGGGCTGTTCGAGAAAAAGCCGCCGGCGAAGGTGAAGCCCGATTTCTATCCGATCGTGTGCCCGTATTGCTTCAGCAAGTTCAGTCCCGAGGAGGTCGTGTTCCGGGCGACGCATCACGTGGAGGGCGATCAGGATTACGCGCTGCAGGAAGACGAAGAGCTGAACCGGTATCGCGGGCGGTTCAACCTGTCCCCGATCGACGAGCTTGAAGCGGTCATCCACCCGGCTTCGATTCCCGCGGAAAACCGGATTTATTCGAGCAAGGTGCTCGTAGGAATTAACGACAGGCACGGACGCGTGACGAGAAAAAGGCTTTGCCCCCATTGCCATAACGAGCTGCCGATTACGGCGGGGAAGGTGCCGAGCAATATCATCTCGATCGTCGGGGCTTCCCAGGTGGGCAAATCGGTCTACATGACCTCTTTGATCCATACGCTGCAGCATTTGACCGCCTCGAATTTCAATGCGGCCTGCATTCCGCTCAACGCCGATATCAGCAGGAGATTCCGCCAAAAGTACGAGGAGCCGATATTCGAAAGAGGCATTATGCTGGATTCGACCCAGAAGGAAGAGAAGCAGGAGCCGTTCATATTCCAGTTCGTGTTCAAGGATGAGCAGATGGCGCCGCTGACGCTGGTCTTTTTCGATGTGGCGGGAGAAATTATGACGGACAGGGACATGCTCGACCTGTATGCGGCGCATATCAAAAACTCCTCGGGCATCCTGTTCATGGTCGATCCTCTGCAAATCAAGACGATCCGCGACAGGCTGCTCATCAATGCCGGCAACGAGGTGGGGGAGTTTGCGAGCCGCTACGACGAGCCGAGAGAAGTGGCGATTACGATGTTCGAAAATTTTATCGGACACGAGGACAAATCGAGAACCGATATCCCGACGGCGGTCGTCCTGACGAAGAGCGATATGCTCCAGCATTTGAAGGAAGAGGACGGGGAATACATCCGCTCGAACAGCAACGTGTTCCGCGACGTCGTCCATCGGAAGCATCTCGATTTGAACGAATTCGAAAACATTAACGGCGAAATACGCCGCTTTCTCGAAAAGGTGGACCGTCCGTTCAAGGATACGCTGGACGTTTATTTTACGGACACGGCCTACTTTGCCGTATCGGCGCTGGGGTCGAATCCGGTCGACAAGCGGATCGCCGGCGTCGTTACGCCTTGGCGGGTAGACGAGCCTTTCGTATGGCTGATGCATAAGCTGGACTATATCGAGGGGAGGCAAGGGGAGTGAGCATACAGGGGAAAATCCAGCAGCAGTACTACACCCGCGGACGGGAAGGGATATTCCGCTCCAACGAAGGTCTGGACACCGTGGCGAAGTCCCCTTCTCTCGACAACAACTTTATCAAAAAGACGCTGCACCCGTTCTGTCTGTACCACGCCCCCCAGGAGCTGCGTCAGCGGGGAGAGCAGGATTTGTCCAAATACCCCGAGTCGCTGACCGTCTTCACGGCGGAAACGGGCGAGCTCGTTATCGGCCGCGGGGTTTTTGCCGGAGCGGACTTTACCGGACAGCGCGATACGATTTTCGTCCACAATTACATAGTGCCGCAGGACCGGGCGGAGGAAACGTACCGGAATCCGGACTCGATTTTCCGCATCCGTTTCTTCGAGAGCAAATACAGCGAGGAGCAGAAGACGCTGCCGGAGCTTGACGAGCTGGATTATGTTTCCGGCCCGCAGCTCCGGGAGGAGCGGGAGGCGCTGGAGCGGCTCGGTATCGATGAGCAACGTTTCAAGCAACTGCTGTGGTCCGTCATGATGTCCGTGTCCAGCAACAAGAAGGTGTACATTGCTCTGGACGTCGACGTCAGCGAGAGCTCGTATTACGCGGGCCAGCTGCTCGGCTTGATCTATCGCTGCTTGCCCTACGGCATGCGGCGCAAATTCGGCTTTACGACCTATAGTCACGAGCCCCAGGGCAAAAAATTCATCAATGCGATGGTCGTGGAGAAAGGCACGATCCGGGCCGGGGATCGCAATATCGACAAGGATTATGTGTTCGATTTCCCGAACGGGCGGTTTCATAACGTCGAGCTTCAAGGCTCGGAGCATTATTATTTGGATTTTGCGTGGGAGAACCGGGAGCGTCCGGAGGAGCTGACCGCTTTCTACGAGTTTGCGGAGGAGGCGCTCCAGGACATGGACGGCTCCTTGCAGACGTCCCTGCCGACCTATTATCAGCTATGCGCGCTGTATAGGGTGGAGCAAGGAAACGACGAGCTATACGAGGCGAACAAGGAAGCCTCGCTCGCCGGCGTGCTGAGCTATTTGAACGATGGCAATATCGAGCGCAAGCCGAGGCTGGACGAATTGTTCTGGAGGCTTGTGGACAAGGAAATCGCGCTGTTCGGCACGGGCTATACGCCTTCCGCCGCCTACCTGGAATCGATGGTCGACTATTACCGGATCGGGGGCTTGAAGGAAAGCCTCGTCTTTTCCTTGATCAAATTTTTGTACAACGGCTGGAATTTCAACGAGGACAGCGGCTATTCGAAGCAAGTGTTCCAAGCGATGACGAAGCACGAGGAGCTGTTTCGGGCCGTCGTCCGGCGGATGCTCCATGCCGACCAGTTTGCGCCGGTCGTGCAAGCCTATTTGCTGGACCGTTTGGAGCCGATTGCGGGAATGAAGGCGCTGCAGGACGAAATCTCTTTTTGGCTGGAGCAGGTCGAGGAAGCGCTGTGCACTTCCTATTTCCAGCAGCAGCTGATCCGCAAAACGAAGGAATTGCTGGATAAGGACAAGGAGCGGATCGCGGCGGGCGGCGGCTTGAACGCGTATTTGGACAAGCTGTACAAAGTCAAATCGGAGCATGACAAGCAGCTTCAGCCGTTCTACAACGATCTGGATCTGCAGGCGCAGCAAACGATCATCGCCCAAGCGGACTTGGAGCGGATTACGCTGCAGCAGCTCGAGGACATGAAATATATGCTCGGCCATCATTCCCAGGTGCTGTCCGACAGCTTGGGCACGAAGGATCAGGCCGTGTTCCAAATCCTGCAGTGCGCTTCGTTCCTGCTGCGCAACACGGGCAACAAGGAAGCCGACAACTATATGACGCTCAGCCTGCTGGCGCCACGGGAAATCGATCAGCTGCAAATGCTGCTGCAGCGCTTGCTGAAAGATTCGATCCGCCCCGAATACTACGAGAAGATCGCTTACGCGTTCTATGAGAGCGGGGAGGAGCCGGGCGAGTGCACGTTCTCCTATGCGAAAATGCTCGACTACGTGCTCAGGCAATCGGGCCATGCCGACGACGTGTACGATTTCCTGAACTGGTCGGCGTCGTATCCGTATTTCCTCGATGTACGCGGGAGAATAGCGTGGGATTTCGAAGGCGCGATCCGAGGCTATTTCAACAAATCCGAGCGCGGCGCATTGAACAAGCGGGACGTGTGGACGAAGCTGAAGGGGACTCCGAACCGTTCCTTCAAGAAGGTGTATGAAGAAATTCGTCTGGCGCAATCGAACCCGATTCTCCGGTTCATCAGGAAAAACCGCAAAATACTGTTCCAATTCGGCGGTATTATCGTAGGCGTGGCCACTCTGACGTTGATCGGCATCTACGTCTTCGATTCGGGCGACGAGCCGACCGAGCCGGTGCAGCAGGAGCAGACGGGGGATCAAGGTGGTACAGGCAAACAGCCGGACAATGCCGTGCAGCCGGGCGGCCAAACGGGCGGTCAGACCGGCTCGCAGCAGACGGGTCAGACGAGCGGTCAGACGGGTACGCAGCAGACGGGTCAGACGAACGGTCAGACGGGTACGCAGCAGACGGGTCAGACGAGCGGTCAGACGGGTACGCAGCAGACGGGTCAGACGAACGGTCAGACGGGTACGTCTACCGGTACCGGATCCGGATCGAGCGGCGCGGGCACCCAGGGCACCACAGGCAGCTCGACGGGCAGCGGAGGCCAGTCGGGAGGCGCGACCTCCGGATCCGGCCAGAGCGGTGGCGGCGCGCAGAATGCTGGGCGCTAGTACAAAGTCAGATCTAATGTTGTGTATTCTGACATCGTTAGGCGGTTGAATCCAGCGCGAACACATTCGAACTCCGGGGATACCATTTATAGTCTGACGCCGCGTACTAGCCGGTACGGGATAGGATGACGCTATTGGGTGGACACCATAACGAGGTCATCCGATTTCGTTGGGCAGCGTACTTGGCGATCGATCACTAAGTCTATCCGAACTCGAAGTCCGATGAAGATAACTGGAAATCATGCCGTTAATTGTGGGAAAAGCGTTTGGAGTCCGTTGTAAACTGGAAAAGGTACAGTTATTTTTACTAATTTCGGTCAGTTCACCGATTGGCGACGATTGGGCTGCATGTTTTCCATTTATTTTGCCAAATCTCACTTTTTGTCCGGAATTACCTGTATGATTTCCAGTTCTTCTGTTTCGGGCGGACCGTATGGCCTCTATCGCCGACTTTTGGGGCACTCCAACCCGACTGACGGACCGGATAACTCTTATTTTCTCTTATTTGCTCTCATTTCTACCCATATCCGGACTGTTTGCGGATATAGCGGCAGCTCGTACCGCAAGCGAGGGAAATGAAGCCGGACATTTACAAATAAGGTCTCTCCCGTCCGCTGCTCTTTCCGCTATCCTTGCGATTTCTGTGCAGACGGGGCACGACAAGCCAAACAACGGAACGCGGTTTAACGCGATTCCGTTGTTTGGGCTTGTCGCCGTCCTTTTCGCATAAATAACGAAAATGCGCCTCTCCATGGTCGATGGTCCCGGCAGATTCCGAGATGAAATATCCGTCTCGGCGGATCATGCTCTATCGCCCGATCGTCCGCAAGTTATCGCCCGTTTGTCTGTGTGCAAATCGGACGGGATGAGTTATACTTTATTTGATAATAAGAATCAATATCAACTGGAGGGAGCTTCGTGCGTCAGCGCAACGCAAGTTTGTTCATTATCGCAATTATGACATTGATGCTGGTACTGGTGGCGTGCGGGGGCGCAAATAAAGCCAAAGGTACGTCCGGAGAAACGAACGCTTCGCAAGCCGAAGGGGCAAACGGCGGCGCGCAGCAGCCGACGAGCCGGTCCGTCAAAGACGATTACGGACGGGAAATCGACTTCCCGACCAAACCGCAGCGGCTGATCGCGCCGGGCTTCGAAGACATGCTGATCGTTTTGGGGATGAAGCCGGTCGCCCAGTACGCGCTAGGCAACGAGGTCAAGGAGCACCTGCAGCCATGGCTCGCCGGCGTTCCTCCGATCGACTACACCGGCGGGCTCAAGCCAGAGCCGGTAATGAGCCTGAATCCCGATCTGCTCATTTTGAGCAACAGCGGATGGATGCAGGGAAACGCCGTCGAAACGTTCTCGAAGATCGCGCCGACCTATCTGTTCAACGAAGAGTCTACGGGTACGAACAATTGGGCGAACAACTGGCGGGGCATGCTTCACAGGCTTGGGGAGCTTTTCGACAAAAAAGAGGTCGCCGAGCAGGCGATTGCGGATTACGAGCAGAAGGCGAAGGAAGCGAAAGCCCGGATTCATCAGAAAATCGGAGACCAAAAGGTGCTGATCCTGTACTTGGCCGGCAAATCGCTCGGCATGATGGGAACCGGCTGGTGGAACAGCGCGCCCGTCCTGTACGAGGATCTGGGCCTCGCGGCTCCGGAGGTGGCGAAAGGAAAAGGGTACGCATCGTTGTCGGCCGAAATGATCCCGCAGCTCGATGCGGATTACATTTTTGTCATTATGACGAATCCGAACGAAGCGCTGGAAACGAACCCGTTGCTCGACAACGCATTGTGGAGAGACTTGCCGGCTGTCAAGGCGGGGCGCGTTTTCAAGGTAGGCAGGGACAGCAGCTTCTTCGGCAGCGGGCCGATTACGAACAAGCTGACGATTGAAGCCGTGGAGAAGGCATTAACCAAATAACGCGAACGTTAGCGGAGAAGCGGCTCAGCCATTGCGGAGCGGCTTCTTTGCGCCGTTATCGCCAGAGGAGGTACTCGGAATGAAAGGGACCCGCGATTGCCCGTTTCCCGACGAGGCGTATGTGCCGGTTTCGATTGAACGCATCACCCACTCGCGCGGAGAGGGGGCCAAGGAACGGAATAGCTCCGCCTATACGCTGCTCGCAATAGAACGAGGGGAAGGACGCGTGCGGATCGGCAATCGTATCGTGCGGCTGGAGCGGGGGGATTGCATCGTTGTTGCGGCCCATACCGAAATAGAGGCGAAGGAAAATCACGATGAGGATTTGCGGCTGTATTTGCTCTGCTTCGAGGTCATGGATTTGCAGAGACGGGGACAGGACGTCAGGCGCGAAGCGAAGTTGGCGAGCTTGATATTCTCTCTTGCGGAGGGGGAGCCAAAACCGCTTCGGCCGCTCCCGAGACTGCTCCAATTGCTGAACCGTATATACGAGAACCGGCATACGCGGGATGAACGGGTGAAATTCGAAAACTACGGCTGCTTTCAGGAACTGATGGGGCTGCTGCCGGATGCCGGCCGCGCGGTGCGGGAGAGCACGTCCAAGGATGCGGTGCGGCACACGATTGCCCTGATGGAACAAACGTACTACGAGGATATCACCTTGCAGCAGCTGGCGCAAACCGCGGCATTGTCCCGCCGACAATATTCGATGCTGTTCCGCGAGCTGACGGGTACAAGTCCGATGCACTATTTGGCCGACATACGCATCGCCCGTGCGCGCGAGCAGCTGCTGCTCGGCGAGGACCGGCTGCACGACATTTCGCGAAGCGTCGGCTACCGGGATCCCTCCTACTTCAGCCGCCGGTTCAAGAGGGCGACCGGCATACCGCCTCAAGTCTATATTCGCCGGCACCGTCACGAGGGGCGGGTAGTGGCCATTCATTATACCGGGTACTTGCTTGCATTGGACATTACGCCTGTTGGAGTCGGGAGCTTGCAGCAAAGCTATCATTTCCGAAACCGGTTAGGCGAAGTCCGCGAGGTCGGCTTCGTTCCGGAAGCCGAAGCGATCGCTCCGCTGCAGCCCGATCTGATCCTCGGTTTTGTCGAAGGCGAATCGCACGAGAAATTGTCCCGGATCGCGCCGACCTATACAATCTCGTGGGGACGTTTCCCTTGGCGGGACTTATTGACGAGGCTGGGTAAATTTTTCGGCAAAGAACGGGCGGCTGACGATTGGCTGGAGAGATTTCATGATAAAGCGGAACGAGTCGCCCTAAAATTTCAATCTAGGGTAGGCGTCGACCAGACAGTTTGCCAAATCTGGGTATGGAAAAATGAAATTCACGTATATCGGAAGCACAAAGTGCTGTATGACATCCTGCGGCTAACCCCGCCGGAGCAAATCAGGAATGAGCTGAGGCTGGAGCTGGAAGGGTTCAAGTCGATCATACAGCTGCAGCAGCTCCCGGATTATGCGTCGGACCGTATTCTACTGCTCGTGTCCGGCGATCCCGAGTCCCGCTCGCATTTGAAACGGATCATGGAAAGCCCTAACTGGAACTCGCTGCCCGCCGTGCGCAACGGCCGGGTGCAGCTGTATCCGGCGGAGCAATGGATTCCGAGCGATCCGCTGTCCATCGAGGCTCAGCTGGACGAAGCGGAGCGGCTGCTGAACGCCCGTCTGTTCGGATCATGACGTTCGCTCCGGCGCTGCGCCTTTTTGATCTCGGGCTGTTGGAGCAGGCATCATACGCTTCCATGCAATGAATTTTCCGTATCGGAGAGACGGCGGTAACGCAAATAACCTTAGCCGGGTATACAACCAACTAAGGCTGTGCTTATTTTGTGCCGGATGCCGGCTACTGAACTTCATTGACTAATAATGAACATAATTTGCTTATTCGTACCCGCTTCGTGCTGTGCGGCGAGATTAGCGAACCTGATTTTACTGTTCTGCGGAAAACGTTTGGCGGTCGATATTTAGCGAAGTCAGGTTCACAATTGGCGAAATTAGGCTCATGAATGGAGAGAGGGCCGCTCCCCGCGCCAGTAGACGGCCGATATTGCCGACGCGGGTCATTAAGGCCGTCTCACTTCATGAACCAGCGGACCACATAAGCGACCAGAGAGAGGACGACACTCAGCACGACGCACGTCACGACGGGAAAATAAAACTTGAAGTTCCCTTTATCGACTACGATGTCTCCGGGCAGCTTGCCCAGGTTGAGAAACCTGCCGCCAACCATCCAGACGAGGCCGATCACGATGAGGACGGCGCCGGATGTGATGAGCAGCTTTGGAATATTCATAACAGTTCACCTGCCTTGGTTCCATTATACGGAAAAATGGCGGCAAATAAACGGAAACGGGGTTGATGGAGCCGCTCGGAAAAGGAGCCGCGCAACAGTGCTCGGTCTAGGTGTCGTTGATCGAGAAGACGACTGAACAGCAAAACGCTATACGTGAACGTTGAATGCTGGATGCTGAATGCTGGATGCTGGATGCTGAATGCTGAATGCTGAATGCTG
>NZ_VDCQ01000011.1 GCF_006265175.1 Paenibacillus hemerocallicola | reverse complement strand
ATGGCAGTGTCCGCTTGTGCAAGCTTCACCTCTAGATCGGCAGTATAGGAAACGGGCGCCCCCACCGCTTCGATCGCTTTTATCGCGGCTTCGATTGCTTCAGCCTTCTCGTTGTTAACGGGAGCTTGTGCTTTTACGCTCACGGTGAATGTACGAATTTCCGAGTACCCGTTCAAACTGACTTGGACCGTCAACGTTACGACTGCATCGGGCTCGCCCGCTACCGGCCTGACGACTACGCCGGTCAACGGATTAACGACCGCCGGTTTGTCGGGCGTCCATACAATGGAGTCTACGAGGCTGCTCGTCGTCCGCAGCGTCAATGTTTTTGTGACCGAGGCCGCGTCGTCTCCGCTTTGGTACCCGATCTCCAAGTTCAGACGCTCCTGAACGACTTTTTCCTTCCACCCGTTCACGGTTTCTTTGGCTGCGGTCAGCTTGTTCAGGTTCAAAATTTCCGAGTCCAGGACGCCATGCAATTTGGCTATTTCCATAGCAACGCCCGCTTGGACAAGCTTTTCTTCCAAGTCTGCGGAGTACGTTATTGGCCTTCCCACGGCTTCGATGGCTTCGACCGCGTTCGCCAATGCCTTGTATTTGACCTCTGATTGAATGTTCGGATCTACTTGAATCGAGCTGCTTCCTTCCGTCTTGACCTTGGCTATCGCGTCGGGCGAACCGCTTAGGGTGACGTCGGAATCCGCATTAATCGTGCTTACGTTCGTGTCCTCGCCAAGATTCAATTTTGTGCCGCTTGCCGAAGGATCCACATTCACACTTGACACGCTGCCTTGTCCGCTTAGATCAACTGTAGTGTTTTGTCCCGTCACGTTGACCGATGAAAGCTTCGTTCCGCTGCCTGTATTTACTTTTGCATTTTTGGCCAAAGAAAGCTTATTGATTACAGTGGGTAGCGGGTTGCCGTTCGACGGAGCTTGGATGCTCACTTGCGCTCCCGGCGCATCGACCGTTACTTCGTCGTCGATATTTCCTTTGAGAGTCAGACTTCGGCCCGATGCCGAAGAAGCAAGCTTTATTTTTCCGAGCTTCCCTGTCGTAGAAGACGACTCCAGCACCGCCTGCGATTCGACAGTCGTATTTTCCACCGACGTGCCGTCCCTTGTCTCGATTCGCACATCTCTTCCGCCGTTATTTACCGCATTAACTCTCAATTGCTTAATGACCGTCTGCTGCAGCTTGATCGTGTTGACGTCGCCGGAGAGTACCTCCAACACTTCGGGAACGATGTGCTGAATGGTCACTTCTCCTGTCGGACCGGGATCGATAATCAGACGCTTTACAGGTGTATCGGGGCCATTCTCTGAGCCGTATGTGCCTGATGCCGTTATGGTAACCGTCTCTTGCGCAACGCCGCTGGTCAGTTGACGTATTACCGTCTCGATCGTGTCGACGCCGCTTCCTGTGTCGTTTTCATTGCCGTCGGTTCCTTCGGTTGATCCGGAATAGCCCCCGCCAGAAAACATGCTGTCGATCAGAACGGATTTGCCGGTATCTCTTCCTTTATAGGCGAGCTTATATGTCGTACCCGGCAGCTGTCCGGCAATCGTAAGCACGACGATGTTCGAGGCGCCGCTTTTAAGCGCAGCGTCCGTGACGGTTAGCCCTTTGTCAAACGAATAATCGGACTTTCGTACCGTTTTGACGGCCGAACCGAATGTTACCTCAATCGCGGTCAAGCCGACCGCCCGGATGTCCATGATGTCCACATTTTCGGCTACTTCCTCGGCAGCCTCCGGTTTTACCGGTTTTGCGCCCGTTATAAGCGCCTTTGCCGCATTCACATAATTCTCTTTATGAAGTTGAAACTCGTAGGCTAATCGCGCCAATGCTTGACGCTCCGCGTTTTCCTTCGGATTAAAGGCAACGGTCCCATCCCCGTTGTCTATCCCATCGACAAATCCGATGCGATGCGCTAAAGCCACATGCGGTCTCGCCCATTCGGATACGATGGCCAAATCGGTCAGGCTTGATTCGGCGGGCAATTGCTTCGCCGTCGCTTCAAGACCCAGCCCTCGAATAAAAAATACGACGAGCTCCTCGCGTGTAACGAGCGAATCCGGAGAGAATGCCGTATGGGAATAGCCTTCGACAATCCCGGCTTCGGCGAGCGCCCCGACATACCCTCGATACCAGCTGTCAGCCCGTACGTCCAGATAAGAAGCCGCCTTATCCGGGCTTTCCTCCAGCCCCAATAATAGCGCAATAATTTTGGCGAGCTCGGCTCTTGTCATCGCTTTCGAAGGTTGAAATCGTTTGTCCTCATAGCCCAATAAAACGCCAGTCTTCGCCAGCTGGTTAATTTCTCGCGATGCATACGAATCCGCGATGTCCTTGAACCGCTCCTCCTCCCCGTGAGCGATCGCCGGCATAAGTACGCTGAATAGCATCGTCACAGCGAGAACTTTTCCGATGCTGCGCCGTTTGAAAAATGACATAAACTCTCCTCCGCTTGGTTCCATTGAACTAGGTATAATGACTCATATTAGGATTATATAACAGAAGCGGGATAACAGTTTGTGAAATCCGATACAATTTATAAAAAAAACGTAGATTTATCATCATCCGAGCGATGTACTGCCTCTTACCCATTGTCCAAACAAAAAAGCCCGGTGGCCGTCAGGTTGTTTGCAGCCTGTCGGTGACCGAGCCTTTTGTTAATTGTTTCGTACCGACTCCTATCTCAACTTATGCAAATACTGCATAAAAGTTAATATTCGACATTCGGAACCTGTAAAATTGTATGAAGTCGAAAGGAGACAACAAATGAAAAGTATCTTAGAAGAACTCTATCACGGAAAGATTAGACCTGATGAGAATATTATTTCTAGAGACCCACAATATCGCTCCATACACAGAAAAATATCCGAGTCATTGGATAAATGGAAGGGAATGCTTTCCGAAGAAGACTTCAATGAACTCGAAGCTTACTGGATTTATATCATCAAGCTAGCGGGATGAACATGACCGCTTCTTTTGCCTCCGGTTTTAAGCTTGGGACAGCAATCATGATCGAGGCGTTATCGGGGGATGACGGATGAGCATCTCTCCTCCTATATGAAAAACTTGCTTCAAAGCAATTCCTCTTCTTTCCAAAAAAATCATTGGAAATACGTGGGTGTTGACTTATACTTCGTATATTATTGATTTCATCAAGGAGGAGTCTTATGAACGTAATATTGCTCGGACTTCCAGGTGCCGGTAAAGGAACTCAGGCGAAATCGATTACCGATCATCTGCATGTACCGCATATTTCTACAGGCGATCTGTTTAGAAAAGCTTTGAAGGATCAGACGGAGCTTGGTTTACTTGCCAAAGAGTATATGAGCAAGGGAGAATTAGTGCCCGATGCGGTAACGATAGGATTAGCGCTTCAGCGCCTTAATCATACAGACAGTGATAGAGGTTTTCTCTTGGACGGATTTCCCCGGAACGTTGTGCAAGCAGATGCACTGGAGCAATATTTAAAAAGTCAAGCCAGACACGTCGACCACGTCATCTATGTTGAAGTTGATGAAAGCATCCTGCTGGACAGATTGACTGGACGAAGAGTCTGTTCGGGCTGCGGTGCTTCCTTTCATATGATTCATAACCCTTCTGCAGTCATAGACCGTTGTGACTCCTGCAATGGAATGCTGATCCACCGTGAAGACGATCAAGAAGCAACAGTAAAAGAACGACTTCGAATAAACAAAGAGCTAACAGACAGTTTGACGGAGTACTATACCGTGAAGGCGCTTTTGCGAACTATCGACGGTTCCCAGGATATTTCAGTGGTATCGAAGGAGATACTTGACTTGCTCACAAACTAACCAAATAAGACCTGAATTGGCCCCTGACCGAGAACCGATCCTTTGAATTCGAATGAGGAAGTAATGCTAGCCAAATAACATTGTGCCATACAGTTTCCCATCGTCGTGATCATGCTGAAAGTTTAAGTAAAATAAGCTCAGACAGGAGCCCGAAATGCAAACATGCATCAGACCGATCCAAGCGCACGAGCTTGACGATTTATTCAGATTAGTCGAGCAGTTTTCTACATCTTTTGAACCCGATAAAGTACAATTCCAGGAAAGCATGAGTCAGCTCTTATCCGATGAAGCCGCGTTCTTAAGAGTTGCCCTGCATGATAGCAAATTGATTGGATATTGCTTGGGTTTCGATCATTATACTTTATATGCGAATGGCCGTGTATCGTGGTTAGAAGAAATCATGGTCGACGAGACTTATCGAAATCAGGGAATCGGGAAACAGCTTATGGACTGTTTCGAAGAATGGACAAGACTCCGCAAATCGCAACTCATTGCGCTGGCAACCCGTAGAGCGGCAACATTTTATAAAGGACTCGGATACCAGGAGTCGGCCGTCTATTTTCGCAAGCTTCTATAATTGTTAGGACTGAAAAGACTGGCAGGATTGCCGCAGAAAAAGAAGATTTGCACAATGAGGAGGGCATGCATTGATTTACGTAATTCGACACGGACAAACGGATTTAAACAAAGAAGGAAGACTTCAAGGCAGACTGGGATTGCCGTTAAACGAAAATGGGATAAAACAAGCCGAATCTTTAAGAGACGACCTCAAACCTATAAAATTTGATCATGTATTTTCCTCACCACAAGAAAGAGCAATGCAAACAGCAGAGATCGCAACGGGTAAAAAAGCAATAATGGATATTAGACTTGATGTTTTTGATCTGGGCGAAGCTGACGGCCTGAAGAAAGCCGAAGTAAGAATGACCGGAGTCGTTCCGGATTCCAGTGTCTATAAAGGCGTTGAAGAAATCCGTGTCTACATGAAAAGAGTTTTTGGATTTATGCGCGAACTTGAGAATGAATATGGCGGAAGGGATTTAAACATTTTCCTATCCGGCCACAGGTGTACGACCGGTTGTATTGGCGCTTATTTCGAAGGTATGCCTGAAGATGGAAATATTTTAAGATTCTCTTCGAACAACGGAGAATATAAAGTATATCCCTTTTAACCTGACTCGTCATATATAAGCTGATCCGGGAACGAGAAAATGGCTATTCAATCGATTCATGCTCCAAAATCGAGTATTGCAAAGAATCATGCCACTTCCCTTTATGAAACATATGCTCTCGGAGGCGTCCTTCGTACGTCATTCCAATCTTTTTCATAACTCCTGACGAGCCGTCATTTTCGGGACGACAAGTTGCATATATGCGATGCAATCCCAGCTCCCTGAACCCGAAACGAATCATTTCCATGGCGGCTTCCGAGGCGTACCCTCTCCCCCAATAATCGGGGTTAAGGCAATAGCCGATTTCTCCCTGCAGATCCGATACGTGGATCCCGACACCGCCGATTAAGCCGCCTCCCGCTCGAAGCGTTACGGCCAATTCGAAATCGACGCGCGGTAATTGATTCTGCATCTCAATGGATCGTTGAATGAAGGCTCGCGTCTGCTCCTCCGTGTTAGGGCCCCAGATCATATACTTGGTGACCAAAGAGTTCGATGCATAAGCATGAACAGACTGACAGTCGGTATCGATGAAGTCTCGTATGATTAATCGCTCGGTCCGGAACTCCAAGAGAACATCCCCCTTCATAGCCAAAATAAAAACCTCCTCAGCCATATACTAGCCAAAGAGGTGTGTGATTGCTTTCTCGCTGAATCCTGCGTGTGTGGAGACGACTTCAACATGTCAAACCGCTTCACAGGATTCGCTTGAAAATGGGCTGTGATCCAGCGCTGTACTGCCGAGGACCGGACTCGAACCGGTACGGGGTCGCCCCCGCAGGATTTTAAGTCCTGTGCGTCTGCCATTCCGCCACCCCGGCATAACTTGTACAATCTATCAATCTAGGAAACAGATTGATGATGGGCCCTGAGGGACTCGAACCCCCGACCAATCGGTTATGAGCCGACCGCTCTAACCAACTGAGCTAAGGGCCCTTATTCGGGAAAAACTTATTGCGGGGGCAGGATTTGAACCTGCGGCCTTCGGGTTATGAGCCCGACGAGCTACCGGGCTGCTCCACCCCGCGTCGTTGGAAAAACCGTCCTTTGTGAACAGCGACAAAAATAAATATACACCATATCCGATTAGGATGTCAACAAATATTTAATTATTTTATTGCTCCGGTTAAAGCTGGTACCGGACTCCGAAGCGCCCCTTCCTGGACCGGTACACCTCCACGGATTGCGGGCACTCGTAACCGTAGATCCACCAGTCCTCCTCCATGCGCTTGGCCAGGCAGCCCGCTTGGAATTTGCTCTCATACAGTTTGACCCAATATACCCATCTCATGAGGTTCGATCGTTCCTTTCCTTTATGTTCTTCTTTTAATAGCATATCCCAACTTGCCGATTTTTTTACGGGCTTCCGCCCAAAACGACGAGAAAAAATCCCCGAACATCTCCGGGGATTGTATAGGATCTGCTATTATTTCAGAATCAGCCTGCGTTTTCTTCCGGCAGCAAAGGGGTTCTCCCTTCCTCCTCCGACCGTTCCTCCTCATCGCGCAATCGATGCGCGATCCGGCTTGCGGCGGAAGCCGCGATGCTTGCGACCAAGTCGTCCAGAAACGTGTGCACGTTTTTGCCTACCTTCGTATCGAGACGTTGGATGATGCCTATTTTATGCTTATCCAGATGACCGAACGTCGTAACCGCGATACTGCCATAGCCGAAAACGGAGCCGAGCGCAAGCGTCTCGTCGCAGCCGAACAGCCCTTCGTCCGTCTCCACGATCGATTGCAGCGGCTCGGAAAGCAACTTCTTCTCCGCCAGCTGATCCAGCTCGATCCCTACCAAGACGGCGTGCTGAATCTCGCGCTTCTCCAGCACCGCGCGTACGCTGTCCAGGCACGACTCCATCTTCAATCCTATATTGTAAGGAGATTGCATTTCGTAAACGATCAGCGCGATATCTTCCAATTGTACGCCGCGTTCCGCAAGCTTGCGCAGAGCGGCTTCCTTGACCTCTTTGCTATGAACCCGTTTTCGCACGGAAATCTCACCTTTCCTGTCATGTATATCCCATTATAGCATGAATCGTTCAGCCGCATGGGACAATTCGGATTTCCGCAGCAATGCCGAAAGCCGGCCCGCATAATCGCGACCCGGCTGTCTGCAACACGAATTTAGCCCATAGGTATTGCCATCGTTTTGCCGCCGCCCGGCATAACGTTGATCGGCGCGTCCGGATTTTCCTTCATCTGCTTCAGCGCCGCGTCGCCTGCTGTTTGCCATTCCTTCAGCGCCTCGCGTACCGTAGACGTACCCTCTATCGCTTTCTTGAAATATTGCATCCCCATCGAGTTGACTTGCCCGATGTTCTGGTATTGGCGGTACAGCTTGCTCATTTCGTTTTCCATCGGAACCGGCTTGAGCGAATAAAACGCCTTGATGTTATACTGCATGCCTTCGCGAGGTTGAATATATTTGGCGCGGGAAACGAGCTGATTGACGCTCTTCGATTTCAGCCTTGCCCAATCCTCGCCGTTGATGAATTTGATGAACTTCCAGGCATCGGCAGGGTTTTGCGCCTTGGCATTAATGCCCATCAAGCCGTTCAAATAAACGTTGCCGCCCACATCCTTCGCCTCCGGATGAGTCGGCATCGTAACGATGTCCCAATCGATCGGCGTGTAGCCTTTGATGCTGGCCGCGCTCTTATTGGCGCGAATGAGTTCGTTGATCGAGTATTGCTGACCGATCGTCATCGCCAGCTTGCCGTTCATGAACGTATTGTTCTGGAACGGGTTGTATTCCCCGCTGTCCATGGCGGCCCGTCTCACCGCATCCATCTTGCTGTAATCGACCGGCTCGGGGAAAATTTTCTCCTTGCTCAGCTGGATCATCGTATTCCATACCTTTTCCCAGCCATCGGAGTCGACCGTCATCTTCTCGGCATTGTCGCTGAACATGCGCAGCTGCAGCGGCGCCGAGTACGTACCCATTTCATAGAACAAATTTTCTTTCGAGCCGTAGCTGTACTGGTTGAACGAGAAGCCGTACACCCGGTTCTCGCCTTCGCCCTTGGAGACCCGACGCGCCAGATCGAACATTTCGTCCCACGTCATGCCGTCCTTCGGGTACTGTACGCCGGCGTCGTCGAACGGTTTTTTGTTATACAGCAGCACCTGCGAAGAGAACGTGGGGGCCAGTGCGAACAGCTTGCCGTCGCCGAGCGATTTGATGCCGTCGATTACGGCCGGAACGACATCGGACAAATCGAATTTATCCTTCGTAATATCCGTATCCAGCTGCTTGAGCATGTTGCCCGAGATCAAATCGGGAAGCTGATCGTAATTCATCAGGATCACGTCCGGCGGATTGGGCCCGTTGATGATCTCCTTCATTTTCTCGTTCGGATCTTCCCGCTTCTCCCCTTCCGGTCTTCCGCCGTACCGGTATTGATCCGGATTCATCGCCGAGACGATCTCGATTTTGATATTCGGATTGTTGTACTCGAAAATTTCCGTGAACTGCTGGCGGAAATACTCGTCTTCCTCTCCATAATATTGCGTAGCGATGCGGAGTACCCGCTCCGTCTTGTCGTCCGCTCCGCTTCCTTTATTACATGCTGCCAATATCGGCACGGTCAATGTAGCTATCATGGTCAGGCTGGCTACGGTTTTGAGCCACTTCGGTTTTGCTGTATTCACTTCTTGTTCCCCCCCAATTGATTTGGCGATTTGATCGTAATCGTCTTGCCGTCGAATTCCATCGTTGCCTTATTCGTTATGTCAAGCGCCTGCAAAAACTCTTTGGGGATTTGCAAGCGTCCCGCCCGGTCCAGTACGACGTATTCCTCGTGGCCTTCCTTGATGCCTTTACCGGATTCGTCGCCTTCTTCCCCTTCCGCGCCGAGATTCGGATTCCGCTTCACGAACTCCGTGCTCGTCAATCCGTCCCGAATGGCTACGACCCGGTCGACCTTGCCGGCAAGCGTCAGGTCATGCGTAACGATCACGATCGTTACCCCGAGCTCCTTCGTCAGCCTGCGGAAAATATTCATGATCAGATCCGACGTCTGCGTGTCGACGGAGCCTGTCGGTTCGTCGGCCAGCAACAGCGAAGGCCTGTTGGAAAGCGAGATGGCGATCGCCACGCGCTGCTGCTCGCCGCCTGACAGCTGATACAGCTTGTTGTGGAGACGTTCCTTCAATCCTACCCACTCGAGCAGCTGCTTGGCATATTCCCGGTCCACTTTTCCGTTCAGCATCATCGGCATTTCCACATTTTCCAGCGCCGTCAAATACGGAAGCAAGTTTCGCGCATTGTTTTGCCAGATGAATCCGACCGTCTTTCGTTTGTATTCGACCAGCTGATCGTCGGTAATTTTCAGCAAATCCCATTCGCCGACGCGTACTTGACCCGCGGAAGGGCGATCGAGGCCGCCCAATATGTTGAGCAGCGTCGACTTCCCGCTTCCGCTGTTGCCTATGATCGCCATCATCTCGCCGGACTCGACCGATATGTTCAGTCCCTGCAGCGCGACGACTTCGATTTCGTCGGTTTTGTAAATTTTGACGAGCCCTTCGCAATGAATCATCGGTTACCGCTCCTCCCCCAGCTTGACCGCTTGATGAACTCTCAACCGGCGAATGTGCAGCAGGAGCAGCGTCGCTCCCGTTACCATCATGAAGGCAACGACACCATACAGCTGATACATGTCCTTCGCTTCGAACACGACTCGGAAAGGCGGTACTTGCAACTTCGCGTTTTCCGCGGTTTGCAGAAACGGCAGGAACAGAACGCTCGTCAGCTTGCCTATGCCGAAGCCGAGCGCGATCGACAGCCCGGCAGTGAACGCCTGCTCGAGCAGAAGCATGCCGGTAAGCTGCTTGCGCGATAGCCCCATCGCCCGAAGCACGCCGAATTGAACGACCCGGCTCGACAAGTTGAAGAACCAGTACAGCACGTAACCGATCAGAGATACCAGCACCGACACGAGGAAGCCCAGGCTCAATATGCCGAATACGCCGCCGCGCGACGGATGCTTGCTCTGCGTGATCAGTTCGTTGCGCACGTCCTTGTAGCTTACGAGCTGGATGCCTTTCGCCTGCATCGACTCGATGATCGGAGCCAGCTTGGCGCCCGGTTCCATCTTGAGCCAGACGTCGTACGGCGTGATCGGAGCCTGATCGAATATGTAATCGAGATTGGCGATGAAAAACGGCGATTGGTCCGGATATTGCGACGGCCAGTACGGCACGATGCCGACCACGACGAATTCGACCATCTGCTGCTGGATGGCGATCGAGATCAAATCGCCGGCTTTGAGCTGATGCTTCTGCGCGAACGATTCCGGGATAATGACCGACTGCTCGTATGCTCCCAGCAGATTCAAATATTGACGCGGATTCGCCGGGAACAAATCGTTGCGGAACCAAGCCACCTCGGCGAAATCGATATTGTCGATGCCCATGACCGTACCTTGGCCCAGCGATTTGCCGGATACGACGATATTTCCTTTCGTTTGCAGAACCCGTGCGGCATGCTCTACGCCTTCCATAGTCCGGTACATCTCGAACGGAGGCTCGATAAACAATACCTTCGAGTTTTGCTCGCCTCCGCCGGAGCCTCCGCCCTGGCCTCCTTGACCGCCTTGGCCTCCTTGACCGCCTTGGCCTCCTTGGCCTCCCTGACCTCCCTGTCCCCCTTGACCTCCGCTTCCCTGGCCTTGACCCTGGCCTTGACCGCCTCCTTGCGAAGGTGCCGGAGCCTCCGAATAACCTTCCCATACGGTTTGCAGGATGACATCGGTGCCGTACTGGTACAGCGTCCGCTCCGTCGAGTTCAAATCGATCGTTCGGGCGGCGGAAGAGTTGTATACGCCGAGTCCCAAAGTCAAAATGAGCAGCAGCATAAGCGGATAATACGCCTTGGACGACCGCGACAGCTGCGTGAGCGTTAAATAGATCGGCACGGGCAGAAACGTTTTGCCTAGCCAGTTCGCAAGCTTCAGCAGCCAAGGAAACAGCCTAAGGAAAAACAGGCCGAGCGCGAAAATGGATAGCGCCGGAACGAAGAACAGCAAAGGATGCACTTGCAGCTGATCGTTCGTCAGCCCGGTTCTCGCCGCCAAAATCTGAACGTTTTGAAACGTATAATAGCCATACCCGGCCAAGGCGATGAGCAAAATATCGAGAAACCATCTTTGCCACACCGGCTTGCGGTCCGAACGGGCCAATTGCTGCTTGTAGCTGACGATGGACGATCTGGCGAACGAGACCGCTGGCACGACGCTGGCCACGATAGCGAGAGCTACCGCGGCGGCGCCGTACAGCAGAGCCTCCTTCGTTACCCCGACCGGTACCGCTTTTCGGTCCACGAAGGCGAGGAAGCCGTTGGAGGAGCCGATCCCCTTGGCCATCATCCAGCCCAGCATCGGTCCGATGACGAGCGCGATACCCCCGAGCAGCAAACCTTCCAGCAAATACACCCAGATGATTTGCCTCGTGCTTCCTCCCCGGCTCCGCAGCACCGCGATATCGCTCCGCTGACGATCGAGCGATTGGCGGGCGTTCATGACGATATAGTAAAAGACCATGGCAATCATCGGAGCCGCCAGCGTGAACAGCATCATCTGCATTTGCAAGCTTTGCTTCTTGAACTCGGAAAGCATATCTTTAAACGAAAAATCGATCTTCGTTTCCTTCAGCTTCTGATACAGCGTAATGTCGAGCCGGTCGAGCTTGCGCGACAGGTCGGACAATTGGCTTGTCTTGATCTCTCTCAAGTCGAAGGCGTAATACCAGTTCGCCAAGTTGAGCGGAATTTTTTTCTGCTGCAGCAAATCGTTCTGAAAAACTTCTTCGCTTATGATCAAGCTGTTCAACAAACCTTCGAAGCCTTGATACCAATACGGATCGTCCTCCTGCTTCGGCTTGAACGTCCCGACGACCTTCACCTTCAGAGGCGCGATCCCGAGTCCTCCCGTTAACGGGTAGTTGAATTCATCCCCGACACGGAAGTCGTTGCGGTACATCGCCTCCTCGAATACGATCGCTTCGATGACCCCGTTTTTCACTTGATCGGAGAACGGATTGCCGTTCGACATCTCGACATGGTCGGCCAAGCCGCTCCACGAGGAAATCGTCATTTGACGCCTTTTGCTCGGGTCCGTTTTCGTCGGGTCGACCGGGGTTACTTGAGAGCCTCTTATCGAGTACGTCTTGACGTACGTATTGACCGGAAACCCGATCTGGCTCGGAATATCTTCCTTGATATACGTATCGACATCTTTCAGCGATTCGAGGTCCGCCTTGTCGGAGCCGACCGCCTGATACCGGATAAGCGTCGAGCCGGGCGGCAAGCCGTCCGTATTTTCAAGCAGCGTATTGGCGACGACCCTCTTGAGCGAGCCGTCGGAGTACATCGGAATGCTGGTCGTGAACGAAACCGCGACAATGAGTCCGAGCAGCGTGCTCAGCGTCATCCAGCGGTTGTTCCACATCTTGCGGTACAAAAATCGGAGCATTGGCATTGGCGTTATCTCCCCACCACTTTTTGCCCCGGCTGCAGGCCTTTGACGATTTCCACTTCGGTGGACGTTTGTTGGCCGATCTCGACGTCGACCTCCCGTTTGTTCCCTTTCTCGTCTACGACCTGGACGTAATTTCGTCCGGAATAAGTGCGTAGTGCCGCGGCTGGAATGACGATGGCATTCTCTTTGCGCTGCGTAATGACCGAGATGCTGAGCGGCGTACCGCGGTTCAGTCCTTGCGGAAACGAATCAAGCTCCACGAGCAAATAATTGTCGATCGAATCGATGACCTTCTGCTGGCCTTGGCCTCCCGTGCCTTGGCCCTGACCCGTCTCTTTCTTCGGAAGCGGCAGCTGCTTCACCTTGCCCTTGTGCTGACCGGCCGAATTGATGTCGACGACGACCTCCATGCCGACGGCCGCTTTCTTCAGATCGTCGGCCGTCAATTCGGCGGCGACGGTAAGCACATTCAGGTCGGCAATGATGGCGATATCGTCGTAAGCCTGGATATTGTCGCCCTTCTTGACCGAGACGGAGACGATCGTTCCGTCAAACGGGGCAGTCAGCTTCGCCTTGAAAATCGATTGGTCGAGCTTGGCGAGCTCTTCCTTTTTCAGCTCGAATTGGATCTTGGCCTGCTCGAGCTCTTCGGCCGATTTGGAGCCGTCATTTTTGCGCAAAATTTCGATCATTTTCAGCTCTTCGCTGCGCTGCTGCAGTTTTTTCTGCCGCAAATCGCTTTCCAGCGTCGTCACATCCAGCTCCGCGATCAGTTGGCCGGCCTTCACGGCGTCGCCGGTCTTCACATAAATGTCCTTCAGCCTGCGGCTCTCTTCTTGCGTAAAATACAGCGTTTCTTCCTTCGTCGACATCAGCCTGCCGACGCCCCGCAGCTTCGTCTCCAGCGTCGTCGTCTTGACGGCGTATTCCGGCTTCGCGGAGAGCTTCGGCGGCGTGATCGCGGGGAGCGTCTCTTCCTCGGCTTCCTTCGGAAGCAGCGAACAGCCCGACACGGTCAACAGGGACGCGGCGAGTACGATGGATACAACCGTCTTGGACCGGATTCCGGACCGTTTATGTATGAATGAATTTTCCGTCAACCATTTGATAGACATGGTCGGCTACCTCCAAAATCGTAGGGTCGTGGGTCGTCATGCAAATGGTTACCTGCTCGGTCCGGATAATGTCCCGGAACACGGCCATAACCTGCGCCCCCATTTGCGAATCAAGCTCCGCGGTCGGTTCGTCCGCCAGCAGCAGCGTAGGCCGATGCGCGATCGCCTTGGCTATGGCGACACGCTGCTGCTCGCCGCCCGACAGCTCGAACGGGCGGTGGTGCATCCGTTTGCCGAGTCCGACGAGCTCCAAACAATGCTGCACTCTAGGCTTCCACTGGGAACGCGGCACTCCGGCCATGCGGAGCGACAGCTCGACGTTTTCCCAAGCGGACAATAGCGGCATGAGCGCAAACGATTGAAAAATAAATCCGATTCTTTTCCTTCTTACTTCCGTCCGCTTATCATCGTTCCATTCGTGGAACGGGTTGCCCATAAAATAAATTTCGCCTTTGTTCGGCTGGTCCAGCCCGCCGATCATATTGAGCAGCGTCGTTTTGCCCGAGCCCGAGCGTCCCCGAAGCATAACCAACCGGTTCGGCAATAGCTCCATGTCGATTCCTTTCAACACGTGGAGCTGCTGTCCGCCTACCTGAAACGATCTTTCAACCCGGCTTACGGTCAATATCGGCTCGCTCGCGACCGGCTCTCCCACGCCCGTCGGTACGTAATACGGTTGCGAATCGTCGCGGGCATGCGCCTCGGCAGCGGCCGCACTCTCCCGCAGCGCTTCCGGCCCATCTGCCGTCATGTCCCCGGCGTTTTCAGGCAGCGGATCGGTAGGCGTCGTTTCCCTTTTTGTATTTGCGGTGACACGCTTTAGCCAGCCCATCCCCTGACTCTCCCTCCTATCTGTCGTTCATATAGAGTTCATACAAAGGAATAGACGTCGCTCGGGCGAAAAAAGTTACATCGATTTCAATAATTTTGCAAAATCTACCTACACAAATTTTCAGCCCGGTTCGAAATGCCGCTCTGCAAGACGTGTTAGGTTTTTGCAAGCTCGTTATGTGCAATGGATTAAGCAACTTTCATTACGGGAATAGGAAGGAAAAACGTCATTGAGGAATAGAATCCGTCTCGTTAGCGAACAGTTGGGGGCCGTCGCGAAAGGACACAATGCCGCGCATGAGCTAGGGATTACCATATGGCACGGGGACAACAATCATCGGGGATACTGCGGCGATCGTTGGCGGCAAAAGAGCAACATCCTTGAACCGTTTGAACAGACCTCGAGATGGCGCCTTCTCTTTTGTCCCTCCGAGCATCCATGCATAACCTGTTTTGTCGCGCGGCATACTTTGGAGACACTTAGAAATAAATGAAGCGAAAATACCGCCCGAAAAAATCCCTAGTATTTCTGTAAGAAATACAGTACAATACCCGTATATAGGTTCATGCAGCGGAAGGGAGTCTGGCGCATATGATGAAGAAAAAATGGATAACGATTCCCGCTATCGCCATTGTAGCGGTTATTATAGCGGTATACGGGCAAAAGGATCGGGCAAACGTAGCCGAAGCCAAACCGTACGTGCCTCAGCCTCTTATCGTTCTGAGCGGCGATACCATTACGTATAATGCCGCGCCGGATTGCCACTGAATCAATACGCAGCGACAGGCGTCCTTCGGGGCGCCTTTTCATGTTGCCGGAAGGCCGGTAGCGCAAATACGACATATACGTCACATCGACCGCGAGCCGCTATTCAGCGACAACCTACTCGATGTAGTTCAAATAAACGGTACCATATATACGGAAAAGAGCCCCTTGTGCATATTCCGCACAAGAAACTCTTCCCGCCTTTCGCGATAATGACGCTTTCCACGCCATGCCGGCTCTCTCGTCTTACTCCGCCGCTATCCTCAAGCGGTAAAACCGCGCCGCATTCCCGCCCCACACGCCCGCTCTCTCCGCTTCATTCCAGCTTTCGGGCAACAATGCAGCTAGCGATTCATACACTTGCCCATAATTCGCTGACAACAGGCATACCGGCCAATCGCTTCCGTACATGACCCGTTCCGGCCCGAAGGCGTCCAGAACGGTCTCGACATACGGCTTCCATGCCTCGACGGTCCACGGAACCGCTTCGGCCTCCGGTACCATGCCGGACAGCTTGCACATCATATTCGGGTAGTCGGCCAGGCGCATAACGCCGTCTTTCCATGCTTGGAACGAGACGCCGTACACCGGCTTGGCGATATGATCGATGACCGCATGAAGCCCGGGGACCTGTTCCAGCAGCTTGACCGCACTTTCCAACAGATGGGGCCGAAGCTGCAAATCGATCGGGAACCGTTCCTTCTCCAGCAGGCGCATATGCCCGACTACTTGCTCCCGGAGCAGCCAATCGGCGGGCAAATCCTGAATCATCGGCCGGACGCCGATAAACCGCGGATGACGGCGCAGTTCGGTCAACTGCTCCCCGAACGACGGGGATTCGAAATCGAGCCATCCGACGACGCCGGCTATAGTCGGGTACATATCGCTCAGGGCCAGAAGGTATCGCGTCTCCTCGACCGTTGGCGCGGCCTGAACCGCTATCGAATATTCCATCCTATATTGACGGAGCAGCGGTTCCAACCTGGCCGGCAAATAGTTCTCGTACAAAATCCCTTTATCCGGCCGCAGCCAGCCATAGTCCCCGCGTACGGGTTCCCAGTAGTGCTGATGGGAATCGACTCTCATCGGGCTCCCCACAAGACGTCGGTGTAGAAATAGTGCGGTCCGGGAGAGGACGTATTGCGAACGGATATCGGCAGCACGTAAACCTCCAGCGGTTTGCCGGCTCTAACGGCTTCGATCTCCACTTCATGAATTCCGGCAGTCAACACGAGCTCGACCAGCTGCTTGCGCGGCGCGCGATGGTACGCCGGCATGAACTCCAAGGTGTCTCCGCACTCGATCACGGCTTGACCGTCCAATTTCATCGTCACCGGACCGTTTGCCGCGGCGATCAGCCGGATCTCTCTTTCGACCGGATTGTACAAGGTCGACTTCGCGCGGTATACCCCGTCCACTTCTTCTCCGACGGCGCTTTTCCAATCGAGACGGTTGCCCGCTATATAGGCATCGGTCCCTTCCCCGCCATCGGGGCCGGCCAAAGTCCAACGCGAAGCCCTGACAAGCGTAAAAGCGACCCGCTGTTCGGCCCATGGAGAGTTATCGTGGCTTCGCTTCCATACAAACTCGAGTCGGTTGACCGCTTCCACCGCGTCCGATGCGAGAATTTCCGCCTCCCAGCGGAAAGCTTCGCCGGGCTGAAGCGTAACCGAGCGTTCGCCTGGACCCGACCAGCCCTCAGGCAGCTCCAGCGCGACGCTGCCTTCCAGAGCGACTCCCGAACGGTTCGTGAACTCGAACCGAAGCACGGCGGATTCGCCCGTCCCGATCGCCGGTCCATTTTGCCCATAATCGATCACAAGCTCGGCATCGGGACTTTGAATCGACCCTTCCGGCAGCAAGTAACGGTTGGATGTCGCTTTGCTCTCCCATAGATCGCGCAGCGCGTAACCGTCCGTAATGCCCCGATTCCATGAGGTCGGCAGTTCCGAATGAACCACGATGTCCGTATCCCAAGCGGCCAAAATTTGCTTGCCCACGCGGATCGTACGGCGCGTAAGCTCGTCGAGATTTTTCGGCGCCGGAAATCCTTTGATCGGCGGACTGACGACTACACGGTCGCCGACCGGAGCGACCCATTTCTCGGGAAGTCCTTCAGGCCCGAGCAGCATGCCGAGTATCGCGCCGAGCGTAGCGGCCGTACAGTCCGTATCGTAACCGCAATTGACCGATTTCAATATCGCGTCCTCGAAATTATCGCCATACAGCCAGCCGAGCATCGTGAAGGCGATGTTTTGCGGAGCGTCGGTAAAATTGGGGTTGCCGTGGTGCTTCAGCACGAGCTCGCGCGCCTCGGTCCAGCCGTAGCCTTCCTTATGCCAAGCAATCAAATCTTTCAAGGCAAGCGCCGTCCGGCAATCGGCGGGTATATATTTCAAGCCGATCTCGATCAGCCGGTCCCGGTCCTTTTCCATGAAGATAGCGCTTTCCAACGCCGCAAAAAACATTTCCCCATAGACACCCTCGCCTCCGGCATGATCGACGATCGCATCCTCGTATGCATAGCGGGCGGCAACCTCGGGCGCGCCCGGCGCCGCCATCGCCCATATCTCGGAGCGGATCGGGGAACCCATGCAGTTCGTGAACGGGTTGTTGAACCAGCCGGCCACCGGCGGCAGCAGTCCCCTGCGCAAATTGGAAAGCGCATAACCGTATTCGTCGTAAGGGAAAAACACGTGCTCCACCCACTCTTGTCCCAGCTCGCGCGCGGTCAAGGCAGGCCCGTACTGCTCCAAAGCGTGAAGCCACACCAGCTGCAGATCCAGATCGTCGTTCTCGAGCGGCCCGTCCGGCAGCTTCGGATAGAAGGTCAGCTGCAGCAGCTCCTTCTTGCCTTCCACGGGCGCACCCAGCGTCCCCCCGATATTTTTGCCCAGCCAACCGCCGTATACGATCCGGTAATACTCTTGCTCGTTCAATACGCTCGTCATGTGCGTAAACCTCCTGCAACCGATTTGGAGATGTTATAATGATTCCATCACGACTTCATTATAGAAACGTTTGTCATGGCGATCCATGAACGAGATTGCGTTTTTTATACAAAAAACATCGGAGGAAGTCATTCCATGTACTATTCCATGTCCCGCTTGTCGATTCTGGACGTCAGATGGGCGGACCTGCTCGACACGCAAAAGAACGCCTCCTTTTACCGCGAGCATTACAACCCGTATTACGAGCTGATCGTAGTCGCGGAAGGCACTGTAAATTTGCGGGCCGGTGACGACCGGATGACGCTCTGCATGGGTGAATCTTATTTGTTGAAGCCTTGGGAGCCGCACGGAGGTTGGGAAAGCGACGGGGCGAACGGCAAATTTTATTGGGTGCAATTTTCGTGCACGCCGGGCATGAACGAATTCGTGTTGAATCGCGCATCCGATCTTAATATTGTCCATGCCGAACGTACGGAGCTGAGAACGGTTGAAGTCCGACACGAGGATCAACTGATTATCCCCCGACTCTATCGGAGCCGGCACCGCTACAAGCTGCTCGATCTGTTCGATCAGCTGCGCGAGACGATGGAGCGGCCGGAAGGCTACTTCCGGTTTCAGGCGACACTGCTGCTTGCCGAAATGCTTCGCGGGATCGCTACCGACTTTTTGGAGCATAGCCACCTGGATACCGCGTTCCCGATTTCCTATATTACGTTCCGCAAGCTGGTCAATCTGTTGAATAACTCGTACGAGCGAGAGATGACGAAGCAGGCGCTGGAGCGGCTGATGGACCGCAAATACGAGTATTTGTGCCAAGTGTTCAAGAAGTACGCGGGCACGACGATCAACCATTATATTCAGCAGTTGCGCGTTCAGCGTGCCAAACATTTGCTGAGGCATACGGACAAAAACGTCAAGACGATCGCCAAGGAAGTCGGGTACGAGGAGCCTTTTTACTTCAGCCGCATGTTCAAAAAGATCGAAGGCGTCTCGCCCCAGCATTACCGGGAGCAAGACGCGGCACCGGACAAACATACGGCCAAGTAGGCTCCGGGAATCGCGAGGAGTTAAGAGGGTTGATTCCTGTATTCCGGGGGCGTAAGCCCGGTCGCCTTCATGAAGCTCGAGCAAAAGTGGAAAAGGCTTGCATAACCGGCCTGCTGGGCGACCGCAGCCAGCTCGCTCCCTCCGTCCCTCAGGAGCGACTTCGCTTTCTCCATCCGGTAATCGGTCAAATAATCGAATAGCTTGCGGCCGGTTTTGTACTTGAAAATATAATTGGCATGGGCGAAGCTCAGGTGAACCCCGTCCGTAATATCGCGAATCGTGATCGGTTCGGTATACCGCTTCATGATTGTTCGCTTCATATCTTTCACGACCTGATCATAGAACGCTCTCTGCTCCTCGAGCAGCTGATTCCGGGCCAGAACGATCAACGAATCGATCGGCCCCACGATATCCTCGCGGCCGGTATCCGATTGCAGCTTGTTCCACAAGCTCAGGAAGAAGAGAAGCAGGCCGTTCACCGATATACCCGCTTCCACATAGAGCCGCTGGAGCGTAGCGGATAACAGGACCATAAATTCGCGGACTTCGCGGTCGGTCCACGGCGATGCCCGGCCGCTTAAATACCGCTCGATCAGAAGCAGGGCATCCGGGTTTTTCCCGGAATATATCATATCCCGGATGTCAAACAGCATTTTGTCCGAAGCCGTCAGCATCCCTTCCCTCCAATGCCGCTCCTCGCCGATCTCCTCATGCAACACGATCCGGGGCATTCTGTCGCTATATGGATTCTCCTCCAACAGCCGTTTCGTCTGCCCGTACAGCTCGGGCAATTCGGCAAACGTCCCTTCGCTGCTCACTCCGACCGACAACAGCCGAGACAAAGACAATTCCGTATCGTACACGGCCTGAAGCACCCGATCGATAGCCGGCATATCGAGATTCAGCGCCCCCCTCTCCGCACCGACGATAAGGGCAAGACATTGATCCGATAAGGAAACGATGCCGATGTAAAGCTCATGCCGATCCGGTCGCGGAGTCAACGAACGCTCCAATCGGTCCATGAACAGAAAGGAATCGGGAACGTCCGCATCCTTCGCTTGTCCGGCTGCCGAATGCACCAGAATAACGCGGAATTCGCCGTACTCGGGCGGACTTATTTCCAGCAGCTCCATCCGTTTATCGAGCGTCTCCTTGCCGCAATCGCGATAATCGCCTTGCAGCAGCCCGCGCAAAAACCGTTCCCGTTGAAGCGGAAGCGAATCCTTGATCGTTTGCAGATGCATCTCCCTCTCCTTCAGGACGGCACTTTCCCTGGCTACGTTTCCGAACGCGTTCATGATCGCCGCCGGCAGCTCCGGAATACGGATCGGTGCCCAACTCTCATCGCGTTCGTCCGGCCTCATGGCCGATTTTGCGGAATCGAAGTCGGCGCTGCGGCAGACAAAAATAAGCTGCACGCCAGGGATTCGCTCCCTCATTCTGCGTCCGAGCACATGGGCGTCCATCCCCGGCAAATGCACGTCGATCAGTACGATGTCGGGGCCGGTCCGCTCCGCTTCTTGAAGCGCTTCCAAACCGTTGGAGAACGTGCCCGCCAATTGTAGCCCGAGCGAGCTCCAGTCCGGCAAGCCGGCCGCTTCTTCGCGGTCGCGGGGGTTGTCGACGACGATAAATACTTTGTACATGCCGCACCTCTTCCCAAGGTAGATTTACAGAGTCCCCTGCAAGCGTGTGAAAGCTCCCATGTAACGATTCGACGCCGGCCGGCCGGTTTCCTTTTGATTTGGCGGAATAGCGCTGCGACAGATTAATCAAAAAAAAAGACGATTGAAAAATTCCAATCGTCATCAAGCGGTCGTTTCGGTATCGCCCACTCACCAAGTAACCTCGATCGTGCCCGTAATATGACTCAACCGTACGAAACCTTCTGCCGGATCGTAATCTAGCTCCAAATAGCGCCGTTCGCGGTGGGTATGGTTCACTTCCACTCTTTTGGACCGGAGTGCGTCAAGCGGAGGGAGCAAAGTTACTTCCGCATCCATCAAGCCGGTAATCACGATACTTCGCGCTGTATCCTTCTTGCGAGTGCGAATGGGGTGCCCTTCCTTACAGGCAACGATGCCGGAGCCGGATTGCTTGACGAATACGCGACATTCCCTGTGATAAGAAGTGTCCATTGCATAGAGGGAGCATCCGTCCTCGATTACGGCCGACAGACCCGTCACAATTGGCGCCCCTTGCGGGAACCTCAATCGGATCGTCGCAGTGGAATCCGGCTTGTACCCGCTGAACAAGTAGGCGTTATCCCTTCGCGAAACGTAGCAGTACATCGTCTTGGTCTGCTCGGCGTACATCGTACCGGCATATTGCGCGCTGTTGTCATCGAACCTGGTCTGCAGCAGCGCATATCCAAGTTCGGCGAGCATATACCGGGTCAATATGGACGCGTCCCTGTATTCCGGCCCTTGTCGGACCGGCAGATGGGAATTCGTTCCTTTTGCGAACGCCACTGTCCCCCGTACCCAAGCGATCGCCCCGCCTAGCCACTCCGGCAAGCTTCTGGATAACGCATACGCTCTCGTCTGCGTCTCCCGCTGTACGAACGCACCCGCCCTCGTATGGGGATCATCCGTCAATGCGACCGTCTCTCTGACCGACCCGCCGGACAGAAGCGGATCGTGCAGCAGCAACAAGCTCCCGGGATTATCCAGACGATCTTCCGATATGGCCGCCATATGGAGCCGCAGTTCGCCGTGTATGCCGTCATCGAGCTTGAGGTTGAGCATATCCAACAGCTCCGGGTCGGTGACGGGACCGTAGAGCAGCACTTTTCCGCCCGTTTTGACATGCCGAACGATTTCCTTTGCCCGTTCTTCCGCCATAAGCGAAGCGGCCGCGAATAGAACCGTGTCCCCTAATGTCGCCTCGCCCCGTTCTATCATCCGAGCGAAATCGGTGGTGCTGATTACCGTATTGAGCGGCAATCCCTGATTCATCGCATTCCGTACGAACCATTCGTCGAAAAAGACGAGACTCGCCTTATCCTGCCGTTCGGCGACAAGCCGGGCATTTTCTTCGAACGGATACAGCCAGGTCATGATGCCGGGTCGATCCGGAAAATCTTGAACCGCCCTGGCCAGATGCGGAATGATTTCCATCGGGCACGCTTCGTTCAATTCGCCCTTTTCCGTATCGATCGAAAGAATTTCGATTATGCCCGGGTTTTGGATCGTACCGTCCGCCCGGACCCGCCCTACCGCCATGGGACAATAAATGTCGTATGGCTCCCGGCCATAGGCGTCCCACCACGGATTTTGCCAAAACCAAGGATCGTTGGCATAGAAGCGGAACGGGAACGTCTCGCCGGGGAGCACCGCGATGCGCGACATGTACCCGGCCAGCTCCAGCCCGAAATCCCGGTTCAAGGCGCCCCATGGCGAATTTGGCGGAGGGAGCTCCACATATTTTTTGGCGTACAGCTCTCTTAACGGGACGAAGTCTTTGGCAAGCTCGATTCCCGTGCTGAAATTCGTGCCCCTTACCTCGGTCCGATAGTCCGGGCACTCTCTCTTGAAGTCGTCCCAAAACGACATCACGTTCGCCGTCATTTCCCGGTAATCCGTCCGGTCGAAGCCGTTGCCGTCGAAGTTGGCTCCGAGATACGTCCACGGGAAAAACGAAAAACCGAACCCGTTGGAAAACCAAATGTAGTCGAACTCCAGATCGGCCAAAAAATATTGGCATTGGCGTCCCAGAAACCGTCCGAATGACGTTCCCTCCGGAATGCCGTCCGGAAAACCGGCATAGTTGATTGCATCCCCCCGCAGCTTGGACCAGCAGCAGACGACCTTGTAATCGGGCCGCAACGAAACGAAATCTCCCCCGATGGGGGCCTCGTTGATTTCGCCATGCAGCTTGTATTTAAAGTCGGAATAGACGAATTCGGGCCCCGGATCGAAGGTAGCCCCCACTTGCATCGAGAACCCCTGCTCGCGTGCCAGCCGTTTAAAGGTGCGTACAACCATTTGCAAATCCCGGTATGTAACGCGCGCCGGCTGTTCCGTGTACAATCGCGCTTTTTTCGGATCGTCCGGATCCGAAATGCCGAAGCGCTCCTCGTTGGCCAACCCGATATAACGGGCCCATTCGATTTCCGAATCGTATCGGCCGTTCCAAGTCAATATTTCCGTTCCGTCGGCTACCCATAGCAGCATCGAGCCATGCTCCGCCATATGGAGAAGCGGCCGCCATTGACGGATCATTTCCGCGCATACTTGCTCCACATGCGCCGGCTCCATGCTCGCAAAAGGCTTTAACGTCGTTTCCAGCGTCACCCGGCGAAGCGAGGCCGGTTTGGTCGCTGCTCTCATGGCATGCATCTCCCCTCTGCTTATAGATTAGGATGAACGCTGCCGATTCACAAGGAGCGGTACAACGGTTTTTGGAGTAATTTTACGATTCCCGCGAAACGTGTCAATTCCCCCGGTTTTTTTGGCATATCGTCCAAGATTCCCCCCCGTGAAGCATTGTACAATGGTTGGCGATACAAACTGCCGTCGCGTCCGCCCGACGCGCGAAAGGGGATAAGACATACGTGGATAAACAATGGTCCGCTCGGTGGATTATGGACGAAGCGTTCTTCGGACTGAAGCCGATCGATTTATACCGCAAGGAGCTGGAGGCATACAGCGGTCCGAAGCATAGGGAAGATCTGAAAAACCGCCACATGCTGGCGCGCAAAACGTTCGTGCTGAAGGAACCTTTCGATAAAGCGATTCTGGACATAACGGCGGACGATACGTACAAGCTGTATATAAACGGTCAATTCGCAGGTCAGGGACCCGCTCAAGGAAATCATTATCACTATTATTACAACCGGCATGACGTTTCCCCGCTGCTGCGTCAAGGAGATAATGTCATTGCGGTTCATGTGTATTATCAAGGGCTCGTATGCCGGGCTTATAACAGCGGGGATTATCGGCAAGGACTGATCGCGGAATTGTCCGTTGACGGATCGATCGCCGTCCAAACCGACTCGAGCTGGAAGATCGAGCGTGCCCGCGAATACGAGAATGGCGGCATTATCGGCTATGACACGCAATATTTGGAACATATAGACAACCGACTCAAGCTGACGGGCTGGCGAAAAGCCGAATTCGACGATGATGCCTGGCAGCAGCCGTTCGTACATGAAGCGGACGATCACCGCTTGTTCGAACAGCCCACTCCGCCTTTGTCGGTGTACACGGTCAAGCCTGTGCGGATCGCGCCGATTGCGGGAGAAGCCGGTTACTCGATCGACTTCGGGGAAGAACGGACCGGGCAATTCACGATGAAAGCCCAAGGCAGTCCCGGGCAAACCGTTGAAATCCGCTGCGGCGAGGAGCTGCGGGACGACGGAAGCGTCCGGTACGATATGCGCTGCAATTGCACGTACAAGGAAACGTGGACGTTGTCCGGATCGGCGGATGACGAGCTGGAATTTTTCGATTACAAAGCGTTCCGTTACGTGGAGGTGCTGCCTGCCCCCGGCGTTCGTCTCGATCCCGCAAGCTTTGCCGCGATCGTGCGTCATTATCCGCTCGACGATGGGGCTTGCCGGTTCGATTCGTCCGACCCGATGCTGAATGCGATATGGTCCATTTGCAAAAACGGGGTCAAATACGGATCGCAGGAAAACTATGTCGACTGTCCGTCCAGGGAGAAAGGACAATATTTGGGAGACAACACGATCATCACCCACGCCCACGCGTATGTATCGGGAGATTTGCGCTTGTTCCGCAAATCGCTGCTCGATTTCGTGCTGCTGTCGTCGCGCGTCTGTCCCGGCTTCATGGCGGTCGCCCCCGGACACTATATGCAGGAGTTCGTCGACTACTCGCTGCAATGGCCGATCCAGCTGCTGGAATATTACCGGCAGAGCGGAGATGAACCGTTTCTGCGGGATATGCTGCCATATGCCGAGCGAATGCTCGCCTACTTTGCCCGATTCCGTAGGGATGACGGGATCCTCGTCGATGTGAAAGACAAGCCGAACCTCGTCGATTGGCCAGTCAATATGCGGGACGACTACGACTTCCGGCTCTCGAAGCCGATCGGGGACGGCTGCCACAACGTGGTCAACGCCTTCTATTACGGCGCCATGCGGGCGATACGCGATATTCGCCACATTTTGCGGCTGCCCGATACGCATACGTCCGGCATGGATAGCTTTAAGACCGCTTTCCGTCAGGCATTTCTCGATCCCGAAACGAAGTTGTTTTCGGATTCCGAGGTATCGAAGCATACGTCGCTGCATGCGAACGCCCTCCCCCTTCTGTTCGGATTGACAAATGAGGACGACCAGACGACCGTTATCGAGCTGATTCGGGAAAAACGATTAAGCTGCGGCGTCTACATGGCATACTTCGTATTGAAAGCTCTCGCCGCGGCGGGCGAGCATGGGCTCGTCTACGAGCTGATCCGCTCGGACGATCTTCATTCGTGGAGCACGATGGTAAAGGAAGGGGCCACCACTTGCTTCGAGGTGTGGGCGAAAGACTTGAAGTGGAATACGAGCCTGTGCCATCCTTGGGCCAGCGCCCCGATTCCGCTGTTCATCGAAGAAATCGCCGGCATCAAGCCAACTTCCCCCGGATGGACGGCCGTTTCATTCTCTCCCCGTATTCCGGAGGCACTCGATCGGGTGGAGCTGGAATTCCGGGTGCCTACGGGTAAGATCCGGTTCGCCTGTCATAACGGAATCTCGGAGTTAGTCGTACCCGAGGGTGTCACCGTTATTCGCAGTAGTATAACTTGAACTAAAGGTTAAACGTTCATTCCATTTTTCCCTTGCATTGGGGCTCTGAGTCGATTCTTTAGTTCATCGTAAATGGAAGAAAAAGCAGGTCGGAAGATCGGGCTCCGGCCTGCTCTGCATCTTATGATTTCACTGCGGGCTGTGCGAGCCGTTCTTCCTTTCCGCTCTTTTTTTGACGAAGCAGAAAAGTAAGCGGGATCGCAATGACGACCAACACGGTTCCGAGCATAAAAACATCCTGGATGCTTGAAGAAAGCGCCCGTACGGCGGTCTCGCCATCATTCCCGTAAGACAGTGTCCGGGATGACAAAATCGCGCTGAAAATGCTGACCGATAAAGCGGATGTCCCTTGACGGATCCAGTTCGTCACCGCGGATGCCTGGCCGGTAAGCTCGCTCGGGACGGAGGACATGCCCGCGTTCGTCACCGGCATGTGACTCATCGCGATTCCCACGTATCGGATAGCGATCCACGTCGTAATGAACAGCGTACCGGAGGTCAACGTCAGCCGGCTAAGCGCCCATGTAGAAACGCCCATCAGCACTACGCCGCTCAAGATGAGCCGGAAAGGTCCGACCTTGTTATACGCTTTGCCGACAAGCGAGGAAACGAGCGCCATCGCAAGCGTCCCCGGCAGCATGACCAGTCCGGTATGCAACGTGTTGGCGCCTTGAATTTTCTGCATATAAATGGGTACGAGGAACGTACCCGCATATAGGGAAATCGTGATCGCACAGTTCAGGATGAGGCTGTAAGTAAACCTGCGGATGTTGAACAGCCTCAAATTCAACAGCGGGGCGTTCACCTTCAGCGTGCGAACGACGAAATAAAAAATGACGCCAACTCCGATCGCGAGAAGAGATATCGTCTTCCACGAGGTCCATCCCCAGCTATGGCTTTGGCTGAAAGCCCCGAGCAGCGAGCTGGTGCCGATGATTACCGCGACGAAGCCGATACTATCCAGCGATACTCCTTTTCCGAGCCGGTATGATGGAATAAACCGCTGCGCCGCGAAAATAGCCATCAATCCGATCGGCACATTCATCAGGAAGAGCGCCTTCCAACCGAAATATTCCGCCAGCCATCCCCCGATCGTCGGGCCGAATGCCGGGGCCAGCATCGCCGATACGCTCCAAAAACCGATCCCGAGAGCCTGCTTTTCCTTGGGAATCACTTGATAGATGATGGTCATCGTAGTCGGCATAATCATGCCGCTGAACAGTCCCTGGACGATTCTGAATATAATGAGAGATTCCATGTTCCATGCCAATATACACAGCACGGAAGCCAGCGTAAAGCCGGCTAATGCAAGTACATACAGACGCTTGTAGCTCAGTCTGTCTCCCAAGAAGCCGATAATCGGCGCGATTACGCCGGTAGCCAGCATAAATCCCGACATCATCCACTGGACCCTATTCAAGGAGGCATCGAAATCGTCCATGAACACGGGCAGAGCCACGTTAATGGTCGTCGTGCTCAAGGTCGCCATGAAATTCCCGAAAAAGACGGCGAAAACAATGCTCCAAAACGGCGCCGCCCGCCGATCGCTGCTGCTCAATTGGTTACCTCCATCTTCGCTCTTCCTCCGTCCGCGCCTTACAAAAATCGTTTGAACGTGTGCCGTACGACATCGCCGCGGCTTATGATGCCGACCAGCACCCCGTTGCGTTCGACCGGCAGCTTCTTGATATGCTTTTTACCCAAAATGGCCGCGATTTGCTCGATCTCTTCATCCCACGAGACGGTGAGCACTTTCCTATGGGCGATTCTCATAACATTTAATTGAAGCAGACTGCGGGCCCGCTCTTCAAACTCCTCGGCATCCCCCTTTAGAACAGTCGAAAAGTATAAAACGTCAATTACAACATCCTCATGCTTGCCGATATATCGCATGATGTCCCCGTCACTCACATAGGCAACGATTTCATTCCTGTCGTTGACCACGGGAAGACCGCTTATCCTATGGTCTATAAATTTTTCGATCACGGCCCTTACGGTGTCGCTTTCCTTTACTTTGTACACGCGGCTGGTCATGATGTCATGAGCCTGCATGATAGCCCCCCGTTCATGAAACTGCTGCCGGAACCAACACGTTGTTGTATGATGAAAGTATATAATTGCATTATACAACCATGTGAAGGGATGTCAATAACAGATTCGCCCCCGTTCATTTTCCGCGGTCCATCAGGCTGCGTATCGTTTGCGCGATGGCTTGCTCGTGAGACGTCCATGAGATCGGCCCGATTTCACGTTCATATTTCTCGCCGCTCAGGACAAACGGCTCCTCCGTAAGGTACAGCATCTCCACAACCTCCTTCATCACCGGATTGAACAGCCCGATGAGCGAAAGTCCCAGACGTCCGAGCGGGAATACGGACTTGCGCTTTCCGCTGGCCTGCTGAGCGATACGCACCAAGTCGTGTCCGGAGATGACGCCCGGACCGGGAATATGCCAGTTTTGCCCATACGATTCGTCTCGCATCGCGATTTCCACAATCATATGTGCCGCGTCCGGCAAGTAGACGTACTCGCGCGGGATCGTCATGTTGCCGATAAAAGCCGTCGGCTTGCCCGATGCGATCGCCTCCATCGTTACGGATAGGTAGGACGCTTGTGCGGAAGGCCCGTAGTAGTCCGGGAGCCTCGCAATGAGCGGTTTCGCCTTGCGCCAGCGCGGGCTGAGCAGCAGCTCCTCGTAGGCCAACCGCGTCTTCCCTTTGCGGGTGTGGGGACGTTTCGGATGGTCCTCCGTCGCCTTGTCGACGGTCTTTCTGCCATAAGGATAAATGCCGTCGACGACAACGACCTTCGCTCCCATCCGCTCGGCGGCTTCCATCACGGCTTGCCCGAGCGGCAATAGCCGGGACTCCATTTCGTTATAAGGAATATTGGCGCTGTGAAAAATGACGTCAGCCCCTTCGGCCGCTCTGACGATATGGTCCGGGTTGAAGGCGTCCCCTGTCTCCAGATGCAAGCCGGACGGATTTCCGAGCTGCCGCGCCAAGCTTTCCAGCTTGCCCGTTGACCGGCCGAACGCTACGGTTTCGATGCCCCTTTTCACCAATTCCTCCGTGAGCGGATATCCTACGCCGCCAGTTGCTCCCAATACGATCGCTTTTCTCATGTTCATGTTTTTCCATCTCCTCATTTTTGTTATTGATTGATCAATTACAAATACTCAAAAAAATTTGTGTGCAATCGAGTCATAACCGGCGGCGAAATCGGGCAAAATAACATGCCGACCGCCGTCGTGGGAGCCGCTATTCCCGGCTATGAACTTATCTCTTTAGGAGCAAATCCGGCATATCCATCGCCATCGCCACGTTGCACAGCATCCCTCTTGCCAGAAAGTCGGATGTTCTCGCGTCCGCGTCGGCGATCCCGGCCCGTTCAAAAGCTTGTTGAACGAATTGCTTGATTTGGCTCATTCCCTGCTGCATCGCATTCCGGATCGAAGCATCTTGAATCGTCTGGGCCTGCATTTGAAGTAAAATCTCGTTGCGATGCGAGCCCATAATCTCCTCATAAGCCCGAATAAAGCCGGTCTCCAGCTGCTCCGGCGCCGCCGACTCGACCACTCGTTGAAAAGCTTCCAATATACGCTGATGCGATACGTCCAATGCCGCCACCAATAGCGACTCCTTGGTGAAGAAACGGTAAACGTAAGGCTGGGAAATGGAAGCGCGCTCCGCAACCTGCGCGGTGGTGGCCCGGAAATAGCCGATCTCCGCGAACACTTCGATTGCGGCCGAGACGATATCGGCACGACGACTGGCGGATGATGAAATTCCTTTGGCCATCTCGTGTACTCCTCTACTATATCTTATTATTGATTGACCAATCACAATCTTGGAGTCATTGTATTACATTCATTTGAAATTTGCAACATCCAATTTTCGAGTGTGTCCAATTTTCGAGTGGAAACCGAATTTCATCATTCGATTAAACGGACCATCCGTCCGTCTCTCTATACCTAATCAGCAACATTTTGGTCCACTATTATCGTCAACTCGTTCGTTATTGCCGCTCTCCTTCTCCCGATGCTTCCGGCAAGCATGGAGTAAAAGCATAGCAGGGGCAACGAAACGGAAAAAGGCCGCATCGGATGCGACCTTTACTATAACTGCCATTTGAAGTGCGAAGATGCAACGCTCACGCTCGGAAATTACTTCGCAACTTGAATCCGGACGGTCTCGCTCGACGTGACGCCTGCGGCGTTCGCCAGCTCGGCTCGGTACTCGTACCCGCCTGACGCCTTGCCCGCGATCGTCGTCGTCGCGGCTTGCGCATTAGGCGATGCCGCCGTCAGGCTCCGCTTGTCGATCAACTTCCCGTTCTCGTACAAGCGGTATTCGGTCGCGTTCGTCCCCCACCACATGTTCATGGACACTTTGTAGCTGCCGTCGCCGTCCCAGTTATCATGAGACAATACCGGCTTGCCGGGAGAGGCGTTCGTCACGTTTACGACCAACGGTCCGCACTTCGTCGTGCCGAAAGCGTTGATCAGCTCGCAAGTATAGGTGTAGGTTCCGTTCGGTTTCCCTTCGATCGCCGACTTTGCCAGCTGGGCGCCGGGCGATGCGTCGTTCAGCATTTGCGTGTCGATCAAGGCGCCGTTTTCATACAATTTATACACCGTACCGTTATTTCCCCACCACAAATTCATCGTCACGTTGATATTCCCGTCCTGCAGTCCGTTCGCGTGTCCGTTGTCAGCCGACAGCACCGGCTGGCCTGGAGCCCCGTTCGCGAGCGTCTGCTTCACAGTGACGGGTACGGGATTGGATTGTACCGATTTGCCGTCCATCGTCACGTTCGCGGTCAGGAGAGAGGTGCCCGCCCCCACCGCGGTAATGCCGCCTTGCTGGTTCACGGCAACCGCCGACGAATTGCTCGAGCCGAAAGTCACGACTGCTTCCGACATATCGACCGGCGAACCGTCGCTCGCATACACGCTCAAATTGACCGTGGAGGATTGGCCTGCATATAGTGTCGGTCGGTATACGGATAATGTAACTTGACTTATGCTCGGCGTAACGGTGACCGTAACATGATTCGTCTCTACCGCAGTCCCGTCCATCTCGATTTGTGCCCACACATCGGCGGTGCCGGCGTTTTTGGCCACGACTTTGCCATATACCACGTCGACTACCGAGGAATTGCTCACGAACCATTGCGGATCTCTTCTCTCCAGCTTTTGAATCGAGCGTCCTTTATCGAGCAGCCCGGTGATCGAGACGTCGGCCGTCTCGTTCTCGGCCAAAGTTGTCGACGAGACGTCAAGGCTCGCTCCCAACGGTTGGGCGATCAAGCCCGGAATTTCGATCTTCAGCAGATCCGCTTCCTCGGTCAAATAAAAGTAGCCGAAGTCGTCCTGCGCCAGCCGATTGTTTTTGCCCGCATTGCGGATGATTTGCTTTTCCTTGGTGACGGCGTCGATCCGGAAAAACTGGTTCGCCTGTGTCCCGTACACTTTGCCGTCCGTGCCGATCTCGAACTGGGTATCGCGCCATACCGCGCTGCTGTACGAACGCGAGACGAGATTTTTCCTTAAGACGACTTCACGCGTAACCGGATCGAAGATGAACAGATCGCCTTCCGCCGAGCCCCAAATGTTGCCGTCCGGTCCTACCATCAGCTCGGTAATGCCTTTCTTGCCCGGTACGGGAACCGTCTCGAATACTTTCTCCTTGTTGGCCACGTCCCAGATGAACAGCTTCGCCTCCGTCTCCGTCGGATTGATGCCGAGGCCGCCCCAAATATTGGAGCCTCCATAGACGAGTCCGTCCTTGTATGTGACCGCCGTCACGCTCTGCTGATCGACTACGTTCCAGTACACCTCGCGTTCGCTCGTCTCCAGATCGTAGATGACGAGCGCGCCGCCGAGGAAGCCGTACTTCGGCACCGTACCGATGACGAGCTTGCCTTCCTCCGGCATGACCGTCCCGGCCAAACCGCGATCCTGATGGCCGATATCCGACGCGGTAAACAAAAATTTCGGGTTTGGCTGAGTCGCCGATTGCCTGTCCCATGGCAGTGACTGGTCATATTCGTATACCCTCATCCCGGTATAGGTCACGTAATAAATTTTGTCCTTGTAGCTGTAGATACGGTCAGTCTGATTGCCCGGCACCGTCTGCTCGATGCCCACGGATTGCTTGGAATATTCCCGACGATCTCCGGTTACGGGATCGTACATCGCATTGCCGCCGACCACGAATGCGCTAGCATGGATAAGTCCGTCGTTCCCTTTGGCTACCGAATGCAAGCCGCTCGGCTCGCCATCGATCGGGATCAGCACCGACCGCGTCGCGCCCGTCGCCGGATTGTACTTGAATATTTTCCCTTCCGTAATCGCGACCAGCGAATTGCCCGGGAAGCCCGGCGTCGTAAGCTGCGCGAATGCGAATCCGTTTGCATCGACTCCCGTATCGATACCGAGGCCGGTATATTGCTTCGTGCTGAAATCGTAATGGCCGAGCTCGGAATAAGAGGTATAGTACACTTTGTCGTCATCCGGAGAAAGAGGCGAGATCAGTCTGGAAGTAACCGGCGTGCTCGTGGTGTCGAACGTGCCAGTAGCCAGATCCATCGCCAGCGTCGCTCCCGGAGAAAGGCGCATGAACAGCTTGTCTTCGACGACGCTCATGTCCCACACGAACTGGGCCGAGCCGTACTGGGACGGCAGCGCGATCTCCGTCTTCGTGCCCGTATCCCGATCGTAGCGGATCAGATGGGCATGGGAGCCTATTCCGAAATAATAGTCGTTTCTCAGCGCGTCGTAAGCGACCGAGTACAGGTAGAACTCGTCGGCCGTCGCTTTGCCCAGACTGACATAGTCGCCGGTAGCCGTATTGTATTCGAACCCTTCGTTCTTGTTGTATGTACCGCCAAAAATAATTCCGGCCGGTCCGTTTTTCAAGTCGTATACGGCGGCGCCGGGCAATTTCCTCACATAATGCACCTGATCCTCGCCGGGAACGTATTTGAACAAATTCGTCGGCGTTCCGGCCATGTAAACGGTACCATCCGGTTGTACGACAAGTCCTCTCAGATGCTCGCCCTTATAGTACGTTCCGTTCACCGTGTCTTCGACGGTTATTTGCTTGAGCACCGTTTCCGCATCCACGTCGATCACGAGCAGCTTGGACGGAATGCCCGACAACGTGGCGTAAGCGAGCGTTCTGCCTGTCGGCTCCTTGTAAAATACGGCCCGGGAAATGTCGATGTTGTGGATAAACGGTCCGAGGTTGGTCAACTCATGAGGTATCGTGCTAAGGTCGGCAATGCTCAAATGGAAATCGTCCACGAAAGTCGATCCCTTTCCTGTGTTTTGGGAGTACACCAATACACGCGCATAAGCCGCGGTGGACGGAACCGTGGATTCCACCGTAAATTCGGTCCATGCCGTCGAAGCCGACAGCGTCACGAATTTGTTGTTCAGAGCATTGTTGACCACGTCGTCTCCGGCCTGTTTGTACGTCCGGATTCCCACGTACACCGTTCCGGTCGTGTTCGTAGCCTTGAACCTGAGCTTCAGCGTGTCCCCGGCGGATACTTCGACCGGATCGCTGTAAGCGACGACGGCGGTAGCCGTGGAATTGTCCACGACCCTCATGCTGTTGCTTCCTTCATAGCTCACGCTGTCCGTAACCTCCATGACGATCCCGGACGCGCTAGATCGCAAATTCCACCCCGGTATAGCCTGCGTCTCCTCCGGCGGCAATTCGAAGCCCGGATTGGCCAGCAAATTCGGCCCTTCCGTCTGAGCGCCGGCAGTTAGCGGGCCCGCCAAGGCGGCTGCGGTCAACAGGCTCAACACCAGCATCAATCGAACCGAATAGCTCCATAGCTTGAACCTCATCATTCATCCCTCCCATTCATCTATGGACACGGGGGGGACGGTGCGTCCGCGAAGACCTGACCGTCCTCCTCCATTGCTCCCTTCATTGTCCGCTGCGTTCTTTTCGCATCGGCTGCACTTATTTGGCCTTCTGCTTGGCGACTTCCGCCTTCAGCTTCTCGTCCAGATCGCGCAGCGCGGAGTTGACGTCCGTCTTGCCTTGGGCGACATCCATGAAGCTTTGGCTAAGCAGGTTTTGCTGCGTTACGCCCGGAATATCGGTCAGCCCGGCTTGGCGTTTCTGCGTATAAGGGATAGGCGGATATACGTTGATCGCTTCCATATTCTTTTTGCCGTATACCGGATGTCCTTTGCCCAGCGCCTTCTGGATCTCCGTGTTGCTCAGCGTCGTCGTGATCCCTTTCTTGGAGTCCTCCATCTGCACCTCGTCGGACAGCATCGCCATGATCATCTCGAAGGCGTCTTCCTTATGCTTGCTCGTGCTCGTGATCGACCAGTAGGCCGGTCCCCGCTGCGGCATCAGCTTCGGCGCGCCTTCCATAATCGGATACGACACAAGATCCCAGTTCAATTCGGGCGGCAGCACCAGATAGACGCTGTGCTGGTTCGTCATCATGGCGACGTTCCCTTTGGCGAACGCTTGACTGTCGAGCGCGGCCGTACTCTCGATCGTATTGTTCGGGATTTCGTAGAAACGCTTCAAATTGTTGAACAACACCGTCCATCGAGCCGGATCGGCCAGCTTATCCTCTTTCGGATCGAGAATCGGCAGCGAGTAAGGATTGTCGCGCAGCAAATTGGTCGGATGCGAGCTGAAGCCGCGGTATACGGTGCCGCCGTCCACCCGGGTCATTTTCTTGGCCAGGTCGTACAGTTCATCCCATGTCATGCCGTTCTTCGGATACGCAACCCCGAATTTGTCGAACAAGTCCTTGTTGTAATACAGCGCCTGCGGAAAATAGGGCGGAACCGGCAAGCCGTACAGCGCCCCGGTCCGACCTACATCAAGAATTTCGTCGATAAACACTTTGTTGAACCGGTTCACGTCGTACTTCGCCTTCTTGACGAATTCGTTCAAATCGTAGCCCAAGCCCAGATCGATATAGCCGCTCACGAGCGTGGGCACATCGGTCCGGATCAGGTCCGGCGTGTTGCCCGATGCGATCAGGTCGTTGATCGTAGAGCCTTTGCCACCCGCAAAATATTCCACGGTAATGTGCGGAAATTTTTTCTTCAGCATCTCGCGGAAACGTTCGTCGAACTCCTCCGCCTTCACCCCGGCGGCCAAAATCTTCATCGTATACGGCTCTTTCGGCTTCTCCGCAACCTGTGCGCCGCCTTCGGCCGCTCCATCCTTCTTCGCGCCGCCGCAAGCGGTCGCGAGCAGCAGCACTGCCATCGACGACGCCAGACCGATCTTCATCCTTGTCTTCATATTCCCGTCTCCCCCTAATGATTGTTTCTTCATACCGTCCAGCTTCTCCCTCTCCACGTTACATCGGTGTCCTCCACCCGAAACGCCCGTTCAACGGGCCCCTATCCTCCTTTGCCGAAACCTCGCTTGCTCGAGGGTCAGCATCGCCGTTAACCCTATACTAACCCTATATTCAACATACGCCTTTTTGAAAGCGCAGTCAATCTACTTGGACTCGATTTTTGTCGTCTTTAAATTGTCTTAAAATTTTCGAGGACAAATGGAAAAAGCCGGCATCCGGGAAATCACTCCCCGAATACCGGCCTAACGGACGTTGCCAACGTTATGAGCCTATGCGATTCGTTTCATACAAAGCTTGCTCCATTCGCCTGCACATGGTCGTGCCGTCCTGCAATCCGGTCAAATAGAGCTCCAGCTCCTTCTGCAGCGCGAGCAGCTCCCGGCTGTCGAGTGGCAAATGCTCGATTAACCGGAATGACGGGATCATCTCCCGGAACATCCGGAAATGGGAAGGCTGCGGAACGGCCGCCTCCCCTTGCCATTCGGCCGCCTCTCTATGTGCGGGTATGCTCAGCGTTTGCCTGCGTATGGCGAGCTGCGCTTCGTACGAACCCAGGAAATCGGCCAACAGCGCGGCGGCTTCTTTGTTCCGCGACTTCCGATTGACGATCAGTCCGATAATGTTGAGCAAATTGCGGTTTTCGCGGACCGTGGGCAGCGGAGCCAAATCGTACGCGAAACCGGCCCGCTTCAGCTGGTTCAACGCAAAATAGGTCGTCATGATCATCGAAACTTTACCGTCCATAAACCATTCCACGGTCGTACCGTCCAGCCCCGACAGCATCGTCGGAAATACGTTCGGCTGTCCTATCAGTTCCCGGCATACCGACAAGCATTCGGTCAGCCTATCCTCCGGCAAATGAAAGAGGCCTTGCTCGTCCGGCGTAAAATCGATGCCGCTCTGCAGCAAAAAGACCGGCCAGCGGTTGCGGGACAGCAAATGGAAGCAGAACCCGAACCGCTCGTTCTCGACGGACAGCTTGCCCGCAAGTCCGATCAAATCGTCCCATGTCCAGCCCTCCGCCGGCTCCGGAATGTTCTGCTCCCGCATATGGTCCCGGTTGTAGCACAGAATGAGGGGCGAGAATATAAGCGGCCGGACGAGCAGCTGCCCGTCCATCCGAAACGGCTCGGTCGTAAACGGATAATAGTCGGGAACCGATTTCAGCGGCTCCAGCAGCTCCGTCTTCATGCTCCCGCTAAATTGCCGATACGTGTTATTGTTGATAAAAGCCGCGTCCAGCGAGCCCTCCGCCATATGCTGCTGTATGAACCCGGTATACGCGTTGGTCGGAATCATGACGGTTTGCACCCGGATATTCGGATGCCGAGCGTGGAACGTCTCGAGCAGACCGGACAGCTCGGTCTCGCGGTCGGTCGTATTGTATATGCCGAGCTTGATGACCGTATGCTCCGCAGACGGAACCCCGATCACCCGATTCCCTACGCGGGGGATTTTCTGGATCAACCCTTCCTCCACCAGCTGCTCGAGCCCTTTGCGTACCGAATTGTTGCCGAGCTTGAACCGCTTCTCCAGATCGCTTTCCGAAGGCAGATGAGTGCCGACGCCCAGCTCGCCCGTCCCGATTTCGCGCCGAAGCGCATTGACCATTTCGTCTACGCGGAATTGAGAGTTTTTCCGAACCACTTTTTTGTGCATTGCGCTACCTCGCCTCATGTTTGCGAATTGCCGCGAACCCGCCTGCTGCTATAAGGATACCGAAAACCGGTGTTGTCGACAAGACTGCTGCCATTATTTCCGAGATAAACTATAATAAGGGTTATCCGATGGGAGCGCGAACGGACATCGGTCGGCGATAAATAGTTTGTACAAAGGAGGATTACTCATGAAAATCGGGTCTGCACGAATGGCGGCTTTCGAGTGGGTCGAACGGTATGCCAGCCGGGAGGAAGGATTCATGGGGGCGTATTTCAGCGGCTCCACGGTGGGGAAGCCCGATGACGCGGAGATGCCCGTGGCCTCCGATCTCGATCTCGTTGTCGTCAACGAACGGGCCGAGCTCCCGCTCAAGCTCGGGAAGTTCGTGTACCGCGATACTTTGTTGGAGGTCACGAACGCAAGCTGGAGTCAACTCGCCTCGAAGGAGGAAGTTTTGACGTCCTATCATTTGGCCGGAAGCTTCCGCGAGGATACGATCTTCGCGGACCCTACCGGACAACTGCGCGGCATGCAAATACATGTTTCTCGACACTTTGCCGAAAAAGTCTGGGTACGCCGCCGATGCGAGAACGCCCTGCAAAAAATTTCGAATGGTCTGCGCTCCATCGACAGCTCCGCGCCGCTATGCGACCAGGTCACGGCATGGCTGTTCCCGACCGGCGTATCCGCGCACGTCATCCTGGTCGCGGCGCTCCGCAACCCCACGATTCGGCTCCGGTACATTGCCGCTCGCGAAGCGCTTCAGGGGCACGGACACGCCGACTTTTATCCGAAGCTGCTGCATTTGCTCGGCTGCGACACTATGACTCCTCCGTGCGTCGAGCATCATCTCGACGAACTCGCCCTGTTATTCGACACCGCGGCAGCCAATGCGAGGACCCCCTTCTTCTTCAGCTCGGACATCACCCCGGCGGCACGCCCGATTGCCATCGAAGGCAGTCGCGAACTCATCCATACCGGCTTCCACCGCGAAGCAATGTTCTGGATCGTCGCTACCTTCGCCCGCTGCCACAAAATATTGACCGCGGACGCCCCGGAATTGCAGCCCGCCTTCGCTCCGGCCTTCGACGCCGTCATCGCCGATCTGGGAATCCGTTCCGCAAGCGATATCCTGATACGCGCGGAAGAAAGCCTCCGATTTCTGCCCGGGCTGCTGGAAACCGCCGAAGCGGTCATGTCCGCCAACCCCGGCATCGTCGACCGATAAGCACACGATTGCTGCCGCAGTCGAAACGCCGCATAACGCAGCAGATCGCTCAAAAGAATCAAAGCGGGCTTGCGTTTCTCGTCACGAAGTACATGACTACGATAAATACGTAACACGCCAACAGAGTAGCGTTTAGAAACATGCCCGCATTGGCGGCGAATCGAACCGACCTTGATCTTCTTGCCATTATGCCGAGAATGAATCCGCAAAGACTGATCGGGCCGGACACGATCGCCAGAACGCTTTGAGTCAATATTCCCGCGATAAGCACCAGCGGGGCGGCGAAGCCTATGATTACGGAAGCCGCCGCTTGTCCGAATCGGTCCTTGGCCCCCTTATTTTTTTGGATATCCAACGCTTCTCCTCCTACATCCATACCTTCATCGTTCGTTTCGGCTGCCCGCCATGCTCCATCATAAGCTTATTTCGCACGGATGGGGAAATACAGGTCGATTTCGGAGATCGGATCATTCGGGTTCGTGTAGCGCTGGTCGTAAAACTCGAACTCATATTTTCCGGTGTGCGTACCGCCATCGTATTCGTACGGGCTGTTCGGCAGCCAATGTCCCCAAAAATGCTTGAAGCCGTCGCTAATCCCGTCCAACGGACCGCGAAGAGTCAGCACGATATAGCGCGCGGCCGGTACTTCGATTCGCGTCATGCCTTCGGGGACTTGACCTTCCTGCCGGACTTGCACCGCAGCCGTATATTCGAACGGAGCGCCGGGCGGATTATCGGGGTTTTGCAGCATAAGTCCGAAGCTGCGCCAGCCGAGCTGATCCGTAATTTCCGGGATGCGCTTGCCAAATCGGCCCCACAGCTCGGCAATGGCATTTTCCGACGGCGGCAAACTGGTGTCGAAGCGAATCGTTTCCGTAATGCCGACGGCGCTGAAGGAAGGTTTCTCGATTATTTTCGTTTCGATAATCATGGTCTCTCATCTCTCCTTATCATAATCGTCCGGGGTGACCCGGTTGCATTGCGCGAACCTGAGAACGTCAGACGTCGCCGCTTCGATATACGTGAGGCGACACGCCTTTTTGCTTGCGGAAAGCCGAATAAAACGCCTTGTAGTCGGAGAAGCCCACCTCCAGCGCGATGCCGCCTAGCGACCTGTCCGTCTCCCCCATCAGTCTGCACGCCTGCTCGATGCGCGCGTGCTGGACGTATTGATAGACGGAGATGCCGGTCGTTTCCTTGAAGAGGCTGGCAAAATAATTTTTACTGAGAAATGCCCTCCGCGCAAGCTCGCCAAGGCTGATCGTTTCATAATAACGATCGTCGAGATGCCGTACCGCGGCCTCGATGACCGAGGCATTGCGCCGCTGCTCGGGATCGGAAGCGCTTTTGCGCTGGAAGCCGCGCATGATTTTCACGATAAGCTCGATCATGAGGGCGCGGATGACCGCCTGGCAGCCGACCGGCCGGTTCGTATATTCCTGCATGATTTTGCCGATGAGCGTCTCGAATTCACGCTGCTCCTCGTAGGTCAGCCGCAAATCGGCGCGTAGCGGTTCGTCGTCCCATACGCTGCGGAACAAATAAGACATGGCCAGGCTGGAGAAATCGTGAAAGGGCAGCAGGCTGTCGTCGAGAAAACCGGGCTCGAACAGCAAATTGTACGTCACCAGCTCCCCATCCTCCTCCCCGCGGTAGAAGGCATGGGCGATGTCGTAATTGATCAGGAACAGGTCGCCTTTGCCCACCCGGTATTCCCGATCCTCCACCGCATGATAGCCGCCGCCCTCGCACACATAGCAAATTTCCACGAAATCGTGGGAATGAAACACGCGGTTCGCCATGCTCGCTTCGGAGAAACGTACTATGGCAAACGGCTCGCCATCGCGAAAAAAACGCTCTCCCCGGTATACCGTCTTCATTTCGGTTCCCCTTTCGGATGCTTCCGACCATCACACTTCATTATTTTACCACATTCGAGCCCATCGGAACTACGCGACGAACAGGATGGCGAGGATGGACACGACCGTGACGCCTTAGGTTTTTATCAGCCGTTTTGCGAGCTTTCGACGACGTCCAGCCGCGAGCAACTGATGAACGTTTCTACGAAGTCCGGCCATTTCACGCTGGACCGGGAAACGCCGAAAAGACGCATCCATTCCCGCTATGCGGCAGGTTGGACGCGTCTTCGGTTTATATGAGCATCGGCCGGAGACGAAAAAACGCTAATCCGGAAAGCGGTTGGGAGACCGGCCCGTTCCCCGCCGGATATTCGACTATTCGACTATTCGACGATTCCGGTCCGCTCCACGCCCTGCACGAACCACTTCTGGGCGATCAAATACAGCAGCAGCGGAGGGGCCACGAACCAGAACGAAGCCGCCATGTATACCTGCTCCGTAATGTTCGTATCCACATAACCCGGCACGTCCCCCATCGCCGACTGCAAATTGTCGAGCTGGAGCGGCAGCGTCGCGTATTCTTTGCCCAGAAACAGCGAAGGCAGATACGTATCGTTCCAGTGCCAGACGAACGAGAAGAGGAAGACGACCAAGATCGCCGGCCGCGCCAGCGGAAGCATGACTTTGACGAACAGGCGAAGGGCGCTTGCCCCGTCGATGCGGGCCGCCTCTTCCAGCTCCTTCGGCAGCGTGCGGAAAAACTGGCGGAAGATGATGACGAACAAGGCGCCCTTCAGCCCTTGCCCGAACAGTGCCGGTACGAGAAACGGCAGCGGCGTGCGCAGCATTTCCAATTTTTGATACAGCATATAGAGCGGGATCAGAATCGTTTGCGGCGGAATGAGAAACGTCAGCAGCACGAGGAAAAACCATAGCCCCCGCAGCGGAAAACGGAGCCGGGCCAGCGCGTAGCCGGTCAGGGAGCAGGACAGCACCTGGAGCACCGCCGCTCCGCCCGCGATCGTCAAGGAGTGCAGACCGGTCAGCGCATATTTCATAAATTCGAGACCGAACCATACGTTGGACGCATCCCATTCGATCGGAATCCATTGCACCGTCGGGTCGATCAGATCGGTCTTGCTCTTGAACATCGTGCTGACCATGTACAGGAAAGGCCGCATATACAGCACCGCGACGTTGGTCAAAATCCAATACAGAAAAAATTTGTATATGAGCCCTTCGCGGATGTCGCGCCCTAGAAGCAGCAGCTTCGCGCGCTTGCCGACGGTGCGGCCGATCGACGGCTCGCCGCCTCCGTGCCGCCTCACCGTCTGCATCAGCTCGGCCTTGTCGACGATCATTCGTGTTCCCCCTTTCCGTTATTCGGCCCGGTCGAACGCAAAACGCTTCCCGACGAGCAGCATGAACCCGATCCACACAAGCACGAAAGCGAAAAAAATCCAGCCGAGCGCGCTCGAGTAGCCGAAGCCCATAATCGGATTCGTCCGCACCTGGGCGATATAGGTCAGCAAATCGCTGAACGGCGACGTGAACTGGTCCACCGTCGTATAGATCAGATTGAGCATAATGAACGGCGCAAGCCCCGGCAGCGTAATTTTCCAGAAGCTTTCCCACGGCGTAGCGCCGTCGATTCGGGCCGCCTCGTACACCGAGGAGGATATCGTCTGTATACCCCCTACGAAGATCAGCACCTGTACGCCCGAGTACCATAGAATGAGCACGAAGTTGTTGAGCACGCCGATTAATGGCTCCGCAAGCCCGGCGGATAAATAAATCGTCAGCCAGCCGGCGACGTCGAACTGCTCCAGGATCGCCAGCTTGCCTCCTCCGCTTGCTTCAAGACGGTTCAGAATGCTGTTGCTGGACAGCACGACGGGAAGGAAGAAAATGACCCTGTAGATGGCGCGTCCGGGAAATTTCTGACTGACCAGTATAGCCACGATCAGAGCGAACAGGACGATCACGAACAAAATCAGCACGGTCTGCTTCATATACAGCGGAAGCAGCGTCGGAAACTTCTCGTCCTTCAGGAAAGCGTACTGGAAGTTGCGCAGCCCGACAAAGTCCATGCGAATTTCCGAGCCGAGAAAATTCACCTTATAGAAGCTGATGACGAAAGAATAGACGAGCGGGAACGCCATAAACACCAGAAACCCGACTATCCATACGGACATGAACATATACCCTTCCAACGCTTTGCGGGTATCCAGCCTGAGACGCTTGCGCCTGACGGGCATCATCGCGGTCCCCTCCCCTCTGCAGAGCCGGCGGCGACCACCGCATAGTCGCGCGCCGGAACGTCGACGGAGGCGTACCGGTACGGCCGGTCCGAATAGTTGACGACAACCTGCCGGCCGTCCTCGTACGTCGTCGCGTACACGCCCTCGGCGAGCTGCCGGTGATTCTCGATGAACAAATGCATGGCCGAGCCGATCGAATCGCGGTATTTGGCATACTCGCGCACGATCTCGTCCTGCCAAATATCGAACCGCGAGCTGACGAGCGTTGAGCGGACGCTCGTATATTGCAGGTCGGAGGCCGGAGCTTGCGTCACGATATAGGCCGGAATCGCCCCGTATTCGATCTGCCGGAGACGATCCGCCTGCGGGTCGGGGTGCAGGTTCGCCTCCTTGCCGGAGTAGCCGGCCAGCCCGTGAACGGCCATCGGATAAAAAGGAACCGTCTTGCCGGCGAAGACGTCATAGCCGGGGCCGATCTGGAAGCCTTGCATAAGCTGCGCGTGACCGACCGCATAAGCGTACGCCGTCTGAATGCCCGCGCGGCCCAGCTCCCCGCCGATCGCATCGAGCATCTGCTGCTGCGCGGCGATCGCTTGTCCGCGCGTGGAGACGCCGCTCTTGTTGAAATCGGAGTTCACCGTCTTCCCGCGGTACGCGGTCAGCACGAGACCGGATATGCCCCATTCTCCGTAGGCGGGGAGCGCATCGCGCAAATACCCGAGCGACGCTTCGGAACGCAGCCGGTACTGCCGGAACGACCCTATCTTCGCTTCGACGACGCCCGTGCGCAGATTGCGCAGCGCATCCTCTCTCGGGCGGAAGCCGGCGTTCCGCCCCGTGGCGTCGAAGTAGTTGTCGTACAGCAGCAGAGGCGCACCGATCGCCTCCGCATAATCCGACAGCGCCTTCAGTTCTTCGGGCTTGCCCAGGCTCGGCTCCGGCGGCAGGCGCTTCGGCCAGCCGCCCGGGAATTCGCCGCCGTTGTTCCACCCTCTCAAGGCCACGTTCATAGAGCGAACGCCCTTGTCGTAAAGCGTCCGAACGATACGCCTCGCCTCCTCAAAGGTCGTGACGGGGACCGCCTTGCGTCCCAGCATGCCGGACTCCTCGTTCGCCTGATATACCGTAATCGTGAACGGGTCTTCCTTTCCGGTCGGCGTCAGCTTCTTGGCCCCGCCGGTTTCCATCAAATAGGTGCGGTACGCTTTCGCCATGCCGACATAGTCGGCGTCCTCCCCGGCGAGGAACGAATAGACCATCCGCCGGTCCTCTCTCTTCATATAGTCGTCGATAAACTGCTTCGCCTGCGTCGAATAGGCGTTCTTCAAATAATCGTCCGGCAAGTACAGAAACTCTGCGGCCGCCCAGTTGAACGGCGTATTCAGCCCGCTCGGCGTGGCCGACAGCTTGCCGTATTCGCCGCCCCGGTCCAGCACGGCCAGGAACGCGTTGTCGTCCTGCTTGATGCCGAACACCGGATACAGTACCGGCATCGGGCTTCCGGAGCCAAGATTGACCCCCAGGTCCTCTCCGTAGACGATCTCGTTGAAGGCGCTGTCGTACGGATAATTGCGGTCGTAGAAATCGATCAGATAACCGGGACCGCTCGGAACGAGCATGTAGCCGGACTTGGTTTTGCCCCATACCGCCCCGAGGAACGGATAAGGCATAATGCTTTTCAATACGGCCGTCTTGGGGTTGTCGCGAATGCGCTCCCCGGGGATATCGACAACGAGGCTGGAGCCGGACAGTCCGAGAAGGAAGGAAAACCGCAAGTCGCCGTTCCTCAGATTGAAGGCGACCTCGATCCGCTCGCCATTCCGATACAGGCGCACCTCCGGCCGCTCGGACTGGACATTGCCCCGTTTGAACGTATTGGCTTTGGCCCCGACCTCCTGATATTCCACGATAAAGGGCGACTGGACGTGGCCTTTGTAGTCGCCGGCAACCTCCTGCGCCGCCGCTTGCTCCTTGCTCGCCGCCCCTTGCCATACGTGCCCGTTCCGTTTGTCCGTCACGGTGATCGTCCCGTTCTCCCCTTCGACCGCGAGCTTCAGCCGCTCGTTCTCCAGCACGGCCCCGCCTGTCAACGGCTCTCCCTGCGGAGGAACGAACTCCGGACCGTCGGCGCGCTTGACCGTGGCGATGCCGCAGCCGGCCAGCGCAATGAAGCAGCACGCCAGCAGGAGCAGTCCGGCCGTTCTCGCCGCAAAGCGAATGGCTTGATACCGTTCAGCCACGATAAATCAACTCCTCCCACAGCTTGGCGACGAAATCCCGCAAATCGAAGCTGAGCGTGACGTGTACGAAAATGGCGAACCAAAGCACGACAATCGTGGCCAGCGTAAGCAGCACATTGACGGCCGTTTCCTTCACGTCGTAGTTGTGAATAAGCTGCACCTTGAAAATCAGCAGCAGCGCCGTCCATACGAGCACCGCCTTTTGCACGAAATGGTAAATCACGCCTTCGCTGGCGGTCAGACCGTTGGAGAACAGCGCCAGCGGCAGCGTAAACAGCGCATAGGGGGCTAGCGCATACATCGTGCCCACGAATACGTCCTTGAACGTCCCTTCCCCGCGGTAAAGCGTGCTGACCAGATAGTTGCACAAGACCCAGCTCAGCAAAGGAACGAGCAGCACGGCTCCGATGCGAAGCGGGTCCGCCAGATGAGCCGGAACCGGGTGAAACACGAACCCGGTAAACCAGGCCTCCCCCAGCCTGGAAAGCAGGATGCCCGCCAGGACGAGGAAGCCGAACGTCCAGCTGCCGGTTTTGCCGTCCCGCAGCTCCTCGAATACGGCCAAGGGACGCTTCAGGACGCTGCCGAATCGGACCGCTTCCCGCCCGACGGACGCGACGCCGAAGCGGGAAAGACCCGGAAGGCGGGCGCCCTCGCTCGCCGCAGCAACGGGCAGGCGCCGCGCGAGCGCGCGTCGGACAAGCCACCATGCGGCGGCCAGCGACACTAGCGACACGGCTATGAGCGTAAACCGCTTTTGGAGCCAGAGCATCCGAACTTGCCAGAATGCGTCCGAATATCCTTGACCGTCCAGCGCCTGCTTGTATTCGGCCATGCTGACGTCCCAGTCGCCTCTCTTGAAGGATAGCTTGGCGAGCCCGAGATGCGCGCGGCTGTACGATTCGTTCAGCTGCAGCACGCGATTCCACGGCTCCTCGCTCTGCTCGTATTTCCCTTCCGCATACAAGGAAGTCGCTTCCAGCACCAGCTTCGAGAACGGTGTCGGGCGCAGCAGATGCACGAGATTGGTCGTATTGTCGGTGACGAGCAGGTCCCCCTCGGACGTCAGCGCCAGACCGGAGGGCGATTTCAGCTTGCCGATGCGCAGCACCCGGTCGTCCTCCCCTTCGAACGTATACAGCAATTTGCCTTGGGCGTCGTATTGCAAGATCGTATTCGTTTTCGCGTCGATGGCGGTAATCATCCCCTGCGCGCCGACGGCGACGTCGCGGAACATATACGAAGTGACGGCCGGACCGCTCTTCGAGGGTCTCGGCACGAAAAACTCCTTCTCGGGCAAAATATTCTGTCCGGCGTAATTCAGCTTTTTGATCTGCTCGGTGTCAATCGACATCGTCGTCGTGTACAAAAAACCTTGCGCATTGATCGTCACGTTCGTGATGGAGCCAGGCAGCACGTCGGACAGCCTCTCCCGCTGCTCCTTCGTATAAAACAGCCGCTGGAGCCGATCCACCGGGCTCAGCTTGACCCGGTTTTTGCCGTAGAAGCTTAAAAACTCGTTGTTTTGTCCCAATTGCAGCATCCCCTGATAAGAGCCCTTCGAGACGACGTACAGATTGTCCCTGCTGTCCACGACGAGCTTGGAAGGAACGAACCGGTAATCCTTGGGCAAATAAGCGGAATCCGGCGCCGTATAATCCCGCAGCGGCTCGCCCTCCGGCGAGTAGCGGACAATCCGGGAATTGCCGGTATCCGCCACATAGATCGAGCCCGTACGGTCGACGAACACGCCTTCTGGCGCCTTCAGCTTGCCTTTGCCCGGCAAATGCCCGATATATCGGCTGAAGGCGCCGTTCTCGTCGAGCTGGACGATCCGGTCGTTACCGCGATCGGCGATATAGATCCGGTCCTGCCCGTCCACGAACACGTCCTCGGGATTTTTGAACGTGTCCGGCCTGCCGTCCGCCTTGAGAGGCAGATCGTTCCCGAGCAGGCGCACGGGCAAGTAGGCCGGATTCAGGTTGATGACCGCGCCTTGCTCGTCGACGCTGTACGACGCGAACGGAACGGTATCCGCCGCCGCCGGCACCGGCTTCACGAACGCGGCCAGAACGGCGACGGCCAGCAGCGGCACGAAGCGTAAGGCATTCATAGTCCGTCCCCTTTCTACTTGATGCCCGAATGCGCCATCGTGTCGATGACTTTTTTCTGAAGCGTGAGGAATATGATGAAGTTGACCAAAAACATCAGCATCGTCGCCATGGCCGCCCGCCCTTGTCCGGCTACCGCATTGGCGAGCCCGTTGGTCAGCGAATCGATATAGAACGGCAGCGTCTTCAGCGTCTCGTCCTGCATGTACAGCGCGGACGGACCCGCGTCGCCCCACGTCGCCTGGAACGTCAGGATGGCTATCGTCGCTACGGCCGGCATGCACACCGGCATGACGATCCGCGCGAATATCGTAAATTCCCTCGCCCCGTCCAGCTTCGCCGCCTCGATCAGATCGTCGGGCACCTGATCCATGAACTGCTTCATCAGGAACACGCCGACCGGCATCGCCAGGCTGGGGACGATATGGCCGAGGAAATGGTTCATCAGCCCGAGCTTGCTGATCACCAGATAACGGGGGATGCCCACCGCTTCCGGCGCGAACATCAGCGACAGCACGATGGCCGAGAACAGCAGCTTCTTGCCCTTGAACCGGTGCTTCGACAGCGGGTAAGCGCTCATGCTGCTGATCAGCACCGTAGCCGCGACCATGCAGACGGCGACGACGATGCTGTTGAACAGGTAGCGGGTGAACGGCACGAACGATTGCTGCGCCGCGGCGATCAGATCGAACCAGTTGTCGAGCGTCGGCGTGCGCACCCAGAACGTCGGCGGATAGGCGAACAGCTCGTGGTACGGCTTGAATGCATGATTGAAAATGTAGACGATCGGCATCGCCATAAAAATGGCCAGCAGCGTCATGAACACAAGCAAAGTTTTTTGAAAACCGTCCATCCGCCGCATTACAGTTCCCCCTTGCTGTCGAACAATCTGGTGAACAGCCGGTTGACGGCGTACATCACGACGAGCAGCACGACCGAGATCGCGGCCGCGTAGCCCATCTCGTAGCGGATAAACCCGTAATCGTCGACATGATTCAGAATAAGATGGCCCGCATATTGCGGCGTCGGATTCATTTCCGACAGCTGGGCTCCAAGCCCTCCGGATTTCAGCGTCCCGACGATGGTCATCACCGCCGCGAACAGCATTTGCGGCTTGATGCTCGGAATCGTAATATAGCCGATCTCCTGCAGTCTGTTGCGGATTCCGTCTATTTTACCGGCCTCGTACAGCTCCTTGTTGACGTTGGAGATGCCGGCGAGCATCGCCAGAAAGCCGACCCCCATGCTGGACCACAGCGTAATGCCGATCATGATCGGCATTAGCATTTCCTTATCCTTCGTCCACAGCTTCGGGCTGTCCAGAATCCCCCATTCCAGCAGGACGCTGTTCAAATAGCCGAGCCGGTCCCCGCTGAAGATGATCATCCAGACGACCGCCATCGCCACGCCCATCGTCATCGAGGGCGAATACAGCACGAGCGTGTAAACCCCTTTCAGCCGGACGGGCAGCTGCGAGACGAGCCAGGCCAGCATAAAGCTCATCGCATACCCGCCGGGGCCGCATAGGAGCGCATAGATGAACGTGTTCGGGATGGCGTATTTGTAGAACACGTCGTCCTGGGTGAACAGGTCCCGGTAATTGGCCAGTCCCGCCCACTTCGGGAACTCGATTACGTTAAAGTGGGTCAAAGACAGCAGCATGGCCATCCCGACCGGAATGACGATAAACAGCATAAAGCAGATGACGAACGGGGCGAGGAACAAATACGAGTAGCGGTCCGCCCACAGCTCCCGCATATACGTGCGCAGCCGGCTATCGGTCGGGGCGGCCTGGGCCGCCCGTTTGCCGGTAATCGCGTTCAATTGGCTCATGGCTTGCTTCCGCCTCCTCCCGTGTACCCGTCCCATGGCTTGCTCAGCATCGGAACGTCCAGCTTCCTGACGACGCGTCCCTGCTCGTCGATAAACCCGAATTCCCGTTGCTTGCGGAACAGTTCCTTATTGATCTCGAACACCGCCGTCTCCAAGGCGTCGCGCGAGCTTGCCCCGTCGACGACCGTCTTGTTCCAGGCGAACTTGTACTGCCGGTCGGTGAAATATTCGCCCGGGACGCGCGGAACGTCCTTGTACCAGCGCAGCTGCTCCAATATTTGCGCCAGATCGTCCTTCGGCCACATCTGCTTTCGGAACGCGTTCATATTGGCCGTATTCCAGCGGTATTCCAGACCGTTGATCGTCTCCAAATCGACGCCGAACTGCGTTTGCACCGAATCGGACGTCCACCATTTCAGAAACTCCCAGCCGTCCGCCTGCCGTTCGCTCGACCGGAACAGCACCCCGGATTGCAGCCCTCCGCCTGCCCAGCGCACGATCTCGCCTTTGCTGTTCAACGTTCCGGGAATCGGCGCGATGCCCCATTGCCCGGTCAGCTCCGGTGCCGCTACCGTCAGCAGCAAATACGTATTCAGATCGGCGATGCCGACCGGCATCGTGCCGTAACGGAAATGCTGGTAAAAATTCGCCTGCCGGTCCAGGCCGTACACGACGAAATAATCGGTCAGCTGGCGGAACGCGTCGAACGCCTCGGGGCTGTCCAGACCGGACTTGAGGCCGTCCGGCGAATAATATTCCCCGCCGCGCTGGTACAGGAACGGGAGCAGATCTTCCGGCGGCAAGTAAAAGTTCATGCGGTTTTGCTGCAAAGTCGGAAGCATGGCGTATACGTCGTCCCACGTCTGCGGCACGGAAACGTTCAGCTTCGGCAAAATGTCCTTGCGGTAAAACATCATATTGAACGACTGCACTTCAGGCAAAGCGTAATCGCCCCCGTCGTAATGAAACGGCACGAGCGCACCCGGCAAAAACCGTTTCGCCGTCTGGGCGTAATCGGGAAAGCCGTTCAGGTTGACAAGCGCGTTCCGCATGGCAAAATCGATCGGCGTCCCTTCGCCGATGCCGAGCGCGACGTCCGGCTGGATGCCCGCGGCGTTGCCCAGTATCAAAATTTGCGGGTTGGGCATCAGATTGACATTCACCTTAATGCCGGTTTGCGGGGTAAAGTCCTGATCGACCATCTCCTGGATCAGGTTGACATAATCCCGGCCCCGCTGCACCCAGACGTTGATCGCATCCTTGTCCTTCCGCCCCTGCTCGGCAAAATTGTCCGTAAACGTCAACAAGAAGCGGGAAACCGAGTTTTTGATGCCGTTCCACCACGTTTCCCGAAAGGAAGGCAGCTTCTGCTGCGGGGTCGAGATCGCGATGCGATCCAGGTAGAGAGGCTGCTCGATCAGGCTCGTCACCATGCCGGACAGCTGCTCCTGGAGCGACCCGAACCGCTGCGGATTGTTGGCCAGCCGGTTCGGGTCCTGCTTGAACGATTGGAGGTCCCGGATGACGCTCGTAAAGCTGTAGCCGCTTTCCAGCTTATCCCCGTTGCGCTCCAGCAAATAGTCGCGGGTTTGCCGGAGCGCCGTCATAATGCCGTCCAGACGGTCGCCCAGATCGGGGATCGACTCGTTCAGCCGCCAGTTCATCCCTTTGTCGATCAGGCTTTCGTTCGCCACGCCGGTGGCCATCCGGACGTCGTCTCCGATGGCGCGCAGCTGCCTGACCGACGCTTCGATGGCGTCGATCGCCGGACGCTGCGGGGATACGTTGACCCGCATGCGCAGCGTATGCTCGCCTGCGGACAGCTTGAACAGGATAGGGTCTCCGTCTCCGTCGACAAGCGGGCCTCCCTGCCAGTCGCCATACTTGAACGGAACTTCCAGCAGCTCGCGGTACGGGACGACTCCGTCGATCGAGACGGTCCGGTATACGTTCCGTCCGCGTACGAACTTCTGCTCGTAAGCCGGCGAAACCCGGTAATATCCGTCCGCAGGAACGGTGAAGATCCATTCCGCCCACGCTCCCCGGCGGCCCCATTTCCATCCGCCCATCGTGTTGTAGACGACGGTGCTCTTGGCCTCCGGACTGACGATCGAGGAGGTGGACATGGCGATCTGCACGACCGGGTCCGACTTGCGCTCCATCCGCTCCGCTTCGATCATCGTCAGGGAAGGCTGCTGCTCTTGCGCTTCCCGCTCGTATCGCTCCTTTACCTCCGAGTAGCCGGGTATGCGCTCCGGCGATTTGAACACGAACCGGTCGAAGGCTACCGTTTCCTGCACGCCTTCCAGCCTCAGGACATGGTCGCCCTTCTCCAAATAAAACCGGTGCGGCTCGGGGTAGTCGTTCATATAATCGGAGACGTCCCACTGAATCCATTTGCGGATCTGCTCCTGCTTCGGACGTATCTCGTTGCCGTATTCGTCCTTCAGCGGCGGGTACGGGTCGTCCTCCCACAGCCGCTTCATCGTGATGAGCCGCGCTTCGTCGAACGGAAGCGCGCCGTCGATCGTCAGGCTGCGGATCATGTCGGACCGGTTGTCAGTATCTCCGGTCGCCAGCGGGTAATAGGACACGTTCAGTTGGTACAGTCCGCTTTCCGGAACGGTGAACCGGTACTCGGCGTATCCGCTGTCGCTGTCCCACCGGAGCGCCCGGGATACCCCGTCGATCGCCGCCGTCGACAGCGCCGCCTCCTGCGAGGCGGCTGCATAGTCCGCGGCCGGAATCGTCACGGCGATGCCCGGCGATACGTCGCGGTAGCCTTGCTTCTGCCAGTCGCGCAGCTTGGCGGCATAGGTGTTCGGCCCTCCGCCGTAATACAGGAACGCCTCGCCGTAGCGTTCCTCCGCGCTCAGGCCGGCGGAGCCGTCCTCTCCGGAAGCGGGCATCGCCTCGCCGGTGGCGAACCCGGCGACGAGCAGCAGGGCGAGCGCCGCTTTCCACAATCGTTTTCCATTCACCGGTTCCCAATCCTTTCTCCCGTGTCCGGATGAAAAAACAGCGCATAGTCCATATCGGCCGCAATCTCCACCCTTTCGCCCGGGTCGACCCGGTTGCGGGCGTCGGTACGCACCGTCAGCGTCAGCTCGCCGGTGTTCACATACAGGTAGCGGTCCGCCCCCATCAGCTCGGCGACGTCAACCGCACCGCTCATCAAGGCGGACGCATCCGACCGGGGACCTTTCAGGCCGAGATGCTCCGGCCGGAGTCCGAGCACGATATGCCGCAAGCTTGCGGCCTCCTGCCTCAGCTCGCGCGCAGTGGCCGCAGGGATCGGCATCTTGTGCCGTTTCGTATGAAAAAACAGCGCGCCGTGCTCCTCCTCGATTTTCCCCGGAATGACATTGATCGGCGGAGCGCCGATAAAACCGGCGACGAACAGATTGGCCGGGTAGTTGAACACCCGCTCCGGCGTATCAGCCTGCTGCACGACGCCGTCCTTCATGACCACAATGCGCGTTCCCATCGTCATCGCCTCCGTCTGGTCGTGGGTGACGTAGACGAATGTCGTTTCCAGGTCGCGGTGCAGCCTTATAATCTCCGCGCGCATATGAACGCGCAGCTTGGCGTCCAGATTGGACAGCGGTTCGTCCATTAAAAATACCTTCGGGCTGCGCACGATCGCCCTCCCGAGGGCGACCCGCTGCCGCTGGCCGCCGGACAGCTGCCGCGGCTTGCGTTCGAGGAACGGCTCGATATCGAGCGTACGGGCCGCTTTTTTCACCGCCGTTTCGATATCCGCCTTGCCCGTCTTGCGCAGCCGCAGTCCGAACGCCATATTTTCGAATACGTTCATGTTCGGATACAGAGCGTAGTTCTGAAACACCATGGCGATATCGCGAGCCTTGGGCGGCAGATCGTTGACCACTTCCCCGTCGATCGCGATCGCTCCCTCGCTCACGTCCTCCAGCCCGGCGATCATCCGCAGCGTCGTCGACTTCCCGCAGCCGGACGGGCCGACGAATACGACGAATTCTTTATTGCCGATTTCCAAATGAACGTCCTTCACTACGGCTTGGGAGCCGTGTGAATAACGTTTCCAGACATGATGGAGCAGCACGTTTGCCATAGAGAACCTCCTCTTCCGTCGTTGCCATTAAGAGGCGTAAGCCTTATCCCCATTATGGCAAACGGCGGAAGCCGGACGAATAGACGATTTTTTGAATAGCTTGAATCTGTTTACCGGATATTGATCGAATGGAGGAGAAGGACGCAGAGTGCCGCGGCGGGCAAGCGGAAGGGGTGGGAAAAGAAAGACAAAGACGCCCAGACGTCCGGCGGTCGCTCGGGAGAGCGCCAGCAGGCACGAACTGGACGTAAAGAGAAGCGGTCAGAGGCGGTAACTTGTCTGTGGGCGGGCGGTCCGCTCTATGCCGTCAAGCGGTGCCGTACGGCTCATCGACGGCCGTCGCCATCTCGCCGATGGCTGTCAGTGACTCTTTACCGCAGCCGGAGGCGCAATCTACCGCTTCGTAACGGTCCATTCCTTGAAATCCCATATCGTCGTATGCGCTCCATCCTTCAGCTCCATCAAGCCGCTGCCGACGGCGGAATGGAGAAACGGATTGCCGATCAGCGGCCAGCGCTCGAACCGGACGGGCTCGCCATTGACCGTGCGTTCCCCATCATACGTGATACGCAGCACGTCGCCCGACAAGGAAGTATAAGCGACCGTCGGCGCAGCCTCGGCGATGGCCGAGTCGTCCAGCCGCGTGCGAAGCAGCACCTGCCCGCGGAACCGCTCAAGCACGGCACGGATGGCCGCCTGTTCGTCAAGACCGGCATCCTCACGCTCCGCAAAGCCCGCAGGGTCGGCCGCCTCGACGACGACGCCGTTCTTCAGCCCTTCGCTGCGCAATCGGCGGTGACCGCTTCCGTCCTCCAGCCACCGGTAAGGCCGGAGCGGCCGGACGGCGATCAGCACGGAGCCTCCGTGGGCGAACAGCCAGCCGGAAGCGTCCTCCGCAAGCTGCAGAATGGCCGTCCCGGAGATGAAGCCGTCGATATAAGGATCGCGGTCGGACGGAAAAGGATCGCGAGGTCCGTACTGGTACGTCTCTCCCGACGGAATGTTCACCAGCGAGACAAGCGCTCCTTTGGCTTGAACGACCTGCTCGTAAGGCGAGGAGCCGATCCATTTCTCGACGTATCGCTCCTCCGCGCGGCCGAAATCGGGAAACGGATGATTGAAGAACAGCACGCTGGAAGGCTGTGCGGAATCCCAATCGAGCGACCACCGCCGCGTCTGCCCGGTCATGACCACATCGCCCTGCTTGCCGTCCGCCATGCTGCCGAGCGTAAATCCTTTGGCGACATAGTTGTACTTGTAGACGCCGGCGCGGCTGACATAACCGTAGCCTTTGATCCGCACGTCGGCCCCCGCCACATCGTTCGTGCGGTGATTGTCGTTTGTCGTCTCCCCGGTGCCGATGACATCGTGCGTTTCCCGGTGCTCGAACGGAGCGTCGCGGTCCTGCGCCAGCCGGACGATGCCCGCAGGCGCACGGTAGGCGGACAAGGCGTTGATGACGGCATAATGGCATTCTCCGCTCGGGAAGTCCGGCTCGCGGCCCCCGAAATAAAGCCACGCTCCCGTCGTTCCGGCCGCCGCGTTCGTAATCGTTTCCGTCGGATGGTAATCCCGCGAATGGGCTCCGGTGAATATGCCGTTCAGCCAATCGCCGGCCGTGTTCGCCAGCAGCCAGTCGATCGTCATGCCCGCCTTCCTCCGAAGCTGCGGATCAAGCGAGAAATCGTACAGCGTAGCAAGCGTGTTTATATAAAAGACGCTGTAAGTCGTCGAATCGAATTCGCCCTGCCCGTAATGCGTAATCCGCGTGAAATACCGGCCCAGGTATTCGGCGCAGCGGCTGCGGACGTCGGCTGCCCGCTCCCAGTCGGGCCAGACTTGCCCCGTCAAAAAGCCGGCCACGGCGTTCATGATGCGGTGATTCTCGGTGCCGCCCTGCAGGCTGTAATGGTCGGCCGCCGTCATGCTTTCCTTCACTTTCCCGCTCAGCGTACCGTCATACAAGTGACCGAATCGGAGCATCGCATCGATATTCGCATGGCGGAAAAACATCGCCGCATTCCCCGGATCATCGTTCGTTTCCGCTATGTGCTTCAAAGCCGTATCGGTCTCCGTGCCAAGCCCCAGCCGGGCTATGGCATGGAACATGCGTCTTCTCGGCACGTCGTCGTCCGGTACCGGGCACCGGATCGTCTGCTCCAGCAGCAGCCGGCCGCGGGCGGCAAAAGCTTCATCCTGTCCGTCAACGCCGGTGTGCGGCGTGAGGACAGCTTCTCTATCGTTGTTCATGGCTTCCGCTCATCGCTCCTCTATATCGGTATGGAATAGCGCTTTACGGGCTGTCCGGTCCTTCGTAAGCGACAATCATGTATGTTTCATTTCCCTCCAGCCCCGTAACCGTATAGCCGGTCTGGCCGCAGAGAGGCAGCGTCTGCCTGACGCCGTCCCAGCCGATCACTTCGAGCCGGAGGGCGCCGGGGGGAATCCCCGTAACCGTATAGGTAGTGCCGGGGTGGTTGGTCCAGTAAGGCCGGTTTTGCCATACCCACATTTTTTTGCCTGCGCCTTCCAGCACGTATTCTCCGCTTTGTTTCGGGTCGGCGGCCACAAGCGACATGCCCTGTGCGGCGGCAAGGGCCCGCTCCAGCGTTTGTCCGCGCTCCGTCGGCGTCCACGGGGTCAGACTCGTATTCAGACCGTACAAAGGGTCGGCCGCTTGCGATTTGAACAAGCTCCATGGAAAAACGAGCCGTGCCGCCGACGTATGGCCGTCGTTTTTCACCACGCCCACGCCGTCCCAGAATGCGGTCAGAAACCCTTTGGCCGCTTCCTCTTCGGTCACGCCGCGCTTCTTGTAGTTGAATTCCGACGTGTAAAAATGAATGTCCGCGGTAATGCCCGACACGCTTTTGATCGCATCGAAATTGCTCTGTGCGGAAAACTTGTACATCCCTTCCATAGGGGCGTATTGGTAATCGAAATACGTGTGCAGATCGATGCCGTCCAGCTTGCCGTCATTCCACAAATCGGCTATCGCCGGCCCGTAGCCTCTCAGCGTGTAATCGCTGTGGCTGTTCTGCCGGGCGAATCCGCCGGGGATCGCCTTCAGCGCCGGATCGACGGAATGGATGCCGTCCGCCAGGCCTTCCAGGGCATCGTGGTAATCCGCTTTCGGAATCAGGTTCTCGACGTCGGGCTCGTTCATCGCGGCGTACACCGTAATGCCCCAATCCGCGATGCCTTGCTCCTGCCCCCACGTGCCGTTCGGCCGGAACCGTTCCGCAAAGTCGCGTCCGATATCGTACCATTTGGCATAACCGCCGAGCGGCGTTCCCTGGCCCGCGTACGAGCCGTAATATTCGAACAGCAGCATCGGCGTAATGCCGTATTCATAAGCTTGAAGCATAAGGGCGTCGAGCCGCTCCGGCGTCGGAGCGTCGCCCGCGTAATAGTAATTCGGGTACATGTTGATTCGCGCCATGGACGCTCCGATGTCGTTCAGCGCCTGAAACTGGCTGGCGTAGGCCGTGCTTCCGTTGGCAAAGTTGCCTGCCCCGACAATGGAACCGATCTGCTGGCCGTCATCCAGGCCGTAAACGGTCGTCGCCGCGAGCCACGTGCCGGCCAGCAGCGCCAGTGCGATCGGCTTCGTCCTCCTCGTGAACGTTGACAAATCCCTTCCCCTCCTCGTCGCATCTCCTTCCCTTCTTGCCGCTTCTTGCTATTTCTTCATCTGCTTCTCCGCTTCTTTTTGCAGCTCGCTCCACTGCGCGTTGAATTCCTTCACCTTCGCCGGCACCTGGGTGTATACGTCGAAATTGTCGTTGAACAGATTTTGCCCGAGCCACGTTATGAAGCCTTCGTAAGCGACCTCGGTGCCCGGCATATTGTTCATCATGCCGACGCCCTCGTCGTTCGTTTTCTCGACCTGGTACAAGATCGCATCGGTGACGTCTTTCTTATTGATCGTTTTCTCCCACGCTTCAATATGCTCTTTTTCTTTGGGGAAAGCGGGAATCGTAATTTTTTGCTTGATCTGCTCCATCTGCCCTTCGCTGTCGTAGGCCAGGAATTTGATCAAATTCCACGCTTCCTCCTTGTTCTTGCTCGTGGAGGACAGCGCGATGCCGTCGAGCGCTCCGTAGCCCTGCTGCTTGCCCGGTCCGACCGGCGCGGGCACGACGCCGTAATTCAGGCCGGCCTCGTCGAACTGCTTCATTTTCAGCCAGGTGAACGACATGCCGGACGTTGCTTTGGCGAAGCTCGGTCCGCCGGCCAGCCCTTTCGCCTGCGTAACCTTGCCCGGAGATAACCCGTCCTTCACGACCATGTCTCGGAAAAACTCAAAACCTTTGAGCGCTCCCTGGCTGTCCAGCGTCATCAGGGTGCCATTGGCGTTGAACGTCGACCCGCCCCATGCGCCGCCGACGATATGCAGCATATTCGGCAGCGAAGCCTCGAAGGCGTGCACCTTGTTCTCGACCAGCTTGCGGCCGGCATTGAGCATATCCTCGTACGTCCAGTTCGTCTTCGGCTCCGGGATGCCGAATTTTTGAAACAAGTCCTTATTGTAAAAAATCATGAATTGCGAGTGAATCCACGGCAAGGCATAGCGCTTACCCCCGTATACGCCGCGGCTTTGCAGGGACGGGTAATATTTGGTCATGTCCACGCCGGTCTTCTTGATGTATTCGTCCAGCGGGGCGACCCAGCCTCTGGCCGCGTATTCCCCGGCGCCTACGTTGGGGCTTACGCGAAGAATGTCGATCTGCTCGCCGGAAGCGAACAGGGCGGTATTGGCGGTAATGATGTTCTCCCCTTGATTCGGCTTGACCATGTCCACCTTGACCGTCACGTGCGGGTTTTTCTCCTGGTACTTCTTGATCGCCGGCGCCAAGTCCTGATCGAACGTATCGTAAGTGGTATGCTTGATGACGAGCGTGATCGGGTCTTTCGGCTTATTCGTCTCCAGCTTGCTCTCTTTGCCCCCGTCGGCTCCCGACGAGCCCGATGAACATGCCGCCGCCGTTACCGCCAGCATGGATGCCAGCATAACCGCTGCCGGCTTTTTCAACATCTGCCCCTTACTCACATGGAATACCTCCCGTATTGGTGTTGCCCCCGAATTTGCCGGAATGCGCTGACTCCCGGCTGTTTCCAGCCTATCGCACCGGGAAGCGGTTTGGAATTGAAGCTGTTTACTTCTCCTTGAATTTGTTTACAAGTGTGATAGCGCTTACTCATAGCGTGCGGGGAAGCGGATCAGCACGGTTGTGCCCATCCCCTCCTCGGAGGAGTAGAACAACCCGAAGGCCGGACCGTACACGAGCTGGAGCCGTTCGTTCACGTTTTTGATGCCGTAGGAATGAGCCAGCTCCAACGACCGCCCGGAGCGGAAGCAGCAGTTAATCTCGTCCAGACGCTCCCGGGAGATCCCGCCGCCGTTGTCGATGACCCGGAGCACGATATCGTCGCCCTCCTTCCAGCCGTCAACCCGGATCCAGCCGTTGCCCTCCTTGTTCATGATCCCGTGATGAATGGCGTTCTCCACCAGCGGCTGAAGCAGCAGCTTCAGGCATTTATGGGCGTACACGGCCGGCTCGACGCTGATATCGTAGGCGAATTTCGTCCCGTACCGGATCTGCTCGATGGCCAAATAATTGCCGATATGCTCCAACTCGTGCCTGACGGTGACGACGTCCATGCCGCGCGACAAGCTTTGCCGGTAATATCGGCCGAGCTTGGAGACTAGATCCGTAATTTTGTCGTAATCGCGGTTTTCGGCCAGCCAGACGACCGAAGCGAGGGTATTGTACAAAAAATGGGGGTTGATCTGCGCTTGCAGGGCGCGGATTTCGGCGTTTTTTTCCTTGTAGTGGCTTTCCTGCAGCCGGTGCAGCAGCTCGTTCGTACGGGCGATCATCTCGTTGAAGCTTTCCCCCAGCATGCCGATCTCGTCGCGCGAGCGAATCTCCGCCTTGACGTCGAAGAAGCCGGAGCGGACTTTGCGCATGACTTCCGCCAGCCGTTTGATCGGACGGGATATCGAATACGCGATGCCGAGCGAGCCGACGAGCGACACCGCCAGCACCAGCAGCAGAATAACGCCGAGCCCCCTCATGATTCGGTCGCGGTCGCTCAGCAGCTCGCTGACCGGAATCGCGCCGATGATGACCCAGTCCACGCTCTCCAGCTTGTTGAATACGAACAAGTAAGGGATGCTCCGGTAGTCCCGGACGAAGCTTCCTTCCTTTTGCAGCACGGCCTGCATATACGTGTAGCTGTACTCGAACTTGCCGACCCCGCTGCGCTCCGTTCCGGAGATGACGATGCCGTTTTTGTCGATCACGTGGAAGATGGTGCCGGCCGGTACGTCGACGTTTTTCAGATACCGGTAAACGCTTTCCTCGGCGATATTGACGACTACGGTTCCGCGGTAGGCGCCGGCGGCGGAATCGAATATTTCCCGCGTCAGCTTGAGCACGTTCTCGCCGTTATGGCTCTCGCTCCCGTAATCGATCCGGTGCGTAGGCACCCAGGTCAAGCCTTTGGAGTACCGGTTGTTCGAGAAGCTTAAATATCGCCGCTTCGTTTCCTCGGCATCTTCGGCGTCCGAACGGAAATCGTCCGAAGGAATGAACAGCTCCCTTTCTTTGTTCAACAAAAACACGGAGACGATGCCCGGGTCGGACTCGATATATTTGCCGATGGCGCCCCGCATGCGCTCCTTGTCGCGGTCGTCCTGGAGAAGGCGCTCCGAAGCCAGCTCGCCGATCGCCGGATCGTTCAGAATCAGGTTCGAGATGCGCAGCAGCATATCCATGCGGGAATCGATCAGCTTGTTCGTCTGCTCCAAAATGTTGCGGATATTCTCCGTCCCTTTCTGCTCCATCTTCTCCGTAAACAGCGACAAAGAGAAGTAGGCTCCGACCGTCAGGGCGAACGTGACCATTACGGCTGTCATCAAAAAGATGCGAAAAAAGATGCGGGTGCCCAGCCAGCGGACGAACCAATTGTCCTTGCTCATGTTCATTGCTCCCGGTACTCGGTCGGATTGACGCCGGTCACCTTTTTAAACAAAGTACTGAAATAAAACGGGTCCTTCATGCCGACCTCGAAGGTGATCTCCGATACCCTCATCGTCGTGCCGCGCAGCAGGTGCTTGGCTTTCTCGATGCGCGTCCGGGTCAAGTATTCCGTGAAGGTGCAGCCCATCTCCTGCTTGAAGAGCCGGCTGAAATAGGACGTATTCATCTGCAGCTCCTCGCTTAACCGGTTAATGGACAGGTCCTCGATCCGGTAATGGACGTCTATGTATTCGACTGCCCGCTGGATGACGGAGCGCGTCTTGTTGCCCCTCTTGTCGCGCACGAAATCGGAAATTTCCGCGAACATCGTCCGCAGGCCCCGCTGCATGTCGTCCATCGTCCGGTAATGGTCGACCGCGGAATACGGATCGAACTCTTTGCCGTATATTTCTTTGAGGCGCACGCCGGATTGCAGCAGCTGCCGGAGGGCGACGGCCAGAAATTCCTTCATGTACAGCTTGATGTCGGAGATAGGCAGTCCGGCGCTGCCGCGAATGGCGGCGAATACCGCGTCCAGCTCGCCGCGGATGCCCGCCTTGTTGCCGAGCCTGACGGCTGTCGTCAGCTTCTCGATATGCTTCTCGGAGATCGTCACCCGGTCCGGCTCGTCTTCGAAATTGATGTAGTCGACCGGTATGACGCTGTTATCCCCGATCAGAAAGCGGTACTCGAGCGCCTCCAACGCTTCCCGGTATGATCCGGCTATGCCCTCCAGACCGTGCTTGACGCCTCCCAGGCCGATGGAAACCGGCATGTCCAGACTCGCGAATACGTGCGATTTCAAGCTTTCCGGCAAATCGAACAAATGGGTCTGTTCCCCGTCGTCCCCTTCGACAATGCACACAATATTGGCGTTCAGGCCGCTGAACACCAGAGCCCGCCTCCGGTTGCGCATAAAGGCTTCGATTTCGTCCCGCAGCATAAGCAGCAGCAGCTCTCCGGCATCCACGCCGTTCTGCGCGTCGGCGGATGGGATCGTGTCCGCTTCCGGCTCGACGACCCATACCGCAAACCGTTCGCCGGTCAAGGCGATCTCAAGCGATTCCAGCTTCTGTCTCGCCTCCCGCTCGTTCATGCGCCCTTCCACCAGCCGGGTCAGCACTTTCTCGCGCAGAAGCGGGAAGCTTTCCTGCAGACGCTTCATAGTCAGCTGGAGCGTCGATTCGGCCCGCCGGTGTCCGGTGACCTCCTGCTTCGCCTGGAGCACAATCTGCTCCAGCTCCCTGCTCGTAAACGGCTTCAGCATATACTTCATGGCGGAAAACTCTAGCGCCTGCTGGGCGAACTCGAATTCCTCGTAGCCGGACAGCACCACAATCTTGATATTGGGGTGAAGCTTGCGCGCCTCCCGGCACAGCTGAATGCCGTCCATGTACGGCATGTGAATATCGGTAAGCAGGATGTCGACCGGCCCGTTCTTCAGCATGTCGAGCGCAACTTTGCCGTTCTCGGCCGCCCCGACCAGCTCGATCCCCATGCCGGACCAATCCATCTTGTTCCGGATGCCGTCGCGAATAATCAATTCATCGTCGGCCAGCAGCAATTTGACGGTCATGGCCATTCCTCCGATCCATCACATTGTTTGCGGTAATGATACCGTTTTCATAAAAAACATCGGATCTGACTGCGTTCCTCCGGCGCCGCGACAACGACGCCGGAACGCCTAGCTCGATTGTACCAAATAGGGTTCTGCCGCCGGAATGGACATTTTTGCGTTTTCCTTTAAACCGTTTACACGTTCATCGGGCAGACTTTCCTTTCATTCCCGAAGAACCGTGGTTGAAGCGGCTTGATGGCCAATGAAGCCCGGATACATATCGGCGACTATGTAGCTACACAGCAGTCCCTGAACCGAATACTGCTTTTCGGTCCACATTTCTAACAAAAACCGTTCGGGAAAAAAACTGAAGTTGCTCCAATCCCCATTTCTGAGTCAAGAAAAAAACCGTTCCCGGCGTAGAACCGGAAACGGTATGCACAAGCTTACACATCACGGCGTAACGCCCGAAGCACGTCGACCTGGGTCGCCCGCTTCGCCGGACGGGCTCCGGACAGAACGGCGACTCCCAGCGAGATGACAGCGGCCAACACTGCCAATAGCGGCGGAATAAGCGAGAAGCGGAAGTCGCCGGGTACCTGTTCATTCAGAAAGGATTGAATAAGCATAGGCAGCGCTGCATTTACCGCAATCGAGAGCGCATAGGAGACGACAATGCCGATGATTGCCCCGAGCAGGCCGATGAATCCGCTCTCGAGCAGGAAAATGCGGCGAATTGTCGACGGATGCGCGCCGATCGCCTTCATAATCCCGATGTCCTGGGCCCGCTCGGTCACCGCCATCGTCATCGTGTTGAAAATGCCGATCGACGCGATCAGAACGGCGATCGTACCGACGAAGACGAGGCCGATCTTCATGATCAGAAACACCATATTGACCTGCTCCAGCTCATTTGCGATCGAATGGTTCAAATAACCTGCCGAACGAATTTGCTCGCCGATCGCCTTCACATTTTGGCCATTGTCGGCAATCGCCTGCACTCCGTTGTATGGCCGCGGCTCGTTCAGAGGCTTTGGCATCCCCTTGCCCGGCTCCTCTTTGGAGGCGTTCTGCGGGAATACGGCTCCGAGCCGCGTACCGGTGATGGACTCGATGCGCTGCAGCAGCCCCTCGTCGATGTAAATATTGTTGTCCTTGTTCCACTCGCGCGACGGCTTCTTGGCGACGCCGACTACGGTCGCGGTCAGCGGCGTCTTCTGTTCGACGCCGTTCACGCGCTGAACAACCTCCAACTGCATGCTCTTGCCGATCCACTCCTTGGCCGGGGCGGTCTGCCGCTTCGCTTGCGCAGTCGCGGCAGACACCTGCCCGGTTTCGTCGCTATCCGGTTCTGTTTCCCGAACATGGTAGCCGATCACGATTTCGTCGGCAGTGCGGGGCAGCCTACCCTCGCTGAGGCCAAAGCCCGCTTTCGTCTCGGCTTCGAAATCGACCGCTATCGTTGCGCCACCCGATACGACCGTCCCGTCAACGGTCGGCTTCAAATGTTGCTGTACGAAATTGCGATACGTTACCGCCTTGACATGCTCGACCGAGCGCAAGTATGCGATGTCCTCGGAGTTCAACACGCTGAGTGTTTTGCCGTTCGTTTCCTTGCCCCATACATCGACTGCCGTCACAAGCCGATCGCCGGTAATTTTATCGACAATGCTCTGCTGCAAGCCGAAGCCTACGGATGCGAGCACGATCAGAAAAGCGCACCCCATCGCGGTAGCGAGCACGGTCATGAACAGCCGCGATTTGTTCTTTTTCATATTTTGCCGGACGAACCGGACCTGATCTTTCCATTTCATCGTCTGCTCTCCTCATCGTTCAAGCTTGCTTGCCACACAGCCGGCGAATCGGCCTGACCGATACCGTTCGATAGAAACCCGCTGCCATGCGGCCGCGGACGAATCCGGCCGTCCTGAAGCAGAACGGTGCGATGGGCAACCTCGGCGACTTGTTCGTCATGCGTAATCATAAGGAAAGTAATGCCCTGCTCCCGGTTCAGCTCCCCGATGAGCGCAAGCAGCTGACGCTCGTTGTCGCTGTCCAGACTTCCGGTGGGCTCGTCCGCCAGCACGACGGGCGGGTTCAAGACGAGCGCGCGGGCGACCGATACGCGCTGCTGCTGTCCGCCCGACAACTCGCCCGGATAATGGCCGGCGCAATCGGACAAGCCGACCCGCTCGAGCAAATCGTTTACCCGCTTCCTCCGCTGAGCCAGTCCGACTCCTTTCAGCACAAGCGGCAGCTCGACGTTCTCGAAGGCGGTCATGCTCGGAATGAGCTGGAAGCTTTGGAATATGAAGCCGAAATGCTCCAGCCGAAAATCCGCCCACTGTCCTTCGCTAAACTTCGTTACCGTCCGCCCCCCGACCCGGATATCGCCGATAGTGGGCCGGATGTATCCGGAAATAAGATTGAGCAGCGTCGATTTCCCCGAGCCGCTCCGCCCGACGATCGCCACAATTTCTCCTTGCTTTACGTGCATGTCGATATGATGAAGGACGGGGACGATCCGTTCCCTTCCCTTTTTGCCGATTGCGAATTGATGGCTGACAGCCTGAACTTCTATCATCATGAAGCCTCCGTTTTTGAACGTTCTGCTTGCCGCAGCAGCGACCGCAAAAACTACTATAACGGAGAACACTTAAGCAATAAGAAACGAAACGTTAAAAATATCTTAAGATAATCTGTAGAATACTTATAAGATAAATGTCGCGTTTCTACAATACGAAGTTTTCAAAGTTAAATATAATTCTATACATCAGTTCCACGATTGCGTGTTTGTCCAATACTAGTATGAGGTGATTCTATGAGCAGAATCGGAATGTATGTGAAATTCACGGCCAAATCCGGTCAGAGAGACAATTTGGTGAACATCCTTTTGGAAGGCGCGGCCTCCGAGCAGCCGGTCAAGGAATGCGAGCTGTATATCGTCAATATTTCGGATACCGAGCCTGACGCCGTTTGGGTAACAGAAGTATGGAGCCATTCCGAAGCACAAGAGGCCTCCCTTGCCAAAGAAGAAACAAAAGCAGCTATACAACGCGCTATGCCGTTAATAGCAGGGGTCGAATCCATCAAGCTGACGCCTGTCGGCGGAAAAGGACTGTAATTTCTGAAGGGCTCCCACGCGGCAGCCTCTTCCGATTCGCGGCGGGCTTCTTCCTACCAAGCCCCGCCGCTTATTCGCGTTGCAATGCGTTCGGACGCGACGAACTCACTCCTTCGTCGGATTGGCTTGCAGGTTCTAATCGAACAAGCTCTCGTTCATGAGACCCAGCAGCAGCCCCGCCGAAGCGATTGCGCTCGTCCAGCCGCTCTCGATGCAATAAGGCCCCCAGCCCGTGTCTCCGTTGTTGCCGAAATATTCGTCGCGATCCATATCGTAAGCCCTCATCCATCCCCCGTTAAACCGCTGGTCCGAGCTGCGGATCTGGATTCTGCACATAAACTCCGACAAGGAACGATACAGCTCCGCGTATTTCTTGTCGCCTGTCGCCTTCCATGCTTCCCAACTGTTCATCAGCAAGAAATTGTTCGTATACAGCTGGTCGGCGATGCCTTCGCCATTGAACAGGAATACGCCTGCATCCTCTTTCCCGAACCGATTCGGGTCCGGATTGTCCGCTTCCTGGATTCCTCCGGCCGCATGCTTGTGCGACAGCAAGTAGGCGGTAATCCGTTCCAAGCCTGCAGCAATCTCGCCGGTACGGTCATGCTTTGCCAAAAAGCCGAGCGGCAGGACGAGCCTATTGAGCCCGGAAGTCCGGCTGTACATAAAGCGCAGCTCCCGGTCGTGCGCGAGCAAGTATAACGCGCCTTTCAAGGCGGTATCCAAATAGTCCCGCTCTCCCGTAACCAAGTAGGCTTGAATGAAAGCGGCATGGGCGATGCTCTCGAAGTGCGGGTTCATACTCGGCGGCAGCTCCCGCGAAGCGCGCTCGCGCCCGATAGCCGCAAGCTGCGAGCCCGTCAATACGTTCGGCCGCAGACCGGTATCGGGATTTTGCGTCGCAAGAAGCGCCTGTGCCGTCATCAGCCCGCGCCTTCCGTACTCCTCCACTCCTGTCTTGCGATACAAATAGAGCAGCACGAAGCATACCCACGCGTTATCGTCCGTGAACATCTGATCGGGCTGCTCCGCCGGGAAATCGTACCACTTGAAAAAGCCGTAGGACGGCGATTCCGGCGAAGTTTCCTGATAGCCGTTAGCGAACAAGTACTCCATCAAATTGCGGGAAACCTTCTCCCCGTATTCGTCGCCGCTATATTTGCCGTATAGATGAAAAAACAGCGCGGCGTGAGCATGGCAATCCGGCCTGCGGTCTCGCGACAAGGCGGCCGTAACGGAGTGAATATTTTCGTAAAGGCCCGCCGAGCCGTCCCGTTCAGGGAGCATGCCGGAATTCGCGAACCAGTCCACGCTTGCCGCGACGGCTTTGGCCGGCTCGGTCTCGCCGCTTGCCGCAATTTCCTGACCCCACATGCGAAACGGGATGCCGGTCTGCTCCGACAAAGCCGAGATCACGAGCGCCTATCGCCCGTAAGGTCTCAGCGCTCTTTTGCTGCGCACAGACAGCAGCGAGAACGCCGCATAGACGCATAAGCCTTGTCCAAGCTCTCTGATGAACAATCCGGGATGTGCTTGCTCGCCGCGGATGTCCGCGATATGAGTTTGACGATAAGGTCCGTATTCCAGCCATCTCTCGGTATAGATCGGGAATCCGGCCGCCATGCATCCTTCCCACTCGAGCAGCGAGCCGGCAGGCACCCCTTCCTTTGCTTCGCACACTCGCAATTTCTCCATCGTCCTGCGGTTTCTGGGAAAATCCTGCTTCCATCCGAACAGCCTGGAGCTTGGAAAATCGAACGCGCCGATCAATTCCGCATAAAGCTTTCCACCCGATTCCACATAGTTCCACAGCCTGCGAACATTCTCATGCGACAGAAACGTCTCCTCTTCGAGCCTTGGCGTACCTATCAGCATAACGGCTCCGTATAGCTCCAAGCTCTCGCTGTCCAACTGCTCCATCGAGAACGCTTTCATTCCACCGACCGCTTCATAATCGAGCGGCTCGGCCGAAAATACTGCTACCTTCATCGGCTTCTCCTCCTTGTGCTCCACTTCAGCGATATTTGTGGTTCATATGTAGTATATAAATTCCCGATTAAATAATAGCATAATTATTTTTTTTCGGTCAATTGGTTTTTTGTAGTTGAATAGAGACAAGAGAAAAGTATCGTCGCCTCCGCATGTTTATGGGTGCTGATGCGCATTTTGTTTGTAATCGAACCTACAAATAGCCCAGGCGACCTTAACCGTCACCCGGGCTTCTTGTTCTTGTATCGTATGCATGTTTGAGGCTCGGCGCCCCTTAAGGTTTCAACTGTTTATTGAACAAACGAATCAGACCGTCTTCGTCAACCAATCGGGAGAAATATTGCCCCAAGCACCCGCCCAACAGTTGTATCTCGTCAAAAGTCAGCTTTAGCCGATCCTGAGTCGCATAGTGTGGAATCAATTCCCTGTGCAGCTCCAAACGGGCGGGCTTATTAGGCAACTCGGGCTGGGCCGACTCCGTTATCCATTTATTCGCAGGCAGACTGAACGAATGGCGTCGGATGAATGATTGGCTTGGCTCGGACAACAAATAATCCGCGAAGCATCTTGCTTCATCCTTCCGGGCGGACATCGACCCTACGGCGATACCGGTGGTCAGAAGCTGCGTATCGTGGGTGCGGGACTTCGGAAGCTGAGCGATATCGAACGGGAAATCGGCGTCGATCAATTGATTCAGCCGGTAATAGGTCGTAAGAATGACCGAAACCTTCTGCTGCTTGAACAGCTTCTCGGCGTCATGCTCTCCGAATGACATCACAAGCGGGAAGAGGCCGTCTTCGTGAATGAGCTCGCGTATGAACCGCAGCAAGCCCAGCATGTCCGGATCCTCGATCGACAGGCGGCCGTTCTCGTCCCGCCGGAATTCCGCCCGGTTCTGGAGGAAGAAAATCGGCCAACGGGTATACGAGGACAAGTGGAAAAACAGGCCGAACCGGTCCGGAGAAGAGACTTTGGTCAACGCATCGCGCAAATCGTGCCAATCCCAGCTGCTGTCCGGCTCGAACAGACGGCGCTGCCGGAAATGCTCCTTATTGTAGCAAAGGATGACCGGTGAAAAAATAAACGGCCTGACCGCTACCGTCCCCTCTTCGGTCGCGAATAAATCGTTCAGGAAAGGATAAACTTCTTGCGGCTCGGGATAGTGCTCGAGCACGTGCAGGTTATCGTTTTCGCGGAAATGTGCATAGTCGATGTGGTTCAATGTAATGACGTCGACGATTCCGGATTGCAGCAGCTGCTTGACGCTTTCCGCTTGAAAGTAGGGCAGCTTCAACGGCTCGATCCGTATATGGGGATGCTCCTCCTGAAACCGTGCGATGAGCTGTCCAATATTCGCTTCCTCGTACAGGGACGGGTACACGCCGAAGCGGACTACCGTTTGCTGCGGCCGCGAGGCTACTTGGGTACCGACTCGGGGAATTTTGAGAATAAGGCCGTCATCCACCAGCTTCTCCAATACGAGGCGCACGGAGTTTTTACTCAGCAGAAATTGGTCCGCCAATGCCGTTTCCGCGGGCAAAAAATCGCCGGGCTTGTAAACTCCCTTCAGTATGTTTTGACGGATGGAGTTCATCATTTCGTTCAATCGATTCTGAAACGTATTGCGATCCGGTTTGGCCATCTGGCTTGCTCCTATAAGCTTGATTGGAATGTGCGTAGCGCCTAAAGAATCTGGTATATATAGAGTATACAAAAATGACAAAAAAATTACCATATCACTTATTATATAAACCAGATTCAATAGACGTCCATATTCCGCACCCGTGGATTTTCGCATAATCGTTTTCCAAAACAAGGGAGCGTGTTCTCTCCGGGCTCAACTTGCCAACACGTCTGTTGCCGTCACGCGAAGCCGCTAGCAGTCATCATGTTCTCACCCTTCTCAATAAATGGTTACCCAGTTTTACTTTCGTTTCTACCTCCTTATTTGGCAGCTTCACGCTAACGCGCGTTCTGACGCGTAACCCGGTTGAGAAAATTGTTCATCAACAGGGGAAGCGATATCAGGATGGGAGGATCGTCTTGACGCGGAGGGTAAAGCATCACTTCCTGATGCGGGACGGGAGTAAACGGTTTAACAACTATCGGTTCTCTCGAGCGGGTGCGCAGCGTCGTCTTCGGGAGCAGGATGTCGATCGCCTGCATTTCCCATGATACCGAGGTAGCCATCAAGTAATAGGTGCCCGGTTTGACGCCGGTAAAGCAAAAATCGCCCAATGAAGATAACAGCGTTCCGTACAAGGGGAGGCCTTCCGGTATCGGCTTGGCAAATAATCCGATCAGGATGACGCCCTCGAAAGGACTCGTCGCATGGATCGTTCCATGTAATCGGCCATGCTGATGGAACACGGGGAGTGATGTACGCCAATCGTCAAGTTGCTGCAGCGAACGGAAATAATGGTCCGCTTGTATCGTCGAGTTTCGAAATTGGGACGGCGTCATGCCTACCCGTTCGGTAAACCGGGTCGTAAAGGTTCCCAGGCTTTGCTGTCCGATCTCCAGTCCGATATCGCGAATACTCAAATTCGTGCTCAGCAGCAAATCTTTAGCCTTCTGCAGTCGGAGGGCAGATACGTAATATAAGGGCGAGAGGCCGATTCTTTCCTTGAAAATGCGCGTGAAATGATACGGACTGTAGGCTACATGTCTGGCCAGCCGGGCAAGCGGAAGCGGTTCATAGATGTTTTGATGAATATAGGCAATCACCTCGTCTATTTCGGTAACCAAGGTCGTCTCCATACTTACACCTTCCTTCATCCATAAACAGAACATGAGTTCGTATTCAGTCTACCATACTTTTGGTCCGGATGGAATCATGAAGTGTGTTGAGCTTTCCATATGCCTATCGTCGCCCCGTACTAATGGTCGCCTGCTTGCTGCAACGGTTTCGCGTTCCATTTCTCTCCCCAATGGCGCATTTTCAGCAAAATTTCGCCGTATTCCTTGCCGCTCTCCGTAAGAGAATATTCCACGCTGACCGGAACTGTCGGAAAAACTTGGCGGTTCAGAATCCCCCATTGCTCCAGGTGGCGCAGCGTGTCCGTCAGCGATTTGATGCTGACGCCGCTCAAGTTTCTCCGCAGCTGATTAAACCGCTGTGATCCTCGACACAGCTGGGCTATGACGAAATATGACCATTTGCCGCCGATTACTTGGATCGCCGCGCTGATCGGTCCGTAGCAGGGAAACTCCGCGTTATGCTCCAAATTCAAAACCCCTCCTTACTATTCGTAAGCTGGTCTGCAGGAATAAAGCATATATAAATGAAGTGCGCTCTTATGCAAGTATAGCATTTGACTTATGCTCGTGATAGGGCAACCGCGAAGCTATTCATCAAGCTTGCGTCCGCTCGACCTATCGATCATGGGAGGAACGACAAAATGAGCGCACGAAATAAAACGATTCTGGTGTTGGGAGCAACCGGCCAGCAAGGAGGATCGGCAGCCCGGCATCTGCTGCGGGACGGCTGGAACGTACGCGCCTTCACACGCGATTAGTCGAGCCGTGCGGCACAGGAACTTGCAAGAGAAGGCTGTATCCCGGTCTCACCCGCTTCGATGCCTGGCTGGAGAAAAAAGGCAAAGCCAAGTTTATCGCATTGGACGCAGACGGGGCTCAGTAGTGCGTGATCCTTGCAAATAAAAGGCTGAACCGGCACTATTTGCAATCAAAGAGGACCCGCTCCATTTTACGGATCGGGTCCTTCACCTCAAAGAAATGTCGCCGTAACGGTTATCGATCGTTTCCCGCATCAACCGCTTGATCCCTCGAATAGCCCGCTCCTCGGCTTGCTGCGCTTGAATGAGCAATGGAACGAGGGACGACGTATGCCCGTCCGACTCCAGCATCAATCGGAACAAGCGCGCAACCCGGGAATATCGTTCGGCGATCTCTCCGCTTTCCTGCCAACGGCTGCGGATTATACCGGCATACAGCCCGAGCTGGCGTTTCGCCGCGGCATAACACTGCAGCACTCCCCAAGCTCCTTCCGAATCGTATTCGCCAGACCGGAACGCTTGAATCAGAGCCTCATAGGCGTTGCGTCCGCAAGCGTACTCCGTCTCCGGGAGCATGAGATCGTGCGACTCCCATTTGTAAACGGCTTGAAGCAACGATTCCTTCATCATTTCGCGCTCGTCCAACTCGATGCGGTCTTCCAGCACCTGGTAATACCAGTATGGCGATTCGTTGAGCCCGAACTCGGCATATTCCAACGATTTATACCCGTCGCTACTCCCGTCGGAGTAGTACAAATGCCCGCTCTCGTCATTATAGCCGGTCGCGATGACGAAACCGTCTTTCCATATGACAGCCCCGATTCCGCGATCTATCGAATCCTTAATGACGGAAACCGCATGTTCCCGATACATGGGAAATGTAGCGTCAAAGCTGAAGCCGGCCTGCTGGGAAGACGTAATCCCGATAAAATCGGCGGCCAAAAAGTTTTCCGCGACCCAGTTATACGCCGTCGGAGATTCCGAAGTCAGCCTCCGGCTCACCACAAAGCGGAATGCCGTCGCCGTAAGGCCCGACAGCATCGGCTTGGACCAGGACATCCACCCTTTGTGCGACAAAATCCCGTGCAGGGCGTCCGTATAAGATTTCGCCTCAATGGTCATCCTCAAGCCGGTCAAAACCTTTGTCCCCATCCGCCATCACTCCCTTCTTACCTCGGCGAATGAACGCCCCATCTCGGCAAGGTCGAACGTTTCCGGTCCGGAAATCCGGTGGAAATGCTCCGGAACCGTTCGACCGCCTCTCCCTCCAACCGTTCGGCCGTTCTCAATATGCCGCACAGCTCTTCAATTCCGCTCCGCTTGATACGCACGGAACCGTCCCGGTCCTCCATGAAGCCGGGAATCGGAGAAACGAGCCGGACTAGCTCGCCATATAGAACGGCCGCCTCGTTCAATCGGGGCAGCGTTCCCCCTACATCTTGCAAGTAGCTCTCAATCTCATTTCGCGCGTACAGATAGGAATTCAATATATAAACGGCTCCACGCTCGTCGTATTCGCCTTTTTCCAACCCGTCGATCAAATAGGCGTAAGCAAGCTTGCCCGAAGCCATCTCCGTGTCCGGCAGCGTTTTGTGCGGAGTATCCCAGTCGCAGACCGCCATTCTCAGCGATTCGAGTACTCTGTCGCGCAGGTCGATCTGGACCCGATCGCCGAATAGCTGGACATACCAGAACGGCGTGCTGTTAATTCCGAAATTATCGTACAGCACGATCTGACTTTCCGCCGAACGTCCGTCCTGAATGAACAATACGCCATCCTCGTCATCGTAGCCGTGAATGACTCCGAATTCCGGAAGCCAGTACACGACGCCAAGCCCCCGGTCCAAACTGCGCTTCACCGATCGCAGCGCTTCCTGCCGGTAATAGCGGAATGTCGGATGTCTGACCCGCCCTCCGTCCGTTTCCGTAAAAACGCCCAGATTATCGACGGCCGGCCGATGCTCCGTGCCCCACTGCCCGTACGCCGAGACGGACATCGGCAGCAGCCGCTTGTGGACGGAGCATTTGAACGCCATGCCGCTCAATCCGGACAGTCTATATTTCGGACCTTCAAACAATCCTGCCGCGGTCAAAATCGCATGCAGACTGTCGGTAAACGACTTCGATTCCCGCTTCATCGAGATTTGCAGCATTGCACCCGACATCGTTCACTCCTCCGATTCGTTCGTGTTCAGCCGGTCCAGCGCGCTTCGGCACTTGACGCTCAGCCTCTCTTGCAGCCATTTCGGCGCCAGCAGCCTCCTCCATTCCGACACGAGCAGATGCTGGAGGAACGAGTCGGCATCATAAAACTCGACCGCATACACCAGCCCATCGACGGGGCGTATCGGAAATCCGTTCCACGACGCGCCTTTGCAGGGCTCAGCCAACAATACTTTGGCCACGAACGGTTTTTTTCCGGACGCCTTATTCTCTTCCGCCGCCTCGACGGCCGTATACTCGAACGTTTCCTCCGTAACGGCCGCCTGTCCGATCCCGTCCAACCGCAATACGAGTTCCTTACGCTGCCGCTCGCAATAGGAGACGACATAGTCGGCATTATAGCGCGAAACGAGCCTAAGCGGCCATATTCGCAGCCGGGCCGTTTCCGCCTGATCGTTGTAGGCGATGTGGACAACGCGTCGTTCGCGGATTGCCCGGGTCAACAGCTCGAAGTTTTGTAGCAGCAGCGGATTCGCTTCGAAAACGGGCAAGCGTCCGCAGCTATCGGAATCCTCCTCATCGGTAAACCGATCGAGCAGATGAGCGATGCGAGTGACGACCGGCGCATTCTCGTAATCGTATTGCCGGTAACGAAACGCGAGAAACTTTAGCACCTTCTTCTCTTCTTCCGTCATATATAGCAGAGGCAGCACGTACGTTTTGTCCTCGTAGCCGTAGCCTCGTTTTTGGGCGATATATTGCAGCGGCGCGCGCAAAGAATATTCCAAATATTCGATATCCCGCTGGGCTTGCCTTCTTGAAATCTCGAATTGCTCCGCAAGCCGGCTGCTGTTCGGATAGTTCCCCTCGCGGATTTGCTGGTCGAACCACCGGATCCGGTGCATATTGCTCATGCCTGGAACAGCTCCTCTCGACCGGAATGCATGCCATCACCTTGTGCAAGAACTATTACAACATTTGCAACCGCGAATAGGCAAGTCCTTCTTGAAAACAAAACGTCCCGTTCCTGGCAAGGAACGGGGGTCGCAGCTCCTTGCATGTCAGCCGCTAACGGCGTCTACTTTGTCCTGCGGGGCTCCCGAGCAGCGTTTGCACACTTTGACGGCTTCTCCACCCGATGTTGTGCGCGGATACAGCAGCTTGATTCGGGTATTGGCGCAAACGGGGCATGTCCCTCTTCCCCGCGAAGGCATATTCCAGAGGGCACGTCCCCTTTTCGTTTTCGGCATGGTCCAATCCTCGTTTCTCTATAGGGTTGTCGTGTTACAGCTCCAGTATAAATGAGCTGCTACGACATAAAATGTCGTAGCAGTATCGATTTGCATCCTAAATCCATATAAAATCAAATCGTTTTATTGCACAAAAAAGAGGCGGGCGGCACCCGCGCTCTCACCCGTAACTTATTTCATCATTCTGGTCCGGCGCGCGCCCGTGCCGCATTCCCGGACCTGCAAATTAAGAAACATCGCTTGCAGACGCAGCAAATCCATTCTTGCCTCATATTCCGTCCCCGGCTTCGTGAGCCTCTTCTTGTCATAATATACTGCGAACAAGCGCATCCTTCCTTCCATTATCGTATCGTTCACCGACCTTCTCCGAGCGTTGAATCGGACTTTCCCTTCGAGCCCTTTCCTTAAGCGGTTTCTCCGGCTGTTGGCGCTCTCGATAAGTACCGAAAAATGGCCTTTGCGACTTCAAGACCGAATATGGCGGCGGACTTTCCAGCGTGCAGAGCGGTGCATGCGGAGGTTCGATGCGATCCGGCGCGTATGTCTTTCCATGTCGTTTCGGGCTGCCGTACAGGCCGACCCTTTCAAGGATGGTCGGGGGTTGCGGATTCCTGCACCCTTTTTCTTTATCATTACGGGCATCGGATTCCGCGGTTTCATCTTCAGCCGTTCGGACCGACAGATCGTATTGGGGGAAATACGACGCCAGCGTCTCCGCTAAAGTTTTTCTTGCCCGGTACACCCATTGATCGACCTGATTGCCGGAGCAGTTCAAATGCACTGCCGTCTCCTTTGACGAATATCCTCTCCAATATCTCAGTATGATCGCTTTTCGCTGATTATGCGGAAGACGTTGCACCGCTTCTTCGATTTTTTCCAGCTGCACCTCGTTCAAACCGCTGCGAACGTCCCCTTTCATCTTATTCAGCAACGCTTCGACCATCGTCATATCGATCGGAATCGGATATTTTCGACGCAGCTTGTTTTTGCTTACATAGGCGATCGTCTGGCATATCCAGGCCCGATATGCTTCCCCTTCCTTGTCGCGGGGGGATTTTCGCAGGACGATCTCGAACGCCCTGTCCGCAATTTCTTCGTAATCGCCGAATTTCAATCGTCGGCCGATCCGGTCCGCTTCTTGCTTGGCTATGCGAAGTACCGCTCTCGGGAGCCACATGGTTCTGAAATGCTTCATACTTTCGTTCTCGTATCGTTGTTGCCGGATACTTTCGAGCAGGTCGTCGAAATCGATATGCCTCATCCTTTCATTGCCGGCTTCCGCGGCGGTTATTTCCCCTCACCTTATAAATGTGTTGAAAGGAACGAAATCTTATCGCTTTCCTGCAATTTTTCGAAAAAAACGTATAAACGTCTTCTTGCGCTTACCTTTGATAGTACCATAATACGAACTAATGTTCTATCAACCGATGTGAATTCCTTGTGCAAAATGCAGAATCGTTGGGTCGCCACTAAAACTAAGACAGAATAATTGGGAGGACTTTTGATGACGGGGGGCAGTTCGTTGCAGTAATAGAGGAACTGTATTCCTTTATTGTCCCGTATTCCGTTATACTCCCGAATATAACGGAGCAGGCTTCCGTTATTACAACCATTCGGGGTGATCATGATCGTGAACAGCGGTATAGCGGAACGGTTTTCCGTTATTTTGCTATCGACATTGATATTGGGATCCATAACATTCGCCGGTTCCGCTATTTGCTGAATCGCGGTCTCGCTAACGCCGGCAAAGGCCGTCAGGATGTAGCAAACGCCCTCCGTCTGCGGAACGCCTCATCTGTCGAACCATCCGCTTCTTTTCCAAACGTTCTTGTAAGCCGAGATCGATAGGACCGTCGAAAGCACTGCCCTGGAATGCGGATACGAGAACGGCTATTATTAAGCCGCGTTTTTTCCAACAAAATGAAGATGAGCCCGTCCGAATACCGGAGAACTCATCGTATTGGATCCTTTTGCAGCTCCTTTCGCTCTCATGTGGCCAGCAGCCTGACCATTTCATCCAAGTGGCTTTCCAGCGTGATCGGATCGTACAAGCCCCATTTGTGTTCCACGATATACGCGCGACCGTTCCGTACGGCCGGCAGACTGCGCCAAAGCTTGCTGTTCAGCATATTCCGGGCCCATTCCAGCGCCAGCTCGTCCGATGGCAGCGCGAGAAAAACGCGATCGCCCGCGTAATCCCCGATCGCTTCCAGCTCGATCGCCGTCCAACGGAACGTTTTATGCTTCCCGATCAGCGACTTGACCTTCTCGGGAGGCGCGAAGTGCAGCGCCCGGTACAAAGTATAGCCGAAGTTGTGGGCCCCGTATACGAACAGCTTGCGGTGGGAAGTGTCATAAATGAACGCCGTTGCCGTCTCCCCGGCCCGCACATGCGAAGCAAGCAGCTCTCTTGTCCGTTCCGCCTTCGCTTCATAACTCTCGATCCAACGTTTCGCTTCCTTCTGCCTGCCCAGCAGCTCGCCGATTTTCGTTAGCCGGTCATTAATGTCGTCGAACCAATCGAATTGGACAGCCGGCGCCACTTTGGCGAATTGCTTGAACTGCTGCCTCGGAATGAAACTTGGCAGGATAATCAGATCGGGCTTCAGCTTCAGCATCGTCTCCGTTTCGAACGGCTCCTCGATGCCTTGCACGCCGTCCGCCTCCGCTTGAAACCGGTCCAGCAATGCCTGGTACGTTCCGACCGGCTTGATCCCGAGCGACAGCACCTCGGCCAAATATTGCAGCGTAAGAATGCGGGGCTCGGACATATTGCTATGGGCGTAATGCTTGGGAGACATGCCGACCGTCTGTTTGAACCGGCGGCTGAAATAATACTCGTCCCGGAAGCCCGCTCTGGCGGCTATGTCCTTCAACTGTTGGCCGGGCATTACAAGAAGCGCTTTGGCGCGATTGATCCGCAGCTCGGTCAAATAATCGATCGGGGTCGTACCTGTCAACGATTTGAACAAAGCATTATACTGCCAGCGGCTGATCCCCGCATCCTGGGCCATTTGCTCGATCGAGATTTCTTCGTGATACGATCGGTGCATGTACGCGATCGTCCGGTTTACGGCCTGAGCCGCATCTTCCCGCGACACGCCGGGCCGGTTTTGCTCCAGCAAGCTCGCGACGATCTCCTGGAAGCGGACGTTCGACTTGAATGATTCCAACGCGCCATTATGATGTCGGTTCCGGTACAATTGCTCTACAAACTCGGCCATTCGCCAGAAAGGCTGAAACCGGACTTCTCCCGTACAAAGCAGCTCTTCTACGGTCCCTCTCGTACATGACGAATCTCCCGGCGTATCCGCTTCGAAATAAACCCGATAGGCATCCAAAACATTCGATTCGGCGGACTCCAGTTCGATGATCATGCCGGGGACGAGCACGAAGCATTGGCCCGGCAAGAGCGGACGCCGCACCCCGTCGATCGAAATCGTGCCTTGACCTTTCATAGTCGTCAGCAGACAATAAGTGCTCAGCAGCATTTTGTCGGTGCGCGCGCCGGAAAGGAGGCTCGTAAACTGGACGGCAGACAGATGGAATAAGAGCGGCCTATACGGAAACGGCGTCGGGTGCTGGTCAGTATGGTTCATCGAAAAGCCTCCGTAATTGAAAATCGTTCTCAACAAAGTATAAACGATAGGAACGTAAAAAAGAAGCCTGTCATGGATAGACAAGCTCCTACTTTGGTCGGTGAACTTTTTCCTCGGATGCCCCTGATCGGGTTGTTCCTTATTTCATGAGCAGCTTAGGCATTTCATCCAACAGCCAATCCAGCGTAATCGGATCGTAGAACGACCATTTATTGCCGACTACGTAAGCTTTGCCGTTTTTGACCGCGGGGAGGTTTTTCCAGACGGGCGAGCCGAGGAATTGTTCGGCCGCTTTCTTGACGTCGGGATTGCTGTCGTTTACGACGATAAAAATTCGATCGCCTGCATAGTCCGGCAAGGTCTCCTCCGAGATTGTCTGCCAGAGCGCATCTTTATTGCTCTCGAACAGTTTGGTCGCCTTTTCCGGACGGACGAATCCGAGCGCATCGTACATGGTCGAGCCGAGCCGCTGGTTTCCGTAAACGTACAGCTTTTTGTCCTGGAACAAGACGAACGCCGTAGCCGTTTCGCCCGGTTTGACATAAGGCTTAAGCTGGTCCCTCTTCTCTTGCGCTTTCTTGTTGTACTTGGCGATCCATTCTTCCGCTTCCTTCGTTTTCCCCGTAATGTCGCCCAACGTCCTGAGTCGTGTGAAAAGATCGACCGTGTAGCTGACGACTACGGTCGGGGCGATTTTCGACAATGCTTCCACGCCGTTCGGTTCCAAGAAGTCCGGCACCAGAATCAAATCCGGATTCAGCGACAATATCTTCTCCAGGTTTGGGTTCACGCCCTGCCCACCGATATCCTCTACGCCCTCCAGCTGTTCCTTGGAAAGAATCTGGGTCGCCGTGGCGTAATTCGTTCCGACCGCCTTAACGCCCAGCGCAGCCGTCTCGGCAGGAAAATAGTGCGAAACGATTCGCTGCGGCTTCGTCGGAATGGTAACGTCCCGACCTTTCGCATCTTTGATAACCCGAGTCGCCGGCTGAGCGGGAGCCGTCTCTTTGGGCGCGCTCGCCGCAGCCTTATTTTCTCCGGCTTCGCTCTTTGGCGCTTCGGACTTTGCTCCGCAGGCCGCCAGCAGCGAGCCCATGATTACGACGGCGCATAGCAAAGCAATAGCTTTTGTCAATCGTTGCAAGTATGTCCCCTCCGATATGATAGTGATTCTCATTTTCATCACTATTCCATAGTAAGCTACGCGCTACGGACGAGACAATGGATTTTTTGTTGGTTTTTTTGCATTCTTTTTGGTTTGCGGCGGCCGTGAGGGATCAAGAAAAAACCGGAGCGACCGCGGCTCCGGTTCAAGAACAGTCCATTTACGGTTGAAGCGCCGTTACGGATTGCAGAAACAGGCGGACATCTTCACGGGTGAACGAACCGTCCCCGTCCGCATCCAGCCTGGCGTTGGCAGCCGTTACGACATCGACGATATCGACTTTCCCGTTGCCATCCATATCAACGAAATAGATCGTTCTCGGGCTCTCGCTATTACCGGCCTCATCTTCGCTCCAATACGCGATCGTATGCATTCCGGTCATACCCAGCGGAACGGAATTCCCGGTTTGAATGATTCCGGCATCGATACGGTAATAGGTGCCCGTCAGAACTGATAGGGTGTCTTGACCTTGCAGACGCAACAACGTTCCGTCGGGCGACAAGCGAGCCGTCGTGACCGGCGGCGTTTTGTCGATGATGACCGAAATGGTGTGCGGCTGTTCGGCATTCCCTGCCGAGTCCACGCTCCAGTATTCCAGCGTATGGATTCCTTCGGTTGTCAGCTCGACCGTACGACCGATCCGCGCCTCGGAGCCGTTCAATCTATAGTAGGTTGCAATATCTTCTACCGATTGGTTGTCCTGCGAGGTCAACATTACCGTCACATCTTGATTGGACGGAACTGTCGGCGCATCATCAGTCGTCGCCGGCGGTATTTTATCGATCGTTACGGTTACTGACTGTGGTTCCTCGACATTGCCTGCACGATCCGCGCTCCAATACTCTACGGTATGGATTCCGCTCGTCAGAAGCGTGACGGTTGTTCCGGTTTGCTGAGCTCCGCCGTTTACTTTGTAGAATGTAACGGCAACCCCGGAGCGTTCATCGTTTGGCAAGAGCGTTATCGACACATCTTGGGATACGATGCCCAATGGAGCATTATCCGTAGTAACCGGCTTCGTCTTGTCGATGGTGATGGATCGGGTGTGCGGCTGCTCGGCATTCCCCACCACGTCCACGCTCCAATATACGAGACTATAAGTCCCTTCGGAAGAAAGCTGTAACGTGGTGCCGAGCTGCGCATTCGAACCGTCAACGGAATAATAGGTCGCGATTACCACGGAAGTCGAATCGTAAGTTACGAACGTTACCGTCACATCCTGGTTGACAGGAGACGCCGGAGCATTATCCGTTGTGACAGGCGGAGTCTTATCGATCGTAAACGAGATGGTGCGAGGCGCTTCGATATTGCCCGCCTGGTCGACGCTCCAATACTCGATATGATGCGCCCCTTGCTGCTGAACCGTGAAGGACCTGCCGGTCTGAGTCGCTCCGCCGTCGATCTTGTAGTGTGTAGTAATCGTCCCTGTAAAGTTGTCCGTCGGCGATAACGTTACCGATACATCCTGCGATACGATCCCCGATGGAGCATTGTCCGTTGTGACCGGCTTCGTCTTATCGATGACGACCGTCGCAGATCTAGGAGACTCTACGTTTCCCGCCGCGTCCTCGCTCCAATACGTAAGGCTATGCGATCCTTCGGATACCAATGTAATCGCGCTGCCAATCTGCGTTTCCGACCCGTTGGCCCTATAATAGGTGGAAAGGACACCGGAAAGAGAATCTGCTCCGGTCAGCGTTACCGTCACATCGCGATTGACCGGACTCGCAGGCGCATCATCACTCGTTACGGGAGCCGTACGGTCCACGCGAATACCCGTCACGCTAGCAACCGCACCGTTACCCGCGTTATCCGCGGCGCTTCCCGTAACGCTAATATTGCTGCCCTCGTCCTGGATAACGACACCCGGTTCGCAAGCGGCTACTCCGGACATAGCGTCCGCGCATTCGAAAGCGATCGAAACCGGCGAAGTATACCAGCCCCTGAGATTCGTTCCGCTTACGACGCTGCCGCTAATCGTTGGCGGGGTCGCATCCCGTTTCAGCGTTATCGACTTGGAGCCCATCCCTTCCGACGTAAACGCCGTACAAGTAAAGACAGCGCCGGCCGTATCGGTGCTTAGGGTCGAAGGATCGCAGCCCGTGTGGCTCAGGATCGGTCTGCTCGAGCTCCAATTCAAATGGACGTCCGACCGGTACCAATCGTTGTTCCCCATCATTCCCGTTACGGTCGGAGAGATCTGGATGTCATTCGAAACGAGCAGGGTTCCCCGCAAAAAATGATTGGAATCGAAATTTCGGCCGGAAATGCGGAAACCGTAAGAACGACCCTCGTATACGGGAAGAACGAACGCACCCGAACCGGCAAAATCGCCGCCGACCCCACTGTCAAACAGCGTGACGACTTGCTCCGTATTGTCGGGCTTTTGGGAGTAAGCTATCACCTTGGCTGATGCCATAAACCATGCATGAATACCGCTGTAGTTCCATTTGTAGTAAACCGACCCCGTTACCGTGGACATGGTGCTGTACGTCCACTCGCTTCCGCTCCATACCGCGCTGTTGTTATAATCGTAAGTGAATCGCATGTCGCCTGCCGGGCCTTCGACAGGTATGGCCGCAACGGTACCCGGGCCGGTTGCCGTCCAGCTTTGACCGCCGGAAAGCGCTAATCCGTCATAGGCTGCCCTTGCCGAACAGACCAGCAGCAGCGCGAAAAACAAAACCGTCGCGCCGGTCCTGGCTTTCCATATCAAAGTTATTCACCTCCTTTTGTATGATTTACTACAGGGATAATTCGACATTTATTACCAAAGTCCTATGGACGCTCAAAAAATATTTAAACAAAAATTGTGTTGACATTCCCTCAATTAGTCTTATGTAGCGGGCCAGTACAGTTATGAATCGGGTATGGCGCACCTCATTATTTTGATAGTCCATTGGTCCCCATTTGCCGCCATGCCGATTTTGTACGGAAACAAATAAAAACCGTCCAAATAAGGACGGTCACCAACCGATCGCGTTTCTTAAACGTTCTTTCGCTCGAACAAGTAAACGGACATCTTCCAAGATACGATCAGCAGCGTCAAGCAGCCGCCGACCGCCCACAGCAATATAATAGAAAGCTCTGCTTCCATAACGGTACGGATAAATGCACCGGCGTTCGCACCGCTCCATTCCATAATCCGGAGAGCGAGGACGCCGGCTCCGCCGACGGCAAAAATCACGATAAAATCGAGCACCTGCGAAATTTTGGAGCCGAAAGCGAAAAACAGCGGGAAATAGATGGAGTAAAACAAGAGCAGTACCGCAATCGCGACGGCCATCGATTTCAGATCGAACCAAGGCAATTCTCCCTCCGGAAGAACGAGACCGGCCAGCAATCGCCATATCGCCGTCAGACAAAACGCCAGCGCCATAAACATGAATATTCCCGCGTATTTCGAGGCGACTATATCTTTTCTGCGCAAAGGGAACGACACGAGCATGCGCCCGTTGTTGTTTCTCTCGTCCATCTTGCTTGCCACCACGATAAGAAAATGGCTGAAAATGGCCGCGGGGATCGACATCGGCAGCCCTTCGAAAGCACCGAGCAGGAAAAAGACAAATCCGACAAAAACGAATCCCAACCCGATAAACCGCTTCTGAATGCGGAGATCTTTAAGAAGCAGCTGGACCATTCCGGCTCCCCTCCTGCGTGTAAACGATAATGTCGTCCAGAGAAGGCTTCTCCACGATAAATGGACTTTCGAACGTATCGGCGGACACGTATTGCTTGGAGAGAAGCGCTTCGAAGCCGAGTGCGGTCTGCCGCAAGCCCTGGAAAGGAAATCGGTCCGCTTGCAGCAGAGCGAGCGGTCCTTTCACGAGCACGTACGATTCGAGCAGCTCCTCCTTCGTTCCGCAAAACTGCAGCCGCCCGCGCCCCATATAGAGGATGTAATCCGCGATCCGCTCCAGGTCCGTGCTGATGTGGGTGGAAAACAAAACCGATTTGCTGCCGTCGCGGATATACGCGCTTAAAATCGATAAAATTTCCCTGCGGAATACGGGATCGAGCCCCGAGGTCGGCTCATCCATGATCAACAGCTCAGGTTCATGAGCCAAAGCGGCGGCCAGCGCAAATTTCGTTTTCATCCCCTTCGACAGATCGCGGATTTTTTTTCGTTCGGGAAGTCCGAACTGCTGCAAATGCTGTTGAAAGACCGCATCGTTCCAAGTCGGATAAAACGACGCGATTATTTTTTTCATCTCCCGAATGGAAAGATGGTTGTAATAAAAATCTTCGTCGTAGACGAATCCGATACGCCGCTTAATCTCGCGTTCATGCTCGCGGTACGATTGGCCGAACAGAAGCACCTCCCCCGCCTTCGGACGAATCATGTTCATAATCGAGCGAATGAGCGTTGTCTTGCCCGCTCCGTTCGGACCGATCAGACCGGTTATATATCCGCTCTCCACATGGAAATTCAACTCCCGCAGCGCAAAATCCCCGCTGCTTACGCTGCATTGCCGGAATTCGACCACCCGCATCATTCGCGCTCCTCACCGTAAAATAGTTCGATCAAACTCGCCAATTCTTCCTTCCTTACACCCAGCGCCTTGCTCTCGGCAACGATACGGCGAATCCCCTCCTCCAGCTGCCTGTATTTCACTTCGCGGATCGACTCCTTGTTTTTCTCCGAAACGAACGTGCCCTTCCCCGCCACCGAGACGACGAGTCCTTCCTGCTCCAGCTCATCGTAAGCTCTCTTGGTCGTGATGACGCTGATTTGCAGGTCGTGCGCCAAATTGCGGATCGACGGCAGCGGCTCGCCTTCCCGGAGCTGACCGGACAAAATTTGCTTCTTGATCTGTTCCTTGATTTGCGCATAGATCGGCTCTCCCGATGCAAGCGATACGGAGAGGTTCATGGCATCTACTCTCTTTCAAAGGTGTTCATGTCTGTGTATATCGTATATGAACAGTATATATGATTATAATAACATGTCAAGGAGAGCTTTATTATGAATCCAAATTTTTTCCCTTTCTCCGGCTTACAATTGCGATAAGAAAAACGTCTATCGACGTATTCAAAGAGGAGCGACCGCGATTTAGAGGATGTTTTACTTGTTTTACTTGGTTCAGAAACTCGCACTTCGCTTTAACGCTTTAGCGAAGTTAAACTTTCCGAATCGATAAACCAAAACGGCAGCCTTGAACATGAATTCATGTCCGGGACTGCCGCGTTGTACTTTACTTTACATTTGAAAAGTGCACCTTTATCGACGATTACCGATTTGCTAAAAAAACGAAGGCGGGTACATCAACACGCCTCGAATCCGGCCGCCCGCTCCCTCCTTCAGCTCGTATACCATGAACACATCATCGGACACTTGAAATTGCTTCAGCTCGAATCCGTGCGCTCGCGCGGGCTTAAATCCGAATTTGGGATAATAAGTCGGGTGTCCGATCAGAAACACGAGTTCATAGCCCATTGCCGCACATCGTTTTAGTCCTTCTTGAATGAGTCTGCCGCCGATTCCTCTCTTTTGTTCGCTTGGCTTGACCGCAATAGGCGCAAGAACGATGACTTCATGATGCCGATCCCCGTCCACAACTTCGGCTTTGCTGAATAGGACATGTCCCACAAGACGTTGATGTTCCTCCGCCACGAGAGACAACTCGGGAATAAACTGCCCGGACAATCTGATGGTTTCGACCAGTCGGGCTTCGTCTTCCCTGTTCCCGAAAGCCGAGAAATTTAACTGAAACACTTGCTCGTGGTCACCGGCTCTTTCCGTTCTGATCTCCATATGCAATCCCCCCATTCATGACTTGCTTTCGTGTTTAGTGTACCTTGCAAGACAGAAAACCGCACGAAAAGCGCTCTACAGAATAGAACGCCATTATCATGCGGTTCGCTTCGGGCTATGCCCGAACAAGCCGGTTAATCGAGTATAATGCCGAAATAGGCTTTCAGCGCTTCGTCATACTCTTCTTTCGTTTGCGGCTTGAAAGCTTGTACGCCTTCGGACGTAAAAATGCGGAATTCGTCGCCGGCTATCGTATTGCGCCCTTCTTTCGTACGGATAGCCGCCATGGCGCCGCTGACGAATATCGAATCCGGAGCATGCTCGCACCAGTAGCTGGCCATCACATAATCCTGCGGCAGCTGCGGCTCTTCGGTGAAGGAGTACAGCCGGCTCCACTCGCCGTGCTTCCATTCGCACAGCATCCAGCCGAAGTAGGAATCGCGCTCCAGACGGTACAGCTCATTGCCCTGCGCATGCTCCAAACGTTCGACGATCCGGATCGGCCGACGAGGCACGATTCCGCCTACGCCGACGTCGCATAAATAGATATCCCCGCCCGCTTCGACGCCCAAGACATGATGCCGGCGTTTCGGAGGCGGATTCGGCTCGTCGCGCCAAAACCGGGCGAAATAGTCGGTAACCGCATAGCCCAGCTCTCTCAGCAGCCAGCCGAATAAGGCGTTAAGCTCGAAGCAGTAGCCGCCGCGGCGTCGAATGACGATTTTTTCATAGAGCTTCTCCACGTCCAGGGAAAGCGGGGTACGGCGCAAAATATCCAAGTTTTCATAAGGTACCGTATGCAGATGGCAATTTTGCAATTCGGCCAGAGCGTCGGCGCTTCCGTCCAGCGGACCGTTATAGCCGATGCGGTCGAGGTATGCCCGAACTTCGGGCTTTAAGTTTGCGCGATGATCATACATGCGTATATCCGCTCCTTCCCGGTCCGGAGTAAAACCGGAGGTATGTGTCCACATCATATCAAGATGCCGCGCATTCAACAAGACCGGAAAGACCGCCGTTCGGTTACGACAAATATTCCCCGACTTTCCTTCGCAAGAAGCGCACCGATTCGGCCATCTCCTCCAAGCCGTTGACTCCGTCCTCGACGGAGATCCAATTGCGGAAGCCTTTCTCGCGGAGCACGCCGAAAATGCGGTCATAGTCGTTCAAGCCTTTGCCGATAACGCCATGCGCAAGCGCCTCGGAATACCCTTTAAGCGTATAGCGCTTCAAGTCTTCCGTCGAATAGCCTTCCTTCAAGTAGCGATCGCTCGCATGCATCGTCAACAGACGGTCCTTGACGCGCTCCAAAAGCTCCAGTGGCTCCTCCCCCGCCACAAGCGCATTGGACGGATCGTAATTGACGCCGAACCAAGGGGACGAAATGCGACCGATGATGTCCAGAAACAGCTCGGATGCCTGCGCAAATTCCGGTTGCTCCCACAAGCCGTCCTTGTAATGGTTTTCCATGACGAGATGGACGCCGCGGCCCGCGGCATCAGGCAGCAGCGCTTCGATCGCCTGCACCGTCCAGCGGATTCCGTCCACCCTGCTCACGCCGGGCCGTTTCTGTCCGGACAATACCCGGCAGCTGCGGAATTCGGGCGGACCGAGAACCGCCATAACCCCGATCATCTTCTTCATCTTCTTCAGCTCGTTCTCCCGATAGGAGGAATCGGGATGCGTGAAATCGGGCGACGAGCACATCATCGGGATGTCCAGACCTTGGCGGTCGGCCGCTTCCTTGATCCGGAGCAAATAGGGCTCATCCGTCCGCTCCAGAAACAGCGGGTACAGCTCCAGACCGTCCGCTCCGAGCGTGCCGGCCTGCTCGATCCAGTCGAACAGGCTCAGCGAGCCGTCGACCAGCTCGTTCATGAACCCTTTCGGAAAAACCGCTATTTTCGCCTTTGCGCCTTGCCGTTCCGTCATCCCTTCTCCTCCTCTCCGGAATAGGGCAGCAAAATGGATTTGGCATGGACAAGCGAGTCCATCTCGTCGAACGCCCGCTTCCAATCGTCGATTTTGTACGACTTCGTCATCGGCAGCGGATCGATCTCCCCTCTATCCATGAGCAGCAGCACCTTTTCCCACATTGGCCAATTGTGGCTGAACGAGCCTTGCAGACGCGCCGCCTTCTGAATGAGCGGGTCGAGCGAGAAGCCGACGGGCGCCGGTCCCCAGCCGATTTTCGTAATTTGCCCGCCGGGCCGGACGAGCTCGACGCTCTGCTTCAAAGTAGCGGAAATACCGACCGCGTCAATAATGAGGTCGGGTCCGAAACCGTCGCCGTATCGGCGTATTTCGTCGACGACATCCGCTTCTTCCGCAACCAGCGTCCGGTCGGCTCCGAAACGCTTCGCGACATCCAGTCTGCCCCTGTCCTTGCCCGTGCCGACGACGGTTATCCGGCCCGGCGAGTACAGCTTCGCGATCTGAACGGCCATCAGCCCGATCGGCCCCGGGCCGAACACGACGACCTCGTCGCCCGGACGAATGTGCGAATGATGGGCGACTGCGTTGTACGCGACGCATGCCGGCTCGGTCATCGCCGCGGCCTCGAAGGAGACGCCGTCCGGGATGCGGTGGCAGATCGCTTCCCGGGAGCGTAAATATTCGGCCATCGCCCCGTTCTCCAGTACGCCGTAGCCGCGCCTGTCGGGACAAAGGTTGTACAGTCCGGTGCGGCAGTAGACGCAGCTTTCGCATACATAAGCCGGAGTCTCGCTGACGACTCGATCTCCTATGCGAAAGCGGGTCACCTCCGGCCCCGTTTCTGTGACAACACCGGAGTATTCGTGACCGAGCGTCACCGGACGGTTGACCGGAAAACCTTGCGAATCGTGATACATATGCAGATCGCTGCCGCAAATTCCGGCGGCCATTACCCGGATGATGATGTCCTTCGGACCTGCGATGCGCGGGGCCGGTACGTCGCGCAATTCTACCCGGCCCGGTCCGTCCGCATAATTGACAACCGCCTTCATGGCGTTCCCTCCGATTCGGCTTGACCTTTCACTTCGGCCACTACGCGACGCAAGATTTGCAGCAGCTCTTCGCGATTCGTGCTCGGCTTGAACTCCTTCTTGTCGATGACGAGAGGCGCGCCCAGAACGACAAGCGGCGCACCGCGCTTCGGCATTTCCGCCGCCTGCTTGATGGAAAGTCCGCCTACCGCCTGTACGGGAATACGAACCGCGCCTACGACCCGATCCAGATGATCGTACGGCGTCCGCTCCGGATCTTCCCCTCTCTCGTCGAAGCCGGTATGGACGATGATATAGTCCGCGCCGTTCGCCTCCAGCATTTGCGCGCATGCGACCGGATCGGGGGCGGCCATAATGTCGCCCATTACGGCAATGCCGTAATCGTTCGCCGCCCGAACGACAGCCCGTATCGTGGCCGGATGCGCTACGCCCATCACGACGACGTGCGTCGCTCCCGCCTTTGCCATCATCTCGGCTTCCAAGTACCCGCCGTCCATCGTCTTCAGATCGGCTACGATCGGGTGGTGCGGAAACGCCTTGCGCAAGGCGGCGACCGCATGAAGTCCCTCGCCCAGCAGCAGCGGGGTTCCGGCTTCCAGCCAGTCCACTCCTGCCTCCACGGCAATCTCGGCGATTTCGAGAGCTTCCTTTATGTTCGTCACATCAAGCGATATTTGTACGATCGGATTCATGGCGGCTCTCCTTTGCGGCCGTGGCCGTTATATTTCGACTATGCCTACCCATAGTCGGTTCTCTTCGTCAGCGAACGTGAACGACACTTTGCGGCTGTCCGGACTGAATGCAGGGTGCGGGTGACCGGGATGCTCCTCCCACCTGCGGACTTCGCACAATGGCCGCGATGTTCCGTTCTCCGCATCGACCAGTACGATTTTCGAACCCTGCTCATGGGTGTCGGCCACGACCCAACGGTCGTCAGGACTTGCAGCAGCGTGCCAGTACAAATAATCTCCGTTCAGGAAGCCTGAGTTTTCCCCCAATTTATCCACCCAATAAATACCGGTAGGCTTGAGCGGACTCGGATCATATTTGACGAAATAAAGCCGTTCCCCGCCGTACGCCCACATTTCGTGACCGACATACTCGACATGTGTGCCGTCATCCAATCTTTTTTGCCGGTACAAATTTTTCGCCTCGCCCGTACCGCTGTCGACCGCCCAGATCCGATCCGGAATATGCTCCGTCTTCCCTTCATGGGCGTAAAAAAGCAGATTCCGGTAAATCGGATTGATCATCGCATGGTTGGCGACATCGTACGGTTTGGCAAATCCGGGCGATATCGCTTGCCGGATGGCGCCTGTCGATACTTCGACGCTGCCGATCACCCATTCCCCGCCCCGCGACCAGTAGATACCGATCGTGGATCCGTCGTTCGTAATCGAAGGCGGCCCGTGGAATTCGCTTCCCTCCTCGAGCAAGGTTACGATTGAATGGCTCATCGTGGTCAAATCGACGCATCGGAGCGCTCTCCCATCGATGTAATACAGCTTGTCGTCCGAAGAGACGATGCCCGCTCCCCATCCCGCATCGTCTACGATCGATTGCGATCGGCCGCTATCCGTATCGAACAGCACGTACCGGCACCTTCTGCTCTCGTCGATATGCGCGCTGAGCACGAGACGACGGCTGTCCGACAGCCACGTATTGGCCGTAAAATAATGCTGACCCGTATCGCTCCCCGTTCGTCCGATCGCCTTAATCGTCCGACCGGTCCATTTGTCGCATAATGTTCGCACTTCAAGCATTTCGTCCAGACCTCCTTATTCGCGGCTGGCTGCGCTAGCGAAAATACCGGACAAGATGCTCGTAGGCTTGCCGGATTCCTTCCCGCTCCCGCTGCACGCTTCCTTTGAAATCGTGGTCCTCCAACTCGATGCAAATCGCGCCTTCGTAGCCGGCACGCTCCAGACCTTCGGCGACCCGCTCCCAGCTCACCTCCCCCCGTCCGGGTATCGCATATCGCCAAAAGCCGCCGGAGTGACTGTACTTGACACCGAACGCCGGGGACAAAATGCCGGATTCGTACCGTTCCTCCGCAAGAAGAACCGTATCTTTGCCATGACAGTGGAGCACCCGTTCACCGAATTCGGACAAAGCCCGCATATAGTCGATGCCGAGCCATACGAGATGGGAAGGATCGTAATTGAGACCGAAATGTCCGGACGGAACCGCCTCGAACATCGCCCGCCACAATTCGGGCGTACAGCCGATCGTCGGGTAGTGGGGGCCCGGCCCGGGCCAGCCTTCGATTACGATCGACACCCCTTTCCGTTCGGCGTGCCCGATCAGCCCGGGGAATGCATCCTTCCAGATGGCGAACGATTCCCGCTTTGGCATCGTCGAGTCATCCGGCACGAGACACATGAACATCAGCTTGGCGCCAAGTGCTGCGATATCGTCGATTTGACGCGTGAGCGACTGGAACGCCGCCTCGCGCTTCGCTTCATCCCGGGATAGCAAAAACCTCGTTTCCTTCGCATCGACGGAGCCGATCTGCAGCCCGTGAAGGTCGCATGCGCGCTTCATCTCATCCGTAACCGTTCCGACATCGAGCACCTCGAGTCCGAGCCCGGCCGACCATTCCACGGTATCGGGGAATGGCTGCCCGGCCATTTGACCGGGAATTCGCGTTCCGATTTTCCAGCTCATTGAACATCCTCCTCCCTCTTCTGCAGCTTTCGTTTCCAGCAAGTCCGTCCAGGATGCTTCACTCTCGGAACTGTCCTGAACGATGCGTCGACGGCTGCTCCGATATAGTACTGATACGCGGTGCCGATCTTGGATTAACTATATCGCGATTTAATTTAATCATAAAGTTATATGAGGACAATTGTAAAGATATTTCCATAAACTACGAAAGCATTAATCGCGTACAAGCTGGGGCGTTTTGGCTGGCATGGCAACACGCTGCCTGTTTATAGCGGCACTGGATTCCGTTATGGTTTCGATATTTGTTACATTTCTGAATATAACGGCAGAGGCTTCCGTTATTTCCATCTCTAGGGGGAAATTGGGCAGTGAACAGCATAATAGAGGAATGGTATTCCGTTATTTTTCGGTCGATGCTCGTTTGGAGCTTCATAACATACACCAGGTCCACTATTTTAATGAATAAGCGGTTTCGTACGTGCCGGCAATGGCGACGAGCCCTCACTCCTCATCTCAGATGCCATGTATGCGCATCCGTATCGAATAACACTGCCGTGAAAAAGTAGCCCGGGCACGACACCCGGGCAATAACCATCCGCGCCTCTGCGAACGTACGCCAAGCTCATTCGGCTATCGTTCCTGAAATATTTCTTCAATGAAAAGACCGTATGCGTTCGACTGTTCAAGTCGTTATCGCATACGGCCGATTTTCTGTTTCTATTAGATTAGCTTCCTACACCCCGTAACCGTCCGGATTCGTCCGCCACGATTGCAGCAGATCCACGTCTTCCGCCGGAATTTTGCCCAGCTTCACGGACACGTCGATTAGCGCAGAGTAGTTGGACAACGAATCGAATGCGAAGCCCGCCTCGTTGAAATTTTTGGACGCCTTGTCCAGCTGATAGCTGAAGATGGCGATAATGCCGAGCACCTCGGCTCCCGAGTCGCGCACCGCCTGAGCCGCTTTGACCGAGCTGCCGCCCGTGGAGAACAGGTCCTCGATCATGACGACCTTTTGTCCCGGCTTCACGACGCCTTCGATCACATTTTCTTTGCCATGCCCCTTCGCCTTGTCGCGGACGTAAATCATCGGCAAATTCAGCTTTTGCGCGACGAAAGCCGCGTGAGGAATCCCGCCGGTCGCGATGCCCGCAAGCACCTCAGCATCGGGATACTTCTCGCGGATCATTTCGGCGAAGCCGAGCGCGATCAAATCGCGGACCGAAGGGTGCGAGATCGTGATCCGATTGTCGCAATAAATGGGGGACTTCATACCCGACGTCCAAGTAAACGGCTGTCTCGGGCGCAGGCTGACCGCGCCGATTTCAAGCAAAGCTTCGGAAATTTGTTCGTCCAAATATCGCAATGTCATGGGAATGATCCTCTCCTTATACGGTTATCGATTCGACGATTTGTTCGAGCGCTTGCCGCGGATCTGCCGCCCCCGTAACCGGACGTCCGATCACGATGTAATCCGTCCCTTGGGCAAACGCCTCCTGCGGAGTCATGACGCGGGACTGGTCCCCGATCGCCGAGCCGGCCGGCCGGATACCCGGCGTGACGGTGGCGAACGAATCGCCGCAGCGTTCCTTGATGCGGGTCACTTCGAGCGGCGAGGCGACGACGCCGTCCAGCCCGGATTGCTTGGCCATCGCCGCATAACGAAGCACCGCTTCCTCGATCGGCCCGGCAATGCCGATCTCGTCGTTCAACACCGGCTGGCTCGTACTCGTCAGCTGCGTAACGCCGATCAAAAGCGGCTTGGCCGCGCCGGCACGTCCGGACATCGCCTGCTCGACGCCTTCGCGAGCCGCCTCCATCATCGCCCGTCCGCCCGCGGCGTGAACGTTGAACATGTCGACGCCAAGCCGTGTAACGCTGGCCGATCCGCCTTTCACCGTGTTCGGAATGTCGTGGAGCTTCAGATCGAGAAATACGTTGTAGCCCGCTTCCTTCAGCCTGACGACGAACTGCGGCCCTGCCGCATAGAATAGCTCCATTCCTACTTTCATGTAGCAGGGAATGCCTTCCAGCTGCTTGAGCAGTCGTTCCGCCCCTCGTGAATCGGGAAAATCGAGAGCGACGATGATCCGCTCTACCGGACTGCTTGTCGTTTTCATAAGCCGAAGCCCTCCTTGACGGATATGTGGTCAAATGACAGCCGGTCTCCGACAAGATTGCTTTGTCGGGAAACCGGCCACTTTGGATTACTATATTCGATTGCGATTACTTCCCTGCCGCGGTGAGAATACCGGACGGCATCGCGCGCGACGAGAAGTTGATCGTATTTAGCACGTGCAGCAGAGCTCGCACCGTATCGAGCGACGTCATACAAACGACGCCGTTTTCGACCGCCTCGCGGCGGATACGGAAGCCGTCGCGCTCCGGTGTCTTGCCCTTCGTCAGCGTGTTGACGACGAAGTGCGCCTCGCCGTTGCGGATCAGGTCGAGGATGTTCGGCGAGCCTTCGCTCAGCTTGTTGACCCGTTCCACGCGCAAGCCTGCTTTCTCGAGCGCATCTGCCGTACCGCCGGTAGCGACGATTTTGTAGCCGAGATCGAAAAATCCGCGGAACAGCTCGATCGCTTCCTCTTTGTCTTTGTCGGCTATCGTCGCGATCAGCGCGCCGGTCGGCGGAATTTTCATGCCGGAGCCGATAAAGCCTTTATACAACGCTTTGGCGAAAGTAAGATCGCGTCCCATTACCTCGCCCGTAGATTTCATTTCCGGACCGAGCGTAGGCTCGACGCGGCGCAGCTTGGCGAACGAGAACACCGGCACCTTGACGGAGACGTGGTCGTCCTCCGGCCACAAGCCGTTGTCGTAGCCCATATCCTTCAGCTTTTGTCCCATAATGACGCGGGTTGCGACATTGGCCATCGGCACGTTCGTTACTTTGCTCAGGAACGGAACCGTCCGGGACGAGCGCGGATTGACCTCGATTACGTACACTTCGTCCTTGTAGATGACGAATTGGATGTTCACGAGACCGACCACTTCGAGCGCACGAGCGATTTTCATCGTAATGTTGACGATTTTCTGCTTCAGCTCTTCGGATATCGTCTGCGGCGGGTAGACCGAGATCGAGTCGCCGGAGTGAACCCCTGCGCGCTCGACATGCTCCATAATGCCGGGGATAAGCACCGTTTCCTTATCGCAGATCGCGTCGACTTCCACTTCCTTGCCCAGCATGTAACGGTCGATCAGAACCGGGTGCTCCGGGTTGATTTTGACCGCATATTCCATGTAGCTGAGCAGTTCGGAATCGGAATATACGATTTCCATCGCACGGCCGCCCAGCACGTATGACGGGCGAACGAGAACCGGGTATCCGAATTGCGATGCCGTACCGACCGCTTGGTCTACCGAAGTGACGGTACCGCCCGGAGGCTGGGCTACGTCCAACTGGCGCAGCAGCGCTTCGAATTTTTTGCGGTCTTCGGCCATGTCGATGCTTTCCAGGCTGCTGCCGAGAATGCGCACGCCGGCTTTGGTCAGCGGAGCCGCCAGGTTGATGGCCGTTTGGCCGCCGAATTGTACGATGACTCCGATCGGCTTCTCGCGCTCGATCACGTTCATCACGTCTTCGAAGAACAACGGCTCGAAGTATAGACGATCGGACGTGCTGAAGTCGGTCGATACGGTTTCCGGGTTGTTGTTGATAATGACCGCTTCATAGCCGGCCGCTTGGATCGCCCAAACCGCATGGACCGTAGAGTAGTCGAACTCGATCCCTTGTCCGATCCGGATCGGACCGGAGCCCAGAACGACGACTTTCTCCTTCTTCGTTTCGAGCACTTCGTCTTCGGTTTCGTAGGTCGAGTAGTAGTAAGGCGTCGTAGCTTCGAACTCCGCGGCGCAAGTATCGACCATTTTATAAACCGGAACGACGTTTTGCTGCAAACGGTATGTGCGAATGTCGGCTTCCTTCGTAAAGGAGTCCGCTCCGGCCAGAGTACGCACTTCGGCGATGGCGCGGTCGGTGAATCCTTTGCGCTTCGCCTCGAGCAGCAGTTCCTTCGTCAGCTCGCCTTCCAGCTGCGATTCGAACTGAAGAAGTCCTTCCAGCTTGCCGAGGAACCACCAGTCGATGCTGGTCAAGTCCTGGATTTGCTGGAGGGTGTAGCCTCTGCGGTACGCTTCGGCGATCAGGAACAGCCGCTCGTCGTCCGGCTTGCGCAGACGCGATTCCAGCGTATCGGTATCCAGCAGGTCGGTGCCTTTCAGGAACAAGCGGTGCACGCCGATTTCCAGCGAGCGGATCGCTTTATGGATCGACTCTTCGAACGTACGGCCGATGGCCATGACTTCGCCGGTCGCTTTCATTTGCGTGCCGAGCTTGCGGTTGGCGCTCGTAAATTTATCGAACGGCCAGCGCGGAATTTTCGATACGATGTAGTCGAGCGTAGGCTCGAAGCAAGCATACGTTTGTCCGGTTACCGGGTTGACCAGCTCGTCGAGCGTGTAGCCGATGGCGATTTTGGCCGCCATTTTGGCGATCGGATAACCGGTCGCTTTCGAGGCGAGCGCCGAAGACCGGCTTACGCGCGGATTTACTTCAATTACGTAATATTGGAAGCTGTGCGGATCCAGTGCGAACTGTACGTTGCAGCCGCCCTCGATGTTCAGCGCACGGATAATTTTCAACGATGCGGAGCGGAGCATTTGATACTCGCGGTCGGACAACGTTTGGCTAGGCGCCACGACGATGCTGTCGCCCGTATGAACGCCTACCGGGTCGAAGTTCTCCATGTTGCAGACGACGATACAGTTGTCGTTGGCGTCGCGCATCACTTCGTACTCGACTTCCTTCATGCCGGCGATGCTGCGCTCTACCAGACATTGCCCGATCGGGCTGTAACGCAAGCCCGAAGCTACGATTTCGACCAGCTCTTCTTCGGTGTTGCAGATGCCGCCGCCCGTACCGCCAAGCGTGTAAGCCGGGCGGACGATGATCGGGTAGCCGATCTCATTGGCGAAATCCACCGCTTGCGGAACCGTCGTAACGATAACGCTCGCCGGTACCGGCTGCTCGAGCTCGCGCATCAAATCGCGGAACAGGTCGCGGTCTTCCGCTTTCTCGATCGAAGTGAGCTGCGTGCCTAGCAGCTTTACGTTCTCTTTCTCGAGCACGCCCGCTTTCGCCAAAGCGACCGCCATGTTCAGGCCGGTTTGACCGCCGAGCGTCGGCAGCAAGCCGTCGGGCTTTTCCTGGCGAATGATTTGCGAGACGAATTCCAGCGTAATCGGTTCGATGTATACTTTGTCGGCCATATTCGTGTCGGTCATAATGGTAGCCGGGTTGCTGTTGATCAGGACAACCTCCATGCCTTCCTCTTTCAAAGCCTCGCACGCTTGCGTTCCGGCATAGTCGAACTCTGCGGCCTGACCGATGACGATCGGTCCGGAGCCGATGACGAGTATTTTTTTCAGCGATTTATTTTTTGGCATATGCGAGTTCCCCTTTCCGTTGCGATGCGGACGAGCCTCCGCGCGCGGCTACGATTTCAGCCTGTCTCGGCGCGCGAGGATTTTGTTCCTTGAAGCTGTGGATCATCGTGATGAAGTCGTCGAACAAGTAGCTCGAGTCGAACGGTCCCGGAGCCGCCTCCGGATGGTACTGCACCGAGAATGCCGGGTGCGTCTTATGTTTCAGGCCTTCGATCGTTTTGTCGTTGTTGTTGATATGCGTCACGATCAGATCGGTACCGGAAATCGATTCTTCCTTCACCGTATAGCCGTGGTTTTGCGATGTAATGTAGCAGCGGTTGGAGATCAGGTCCTTGACCGGATGGTTGCCGCCGCGGTGGCCGAATTTCAGCTTCTCCGTATCCGCGCCGCAAGCGAGCGCGAACAGCTGGTGTCCTAGGCAAATTCCGAAGATCGGATATTCGCCGAGCAGTTCGGCAATGATGCCGGCCGCGTGCGGTACGTCTTTCGGATCCCCGGGTCCGTTGGACAGCAGAATACCGTCCGGATTGAGCCGGCGGATCTGGTCGGCGGTCGCATCGTGAGGGACGACGACGACGTCGCAGCCGCGTTTCGTCAAGTCGCGAATGATACCGCTCTTTGCGCCGTAATCGACGAGCACGACGCGCTCCTTCGTTCCCGGGCAGCCGAATACGCTTTTGGTGGAAACTCGGGATACCTGGTCGGTAATGAGGCGGGTCGCCTTCAATTGCTCCAGCATGTCTTCCACCGGCCGGTTCGAGGTGGTAAGCATCCCCTTCATAACGCCGTGGTGCCGGATAATCCGGGTCAGCATCCGGGTATCGATGCCGCTGATGCCCACGATTCCGTATTCTTTCAAAAGGCTGTCGATCGTATATTGGGTGCGCCAGTTGCTGGGCACCTCTTCATGCTCGCGCACGACGAACCCGTGAATGAACGGGCGGATCGATTCGAAATCGTCCCTCGTAATCCCGTAGTTGCCGATGAGCGGATAGGTCATCGTAACGATTTGCCCGCAGTAGGACGGATCGGACAATACTTCCTGATAACCGGTCATCCCGGTGTTGAACACGACTTCGCCGGTCGATTCGCCTTCGCTGCCGAACGCCTTGCCGGTGAAAAGCGTGCCGTCTTCCAATAATAATCTAGCTTGCATCCTCTTCATTCCTCCAATCGATTTGCTGCCGGTAGTCTTTGCTTCGGTGTCTGTCGCTTCTCTCGTGCTCTGCCATCTATACTTTCGGAGGTTATTCGCTCCAAACCGTCTTGCCCGCCACCATCGTAAGCGACGGCCAACCGTACAGCTTCCAGCCGGCGAAAGGCGTATTGCGTCCTTTGCTCAAAAACTGCGCCGGATCGACCGCTTTCTCGGTCTCCAGATCGACGAGCGTCAAATCGGCGGCGCGGCCGACCTCTAGTATGCCCCAAGGCAATCCGAACAGCTCCGCCGGCTTCGACGTCATCCGGTCGAGCAGGAACTCCAGCGTCCAGCGTCCGGTGCGTACGAATTTGGTGTACAGCAGAGGAAACGCGGTCTCGAATCCGACGATGCCGAACGGCGCCATCTGCAAGTCCCGGGCTTTTTCTTCCTCGCTATGGGGAGCGTGATCGGTCACGATAATGTCGATCGTGCCGTCCTCCAGCCCGGCGATGACCGCCTCGACGTCTTTCGGCGTCCGCAGCGGCGGATTCATTTTCCAGTTCGGGTCCATCCCCGGAATATCTTCATCGGACAACAGCAGGTGATGCGGGCAAACCTCGGAGGTGACCTTGATCCCGAACTGTTTGCCGTGCCGGATCAGCCGAACCGATTGCTCGGCGCTGACATGACAAACGTGGTAGTGTACGCCGGTCGCTTCCGCGAGCAGGATGTCCCGGCCGACGTGGATCGCCTCCGACTCGTTCGGGATGCCCTTCAGTCCGTTTTTGCGGGCGAACTCGCCTTCCGTAAACGAGCCCCCCTCGACGAGCGTGTTGTCTTCGCAATGCGCGATAACCGGCATATTCATCGAGGCGGCGAGCGCCATCGCGTCCTTCATCATCTGCGCGCTCTGCACGCCTACTCCGTCATCCGTAAAGCCGACGACGCCCGCTTCCTTCATCGCGGCGAAATCGGTCAGCTCGCGGCCGAGCTGGTTTTTCGTAATGCAGCCGTATGGCAGCACCCGTACGATTCCTTCCGTTTCCGCCTTGTCCAGCACGTAGTTGACGGTTTCGACCTTGTCGATGACCGGTCTCGTATTCGGCATGCAGGCGATCGTCGTGTACCCGCCTCTGGCGGCCGAACGCGTTCCCGTCGCAATCGTTTCTTTATATTCGAATCCCGGCTCGCGCAAATGCACGTGCATATCGATAAACCCCGCGGACAAGAGCTTGCCGGCTGCGTCGATGATCTCATGCCCGACGGTATCCGGAGCTCCTTCCGCAGCGTCGTCGAGGATAGCTGCGATTTTACCGTTCTCGACAAGCACGTGCTTTTTCTCCAGCCGGTTTTGCCCGCGTACCGGCACGCTTCCGTTAATGATCCAAGTTCCCATGGTTCGCCTCCTGATCCTGCTTACGTTTGATCTATGCCAGCGCCCGTTCGATAACCGCCATGCGGATCGGCACTCCATGACTCATTTGCGTAAATATTTTCGATTTCTCGTGCTCGACCAATTCGTCGTCGATTTCGACTCCGCGGTTGACCGGAGCGGGATGCATGATGATCGCATGCGGCTTCATCATGCCGGCGCGCTCTACGGTGAGCCCGTAATGCTCGCGGTAGTCTTCGGCCGACCGGATGAACCCTTTGTCATGCCGTTCCAGCTGAACCCTCAGCGTCATGACGACGTCCGCCTGCAGCGCCTCCTCGATGGCTACGTAAGGCGCGTGCTCTCCCAATTCCTCGGACCGCATATTGTCGGGCGCGCAGAACTTGACGTTCGCTCCGAGCTTCTGCAGCCCCCACAGGTTCGACCTGGCCACGCGGCTGTGCATGATGTCTCCGATAATCGAGACGGTCAGCCCTTTGATTTCGCCGAACGATTTGCGCATCGTATATAGATCGAGCAGTGCCTGGGTCGGATGCTCGTTGTTGCCGTCTCCCGCGTTGATCAGCGGCACCTTGATTTTCTCGGCCAGCTCGGCCAGCAGGCCGATCGGCTTCATCCGGATGACGCCCGCGTCGATTCCCATCGATTCCAGTGTCCGCACCGTATCGTAAATCGATTCGCCCTTCTCCACGCTGGAGGCGGCGGCCGAAAAGTTCAGAACCTGAGCGCCCAGCCGTTTCTCCGCTACCTCGAAGGAGAAGCGGGTCCGCGTGCTGTTCTCGAAAAACATGTTGGCGACGAATTTGCCTTCGAGCAAATGCGTTACTTTATTCGGCTGCCTCTCCCAGTGGGCGGCGCGGTCGAGGATGCTTACGATCTCTTCTTTGTCGAGCTGCTTCAGCCCGAGCAGGTGCCGGTCGCATGCCACGTTCGTTTGCGTCATATCGTTATCCCCTTTGCTGAATGATGACGACTTCGTCGTTTCGGTCCACTTCGTTCAATCTGACCTCGATCTGCTCCAATCTGGAGGTGGGCACGTTTTTCCCTACGTAATCCGGCCGGATCGGCAGCTCCCGGTGGCCCCGATCGACCAGCACGGCCAATTGGATCATTCTCGGGCGTCCCAGATCGATCAGCGCGTCCATCGCCGCCCGGACCGTCCTTCCCGTGAACAGCACATCGTCGCACAATATAACCCGTTTGTCCTGAATGTCCGGAGCATTGAGCGATTGGGCCTCGCTGCCCGGGCTTATGCGGACCCGATCGTCCCGGTACGAAGTAATGTCGAGCTCCCCTACCGGTACCGGGACCCCTTCGATTTCGCGGATTCGCTCCGCGATCCGGTTCGCAAAGTAAATGCCTCTCGTACGTATGCCGATCATGATGCTGTCGCCTACGCCTTTGTTTTTTTCGAGTATTTCGTGCGCGATGCGCGTCAGGGCGCGGCGGATTGCCGTTTCGTCCATGATGACGAGCTTTTCCGGATTCATATGTGAACCCTCCCCCTCATTACCCCAAAAAGTGAAGTCCATGCTTCGATGCTTATTCCGGGTACTTCTCGGGGACCCCATACTGCACCCCAAAAAGTGAAGTCCATGCTTTTTTGACACTTTCGTCGCTTGCAAGGGTACAAAAAAACTCCTTACCCATTGGCAAGGAGTACGATCCCGAATCGGAGCGCACGAAACTTCATCCGCGAAAATGGGGGACTATCCCCTGCTTCCGCGCATGCCAAGCTTCGTGAAACGCATGTCCGTCACGATCTTGCGACTTTCTCGTCGACCACCTTGCCAGCCTCACGGGACCAGCTTAAAGGTACTATTTAGTTCCTGATGATTATCTCACGTTCGACAAATGATGTCAATTCATTTCGATAGGATGTCGATTCGTCTTGTCTTACTACTATTCGCTTTTATCCGCCATTCTATTTGGCAAACGGGAATAGCCCGTCCGGCAATTTCTCCCTTTATAAGTTGCTCCCGGCATGTTTCCTTTGTCCGATTCGGCACCGTACCGCACCGGTCAGGATTGCTTGGCCCATTCTTTTATGCTATAAAAGGTTTATACGTTATTCGCAAAGGAGAATCAATCCTCATGTCCGAAATGAACACGATGGAAGTGATCAATTTTATTAAAAACAGCACGAAAAAAACGCCCGTGAAAGTATATGTGAAAGGCAAGCTCGAGCAAGCCGTATTCGGCTCCGATATCCGCGCCTTCGTATCCGGTACGAGCGGCGTCATCTTCGGGGAATGGCCGGCTATCGCCCAAGCGCTCGAATCGAACAAAGCGCTTATCGAAGATTTCGAAATCGAGAACGACCGCCGCAACTCCGCCATCCCGATGCTGGACCTTAAAGGCATCAACGCCCGCATCGAGCCGGGAGCGATCATCCGCGACAAAGTAACGATCGGCGACAATGCCGTTATTATGATGAATTCCACGATCAACATCGGCGCGTCGATCGGCGACGGTACGATGATCGATATGAACGTCGTAGTAGGCGGACGCGCGCAAATCGGCAAAATGTGCCACATCGGCGCAGGCTCGGTCGTAGCCGGCGTTATCGAACCGCCATCGGCGCAGCCTGTCGTCATCGAGGATGACGTGCTCGTGGGCGCGAATGCCGTTATTCTCGAAGGCGTCCGCATCGGCAAAGGCTCCGTCGTGGCAGCCGGCGCCGTTGTCACGCAGGAGGTTCCCGAATATACGGTCGTAGCCGGAACTCCTGCGCGCGAAATCAAAAAAGTCGACGCGAAAACGAAGTCGAAGACGGAAATTATGCAAGAGCTTCGCCAACTGTAAGCCAGCGATCGAACCGACGAGCCAGGGGCCTCCCCTGGCTTTCGTTTCGCGATCGGGATCATCACAAGCGAGCCGCTGCAGGCTTCATTATTAAGGAGGTCCTATGAGTACGGCCATTCAAACGTTTGTCGAGCTCCGCCGCCAGCTCCATCTCATTCCCGAGCCGGGCTTCCAGGAATTCAAAACGCAGCGCTTCCTGCTCGACCGCATTGCCGAGCTGCCGCAGCAAAGGATCGAGGTCCGCACTTGGCGAACAGGCATTCTCGTCAAGGTAAAGGGATCCGCTCCCGATCGCGTATTCGGCTATCGTGCCGATATGGACGGCTTACCGATCGAGGAAGACACCTCCTACGAATTTCGTTCGACGCATCCCGGCTTCATGCATGCGTGCGGTCATGATATGCATATGGCGATCGGCCTTGGCGTACTGACCCATTTCGTCGAGAACGAAATGAAAGACGATCTGGTCGTCATTTTCCAACCGGCCGAGGAAGGTCCCGGTGGAGCGAAGCCGATGCTGGAAAGCGAGGAGCTCCGGGACTGGATGCCCGACCAGATCGTAGCGCTGCATATCGCGCCCGAATATGAGGTCGGTACGATCGCGACACGGCCGGGCATTTTATTCGCGAATACGTCCGAGCTATTTATCGATTTGATCGGCAAGGGCGGCCATGCCGCTTATCCCCATCGGGCCAACGATATGGTCGTCGCCGCCGCCCACCTGCTCGTCCAGCTGCAGTCGATCGTCTCCCGCAACATCAACCCGCTCGATTCGGCAGTCGTTACGGTCGGCAAAATCGAAGGCGGCACGAAGCAAAACATCATCGCCGAGAAAGCCCGCCTCGAAGGCACGATCCGCACGTTGTCCGCGGACACGATGCATATCGTCAAGAAACGGATCGAAGCGCTGATTAGCGGAACGGAAGCGGCTTTCGAGTGCAAGGCCGTTATCGATTACGGCTCGAACTACAGGCAAGTGTACAATGACGAGGCGATTACCCGAGAATTCATGGACTGGCTTGACGAATCCGCGAGCGCCAAGCTTGTCGAATGTCCGGAAGCGATGACCGGCGAAGATTTCGGATATTTTCTCGAACGCATTCCAGGCTTCATGTTCTGGCTGGGGGTCGATACGCCGTTCGGCCTCCATCATGCCAAGCTTGAGCCGGACGAGCGGGCGATGCCGGTCGCCATCGATACGGTCACCCGGTACATCCGCTGGAAATCGGACCAAACCCATTCCGGAGGAGAGTCGATATGAGCCAAGCGGCACAAACGCAAGCAGCCGTGAATCGGGTAAGCATAATGGGCGTTCCCATATCCAAAATGACCTACGATGAAACGATTCATCACCTAAGCCGCATCGCAAACGGCGAGCGGCGCGACATGTATCATGTCGTAACCGCGAACCCCGAAATCGTCATGTCGGCTTCCAAGGACGAGCAGTTGAAGCGAATTTTGCTCGAAGCCGGCATCGTAACCGCCGACGGGATCGGGATCGTGCTTGCCGCGAAATGGAAGGGCGAGCCCATCTCGGGGCGCGTTACCGGCTACGACATGCTGGTGCGTCTATTGGAGCAGGGCAATCGGGACAAATGGTCGTTCTACTTCCTCGGTACCGATGAGGAGACGAGCCGCAAGGCGGTCGAAACGATAGCCGAACGTTACCCGGGCATCCGAATCGCCGGACGTCATAACGGTTTCTTCGACAAGGAACGCGAATCAACCATCGTGGAGGAAATAATGGCCGCAAGCCCCGATTTTTTGATCGTAGCGATGGGCGCCCCCCATGCCGAGCGATGGATATACCGCAATAAACCGCTGTTGAACGCCAAAATCGTGATGGGCGTCGGCGGGAGTCTGGACGTCATCGCGGGCAAAGTAAAGCGGGCTCCGGAATTTTGGATCAAGCTGAACATCGAATGGCTGTACAGGCTGTTGTCCAATCCTTCGCGCTGGCGGCGCCAGCTCATCTTACCGGTTTTTGCCGCAAAGGCGTTTTTTTTCAGAAACCGGATATAACGGACATTAAAAAGAAGCGTTCCGCCCCTAGCGGCGGAGGACGCTTCTTTTCTTATAGTACAGTTTTTTACCAGGAGTCGGAGCTGACCTTCATTTTAATCGTATCGAAGTGCGCTTTGCCGTTCGTTACGGTTGCGTTATCGTTCGTCAAGTAGGTGCGGAGCACGTGGGACGAATCGGACGGTGACGTGAACGTGAGCGTCTTCTGCGTCCAAGCCGTATCGTTGAAAGACAGACTGGCGACGATCGTTCCGGTCGTCTCGTTTTTCACGTACACTTTGCCGCCCGCGCCAGTTCCGTCCGTTTTGCCTGCGAACGTAAGCGTATACGAGGTCGACGGCAGCCATCCTTCCCACGTCTGGTTCGCCTGTTGGGCGGTTGAGCCTTGCGCCTTGATCGTCAAGCCGTATTTCCCTTCATAGGCGTTCGCCGTGTCCAAATATGCGGTAGCGGACGTCGAACCGACCCGGTTCCATTGAGCGGGCTGCGTCAAGTCCGTCGACGCAGTCATCTCGAAGCTCTGGTTGACGATTTTCGAACGGTCCCACTTCATGATGCGCGCCAAGGTTAGCAGATAGGCCGTATTCGTCGGTGCAAAGCCCCTGTACTGTTCGGACGCGATCGTAAATATACGTTTGTCGAACTGGGCCAGCTCCGTCCAATTGGACATATATTTGCTGAAATCGGTCGCGCCGGTTCCGTTTACGTAGTGCGTCAATGTCGGTGCCGTCGTGGAGCCGTTCCACATCACCTCGGTCAGCGCATCCGCGAACTTGTCCATATCCGCTCCCGCGAACATTTGACCGTTGCGGTACATGTCCAGCACGAAGCCCAGATCGACGTTCGCATGGGACGTATCCTCCACCGTCGAAGCGTAGTACGCATAGTTCCAATTATAGGCGGTGCCGCTAGTGGTCAATGCGTTTTTGAAATATTGGCCCGTCCGCTTCGCCCTGTCCAAGTACGTCGGGTTGCCGTTCGACTCGTACAGCACCATGAGCATGTTCACGTAAGCGAGAGCTTGATTGTAGGGTAAGTAAGTCCAAGTCGAACTGTGCGAGAAGGCGTCAAAGTTGGCCGACTGCTTATACATCCCCGTCGTGGAATTGATCGCGGTCCACGTGTTGCCGATATAGCTGCTGTTCTCCCAGCGCGGGACGATATGGTCCTCCAGAAAATCGAGGTAGCCGTTCGCTTTGGTCAAATATGCGCTTTGGAGCGCCGTATTGCCTCTAATCAGCTTGATGAACTTGGCGATCGGCGTGCCGATGACCCCGTCGTGCACCATAAAGGGCAGCTTGGCGTTGATTTTCACGTTATCGAAAAACGCTTTGCCGCCCGGCACCGTATAAGTTTGATGTCCGAGCCACACTTCCAGCACGTGACCGGTCGCGGCCGGGGTGCGGCATTCGGCGGTATGGAGCGCCCAGCTCGTATTCTCGAACGGAACCGAGCACAGAATCGTATTCGTCGTCTTGTCGCGCAAATAAGCGCGCCCTTTGGCGGCGGAGCCGTTCGTCTTGCCGTAAAATTGCAAAACGTACAACGTATCCGGCTCATAGGCGATCATCGGCTGGTACAGGCTTTGCCATTTCGTCCCCGTGGATTCGGTACGGACCTCTACCGCATAACTGCCGGCTGTCTGAGTCGGATGGTCGGTCGTCCGTAGAGCGGTGGAGCTTGTCGATTGAAAACGCAGCCAGCTCGCCGGCAATGTGCTGTCGCCGCTGGCGGCCGTTTCGAAGTCCCAATTGGCAAGCTCCGTCGGGCTGTACCTGGAGCTGCTCCAGCCCCGATAACCGTCATTGTCGATATCGTCCGCCGTAGCGATGACCGTATCCGCATGCGTCGCGAACTTATCGAGCCAAGCCGTATTTTTCGTCAGCCCGTACAAGTCGAGATAGCTTTCCAAAATATAGCTTTCCCCCCAGGCCAAGCTCCCTCCGTCGTCGCTCGTATAGTAGTTGCCGCCCAAACTGTTCTCCGCCGCGACGTAAGAATCGTACCATGCGTTGGAAGATGCGGATACAGCCGATGCGGGACCGAGCGACAGGCACGCGGCCAGTATGAGCGTTGTCCATTTGTTTCGCTTGCTTGATCGTTTCATGAGCTATTCCTCCTTTGATTTCCTTTCGCGTCCCTGCGATTGTTGATCCGTTAAAGGCATGGCCGAACGACACCGGATAAAATCATCTCCCTCCTTTCTCCATCACGTGGTCATGTAATCGCTGTCATTCCTTATTTTAACATAAATTAAAGCGCGGTAAATACCTATATTATACCTGTTACTAAATAAGCAACGATACTTATTCGCGCATATTTCTCTTATCGTTGACAATCGACAGCCGTAATAATGAATTACGTCTATCGAACTTATTTCAAAGATGAGCGACCGCGATAGAGGAAGTTTTTCTTGGTTCAGAAAAATAAGATAAGCGGAACAAAAAGTTCCGCTTTCCCTTCGGTGAGCCGCAAAATTGGGGGAGGAACAATATGTTCCTTTACCGGCAGTATGAGGACCGCTTTGAAGGTCATTTACTCAAATAGAGGAACTTTTCGTTCCGTTTGTGCCGTTCCTCCACCTGTCGCTGGCAATAGAGGAACTCGTAGTTCCCTTCTCAAAAAATAACGGAATTGCTTGTTCCGCACTGCCGAAAGGACGCGATCCCGGATCATTTCGGACGACAGCCCTTCCTTATACGAACAAGTGTCTTATTATTTGACTACGATATCGACTCGTTGTACGGTAACCTCTTCCTTAGGCTTGCTCATTTCGCCAAACTGGTTCTTCTCAACCGGAGTGGATGCAATCGTGCTGACGACATCCATCCCTCCGATTACTTTGCCGAAAATCGAATAATTCGGGGTGCTGTTCAGAAATTCGCATTCTTTTCCCGTGCAGATGAAAAATTGGCTCTCATTCGTATTCGGCCCGGCATTGGCCATCGCCACGATACCCGGTTCATATTTGTGGCCGTTGTTCAACTCGTCCTCGAACGTATAGCCAAGTTCTCCTCTCCAGGTTCCCGCCGGCGCTCCGGTCTGGGCTACGAAGCTTTCGATAATGCGGTGGAAAGGCGAGCCCTCATAATAGCGCTCGTTCGCCAAAAAGACAAAGTTGTTGACGGTTTTCGGCGCGTCTTTGGCAAACAGCTCGATCGTAAAGCTGCCCTTATTCGTCGTGACGATCGCCTGATACGACTTTTCCTTGTCGATCGTCATCGCGGGGGGAGCGGCATAACGCGCTCCGATGGAAATCGTACTGGTCCCCTCGTTGTAGTTGACCGGAATCCCGAGCGATTCGCTGACGAACCTGATCGGTACGTAAGTCGAGCCATTATAAATAAAGCTTTCCTGATCCGGCTTTTTCTCGACCCCGTCGAACTTGAATACCAAATCCTTGAAATACACCTCGATCTGCGTACCCGCCCCGGTCGCATATGCCGCCGTAATCGACAGCAGCACGCCGATGATCAATCCCATGACCATGCCTTGCAATTTGTTTTTCATTGCTTCCACCTTTTCTGTATAATAGATCCGAATCCACTATCCATAATTCTGCTTTTGTGCCGAAAAACCTTCTTTTTTGTCAAATCAACCGACTGCAAAGGACTGGAACATAATGACGGAACCGTGGACGGCGGAACGGCTCGTATCGGAGTCGTTAGCCCAAGAGCTTATTCAAATCCAATTCCCCGAGCTTCGACCGGCGCGGGCGCAACTGATCGGAGAAGGCTTCGACAACATGGTGTATCGCGTCAACGAGCGTTACGTTTTTCGCTTCCCGCGACGATCGATAGCCGTCCAATTGCTGGAACGCGAATGCACCCTCCTGCCGGAGCTGGGACGGTCGTCTCTCGCGCTCGATATTCCTTTGCCGATCTTCGAAGGAACTGCCTCGCCCGAGTTCCCTTGGCCTTTTGTCGGGTACGGATTCCTCAATGGTGTACCGGCGTATACGTTATCTCTCGAACAGCGGATGCTATCGGTGGAACGTCTGGCGGAATTCGTGAAGTCGCTTCATCGTTTTCCGCTGGACCAAGCCGCGAAGCTCGGAGCCTCGTACGATACAATCGGACGATTCGACTTCCCCGTCCGGTTGCCCAAAACGATGGAGAATCGGGATAAAGCGGTAGCGTTAGGCTTATGGGGGGACGCTGCCGCATTCAATCCCATTTTGGAGAATGTCAATCGTTGTCCGCTGCCTCCGCAAGCGGAAGCCCTCGTCCATGGAGATTTGCATTTCCGCAATTTATTGGCGGACGGGCATGGCGAGCTGTCGTCGGTTATAGACTGGGGAGATGTCCATATGGGCTATCGCGCGACGGATCTCGGATTCGTATACGGCTTTTTGCCTCCCGAAGGCCGGACCCGCTTCTTCTCGATCTATGGGAAAATCGATGAACCGACCCGCCTGCTCTCCCGCTACAGAAGTATCCATATCAACCTGTTCCAGCTTATATACGGTCACGACAAGGGAGATCGGCCATTGGTGGAGGCCGCCCGCCAATCGCTGCTTCTCGCGCTGGAGCCGTAAGCGAAAAAGCCTTGATCCGCGATTCGGACCAAGGCTCTTCTCGATTTTATCGTTTAAAACTCGTATTGAACCGTAACGTTCGTCGTCACTTTCAGCTCGCCGGTCGAGATGCTCGTTCCCCCGGCTGCATCCATGGCTGCCGACTTCTCCATCATGGCGATATTGCTGTATTGCACGGGAACGGCGACGCCGCCGCCTTGGTTGACCGCTACGATTCCTTTCAGCTCCTTGCCCGCGTACTTGGCGATCGCTTCGGCTTTCGCCTTCGCATTGTCCATCGCTTTCTCGATGACCTGAAGCTCGTATTCCTGACCTTTCTCCGTGCTGAAGCGGACGCCTTCGATTTGGTTGGCTCCGGCTGCGGATGCGGCGTCGAGGAACGTGCCGAGATTGTTAAGATCGCGGTACGTCACTTGCAGCGTTTGCGTGGCGCTGTAGCCTTTAATTTTCGGATCCCGCTCGGTGTACGAATATTCCGGCTGCACGCGGAAGCCGTTCGTTTGCACGTCCTTGGCCGCCAGCTTGTACTGGTTGAACAGCACGTCGCGCAGCTTCTCGTAAGCGGTTGCGTTGGCTGCCTGCGCATCCTTCGCCGTCTCGGCCTCGGTGCGGATTCCCAGCGTCACGTAGGCTACGTCCGGCGAAATCGTCATCTCGCCTTGTCCGGTAACGGTTACGACGTTTTTCTGAGCCGCAGCCGCTTGTTCGGCCGCATACACTTTACCGGGGCCTATACTCGGCAAGCTCTGCGCGTACAGCGCAGTCGTCAATGCCATTGCCGCTATTCCCGCAATCAGCCACTTCTTGCTCTTCACCATATTCATCGTTTCACTTCCCCTACTTCCATCAGAATGTGTTTTCAACTTATCGAACGTGGCATTCCGGGAAAATGTTGCAGGCAAAGGAAACTTTTTCGAAAAAAAATTAGCCGAGCCGTCCGACAAACGACTCCAGCTTATCCATCGCCTTCTCCAGCACTTCCATGGAGTATGCATAGGATATCCGGATATACCCTTCTCCGTAAACGGAGAAGGCGTCGCCCGGTACGACCGCGACCCGCTCTTCCTCCAACAGCTTCATCGTAAAATCGATCGAGCTCAAGCCGAAGCGTCGTATGGACGGAAACAAATAAAAAGCGCCTTCGGGCTTCTCGCCCTCCAGACCGATCCGCCCAAGCTTATCGTAGACGAAGTCTCTTCTCGCCTTATATTCCTTCTTCATCGTCTCCGCATCGTCTATACCCGCCGTCAACGCTTCAATTCCGGCATATTGGCTGATCGAGCTTGCACAAGTCACATTATACTGGTGCACCTTCACCATATGCTTCGTTATATGGGAAGGTGCGAACGTGAACCCGATTCGCCAGCCGGTCATCGAATGGGACTTCGATAACCCGTTGATTACGATCGTCTGTTCCTTCATGCCGGGCAATGCAGCGATGGAACGGTGAGGCGTATCGTATACGAGCTCGCTGTATATTTCGTCGGATATGACGAAAATCGGCATGCCTCGCAGCAGATCGGCAACCGCCTTCAGCTCTTCCTCGGCCATCACTCTCCCCGTCGGGTTGGACGGATAGCATAAAATAACAGCCCGTGTCCGATCGGTCAGCAGCGGCTTCAACAGCTCCGCAGTCAGCTTGAAGCCATTTCCCCTCGTGTCGGCGTATACCGGCGTTCCGCCGCATAACCGAACGATCGGCTCGTAGCCGGGATAGATCGGCCCCGGGATTATGACCTCGCTGCCCGGCGCGATAATCGTGCGCAGCGAGATGTCCAGCGCCTGGCTCGCTCCCGCCGTAACGATAACCTCTTGCTCCGGATCGTACGATAGCCCGTATTTGCTGCCGACAAAGCGGGCTGCGGCCTGGCGAAGCTCGAGCAGACCCGCATTCGGCGTATAAAGCGTCCTGTTTTGATCCAACGCCCTTTTTCCGGCTTCTACGATATGGGCGGGCGTCGGAAAATCCGGCTGGCCGATCGTCAGCGTAATCGCATCCTTATAGGTGGCGACAAGGTTCGAAATTTTGCGGATGCCGGAAATTTGAATATCGGTTACCGCGGAATTGACCAAATGCTCCACAAACGGTTCCTCCCCTTACAACGTCCTAAGCACGTCCAGCAAATGATTCATATCGTCCGGCAGGGCGGATTCAAATTCCATGTAAGCTCCGCTCGTCGGGTGAACGAAGCCCAAAACCCCAGCGTGCAGCGCCTGTCCGTCGATCGGATTGCCTTTGCTGCGACCGTACATCGGATCTCCGACAAGCGGATGGTCGATATATTTCATATGCACGCGGATCTGATGCGTTCTTCCCGTCTCCAGCTTCAATTGCATCACGGTATAGTCTGCGAGCCGGTCCAGCACCAGGAAGTGGGTTATGGCATGCTTGCTGTTTTTATCGGTGACCCTGTATTTTTTCCGGTCGCTCAAGTCCCGGCCGATCGGAGCATCGATCGTACCTTGATCGTGGGCCACAATGTCGTGCACGACGGCAATATATTTGCGCATTACGGTGTGGGCTTTCAACTGCGCCGCGAGCGACAGATGGGCTTTATCGTTTTTGGCGGCCATTAGCAGGCCGGAGGTGTCCTTGTCGATCCGATGGACGATACCCGGTCTGAGCGTGCCGTTAATGCCCGACAAATCTTTGCAATGGTGCAGCAGCGCGTTGACCAGTGTCCCGGAATAATGGCCGGGAGCCGGATGGACGACCATCCCCCGCGGCTTGTTTACGACAATGACGTCGGAATCCTCATATACGATATCAAGCGGAATCGCCTCCGGGGCGATGTTGACCTCGACAGGATCGGGTATGGCCAGCGCCACTTTATCGTCGGCCGCGAGCTTGTAGTTCGGCTTGACGACATTCCCGTTAACGGTCACATCTCCGTTCTTGATCCACAGCTGGATCTGGGAACGCGAGATGTCGTCCTCCACGGATTCGGTAACGTATTTATCGATCCGCTCCCCGGCTTCCTCCCGCTGCACGGTCCACTCCTGAATGCCTTCTTGCTCGTGCTCTTCAAATTCGTTCTCATTAGGCATGATCTTGCTCATGGATAACTCCTCTTCTTTCTTTGCGCCACGTCAGCAGCGAGTCCAGGAAAATAAGCCCGACTCCGATTACGATCCCGGAATCGGCAATATTGAATATGGCAAAATCGTAATCGACATCCCATCCGAAGATCGAGAATACGAAATTGAAATGCAGGAAATCCACTACTTCCCCGAAGAGCGCCCTGTCGAGAAAATTGCCTACCGCACCGCCGAGCAGCAAGCTTAGCGCCACTTTCAGCAACTTTTTGGACCGGTCGCCGCGCAGCTTCTGCAAATACCATACAATACCGATGAGGACGATCGAGGTGACGCTAATAAAAAACCACCTCTGGTCCTGCAAAATGCCGAAAGCCGCCCCCCGGTTCCGATGGGACGTCAATTGAAAAAACTCGCCGATAATCGACCGGGATTCGTACTCCTCCATGTTGATGACTATCAGTCTTTTGGTCACTTGATCGAGGATAAACACGATAAGCGCGTATACGTAATAAATCAATTGGAATCCTCCCTGACAATTGGTTCCGACAACTCGCATTGTAGCACAGCAGCCATATGCCCGTCCAATACGGAACGGGCTGCCGAACGTTTCGCCCGGCGGCGATATAAGGAAATTATGGCTCTCATAATTTTGCGCCCGTGGCAAACGATACAAGTACGACCTTATACGACTTCGCCTAACGGAAAGGAGCTTGCATTCGCGTGAACTCATTAACGAGCGAGCAACGAGCAGCGCTTCGCGACCAGTTGGAGCATGAGAAAAACTCCTTGGAGCGCAGATTGCAGCAGAACGACCATTTCGGCTCCGCCGACCCGCTCGGCGCTACGACCGGGGAGCTCTCCTCCTACGATAACCATCCCGCCGATCTGGGCTCCGAAGTATTCGAGCGCGGCAAAGACATTGCGCTAAACGAGCACGAGGAGCACCATTTGTCCGATGTGACGGAGGCGTTGGAAAGAATGAAGGAAGGAACGTACGGAACATGCGCAATTTGCGGTCGCAATATTCCGTTCGAACGATTGCAGGCGGTACCCGAAACGGAATATTGCTTCGACCATGTTCCCGACCGGGAAATTTCTCAACGCCGGCCTGTGGAAGAACAGCTGCTGGCACCGCCATTTGGCCGAACGAGCGTGGACGAGCTGACGGAGGAAACGGAATTCGACGGCGAAGACGCCTGGCAAATCGTAGAGAGCTGGGGCAACTCCGATAGTCCCGCCATGGCGGAAGACCGCGAAGTGCACGACTACGACTCCATGTACGTGGAAGCGGACGAGAACGAAGGCTTCGTGGAATCTTATGAAAGCTTCGTTGCCACCGATCTTTACGGTCAGCACGTAACCGTCGTCAGAAATCGCCAATACCGCGAATATATGGAGAAAAACGAAGGGGACCCGCTGTTGGAGCCGGATCCCTATCGAGATATGGAAGGCAACGATCAATAAGCCCGGCCTTCCAGCTGCACTTGTACGATTTTGACGATATCCGCGATAAAATCGCCGATAATGGGCAAATTGAGCGCTCCCAGCAATCGAAGAAAATAGACGATCGCTGCGGCAAAGACGGTAAAGCCGATAGCGATGCCGACGCCACGGGCAATGCCCGCGTACAGGTTCGTGAAAATGATTCTTCTGGGTCTATTCAACAGCTCGACATACTCGGCAATTTGCGTTTTTTCCAGCTTTTCGGCTATCGTTTTCAATTTTTCATTGATGCTTTCCATCACGCCCGCATCCGGGTTCTTCTGTTCGGGCATAGCGATTGCCCCCCTTTTGTTGGCAAATATGCAGTGCGCGGAGAGCCGTATCGATTCGCTGCGACTCTCCGGCTGCATGGCTGCCTGACGTTCGATTATATGACCGAAGCACAGCGGGCGCATAGCGTAGGACGGTTCTCATCTTGACCGACTTCAGGCGTTACGATCCAACACCTCTCGCATTTTTCCCCTTCCGCCACTTCGACCGATACAGACAAGCCTTTCAGTCTCATTGCCGTTTCGGGAATCGCTTCTCCCGGTTCCGCGACCGCTACCGCGGAAACGATGAACAAATGGTCCAAATCGTCGAATTCGCCAAGCAGCTTGGCCGTTTCCGCTTCCGGGTACAGACGGAGACTGGCTCCGAGCGAGTTGCCGATCACTTTGTCTTTTCTCGCCGCTTCAAGCGCCTTCAGCACTTCATCCCGCACCACCGTGAACCGTCCCCACTTGCGCTCCAACGCCTCGTCGAACAGGGATGTATCCGCCTCGGGCATTTCGGTCAGTTGGACGCTTATCGCGCCGGCCGCCGGCGTATATTTCCACACCTCGTCCGCCGTATGCGGCAAAATCGGCGCCATCAATTTAGTTATGACCGTAAGCGCCTCGTATAATACCGTCTGGCAAGCTTTGCGGCCAACATCGTTCGGAGCGCTGGCATATAGCCGGTCCTTGACGATGTCGAGATAGAACGCGCTCATCTCGACCGCGCAGAAATGATGAACCGCCTGGTACACCAAATGGAATTCATATCGCTCGTAAGCCTTCAGCACTTTTTCCGTCATACGATTCAGCCTGATTAGCGCGAATCGGTCGAGCTCGTTCATCCGGTCGCTCGACACGCGGTCGGCAAGCGGATCGTAACCGGTCAAGTTTCCCAGTAGGAAACGAAGCGTGTTTCGTATTTTGCGGTATACCTCGGTAATTTGCGTCAAGATGTTGTCGGAAATGCGCACGTCGGACTGATAGTCGACGGACGCGACCCACATTCTCAATATGTCGGCTCCCAGCCTGCCGCATACCTGATTGGGATCGACCGTGTTGCCAAGCGATTTGGACATTTTGCGTCCTTCCCCGTCCAAGGTGAAGCCATGGCTCAAAATGCCTTTGTACGGCGACCGGCCCCTTACGGCAACCCCGGTAATGAGCGAGGAATTATACCAGCCGCGATACTGGTCCGAGCCTTCCAGGTAAAGGTCCGCCGGCCATTGCAGCTCCTGCCGGGTTTCCAATACGGCCGCGTGACTGGAGCCGGAATCGAACCATACGTCCATAATGTCGGTTTCCTTGCGGAATTCGCCATGGCCGCATTGCGGACAAACCGTTCCTTCCGGCAGAAGCTCGTGCGCCTCTTTCGCAAACCAGGCGTCGAAGCCTTCCGTTTCGAACATGCCGGCGACTTTCTCGATCGTCGCATCGTTTACAAGCGGATGGCTGCAGCTGCGGCAATATACGATCGGAATCGGGACTCCCCATACCCGCTGCCGGGATATACACCAGTCTCCTCGGTCTGCAATCATATTATGCAGACGAATTTCGCCCCATTCCGGCGTCCAGTCGATCGTTTTGATTTCATCCAGCATCGATTGGCGGAATTTGTCTACCGAGGCGAACCATTGCTCCGTAGCCCGGTAAATGACCGGCTTCTTCGTACGCCAATCGTGCGCATACTGGTGCTGGATGAAGCTCAGCTTGAGCAGATGGCCGGACTGCTCCAGCTTCTCGGTGATCAGCTTGTTCGCTTTGTCATAGAAAATCCCTTCAAAGCCCGGCGCTTCGCTCGTCATGCAGCCTTGGTCGTCGACGGGGCACAGAACGCCCAGATTGTACTTCTGGCCAACGGCAAAGTCGTCCTCGCCGTGTCCCGGAGCCGTATGAACGCAGCCCGTACCGGCATCCAACGTTACGTGCTCGCCTAAAATTACGACGGAATCCCGATCATAGAACGGATGGCTGCAAGTTATATATTCCAGCTCGGCGCCTTTGAACGAAGCCTTCTTGGAAACATTGCGCCAGCCGATTTCCTTCGAGACGGCATCAAGCAATCCTTCGGCAACCAATACCGACTTTCCGTCCGCCTCAACCAGCGCATATTCGAAATCCGGATGAACGCTGATGCCCAAGTTGGCCGGCAGCGTCCAAGGCGTCGTCGTCCAAATCAGGATGGAGCTGCCGTCGGGCAGCTTGCCTTTGCCATTTTGGACCGGAAACGCCACATAGATCGATGCGGACGTTTTCTCCCGGTATTCGATCTCCGCCTCCGCCAGAGCGCTCTCCGACGACGGGGACCAGTAAACCGGCTTCAGTCCCTTGTATATATACCCTTTCTTGACCATCTCGCCGAACACGCGGATTTGCTGCGCCTCATACTGCGGGTGCAGCGTAATGTAAGGATCGTCCCAGTCGCCGAGTATGCCTAGCCGCCTGAATTGTCCCTTCTGCTTCTCCACCCAATCGAGCGCATATTGCTTGCAATAGTCGCGGAATTCCAGCACGCTCATCTTTTTGCGGTCGACTTTGCCGCTGTTGGCGATAGCCTGCTCGATCGGCAGTCCGTGCGTGTCCCAGCCCGGGACGTACGGAGCGTCGAAGCCTCGCATCGATTTATAGCGGACGATAAAATCTTTCAATACTTTGTTAAGCGCATGCCCGATATGAATGTCTCCGTTGGCATAGGGCGGGCCGTCGTGCAAAATAAACTTCGGTCGACCTTGCCGGCTTTCCCTGACTTTGCCGTACAAATCGATCTCGTCCCACCATTTTTGCATATTCGGCTCCGCCTGCGGCAAATTGCCTCTCATCGGAAAATCGGTTTGCAGCAAATTCAACGTTTTGCCGTAATCCATTTTGATCTCTCCTTCGGCGATTTTGGGATTGGTAAAATAAAAAAGCTTCTCGTCCACAAAGGGACGAGAAGCTGTTCTCGCGGTACCACCCTCATAAGCGTTATCGGATCCGTACAGCCGTACTGCCGGAAGCGGTTGCGCTCACTCGTATGATCTGTAACGGGATCTCCCGTTCTCTTTACTGGACGGCCGCCTTAGCCGCCGCGCTTTCGAGAGACGCTCTCGGGTGATGTTCGATCCGGCGCGGATATCGGGCTCGCACCGCTCCCCGACTCGCTGTTTCCTCGTACCCGAATGTACTTGTCCCGGTCATCGCTATCATCGTATTCTTCTACATGACGTTATCGTTAAAGGGCCAAGAAGAAAAACAACCGCCATTCAGCGGTCTGTTATACAACAGTATAGCCGAACGGACCAGACTGTGTCAACCGCGAAACGGGCTCGCGACTGCATCCAACCTATATTCGCGTAATTCGACCGGTTATGCTTGGTTTTCTTTCACTTCGAGCGAATCCCACTGATCGGTGCCGAGCAATTCAAGCTGCGCTTCGACAAGCGTCTTGAACCGGGTACGGTAAATCGAGGCCTGCTTCTTCAGCTCCTCGATCTCGAGGGCGATTTTGCGGGATTTCGAAAGCGACTCGTTAATGATCCGGTCCGCGTTTTTCTCCGCTTCCTTCACGATAAGCTGCGCCTCTTTCTTCGAGTTGTTGCGCACCTCGTCCGCCGCCTCCTGAGCCACGATAATCGTCTTGCTCAGCGTCTCCTCGATGTTGGCGAAATGATCGAGTCTCTCCTGAAGCGACGCAACCTGGCTTTGAAGCTCCTTATTTTCACGAATATACAGTTCGTAATCTTTAATAATCTGATCGAGAAACTCGTTGACATCGTCTTCATCGTATCCGCGAAGACGCCGACCGAATTCCTTGTTATGTATGTCCAATGGCGTTAAGGGCATTGGAGCACCTCCTGTGTGTAATGACGGCGAAATATCGTTACAGAACCCCCGATATACAACTTTCGACGGGAACGACGAAATTCCTGCAACGTCTTACACGAATTTGCCAACTTTGAGCCGGATTCTTCCTTTTTTCGTTTCGCCTTCCACCTCGATCAGTCTAAACCGGCCGAAGCCTTGAAAGGATACGACATCCCCTTCCTTCAAGGGCTTGGATGGATCCTCCTCGGGCTTCCAGTTTACTTTGCAGCGGCCGGATTTGATCGGCTGAAGCACCTTGGCCCGGCTAAGCCGGTATACGTCGCTGACGATCCCGTCAAGGCGAAGCGACGCCACGGATAAATTCAATTCTTCCAACGTCTGGTTCACCGCTTGCAGACGGTCGAGCGGAAGCGTCTCCGTAAGTACGTGCACCCGGTGAACCTGTTGCAGGTTCAGATGGACATAGTCGATTATTTCGCTCGCGATCAAGCAATGACAGCAGCCGTCCCCGACATGGATATCGCCGATCTTCTCTCGTTTGATCCCGACTCCGAGCAGCGACCCGAGAAAGTCGCCGTGGTCGAGCTGTGAAAATCTGGAATCGTCGGAAGTAACGGAAAGCAGGCCGATATCCGCCTCGTCCGCACCGATTTCCCGGTATGGCGGTGCGATAATCGCGCGTTTGCGCTCGGCCTGCCCGTATCCCCCTTCGAACCGAAGGTTGACATCTCCATGACGATTGGCGAGAGATTGTACGATGAACGCTTGCCGCGGATCCAAAAAATCGGTTTGTTTGACCGCATGATTCAAAGCGGCGCGCACGATCCATTCTTGCGCTTTATCGACAAACCGGTGCTCGTCGGGGTGAAAGTGCGAATACAGATCCGTCGCCACTTCGAATCACCCGAATGCGCTGAGCACGTATGCGATCACGGTCTGCAGACCGTAGATGACGAAACGAAGCGCGATCAAGGCTACGATCGGTGAAATGTCGATCATCCCGCCGATTGGCGGAATAAACCGGCGAAACAGCGATAAATAAGGCTCGACGAGCTTACCCAATATTTCGCCGATAAAGCTGTCGCGGGCGTTTGGCAGCCAGGAAAGTAGCACATACGCGATTACCAGGTACGTATAGACTGTTCCCAACTGTCCGATATACCCTAGAATGGAATCGATCGTTGCCGGACTCAATACTTATTCACCTCTATCGATTAAATTCGTCTTGGTCATGCATCATTTCCGAGATTGCTCCTTGAATTTCCACCGAGTCGGGCGTGCACAGAAATATGTTCGGCCCGATCTTCGTAATCCCTCCGTTCAAGGCATAGACGGTGCCGCTCAAAAAGTCGACGATACGGATCGCCTGCTCGGTCCGCACACGCTGCAGGTTGACCACAACCGGCCTCCGCGAGCGCAGATGGTCGGCGATCTCCTGCGTTTCTTCGTACGAGCGGGGTTCATTCAAAACAACCCTGACGTTGCGCTGGGAATGAATGCTGACGATGTTTCCCTTATTAGATTTACGCGCGTCGGCCGAAACGGTTTCATGATCTTCGGCTTCTTCCATCGGGCGAGTGTCGCGCTCCACTATTTCTTCTTCATCCTGCAAGCCGACAAAGTTCAAAAAACGGTTCATAACTCCCATCACGATATCCTCCTTCATGGTCGATTCCAGTCGTACCGGTAATTCCGCCGCACCGCTTTCGGAGCATGATCTTTGCCTAAGGGCACACGATATAAGTCGTACTAATGAATCATGAAGTCCGTTCCTTATATTGCCGTTTAGCCTTCCTTGCCGACCAGCACCGTACCGAGTCGGACCCAGGTGGCCCCTTCCTCGATCGCTACTTCGAAATCGCCCGACATGCCCATCGACAGATGCTCGACGGAATAACCCAGCACACCCGCCTCATTGAGCTTGTCCCGCAATTCCCGGAGTCCATGGAACACCGGTCTGGTCGCTTCCGCTTCCGCTTCGTACGGCGCCATGGTCATTAGCCCGACTATCCGAATACGCGGATAGTCGGCCAGTTTTTCCGCGAACGGCACAAGCTCGTCCGGCGGCAGTCCATACTTCGATTGCTCGCCGGATACGTTTACCTGGACGAAGCAGTCGACCGAAATGCCAAGCTTCGCGGCGTGCCGATCCAGCTCCTTTGCCAGAGAAAGCCGGTCAAGCGAGTGTATGTATGCGAACTTTCCGACAACATCCTTCACTTTGTTCGATTGCAAATGTCCGATAAAATGCCAAACGGCGTCGGACCCTATCGCTTCCCATTTGGCCTCCGCATCCTGCCACCGGTTCTCTCCGACGTGTCCGAGGCCGCACTCGACGGCCGTGCGGGCGGTTTCCGTCGATACATATTTGGTGACCGCGATGACATTCACGTCTTCGCGCTTCCGGCCGCTTCGCAAGCAAGCTTGCTCGATTCGTGATTCGACCTGGCGAATTCGTTCCTGCATACTCAAACTTGTCCAATCCTTTCCGTCATCGTCAGTCGTCCTTAACGATGGTAAGGTAATATCGCGCACGGGTTAGCGGCACCGGCGCCCGGACGCCCGGACCTTACAGGTCCAATCCGATCCACGACGCCATCCGGCCGGTCGATCCGTTCTCCTTCCGGTGGGAGAAGAACAAATCGGTTCTGCAGCCGGTGCACATCCCACATATTTCGATATGCATCGGCATTATTCCTGCTTTTATCATAATTTGTCTATTCAATTCTTGCAAGCCGAGCATGTATTTCCCCTGCTCTTCCCCCGGGCGGTACGTTTTACGGCGTTCCTCCGAGTTTGCGCCGAGCTCCGTCAAGCATTCATCGATACGTTCGATCACAATACCGTCGACCTCGTAGCAGCAGGATCCGATTGAAGGTCCTATGGCCGCCCTTACGTCCGCAGCCTCGGTTCCGTACGCTTCCGACATGGCCTCCACCGTGCTTCTCGCGATTTGCAATACCGTCCCTTTCCAGCCGGCATGGGCCAAGCCGACGACGCGACGGATCGGATCGAAGAAATACAGGGGGACGCAGTCGGCATAAAACGAAGAAAGCCAAACGCCGGATTCGTTCGTAATGAGCGCATCGGTATTCTGGATCGCGTCCTCCCTCGAAACCCGGCCTTTCCCGCGATCGTCCCGTTTCACTATTGCCACGTTCCGGCCATGGACCTGCTCCCCGCACGTCCAAGCTTCGAATGGAACGTTCAGCACGGCCGCGAGCCTTCTCCGGTTCTCCACGACGTGAACCGGGTCGTCCTGAATATGCAGCGCGCAATTCATCGACGAATAATCGCCGACGCTGGCTCCGCCTATCCGGGTCGTAAATCCCGCGCTCAGCCCTGGATAAGCTTGCTCCCATCGATCTATATGAAGTCTGGCCGGCAGCCCCGGCACACTCGTCAGTCGAAACGGTTCCATGCTTGTCCTCTCCCCTTTCGGATACAAGTATACCATAACGTTCTCCGGCCGCCGAAAAGTGCCGACACACCAAGCATCGGCACCACGGGGCTGTCTTCGAATGGTCGGACCTAGGGAGAGAGCTCAAGCCCGGTACGACGATCTTTGATCGCCGACGGAACTATCCCCGTCTTCGACGCGGTATGCTTTCGCGTCCTCCAGCTTTACCAGCACGACGTCCATTCCGATCTTCACGATATTCCTCCAAGGAATAACCACATCGGTTCCCCCGCCGAACATGCCGAAAAACTTGCTCTGGTTCGGCACCACGATCGATTCGATCCGGCCCTGGCGCAAATCGAGCTCCAAATCGCTAATTTGCCCCAGCTTTTTGCCGTCGACGATGTTGATTACGTCTTTCGATTGGAAATCCGATATTTTCAAGGCGAATCACCACATGTCTCAGAAGTTGGGAGCTCATTCGCTCTACTCCATTATATGTCGCATTCCGTCAAAATGTCCTGCTTCATCCGGCTGACAAGCCCGTAATTTTCCTCTTTCTTCCGCAAATACAAAAAAAGCCGTTGATTTCGTCTCCTTCAACGGCTTTCTTCAATCGAACCGCATCCGATACAGGCCGCGGTTATGCCATTACGTCTTCACATGCTTTTGCATTTGCGATATCGCCGATTTCTCCAACCGGGATACTTGCGCTTGTGAAATGCCGATCTCGTCCGCCACTTCCATTTGTGTTTTCCCTTCGAAAAAACGCATGGACAATATCATTTTCTCGCGGTCGTTCAGTTTTCGCATCGCTTCCCGCAGCGCGATTCCCTCGATCCACGACACGTCCTTGTTGCGATCGTCGCTGATTTGATCCATGACGTATATCGGATCTCCGCCGTCGTGATAGATCGGTTCGAATAACGAGACCGGATCCTGGATCGCATCCAATGCGAATACGACGTCCTCCTTCGGCACGTTGAGCGCTTCGGAAATTTCGTAAACGGTCGGCTCCCGCGAGTTGGCGTTCGTAAGCTGGTCGCGGATCTGCAGTGCTTTATAAGCGATATCGCGGAGCGAACGGGATACACGGATCGGATTGTTGTCGCGCAAATAGCGTCTGATCTCTCCGATTATCATCGGCACCGCGTAGGTCGAAAACTTCACGTTCTGGCTCAAATCGAAATTGTCGATCGCCTTCATGAGGCCGATACAGCCTACCTGAAACAAATCGTCAACGAATTCGCCGCGGTTGTTGAAACGCTGGATGACGCTTAATACGAGTCTTAAATTGCCGTTTACCAATTTCTCTCTTGCTGCACGTTCGTTTTTCGTCTGAAGTTGTACGAACAATTCCCGCATTTCCGCGTTGGACAGAACAGGCAGTTTCGAAGTATCAACACCACAGATCTCGACTTTGTTTCGGGTCAACGTGAATACCTCCCAAGGAGAAACATTACTGTTAATTATCTCCCTGGAAGTTTTTTTTATGCGCCTCCGAACGGGAACGCCCGTTCCGCTCAACGCTCCGAAATCGCTTACAGCTTACTCTCCGTAAAGCCGGCCGTTTCGATAAAACCCGTATAAACTTTTGAAACGTGCACGGCGCGTAAGGGCACGGCGAGAAAAAAGAGAAGCCAGTGTCGCGCTTCTCTCTACACCATTTTATTGAACTCCTTGCGCAGCCTCTTGATGATCCGCTTTTCCAGCCGGGATATGTACGATTGGGAAATGCCGAGCATGTCGGCCACATCCTTCTGCGTCTTCTCTTCGCCGTCCTGCAGGCCGAACCTGAGCTCCATAATAATCCGTTCCCGCTCCGAAAGCTTGTCAAGCGCTTTATGCAGCAGCTTCCGGTCCACTTGTTCTTCGATATTCCGGTAAATCGTATCGTTTTCGGTTCCGAGCACGTCCGACAGCAGCAGCTCGTTGCCGTCCCAATCGATATTGAGCGGCTCGTCGAACGACACCTCCGTACGAACCTTGCTGTTGCGCCGCAAATACATCAATATTTCGTTCTCGATACAGCGGGAGGCGTAAGTGGCCAGCTTGATCTTCTTTTCCGGATCGAACGTATTGACCGCTTTTATTAATCCGATAGCCCCGATCGATACCAAATCCTCGATGTTGATGCCCGTATTCTCGAATTTCCGGGCAATGTACACGACCAGCCGCAAGTTGCGTTCGATCAGCATCGCCCGAATAGCCGTATCTCCCGACGGCAGCTTCTCCAGCAAATACTCTTCCTCTTCGCGCGTGAGCGGCGGAGGCAACGCTTCGCTGCCGCCGATGTAATAGATTTCGTCGCTTTTCAAACCGAGCAGGAATAGAAGCCGGTAGTAGAGCAAATGAGCCATCAGTTTCCACTTGAGTAGCATCTTGTTTACCTCCTGAAGGCTTTTCGGAGAAAAGCCGGCATCGTATTTGCGCCCCCAAAAGTGAAGACTACCTTTGGAGCTTAGCGAAGCGGGTCCTCGTAGTTTTCGGCGCTCACGCCTCCATCTGCACGAGCGTCGGATGGATGATCGCCTGGTACGATCCATCGGCGCACAGCTTGCCGCCGTCGAGTCCGACCAACACTTTTCGGTTCACGATCTCCGTTTCGTTATGGACAATCACCACCTTGTCGGGCTTAAGCGCCAGCATAAATTGCGTTCCGCGATTCACCCCCCGGTAAGGAATAAGGCGGAGACGATCCTGCCATATGAACGTTTCCGTACCGATAGCCGCCACCAGCTGATCGACTTCGCATTGCCGGATCCGGTGCAGCCACGATTCAGGCAGCACCTCGTTCCACTGCGCGGCTTCGACCACCATGACAGGCGTTCGGGTCAACGGATCGTACAACTGATTGCCCGTATCGATCAAGCCGGTGCAAACCGCCTCGTAATCGTCGATGCGGATACGCACCTCGGCTAAATATTGGGTCATCTCCCGTCTGCGCTTCGCGCTTACGAATACCGTTTTGAACATCCAGACCAGCGGCACGAAAGTCAGGACAATAAACAGAAAACCGATTTGAAGCCGGTAAGCCAGCCCGCCGGACCTCGTGACAAGAATTCCGTTCATCACTTCGCCGGGCGATTGCATGAAGTAATGGATACCGAACATTCCGCCCGCTACGGCAAAGCTGATCAAGTAAAACGTCCCCAAATTGCGCAAAAACGTCTGAAGTCCGCCGAACCCGAAAGCGATTGCGATCATCGCCGCCGAAAATAAGCATTTCACGACGAAGGTAAACATAAATGATAAGGAGGGCACCAACATCAGGATGACGTAGGAAGCGCCTAGTAGGGCGGAGGCGCCTATGCGCCATGGACTTGGACGAATGTGACGAATACGTGCCGTGACGGACAATATGGCTCCGTCGATCAATAAATTGGCCAGGAAGATCAGATCCATATATACGACCACGAGCTCTCCTCCCAGCCTTTGGGACGAAGCGAAAGACGACGACGAAACACCGTAGCATGGAGAAGCCTGTACGCTCCGTAAAGCTGCGGCGATCCCGAACGTGTTTCGATTCGTGAAATCGATTTAAGTATATAGTAAGCATATTTCAAAGTCTGTCTAAACTTGTCACCCTGGAGCGTTTTTTTTAGCGAATATTTTACCGTATTTGCGCACCCTTTCACCATTTTTCGGGCAACAAAAAAGCAACCCGTCTACTCGAGGGTTGCTTATCGTATACATTTGGTTTTTATCGGCCGGTCGGATTATTTTTGCCGCGATTGCGCAAAAACGTAGGTATGTCGAGCTGGTCGCCGGAAGGCTGGCTGCCGAAAGGACGAACGCCTTGCGACTTGTCCACCGATTCGCCGGAAACTCCAGGAGTGCGACGCTGAGCCTGACCCGGAGACGGTTTGTGCTCGAAGCCTGTGGCGATAACCGTTACGACGATTTCGTCGGTCAGCTTATCGTCGATGCCTGCACCGAAAATCATATTTACTTCGGGGTCCGATGCGGTGGCGACAATGTCCGCGGCCTCATTTACTTCATAGAGGCTCAAGTTCGCGCCGCCCGTAATATTCATCAATACGCCGCGTGCGCCGTCGATCGACGTTTCCAGAAGCGGGCTCATAATCGCTTTCTTGGCCGCCTCCGCCGCACGGCTCTCACCCGTCGCAACGCCGATGCCCATGAGCGCGGAACCGCGTTCGGTCATGATCGTCTTCACGTCGGCGAAATCGAGGTTGATCAGGCCCGGAACCGCGATCAGGTCAGAAATCCCTTTAACCCCTTGACGAAGCACGTTGTCCGCCTCGCGGAACGCTTCGAGCATCGGCGTCTTTTTATCGATAATTTCGAGCAGCCGGTCATTCGGAATGACGATCAGCGTGTCGACTTTTTCTTTCAACGCCATAATGCCTTGATCGGCTTGTCCGGCGCGCTTGCGGCCCTCGAACGTGAATGGCCGCGTAACGACGCCGACGGTCAGCGCTCCGCATTCTTTGGCGATTTCCGCGATCACGGGCGCCGCTCCTGTTCCCGTGCCGCCGCCCATGCCTGCGGTTACGAATACCATATCCGCCCCGCGGAGGGCATTAATAATCAAATCGCGGGATTCTTCGGCCGCTTTTTTGCCTACTTCGGGATTCGCTCCCGCGCCGAGACCCCGGGTCAATTTCTCGCCGAGCTGCAGCTTAATCTCGGATTTTGCCGTTTGCAGCGCTTGCGCATCTGTATTTGCCGTAATGAACTCGACGCCTTTCAGGCCGAATTCGATCATTCGATTTACCGCGTTGCTCCCGCCGCCGCCAACGCCAATCACTTTGATTTTGGCCAGCGATTCCATTTCCACATCGATTTCAAACATACAAATATTATCCTCCCTCAAGTGCTCGTGTCGTTTGTCGCGAGAGCCTAGGGAACTGTTTGCGCACTAACGATACGTTAACAGCTCCTAAATGAATTCGCTCAAATAGTTTTTGATCCGCTCGAACAATCCTGTCTTGTTTTCTTTGGACGAAGCCTTTTTGTTCGGGATCGGAAGCTTTTTAACCGCGGTGCTGGTGCGCTGGCGTGCAAATTTGGATACATAGTGGATAATGCCGACGCCGCTCGTATACGCAGGATCGCGAACGCCGATAAAATCGGGAACGGCCATGCGTACCGAATTTTCCAACTCCGCCTGAGCGATTTCGAGCATGCCCGGCATCGACACGGCACCGCCCGTCAACACGTACCCGCCCGGTATGTCGGTAAAGCCGAGCCGCTGCACTTCGGACCGGATCAATTGAAAAATTTCTTGGACTCTGGGTTCGATAATTTGGGCCAAATCTACTTGGGAAAACTGCTTGTCGACGTTGCTGCCGATCCGGTTCACCTTGAAAACCTGATCGGGCGCGGCATCGTCCACGATCGCGCAGCCGAACTTGAGCTTGATCTTCTCGGCGATGTCCAATTGAGTACGAAGGCCGATGGAAATGTCGTTGGTAATGTATTCCCCGCCGATCGGCAACGTCGACGTCGCGGTCAAGCTGCTTTCTTCGTATATGGCGATCGTGATCGCGCCCGCGCCGATATCGACCAGCACGGTCCCTACCGTTTTCTCGTCCTTGGACAGACACAGCTGGCCGGCGGCAAGAGACATCAAAACGACGCCGGTTACGCGCACTCCCGACTTCTCGACGCAGCGCAGAAGGTTATGTATCGACGTCTTGGCTCCGGTGATGATCGTCGCTTCCACTTCCAGCCGCACGCCTATCATGCCTCTTGGATCCTGAATGCCTTCCAGACCGTCAACCACATACTGCTTCGGTACGACGCCGATAATCTCCCTTTCCGGCGGAAGGGCGATCACTCTGGACGCCTGCAGTACGCGGTCGATATCCTCTTCGCCGATTTCCCGGTCCTCGTTCGATACGGCCACCACACCGTGGCTTGACTGTAATGCGATATGATTACCGGCAATGCCGACGTACACTTCCGATATTTGTATGCCTACCATCCGTTCGGCGTGGTCGATCGCGTTCCGAATCGACTGCACCGTTTGATCGATGTCTACGATGGCTCCCTTGCGAATGCCTTCCGAGTCGGCAGAGCCGACTCCGATTATATTAATGGCGCCATTGTTCAATTCGCCGATAATCGCTCGCACTTTGGACGTACCGATGTCCAGACTCACAATGATGTCATTGCTGCTCAAGCCGTGGCACCTCCCAGTAATTCATATTGATTGGTGAACTTGCAAAAAACACCTTTGTACATATTCCACACGGCTTATGGTTTCCCTCTTTTTCAAACAATTTTTTATGTATTTTATCCCTTGAAATTATTGCCAGCCGTGATACGGAACGCCGGAAGCTTGCACGATCCCATAATTACAATTCTACCATTATTTAAAAAGATTGAGTAGCTTTTTTTAATAGGATTCAAGTCCCATGCGGCTGTCCCGGAATTGGAAAAGCGCCGTCCCGAGACGTCTCTCGACGAAGCGGCATTCGTCGGAAACGAAAACAAAAAAAGAGGCCCAAGTTCGCCTCCTTCCCATAACTTTCGAATCAATTTCCTTTTTTCTGGGTATCCTTGGCATCCGTTTTTTGCCCGTTCTTCTGAGCGTCCGGCTTTCCGTAGTACTGCTCGAAAGGAATGTGCGTATTCGCTTCCAGCAGCTCGAAGACGCCGGAGTCGACTTCCTTGTCCGCCATTTGCTCGATCATTTCCTCGAGATACAAAATTTTGTCCGGCAAATAGGTAACCGTCGTATACACCTCGAATTGGGAACGGGTATACATCTTGATTTTATCCTCGTATGTTTTGGTCGGAGAAGGCTTGATCTCCGAAATTTCCGATAACGTCTTATCCGGTATTTTGCGAAGCGTCTCGCAAAGCTTCAGCTTCCACGTATTGCCTTCGTCCCATCCCGACAAGATCGGCTTGTCCACGACGATGTTTTTGTCCGTGACGGGAACCGCCAAGCCGTTGGAGAGCAGCATTTCCTTCTCGCCCGTCGGCCGGATCTGGAACGCTACGCGGGGATATTCCCGAACCGTAATACGGATCGATCCGGGAAACTTTTTGCGCACTTCCACGCTTTCTACGGCCTGCAGCTGCTTGACCCGCTGTTCGACCGTGGCCGAGCGGAAACCGAAAAAGTTGTGGCCGTTGGAAATGCCGGAGGCTTGTCCGATTTCCTCGGCCGTTAAAGCCGTGTTTCCGGCTATTTCGATCTGCGCGATTTTACTCAAGGATGATCGAAAAAACAAGACGGCCAGAAGCGTTACGAAAAGCAGCAGCAGGAAGAAAAGCAGCTTGCGGCTGCCGCGGCTTCTCTTTCTTTCCTCCCGGAGTACGGGCATCCTTTCCTGCAAAGCCAAAACCTCCGATCGCGGGACGCGAAATCGTTAACGCCGTACATCCCCTTCTAGGTCAGAAGGGGACTTTCGGCCGATTATTTTCGTAGTTTAAGGGACTTTCAACTGCCGGACCGGGCTATAACGCTCGATCTTGGCGCCCAACCGGCCAAACATGTTCTCGATCCGGTCATAGCCCCGATCGATATGATGGACCTGCTCGACAATGGTCGTGCCGTTGGCGGCCAGACCGGCGATGACGAGCGCGGCTCCCGCGCGCAAATCGGTCGCTTCGACCGTCGCCCCGTACAATCTCGACACTCCGCGAATAAATGCGCTGCTCAAATCTACCCGGATGTCGGCTCCCATGCGCGTCAATTCGTCGACGTGCTTGAATCTGCCTTCGAATACCGTTTCCTTCATGACGCTAATTCCGTCGGCGAGCGACAGCAGCACCATCATCTGCGCCTGCAGATCGGTCGGGAACGACGGATGCGGCGAAGTGATGATTCTCTCTACGGCTTTCGGCCGCGACGAACAGCTTACGAACATTATATCATCGTCGATCGCGATTTGAACACCCGCGCGCTTGAGGACATGGATAACCGATGTCAGGTGAGCCGGACATACGTTCTCGAGCGTCACGTTGCCTCTTGTCACGGCAGCGGCCACCATTAGCGTACCCGTCACGATTCGGTCCGGGATGACCCGATATGCCCGTGGAGCGAGTCTGTCGACCCCCTCGATCGTTATCGTATCGGTACCGGCTCCTATCATCCTGGCGCCCATCGCATTCAAAAAGTTTTGCAAATCTTGAATCTCGGGCTCGCGGGCCGCATTCGAAATCGTCGTGACGCCTTCCGCCAGCGCCGCGGCCATCATGATGTTCTCCGTGGCTCCGACGCTCGGGAAATCTAGCGTTATATCGGCTCCTGCGAGCCGGTCGGCGCGACACGTTATCGTGTTGCCCGATTCTTCGATCGTCGCTCCAAGCGCCTGGAGCCCCTTCAAATGCAAATCGATTTTGCGTTCCCCGATAGCGCAGCCGCCCGGCTGGTACACCTGCACATGCCCGAATCTGGACAACAGCGGTCCCATCAGGAAGATCGAGGACCTCATTTGCGTCATCAATTCCTCGGGCACGTGAGACGAATGGGCCGTTGACGTTTCCAGAGACACGACGTCGTCCTTCAGCTCCGCTTTGCAGCCGAGCGCGCGCAAAATGTCCAGCATGACATGAATATCGAGCAAATCCGGCACGTTTCCGATCCGGTGAACGCCTGACGCCATCATGCATGCCGCCAGGACCGGCAGCGCCGCGTTTTTGGCGCCATGAATCCGGACGTTGCCGGACAATGGTTTTCCGCCTTCGATAACCAGCTTCTCCAATGTTATACCCTCCCGAAAGCCTGCCTTGCAAGCCGGGAACCGGAATAACCGCTTTATCGATCGCCTACGACCAGCACTTCGGGCGTGAGCGTGATGCCGAACGTTTCATAGACGGTGCGTTGAATATGGTCCATCAATTGCAGGACGTCGTCCGCTTTCGCGCCACCCGTGTTGATGATGAAGTTGGCATGCTGCTTGGATACTTCCGCACCGCCGACGCGAAATCCTTTCAGGCCGGCTTCCTCGATCAGCTTCGCCGCATAATGACCGTCGGGGTTGCGGAACGTACTGCCGGCGCATGCCAAAGTGAGCGGTTGCGTTTGAATCCGGCGCTCCTTGTATGTCGCATTCGTCGCGGCGATTTCCTTCCGGTCTCCGTGCGCGAGCTCGAGCACGGCTTCCGTCACGATTCCGGCGCGGCCGTGCAGCCAAGAATGCCGGTAAGCAAACTCCATCTCGTCATTCCGCAGGCGTACCGTTTCTCCGGTTTCCAGCACAATCTCGGCTTCTTTGAGAATACGTGACATATCCGAACCGTGAGCCCCCGCATTCATGTAGACGGCTCCCCCCACTGTGCCGGGGATGCCCCCGGCGAACTCCAGCCCGGTCAATCCTTCCTTCGCGGCCTTGACGGAGAGCGTAATGAGCGATACCGCTCCTCCCGCCGTCACGACATTGCCGTCGAACCGGATATAGTTCAGTCCTCTGCCCAAATGCACAACGACGCCTCGCACGCCCTTATCGGCAATGAGCATATTGGAGCCCCTGCCGATCGTCTGGAACGACTGTCCATGACGATGCAAAATGCGGATCGTTTCCGCCAGCTCGCGGGTTCCGTCAGGAATGACCAGAACGTCGGCGGGACCTCCAATTTTCCATGTCGTGTACTCGGCGAGCGTCTCGTCAAGCAGAACCTTACCCACCCGGGCTGAAAGCAATTGTTGTATAACCTGTTGCATGGGGAAACCTCCTTCACGAAAATCGGGGACAATCGTCGACGCCAGACGCCTGCAGACGCTGATTGGCGAGGACGCATAAGTCCGAACACTTGAGAAAAACGGCCATTTTTCCGCAGGGTGCTTTCCGCGGTATCCCGGTGTCTGTCACGGTTATAGTGTATAGTATGTAAGAGGGCGGGATGTGTGACAAACGCCTAGACGGACAAAATCTCCTTGCGGCCCTGACGCGAAAGCGGCGATCGGTCGCTTCTATTACTATTTTCTATTTTTTCCCTTTTATTTGGTCCCGGCAACCTGACCGATAAGCCCGAGAATGCTAGTAATGCTGTCCTGATTCGAATGGCCTTTCATCCGTTCGACGTATTCCCCTCGACGTTCGTATAGCCGAGATACTTGCTCCGCAAGAATGTCGGCGGTCATCCGCTCCTCTTCAAGCACTTCGCAATACCCTTGGGAGCGAAACGATTCGGCGTTCAAAATTTGATCGCCGCGCGAAGCGTTTTTCGAAAGCGGCACGAGCAGCATCGGCTTGCGCATGTACAAAAACTCGAAGATCGATGTCGACCCGGAGCGGGATACGACGACGTCGGCCATCGCCAGCAGGTCCGGCAGCTCGGTCGTCACGTATTCGAATTGACAGTACCCGCGAACGGCGGACAGAGAGGGATCGAGATTGCCTTTGCCGCACAGATGCACGATCTGAAATTGCTCCAGCAGCCGTTCCAGACCGCCGCGTACCGCACCGTTGATGACCCTCGAGCCGAGACTGCCTCCCATGACGAACAGCACGGGCTTCTGCTTGTGAAAATCGCAGAGGCTCAGTCCTTTGGCTGCGCTGCCGCGCAGCATTTCATCCCGGATCGGCAGGCCTGTGCATTCCGCTTTATCGCCGGAAAATTGGCGAACCGTCTCGGGAAACGTCACGCAAACTTTGGAGGCGAACGGAAACGACAGCTTGTTCGCCAGACCCGGTGTCATGTCCGATTCATGAATAAGAACCGGCACCCGATTCATCCAAGCGGCGAAAACGACCGGAACGGACACGAAGCCGCCTTTGGAAAAGACGGCGTTCGGCTTCAGCTTGCGTATGATCCGGTAGGCGTCGCCTACGCCTTTTATCACTTTGAACGGGTCTTTGAAGTTTTGCAAATCAAAGTAACGGCGGAGTTTTCCCGAAGAAATCGGATGAAACCGGATCCCGGCTTCCTCGGTAATTTTTCTCTCGATGCCATCGGCCGAACCGACGTAATCGACGCTCCAGCCTTGATCCTTCAGCCTGGCGATCAGCGCCAGATTCGGGGTCACATGCCCCGCCGAGCCGCCGCCGGTGAAAACGATCGATTTCAATGTGATTCACCTCGCATAGCGGGAAATATTCAGCAATACGCCGATCGCGGTCAGCATGAGCGTCAAGGACGAGCCGCCGGCACTAATGAGCGGAAGCGTAATGCCCGTAACGGGAAACATGCCGATGACGACGCCGATGTTAATGACGACCTGTACGGCGATCATCCCCACGATGCCTACCGCGAGCAGGCTGCCGAACGTGTCGGGAGCCGTAATTGCCGTCCGCATCCCTCTCCAGACGAGAAGGGCGAACAGCAGCAGGACGGTAGCGCCGCCGATAAAGCCGAGCTCCTCGGCGATAATCGAGAAGATGAAGTCGGTTTGCGGCTCCGGCAAATAGCTGTACTTTTGCCGGCTCATGCCGAGACCGAGTCCGGCCAAGCCTCCTGGGCCTATCGCATACAGCGATTGAATCGACTGGTACCCCGCCCCCAGCGGATCTTGCCACGGATCGAGAAAGGCGGTTATCCGTTTGAGCCGGTAGGGCGCCGCGGCGATGAGACCGACAAACCCGACCAGTCCGATCAGACCCAAGTAAGTCAAATGGGAAATCCTGGCTCCAGCCGTATAAATAATAAGGAGCGATGCGCCTACCAAAACGGCGCCTGTCCCCAAATCGGGCTGGAGCATGATCATGCCGAAGGCGAATCCCATTATGCCTAACGGCGGCAGCAGCCCTTTCGCAAACCCGGTTATTTTCGACTGCTCCTCGGAGAGCAGCTTGGCGAGAAACACGATCATGCCGAGCTTCATGAACTCCGAGGGCTGGATGCCGAGCGAGCCGATGCCGAGCCAGCTGCGGGCGCCGCCGCGCACGACTCCGATTCCGGGAATCAGCACGATGACAAGAAGCGCGAAGCAGACGATCAGGCCGACTTTGGCGTACTTTTTCCATACCCAGTAATCGACGTTCATCGTCACGTACATGGCCGCGATGCCCAGCACCGCAAAAATGAGCTGCCGTTTCAAATAGTAATAGTAGTCGCCATGCTCATGAAAGGCGAGAACCGCGCTGGCGCTGTACACCATCACAACGCCGATCGATAAAATGAGCAGCGTGGATACCAGTATCCACGGATCGGGGAACGAACGCATCTTCGACATCGCCGCATAACCTCCATAGACGGGGAAGCTTGCACAACGGCCGCAACGCTCGCAACATGACCGAACCTCGCGGCAAGCGGTCCGAATCTCTCGGAACGCATCCGTTGTGCTGCCTCCCGCTCCCGGGCTTGTTCGCAGCGACTGAGCCGCCGACAGCGGCTCGGCTGCAGCTGCGGTTTGCTCGCAAAGCTTCCATGGCGAAACTTGGGTCTTGATTATTCCGTTTCCCATATTTCGCACTGAATGCCTTAAACGCAAACCGATGCCGCAACCGGAGCCTTCGCCGGCGAACGGTCGATGTAAACAAGCCTCTACTACAATTTATGCACCGACTCTTTAAACATGCGTCCCCGAATCTCAAAGGATTCGAACATATCCCAGCTGGCGCAAGCCGGCGAGAGCAGCACGACGTCGCCCGATTCGGCGAACGCCCTTGCGGCGCGCACCGCTTCGTCCAGCGTCTCGGCTGCACTGTTCCCAGTATCGACCGTTTTGACCGCGCTGATTCCCGCTTTCTCCGCCAGCCCGGCAAATTTATGCCGCGTTTCGCCCAAGGAGACGACCGCTTTTACGTTCCGTTCCAAATAAGGCAGCAGGTCCTGGAACTCCGACTTGCGATCCTGCCCGCCCGCGATCAGCACGATCGGCTGCCCGAACGACTCGAGCGCCTTCATCGTGGCAAGCGAATTGGTAGCTTTCGAATTGTTGTAGTAGACGATCCCGTCCCGCTCGAGAACAAACTCGAGACGATGCTCCACGCCGCGAAACGTACGCAGCGCTTGCACGATCGAGTCGAGGTCCGCTCCGGCAGCGAGGGCGACCGCTACCGCAGCCATGGCGTTCTCGGCATTATGCTTGCCGGGAATGCCGAGCTGCTTCGCAGGCAACACAACCGTTTCACGCCCCGCGGCATCTTTATGTACGATGTGATGCGCATCGGTCAATGGTTCGTCGGGCGACTGCAGCGGCGGCTCCAAATATACGCCCCGTTCCAGCCGCTCCCGCATCGAAAAAGGAACGAGCTGCGCCTTCACCGTGCCGGCGATGCGCCGGCATTCCGGATCATCCCAATTCAGTACGGCCACATCGTCCTGCCGCTGGCTTGCAAACAGCTTTGCCTTGGAGGCGATATAGTCCTCCATCGTGCCGTGATAATCGAGATGAGTCTCGCATACATTCAACAGACAAGCAATGCGCGGCCGGAAGTTCACCGTCCCCTTCAATTGAAAGCTGCTCAGCTCCACGACCATGTGGTTCGTCCCGGTCGCTTCTGCTGCGGCTTCGCACAAAGCGCGGCCGATGTTCCCGGCAATGATCGGATGAAGTCCGGCATTCTCCAGTATGCGTCCGATCCACGTAGTCGTGGTCGTCTTGCCGTTCGATCCGGTTATTCCGATAATCGGCGCTTTGCATATATAGTTCGCCACCTCTACCTCGGTGACGATTTCGATGCCGAGACGCTCCGCGTCCCGAACGGGCGGGATCGAATAAGGAATGCCCGGATTTTTGACGACGAGCGCCACGCCAGCATGAATGAGCGTCTCCGGATGACCGCCGCAAAGAACAGAAATACCCAGAGCCGTCAATTCGTCGGCCTCAGGGCATAAAGTACGGTCTTTCTTATCGTTTACGGTGACGGCGGCGCCATATTCGTGAAACAGCTTCGCCACCGCCACTCCGCTTCTCGCAAGGCCCAGAACGACAACTTCCTTGCCCCGGTAAAACTCGGGATGATTCATAGCTACGCAATCCCACCTTTACAGATTAAACAATGCCAATCCCGCACAGACGAGACCGGCGAACCAAAACGTGACGACGATACGCCATTCCGACCATCCGACCAGCTCGTAGTGGTGATGGATCGGACTCATCCGGAACACGCGTTTGCCGCGCGTTTTGAAGGAAACGACCTGAATGACGACGGACAACATCTCGATGACGAAGACGGCGCCGACTATGAGAATGAGCAGCTCCGATTTCGTCAGTATCGCTACGGCCGCAAGTCCGCCGCCGATGCCGAGCGAGCCGGTATCTCCCATGAATACTTTGGCCGGATGGGCATTGAACACGAGAAAGCCGAGTACGGCCCCTACCATCGATGCCGAGAAAACGGCCGCTTCCATCTCCGAGTGGACGAGCGCGATGATCGTGTACGTCCCGAACGCGATGGCGCTCGTACCGGCTAGCAGACCGTCCAAGCCATCGGTGAAATTCACCGCGTTGGACATGCCCAGCATCATGATCACGACAAACGGCACGTACAGCCACCAGCCGATCTCTAGCGTATAATCGGTGAAAGGGACGGACAAATCGGTGCTGTGTCCGCTCCGATATAAAAGGTAACATACGACACCGGAGAAAAACAACTGTCCGAAAAGCTTCTGTTTCGCCGTCAGCCCGAGCGAGCGCTTGAACAAAATCTTGATATAATCGTCCAGAAAACCTATCAATCCGTATCCAAGCGAGGCTATCAGCAGGATGACGGCATCGGCCGTGCCATCGGAAAACCGCAAAAACGCGATCGACAATGCGAGCAAGATGATCGTGCCGCCCATGGTGGGGGTTCCCGCTTTTTTCAAATGCCCTTGCGGACCGTCTGTGCGTATTTGCTGGCCGAACTTGAGACGCCGCAGTATGGGGATGCAGATCGGCCCCAATATAATCGCTAGCAGAAAAGCGGCTCCCATCGTAAATAAAATCACTTTCATATCCATGACGGTCGGTTCCCCCTCCCTTCTACAGTTGTACGTCCACTAGTCGTTGGACGGCTTCCTCGAGCCGCATTCCTCTGGAGCCTTTCACCAATACGATATCTTGCGACCGGGCAACCGAAGCGATGTCCCGCACCATTTCCTCTTTATTATCGAACCAACGGACCCGCCCTTGCGGAAAAGAAGGCATCGCCTCATCCGCGGTATGCCTGGAAAGCGGGCCGAACGCGTACACGTAATCGAACTGATCCGGAGAAAGCGCGGAGCCGATATTCCGGTGAAACCGCTCCTCCTCGTCGCCGAGCTCCAGCATATCGCCCAGCACCACGATTTTCCGTCCGAAACCGATAAGCTCCTTCAGCAGCTCGAGCGATGCGAGCGTAGACGCCGGGCTGGCATTGTAGGCGTCATTGAGCACCGTCAGTCCCGTAGCGCCCCGCATCCGTTCGATGCGCATCCCCGTCGGCTTCATCGCGCCCAGTCCGGACGCGATTTCCTCATCGCTCAGTCCGAAGTGTCTTCCGACCGCGACGGCCGCCATCGCGTTGACCGCATTGTGACGGCCCGGCAGCGGGATCCTAAACTCCGGCTTCTTAGCACCATTAAGCGTAAACGCCGCACCGTCGGCTTCCACGGAAACATGGCTCGGCCATAGATCGTTATCCGCTCCCGAACCGAACCGGACGCCAATTATGGATTCCGGCTTGCTCGCTTGCGAAAGCAGCGACTCGAGCAGCGGTTCATCGCCGTTATAGGCGAACAGTCCGCCTTCCTTCAAGCCGGCCAATATTTCCAGCTTCGCCCGGGCAATGCCGGTTCGCGAGCCGAGTCGCTCCAGGTGCGCTTCCCCGATCATCGTAATAACGGCCGCTTCCGGCTTGGCGATCCGGGTCAGCAATTCGATTTCGCCGAAGCCCCGCATGCCCATTTCGAGCACCGCCAGCTCGGTCCCCTCATCCATCTGCAAAATCATGAGCGGCAGTCCGATATCGCCGTTCAAATTGCCTTCCGTTTTGCGGACGTTGTATTTCACCGCCAGTACGGCGGCGATCATATCCTTGGTCGTCGTCTTGCCGTTGCTGCCGGTAACGCCCACGATCTTAACCGGCAACTGCTCCCGGTAACGGGCGGCCAACCGCTGCAGCGCAGACAAAGCATCGTCGACCACGATAGCCGGAACGCCTTCCGGCGGTTCGCCGCGGTCTTGTTGCCATAGCGTGGCGGTTGCCCCCAGCCGAAACGCTTCTTTCGCGTAATCATGGCCGTCGAACCGTTCTCCGATAATCGGAATATATAAATTTCCGGCGCCAATCGTCCGCGTATCTTTGGACACGCCGCGGATAACGAGCGATTCGTCGCCGTTCCGCACCGTTCCGGATACCATCGCGGCGACTTCGCCGAATGTGCGAATCATCACTTCGATCTACCCCTTATCGCTTCCTGGGCGACAAGCCGGTCGTCGAAATGATGCTGGACGCCGCCCACGATTTGGTATGGTTCATGCCCTTTTCCCGCAATTAATACTACATCGTTGGAGCTTGCCATTTCAACTGCTTTATAGATCGCCTCTCGACGATCCGCCACCAGCTCGTAACGGTCCCGCCCCATGCCTTCCGCTTCGATTCCCGGCTCGATTTCCCGCAATATCGCTTCCGGATTTTCCGATCTGGGGTTGTCGGAGGTCGCTATAGCGTAATCGCTGCCGCGGGCGGCGATCGCACCCATCAGCGGCCGCTTCGACCTGTCCCTGTCTCCGCCGCAGCCGAAAACGGTAATAATCCGTCCTTCGCAAAATTCGCGAATCGCCGCGAGCGCGTTCTCCAAGCCGTCCGGCGTATGGGCGTAATCGACGACGACAAGATAGTCGGAATCGGTCTCCACCGTCTCCATCCGCCCGGGAACGCCGCTCATCCTCTCTAAACTATTCGCGATCTCCGAAAGTGGAATCCGCTCGATCAAAGTTGATGAAATGGCCCCAAGCGCATTGTATACGTTGAATTTGCCTACAAGTCTCATCGAAATTTCAGCCTCTTCCCCGAACGCCGACACGGTAAACCGGGTGCCTCTCGACGACATCCGGATATCGGTGGCGCGCACGTCCGCGTCCGGTCCGAATCCGTAACGGATAATTTGGGCGCTCGTCTGTTTGGCGAAATAGGCGGAAGCTTCATCGTCCCCATTGAGCACGGCGTAAACGGTCGCATCCGGCTCGTCGGTAAATTCGTTGCCGAGCCGGGAGAAGAACAATCCTTTGGCCTCCCGATACTGCTCCATCGTTTTATGAAAATCGAGATGATCCTGGGTCAAGTTCGTGAACAAGGCGGTCCGGAACCGGCAGCCCTTCACCCGGCCGAGCTCCAGCGCATGGCTGGACACTTCCATAACCGCGTAATCCGCTCCGGCGTCGCGCATTTTGCGCAAATTCATTTGGAGATCGGACGCTTCCTGCGTCGTCCGCTCGGCCTCGAACCATTGCTCGCCGATCTTCATGCTGATCGTCCCCATCAGCCCCGTACGGAACTTCCTGTCCCGCAAAATATGCTCGATAAGCGCCGTCGTCGTCGTTTTGCCGTTCGTTCCGGTTACGCCGATCAGCTTCATTTCCCGGCTCGGATACCCGTAAAACTTGCAGGCGATGACGGCCATCGCGTATCTGGCATCATTCACGAACAGCTTCGGCAGCGATACGGGAACGTCCCGCTCCAGAACGAGCGCGGCCGCCCCCGCCTCTTGCGCCTTCGCGGCATAATCGTGGCCGTCGCTGACCAGTCCCGGGATGCACAAGAACAGATCGCCCGGACGTACTTTGCGCGAATCCGTCTGAATGCCGGTGACGGCCGTATGCGGATCTCCCGACACCCTGGACGCGACGAAAAGTGATGCTAGCTGCTCAAGCCGCATGGAGTAGCCTCCTTAACCGATAAGTAGTATTACGGTAAGCCTTATCTATTATAGACCAAATCGAATGAAGAGCAATCAGGATTCGGGATGTTTTCCCATATAAATGCGGATCGTGGACCCTTGCTCTACCCGTTCGCCGGCCTTGGGCGCCTGGCTGATCACCTCGTCGCCGCTGCCGAACTTCTCCAAGCGGAAGTTCATGTTCATATCCTCGTAAATGTCGCTGACCGTATGACCGACCAAGTCGGGCACCTCGACGACGCGGGTTTCCCCGTACCGGTATTCGCGCTCCAATTGATCCTTGCGCGGCTCGACTCCCATATACCGCAGCGCGTCGGCCATTACGTTTTTGACGATAGGAGCCGCGACTAGCCCGCCGAACTGGATGCCGGCCGGATCGTCCACGGCGACATAAACTACGATTTTCGGATCGTCCGCCGGGGCGAACCCGATGAATGATACGATATGCTCGTCGGGCGAATAGCGGCCGCCGATAACTTTTTGCGCCGTACCCGTTTTGCCGCCCACCCGGTAACCGTCAATGAAGGCTGGGCGCCCCGTCCCTTTCGCCACGACGCTCTCGAGCGCCTCCCGCACCTGCTTGGAAGTCGATTCCGATATCACTTGCCGAACGAGCTTGGGCTCGACGGACTTTACTTTCTCGCCGGTATCCGGGTTGTACCACGCTTTGGCCACATGGGGCTCGAACAGCTTCCCGCCGTTTACGGCAGCCGATACGGCCGTAATTTGCTGGATCGGCGTCACCGATACGCCTTGGCCGAATGCGGTGGTGGCAAGCTCGACCGGTCCGACTCTGGACAGCTTGAACATAATGCCGTTCTCTTCGCCTCCGAGATCGATACCCGTCTTCTGCCCGAAGCCGAACCTGCGAATGTAGTCGAACAAGCTTTCCTTCCCGAGCCTCTGCCCCAGCGCGACGAATCCGGGGTTGCACGAATTTTCAACGACCTGCAAAAACGTCTGGCTGCCGTGCCCGCCCTTTTTCCAGCAGCGGAGCCTGGCGCCGCCCACTTCGATAAAACCTGGATCGAAAAACGTATCCCGCTTCAGATTGACCTTCTTTTCTTCCAGCGCGGCGGCGAGCGTAATAATCTTGAATGTCGATCCGGGCTCGTAGGTCATCCAGATCGGCAGGTTGCGGTTGTATACTTCGCTCGGATATTCGCGAAAATGGGTCGGATCGAACGTAGGTCTGGCCGACATGGCCAATATTTCGCCGGTGTTCGGATCCATGGCGATGCCGATCGCGTTCTTCGCCTGGTGCTGAACCATTGCTTGATCGAGCTCGCGCTCCAAATACGATTGGATGTTTTTGTCGATCGTCAGCTGAAGGTTAAGGCCGTCCTTGGGCGGCTGGTATTGCTCGGACGTGTTCGGCATCTCCCTGCCGGCGGCATCGCTCAAGTACGACACGCTTCCGTTGATGCCGCGCAGCTCGCTGTTGTAAGAAGCCTCCACGCCGGTCAGCCCCTGGTTGTCGATACCCGTAAATCCCAAAATATGCGATGCGAACGAGCCGAAAGGATAATACCGCTTATTGTCTTCGGCCACCTCGATGCCCGGCAAATTCAGATTGCGCACTTCCGCCGCTTTTTCTTCGGTAATTTTACGGCCGCCCGGCCGGATATAGACGCTCGATTCCCGCTTCGTCAGCGATTTATAAATGTCTTCCTCGCTCATCTGCAGCACCCTGGCCAGTTCCCCTGCCGTTGCCCGGGCATCCTTGATTTGCGCCGGTATGGCCATGATGGAAGGCGAGCTGACGTTGTAAGTAAGCCGAACGCCGCTTCGATCCCATATTTCGCCTCTTTTGGCGGCAAACGGGATGTTGCGGCGCCATAAATCTTCGGCTTTTTGCGCCAGGTCTCCCCCGATCCACAACTGGACATAGGCAAGTCGAACCGTAAGCGCGGCGAACAAAATTCCGCTGACGACGAGTGCGGCAAACAACCGTCGTCTGACCGTTACGCTGGACACTTTCACGATGGGTCCCCCTCCCGACAATTCGAAGAAAGCATTCTTCGAAAGCATACGTCCGGCTTTCGAAGAATGCCGCTCCGAAAGCCGTACTCTACGTTTCGAAGAGAAGCAATCTTTGAAAGCGTACCCTATGACGATAGCTAGAACGTTTCATATCATAGCTATTCAAAACGGGGAGGGGTTAGAACAAGCTTTCAGGCAATCGGATTACGGCTTCGTCTTGGTCGTCGTTCCCGACTTCGAGCCGGTTCCGGTCGACGACTGCGTCGTTTTGCCGGATGTCGCGGCTTGGTTGGCGGCGGCCAATTTGGCCGCTTCGACCTTCGCCTTCTCCAATTCGTTCCACGGCACCAATTGAAGCGCCACGGCTTGCCTTTCGCCGCCGGATACGACCGTTTGCGAGGCGACATAGCCTTCGCCGCTCACCTGGCAGTCCACCTTCATGAACGAACAGACGGCGAGCGCATCGCGCATCGATTTGCCCTGCATATTCGGCAGGTCGACACCTTCCGATTCTTCGGTCAACAAATATATTCGCTCGTTCGGGCTGATTTCCGTACTGCCCGCAGGAAATTGGGCGATAACCGAGGCGCCTTTGCCCAATACGTCATATTTGATCTTGCTGTCTCCCAATTGCTTCTTGGCGTCGACGAGCGGCTTGCCGCTCGTATCCGGCGTGGCGATTTTCTTCTCGACGCCCGACAGCTCCTGGGAGACGTGGGCCGTTACGTTCATATATCTCAAGCTTTGCGACATGATTTCCTTGAATACGACCGGGGCGACCAGTCCGCCGTTATGGTAGTTCCCATGCAGATCGGGCTGGTCGGCCAGAACGAGCACGACGATTTTCGGATCTTCCACGGGAGCGTATCCCACGAACGTAATGACCCATTGGTCGTCGGCATATTTGCCATTGATTACGATATTTGCCGTTCCCGTCTTCCCGGCTACCCGATACCCGTCGATATTAGCGTTGCGGCCTGTTCCGATCTCTTTATCCGACACGACCTGCTCCAAATATTCGGTGACTTTGCTTGCCGTCTCGGGCGAAACGACCTGACGCACGGTCTTCGGCTCGATTTGTTGAATCACTTCGTTCGTCTTCGGGTCGAGCACCGCCTTTACAACATGCGGCTGCATCATCTTTCCGCCGTTTGCGATAGCGCCGTAAGCCGCGATCTGCTGAATCGCCGTAACCGAGACCCCGCCTTGGCCGTACGTTGCCGTCGCATAGTCGACCGGATAGCGGAAACGGTCTCCCCAGCCTTGAACTTCTCCGGGGAGGTCGATTCCCGTCTTTTGACCGAAGCCGAATTTGGCGATATACTGCTTGAACTTCTCTTCCTTCAGCTTCTCATAGCCGAGCTTGACGAACGCCACGTTGCTCGAACGCTTCAGCCCTTCCAAATAAGAGATCGTTCCCCAGCCTTTCAAGTTATGGTCATTCAGCGTCCGGTCATAAATTTTGATCGAGCCCGACTTGAACTTCTCGTTCGGATCGAACAACCCTTCTTCCACGGTGCCCGCCAGCGTCACGAGCTTGAAGGTCGAGCCGGGTTCGAACTGCGACGCGATCGCATTGTTTCTGAAATCTTCCGGCTTCGCCTCCCAATACTTGGCGGGGTTGAAGGTAGGCATATTGGCCAGCCCCAAAATTTCGCCGGTTTTCGGATCCATCGCGATCGCCGTCATGCTTTTCGGCTTAAATTCGGCATACGACCGTTCCATGGCCGTTTCGATATACGATTGGATGTTGCGGTCGATCGTCAATTGAAGCGTCTTGCCGTCTTCCGCCGGCTCATAGCTCGCTTTCGCGTCAGGGAGCTCATAGCCCATGCGGTCCTTCTCGGTGACGATATGTCCCGCTTTCCCTTTGAGCATATCGTTGTATGCAGCTTCGAGCCCCATGACCGCCTTGCCGTTTTTATCGAAATAACCGAGTACGTGAGCGGCTAGGCTGCCCCCCGGATAATAACGCTTCGGGGATTCCTCCAAATAGACGCCATGCGTGTACAAATTGCTCTGGCTGCTGATCGGCATGTTGAGTTTTAGCGCCGCGGCGATTTTGTCGGCCATCTCGACGTCGACCTTCCAGCCCTCGCTCCGGACCTCCACCCATGTGAGAAGCGTGCCGTCCTCTTTCTTCTTCGTCACTTGATCGAGCAGCTCGGATTCCGGCTTGCCCAATATCACGGACAATTCCTTGACGATTTCGGCACCGTTCTTGAGAGTCGCTATTATTTTCGGATTGACGATAATCGTATAAGAAGGTCCGTCTTCGGCCAGCACTTGTTTGTTGCGGTCCACGATCGAGCCTCGCACGGGCTGTATCGTTTTGTTGCGCTCCCACATATCCTGCGCTTTCTTCAGCAGCTCCGACGCGTCTACTACTTGAACCCAATACACTTTGCCGATCAGGACAACAAAAAATAGGGTGAACAATCCCCCTATCAGCAACGTGCGCAGTTTTACTTTCTTGGTCATATGTAAGGCCCTTTCCTACTCTTTTTTCATAGCGACCGAGTCGCCGCCCGCGGCGCCCCTCTTATCCGTCACTTGATTCAGGACTTCATTCGGGACGAGACCGAGCTGTTTCGCCTGATCGAGCAGTTTTTTCGGGTCCTGATATTTCGTAATTTCCAGCTTCAGCTTGTTGTTCTCGATCTGCAGCGCTTTGATCTGGCTCTCGATCTGCTGCATTCTCGTGTTCAGCTCATAGATTTGCGCATACCGCCATATTATGGCACCCGCCACCAAGACGCATACGATGACGGTAAACAAATACAACAGCTTCTCCTGGACCGGAATCGATTTCCGTTTGACGACGACCTTTTTTTGCTCTTGCACCTTCGCTTTTTTGGCTGGCTTTTGTTCGATCGCCAGGTTTCCGTTGATGTATGCCGACACTCGATGTCATCCTCCTTCGGGTGATTTCCCCATTTCGATTTGTTCTTACGCTTCCAGCTTCTCCGCAGCCCGCAGCTTGGCCGAGCGCGCTCTGGGGTTTCGCTCCAATTCTTCGTCGGACGGCAAGACCGGCTTCCGGTGCACCAGACGGACGATCCCCTTTTTCTGGCAGACGCACATCGGAAAATCGGGCGGACACGTGCACTTTTCCACAAGCTTGGCAAACGTTTGCTTGCAGATCCGGTCCTCTAGCGAATGAAAAGTAATCACCGCAACCCTTCCACCCGGCGCCAAGCATTGAATGGACTGTTTGAGCGCCTCCTCGAACGCCCCGAGCTCGTCGTTGACCGCGATGCGCAGCGCCTGGAAGCTGCGCTTTGCCGGGTGAGGCCCCGTACGCCTGGCGGCGGCCGGTATCGACTCCTTGATCAGCTCGACCAATTGGCCGGTCGATTCGATTTTGCCGGCTTTGCGCGCCTCGACAATCGTCTTGGCAATTTTCCGCGAAAACTTTTCTTCGCCGTACTCGAACAAAATGCGGGCAATGTCCTCCGCGCTCCATTCGTTCACGATCGTCGCGGCCGTCAGCTCCATATCGCGATCCATCCGCATATCCAGCTCCGCGTCATGATTGTAGCTGAAGCCGCGCTCCGCTTCGTCCAATTGCGGCGAGGATACGCCCAGATCGAACAAAATCCCGTTAACATGCGGGACGCCGTCCCGTTTGGGTACGAAATCCAAGCTATCCAGGACGCTGCGCAAGTAGCGGAAATTGCTCTTCACCAAATGAACCCGTTCCCCGAAAGGCGCCATCCGCTCCCTGCCATTGGCAAGAGCGACATCGTCCTGATCGAATGCGATCAGCTTCCCGTTCGGCCCAAGCTTCGAGGCGATTAACGAGCTATGGCCCGCCCCTCCCATCGTACAATCCACGTATATGCCGTCAGGCTGAATGTGCAACGCATCAACGGACTCTTCCTTCAAAACCGTCACGTGCTCGAACAAGTCTTGTCCTCCTGTAATAGCTCATTATGTTTTTATAGATCGAAGTTGAAGTCGACGAGTTTCTCGGCAATTTCATTAAACGACTCTTCCGACTGCTGGAAGTAGTTTTCCCAAACATGCTTGCTCCAAATCTCTACCCGGTTCGAAACGCCCAGCACGACGCAATCTTTATCCAGCTTGGCGTACTCGCACAAATTGTTCGGAATGTTGATCCGGCCCTGCTTGTCCAGCTCGCACTCGGTAGCTCCGGAGAAGAAGAAACGGGTAAAGGCGCGTGCATCGGCTTTCATGAGCGGCAAGCTTTTCAGCTTCTGCTCCAGTACGGCCCATTCTTCCTTCGGGTATACGAACAAGCAGTTGTCGAGTCCGCGGGTGACGACAAATTGGGCTCCCAGAGCGTCACGGAATTTGGCGGGAACGATCATCCGACCCTTATCGTCGATCGCGTGCTGATATTCCCCCATGAACATGCTCCGGTCTCCCCCTTTCCTCCACTTTCACCCACTTTTCACCACTCGATAGTTTGTAATTCGTTGTCGACAAAAAAAATCCTGCCTTGTACAGGCAAGATTTTTAAAAAGTTGACCGATTGTCCGACTATGTTCACAAGTTAGCAAGCGCAAACAGAGGATAATTGTCAGAATGCTCCAATTGTACATTCGGATCGATATCATGAGTTGCTCTCAATTTCCTCCCTGAGGATGGCTGCTTTCGTCTGACGCCTTGTTGAGACTGCGAATTTCCCTCGCCCGTTCCTCCAGCTTCTTGTTGCGCTTTTGCCGATTCCGGTATATGAAATAGGCCGGCACGGCAATGACGAGCACAACCGCCAACACGGGGAGCGCCGCCGCCAGGACAATAAGCAAACCTTTGAAGAAACCGAGCACGACGCCCGCGCTGCCGTTCAGGGCGCCCGAAAGCTTGCTTGCAAAACCGCCTTCCTGTTGGTCCTGTCCGCCGTTCGCTTTGACGACTTTTTGATACAAGCGAATTTCTACGGTCGAGAAGGATACGTTTTGTTCCAAGTAGCGCATTCTTCCTTTGATTTGTTCGATCTGGGTCTGCACGTTTCCGATTTGGCTCGAAAACGCGACCAGCTCCTCGCTTTTCGTCGCTTTGCCCATAAAGTCCAGCAACCGCGCCTCTTCCGCCTGCTTCGATTTCAGCCGCGCTTCCAAATCGACGAACTCCTCGGTTACATCCTGTCCTTGAACGCTGCGTTGGATCGTTTTCGGCTTCATCTTCTCCAAATCGGCAAGGAACGCCGAGAAGCCGTTCGAAGGCACTTTGACGACAAGGGTACCGCTTTGCTCGTAATCGGTACGGTTTTCCGAAAATTGCAGCAAATAGCCTCCTGATAAATGAATCAAATTGTTGATTTCCGTATGCGCCAGACCGTAGTCCGCCACTTCCATCGCCACGTTCGCCTTATAAATGATTTTCCGTTCCGCGGCGGCATCCGTTTGGCCCGCGAGGGACGATCCTTGCTGGGGAGGCGCTCCCGCCCCTATCCCCGAGCTCGGTTTCTCCGCACTTGAAGCCGAATTTTGCGACTGGTTTTTCACCATGTTCAAGTCGGCGGCTGCAGCCTGCGGTGCGGATTCGGTTCCTTTGCCGACGCTGCCGGTACTTTCATCTTTGGCCGATCCGCAGCCCGTCAAAAAGGCCAGCAGCAGCAAACAACCGGTAAGCGCCAAGCTCAGTCTTTTTCTTTTCATTGTCCCGTACATGCTCCAATCCCCCGTTTCGATTGCCGTGTCAAGAGGACAGCAAACGTTGCATAGTAAACGCTGTCATATCCCAAACGAAGCGAAGCCGCGAATGGTTGCAATATTTTGGAACGCGGACGAAATTTTTCCCAATTTCTATCCTGCACGGAGCCTATTCGACCATGCATGCATAAATCATCGGAGGAATGGGGGATAACAACAAGGAAATCCGGTTTTTACCTTGAGGAGGTTTGGGCGTGACAACATATTTGGTCTGGTTCATCGTGATCGTATCGGCATTCGGCTTAATCGCCTCCCTCATGATGAACAAGCGGCTCCAGCATCGCGAGTATGACGACGGCACGAATAGGGCGACTGCCAAACATCCTTTTTTGGCCAACCCGATTGTAATCGCTTATGTGGTGTTTCCCGTAGTTCTGCTGATCGGCGTAGCCATCTTGATGATGTTGTATTATTGAGTCGGGAGGAACGATGCTTATGGAGAAGAAAACGTACTACGTATCCGTACAAGCCGGGTCCGTGCTGGAAAATGAAGGCGATGCCGCCTACGAATTCGAAATCGTCGCCACCGAGCCGGAGGTCGAGGACTTGATGGAGCAGTTCGGGATGCTGAGCGATGCGGATAATTCCTCGGCATTCCGCGCCCACCTTCCCGGGGTGCCGTATCATCAGGACTCCGAGCATGACGGCTACGATTATACGCTGACGCAGATCTATCGGAAGCTGTACGATTTGGGGACGGAAGAGACGAAGCATACGATCGCGAAAATGGGATCGATCGGCGAGCAGGAGCCGCCGGTTTCCTAATGGAATAAGGTATGGCAAAAAATCCTCCCGGTCCGCATAGTCGCGATATGGGAGAATTTTTTATTTCATCTTGATACCGCTTTCTTTTTTATATATAATAATTAATAATTATATATAATTTGTCGAAGGAGAATCCGGTCCTATGAGATTGATCAAGCGAGCGGTCCATATCGATTTTCACACGATGCCCGACATTCCCGATTTCGGCGCGAATTTCGACGCCAAGCAGTTTGCCCGCACCTTGAAGGAAGCGCGGGTCGAATACATTAACGCTTTTGCCAAATGCAACATCGGGTTCGCTTATTATGCGACGGACATAGGCGTGATGCATCCCCATCTGCATTTCGACATGTTCGGTCAAATCGTCGAAGAATGCGGCAAGCTGGATATCGGCGTCACCGCCTACTTCAATGTCGGTCTCGATCATGAAATGGCCCGCAAGCATCGGGAATGGACGGTAGTCAACAAGAACGGTCAAATCATCTATGGAGACAGAACGGCCAACTTTTTCCGCAATATGTGCTTCAACTCCGGCTATCGCGACTATGTGCTCGGCATGATCCGCGAGGTGGCCGAACGTTATCCGGTCGAAGGCTTTTTTCTCGATTGCATGGTTGTCAACCCGTGCTACGGCAATGAATGCTTGGAATCGATGCGCGATCTCGGCATGAATCCGCTCGATGATGCGGATGTTTTGGCGTTTGCCAAAGAGACGCTGCTCGATTTCAGCCGGGACGTTAAAAAAATCGTCGGTCCGGACAAATTTCTGTACTTGAACGGACTTCCTCCCGCCGATACGGAAGGGCTGCGCACGCATATCGAGATCGAATGCCTGCCGAGCGGCTGGAGCTATGATTTCTTCCCCGCGCAAGTCGCCTACGCCCGCAATCTGGGACAACAGACGTTCTATATGACCGGCCGTTTCAATGTGAACTGGGGCGATTTCGGAGGACTAAAGAGCAAGGCATCGCTGCTCAACGATTGTTGGGATGCGCTGAGCAACGGGGTTCCTACCTCGATCGGCGACCATATGCATCCCCGCGACGGTCTCGACCCGGCGGTCTATCGGGTGATCGGAGATATTTACAGGGAGCTCGAGCGTCTCGAGCCGTGGACCGATCATGCGCGCACTGCGGCGGATATCGGTATATTGACCTGGGCGGGAGGCAAAATCGGCGATGCGCATAACGGAGCCGTGCGCATGCTCGGCGAGCTTCACTACACGTACGATATCATCGATGAATCGCATGACCTGACGAAGTATAAAGTCATTATTTTACCGGACAACGTCCGGATTACGCCGGTATTGGGGCCTAAATTGAAAGCCTATATTGCGGCAGGCGGCGGAGTGATCAGCTCCGGACATTCCGGATTAAACGTCGAGGGCACGTCATTCGCGCTAGACGAATGGAACATGGCTTATGACGGCGAAGATCCTTGGAACAGCTCCTATTACCGCATGCTTGAGCATACGAACGGAGCTGTGCCCGACATGCTGTCCGGGATATACAAGCAGGGCATCCTGCTGCAGACGGAAACGGGGGCGACATCTGTCGCTGACTACTACCAGCCTTATTTCAACCGGAAATGGGACGGTTTTCACGGGACATTCTATACGCCGCCGGAGCGGCATGCAGGCAGACCGGCCGTTGCCAGGTCCGGCCGCATTTTTCAATTCTGCTTCCGCGTGTTTGCCTCCTATATCGAATATGCGCCGAATGTCCACAAGTACACGGTGGCGTATTGTTTGCAGCAGCTGCTGCCCGAGCCGACGGTCAAAAGCGAAGGTATCCCGACAACCGCCCGCGTAACGGTGACAACCAAGGAACATATGAACATGATCCATATCAAGCTGACCCATCCCGAGCCGCGCGGCAAATACAATGTAATCGAAGACCGGCAGACGTTGTCGGACGCCTTCATTCTTATTCGGGACGGCGGTGACGTAGAAGCGGTTTATTCCGCGCCGGAACGATTGCCGCTTGCCTATGAACGGCAAAACGGCTATATCCGCGTCGCGATGCCCAAAATTGACGGTTACGCTATGATCGTGGTCGAGCGCAAGCGGGAATTGACATCTTCGGCAAAACCAATATAATAGAACAGAATTATATATGATCCATCCTTGCGGATGGAGGATTGAGTAAAGGTGACGAATGATGTTGCAAACTTTCGGCAAAGAAGCTGCAGACAAACATAATGTAAGCTCGAATATCGCTTCATACATCAAAGAGAAAATATTGTGCGGCGAATGGAATCCGGGCGACCGGATCGTCGAAACGAAGCTGGCGCGGGAGCTTGAAATGAGCCAGACTCCAATCCGCGAAGCGGTGCGCCAGTTGGCCGGAGAAGGCGTCGTGACGATTGTCCCGAATAAGGGACCGTTCGTCCGAACGTTCAGCGCCAAAGATATTTTTGAAATTTACTCGTACCGGGCCGTGCTGGAGGGAATGGCGATCCGGCTCGCCGTCGGCAATGCTTCCCTTACCGACATACGCCATCTGGAGCAGTTTTACGAGGAGATGAAGAAGAAGCTGCCCGACGACGCCGTCGAGTCTTTGTCCGAGGACTCGGGGTACATCCACAACTATATTTTCAAGCTGGCCAAACACGCCGTTCTGCTCGAAATGTTTGCCTTCATCTCGTTCCGCGTCCGTTTGGTCAACCGGATCGTAGGCAAAAAATACAGCAAGGAGCGCGAAGTATCGGAACACTGGGAGCTGATCGAGGCGCTCAAGCAGGGGAATCCGGACGAAGCGGAGCGGGTGATGCGGGCGCACATCCAGCGCGCTTATCTGGAATTCGTCGACACCGGAAAGTTCGATCGCTCGGAGCTCGCCAAAAACGAATGGCTCTAGTACGCGGTCGGCGCGCATAATGCAAGAAGCCCCTTCCGAAGAAGGGGCTTTCTTGCATTCGAATGCACGATTAATGCTCGACCCAGCTTTCCAAATACGCTTTTTGCTCAGCGCTAAGCGAATCGATGCCGAGTCCGAGCGATTCCAGCTTGAACCGGGCGACTTGCTCGTCGAGCTCGTACGGTACGTTGACGACTTTGCTGCCGATTTCTTTATACAAATCGTTCACATATTTAAGCGACATGGCTTGCAGCGCAAACGTCATGTCCATAATTTCCGCAGGATGACCGTCGCCTGCCGCCAAATTGACGAGACGGCCTTCGGCCAAAATGTACACCTTGCGCCCGTCCTTCAGCTCGTATTCCTCGATATTGCGGCGAACGGTCCGTTTCGATACGGACAATGCCTCGAGCTCCGGCTTGTTGACTTCGACGTCGAAATGGCCGGCGTTGGACAATATCGCTCCATCCTTCATCACTTCATAGTGCTCCCCGCGGATTACGTCCCGATTGCCCGTTACCGTAACGAAGAAGTCGCCTACCTTGGCCGCTTCGACCATCGGCATGACGGCAAAACCGTCCATGTACGCCTCTACGCCTTTGATAGCGTCTATTTCCGTAACGATCACGTTCGCGCCGAGACCTTTGGCGCGCATAGCTACTCCTTTGCCGCACCAGCCGTAGCCGACGACTACGACGGTTTTGCCGGCAACGACGAGGTTTGTCGTCCGGTTGATTCCATCCCATACCGATTGTCCGGTTCCGTAACGGTTATCGAACAAATATTTGCAGAAAGCGTCGTTAACGGCAACCATCGGGAACTTCAGCTGGCCTTCCTTCTCCATCGCCTTCAGACGGAGAATACCGGTCGTCGTCTCCTCCGCGCCTCCGCGCACTTGCGGCAGCAAATCTTGACGCTCGGAGTGCAGAATCGTGACCAGATCGCCGCCGTCGTCGATGATCAGATCGGGCTTCGTCTCGAGAGTATGAATAAGGAGCTGCTTGTATTCTTCAGGCGACGGGTTGTACTTGGCGAAAACGGTGATGCCGTCTTCGACGAGAGCCGCGCAAACATCGTCCTGGGTAGAAAGCGGATTGCTGCCGGTAATCGTTACCTCGGCGCCTCCGGCCTGAACGACTTTGGCCAAATAGGCCGTTTTCGCCTCCAAATGAAGCGAGATCGCTACCTTCAGCCCTTTGAACGGCTGTTCTTTCTCAAAACGGTCGCGGATCCGGTTCAATACCGGCATATGGGCCCGCACCCAATCGATCTTCAAATGTCCGTCCTTCGCCAACGCAGGATCGGCGATAATGCTTGTTGCTTTCGCGTTTGCATTCATCTTCAAAAAGCCTCCTCGACCGTTTGTTCAAAAATATACTATTCGGTGACTGCCGTCGCGGGACAATGGCATATCCATCAATTCGCGAAGCCAGCCGCCGCCGTATTTCACCCAATATTGAAATGCGTTGTATACGCGTTCCTGCGGTTTGCCGTTCGGGAGTACCGACATGCGGATGCGCTCCCAATGACGCAATGCCGATTCGTGCTGCGATCGGAACGCATCGGCCGCCCGCGATTCCAAAAAGTCGATCTGTTCGACGATTTTGTTCATGTTCGTCTCGCCCAGCTTGCGCAGCCCCGGATTAATCCCCGAAACCGCCTCGACGATCGGTCCGTACAGCTGCTCGAATTTCGCTTTCGCCTCCGCGAACAGCTCCTCCACTTGAAGCGAGCCCTGGGCTTCCAGCCAAGCGGTTTGCTTCTCGTCCAGCCTGCGGATCACATCTTCGAACTCGAGTTCGAACTTGGCCATTTGCTTCTGCACGGTTCCTTCGAGCAGCGTGAATTCGTACCTCGGCACGAGAACCGGCATTTGCTGACCGAACAGGCCGAACGCCTCGCGCAGCAAGCCCCAATAAGCAATCTCGGAAGGCCCGAGCACGACGGATAGCACGGGGAATAAATAGTCCTGCATGATCGGGCGGGTCATTACGTTGTTGCTGAGCATCTCGGGCGTATCCGCGGCCAAGTCGGCCAATTCCCGTTCCGTGAACGATACCGTCCCTTTCCGGTCCGTGAAGGAATCGCCTTGCTTGCCGAGCAACAGCCTCTCCCCTTCATGGTAGACGAATAAATGAGCCTGTGCCTCATGCAGCTCCACCTGTGCCGTATAGCCCGATTGCTCCAACCGGCTTTTGGCTTTCAGTAGCGATGCGCTCAATTCGCTTTGGCGGGATACGATCGCCCCGAACATATCCGCTTCCAGCTTCCGCAAATCCGGATCGTCCGAATCCACGAGCACGAGCCCATACTCGCCGAATAGCCAGGCGATCGTCCTGGCGAACTGATCCGTCAAAGTCGCCGAGGCTGCCAAAATCGAATTCAGCCTCTCGATGAGTTCGGACTTGAACTCCGTATTCATCAGAGTTTGCTCCAACTGGGAAATCGCGTCTTCCCATGCTTCTGGAGCGATACTCCATTGGCTCACGGACGACTTTTTGTCGGAGCTTGCATTCAGCTTGATTTTCTGCACCGCAAGCGAGTCGGACAGGACGAACGTATGGTTCGCCTCTTCCAGATCGTGATCCTCTCCGGCTATCCAGAATACCGGCACTACGGTCCGGCCCAAACGCTGGGAAGCTTGTCGCGCTTCCGTAATAACCGTGATCGCCTTGTACAGGACGAGGAGCGGTCCCGTGAACAATCCGGCCTGCTGGCCGCCCGTCACGACAAGCGTTCCCGGCTCCCGAAGCGCTTCGATGTGATCGATCGCACGTTCGGAATTTCCGATTCTCCCGTTAAAGGCTAGAAGAGCGCGAACAAGCCCTTCCCGGTCCGCCTGCGGTCTGCCTACTTGATCCAGCCAAGCCGCCCGTTCCCGGTCGCCGGATTCGTTCCACGGATTATGCTCGTAAAGGGACGCCACGGAAGCAAAATCGTATATATAATCCCGCGTGATCGGCTGTGCGGGTTCCCACCGGTATTGCTCCACTCTCATACGGCAACCCCTTTTCGTTGTCTTGGCCTTGTTATCGCTCGGATCGCTGCGACAAAACTAATTCGATTGTACACGGAAGGACAAGATTCGTCAAAGCGCGATCTCCGCGCCGGGCACCGCAAAAAGCCGCCCGTGCAATCCGTCAGGATTGCGAGGCGACTCGGACGTTCCTTGATATCGATCAATCATAAGCCAGTACTTTGTCAATGGCGTGCGTCAACTCGCGGTAAACATCGGTTTCGACCTGGGCCCGCAGTTGGGTTTTGGCGAACATTTCACCCTTCAGGGTAGATACGTATTTTGGCGGAAGCTTGTTCAGGGCCAGCGCCATAACGTCGCTTTGCTCCTTCTCGCTTAGTGCGGCCAGCTTCGACTGGTGTGCCATGAGCTCCTTCAAACAATTGCGCACGATTTCTTCCATCATGTTATGTACGTTCATTTCCAGCACTTCCCCCGGTTCTCTATAGTCATACCGATAATATGGATTTGCCCAGACCTATTATTACGAACAGCAAGTAGATCGCGCTGAGCGTTAGAAAGCCGACCCTCCAAAGCAATCGGACGATCCGGGCGTGGTTGATTTTTCCTTTGACCCTATACTGAAAATTGCCGAGCAAGCCGTAGCCGATCAGGAAAAAGAGCAAAATGAGAAAAAAACCGAAGCTGCTGCCGAATATTTGTTTAAACAAAACGGAAACGCAGCCGATCAATAGCAGCGTCGTAACGTCCATTGCCAGCTTCGTCGCGCGTTTGCCGTCCCTATGCCAGAAGTAAGCCCCGATCCACAGCACGAAAAACCATAAGAAGGGGACCGCAGCCGTAAATGCGTATATATGTATCAATATGTTAAAAAGTCCGTTCAACCTGCACCACCCGCGATTCAGCTTCGTCCACAACAAATACTGCTTTAACCCTTCCGGCTATTCCTCCGGCTCGGCGGCCTTTACAAGCTTATAGATCGTTTCATGGACCGGCATCGGGATGCCGTATTTACGCGCCTCATCCAGCATTGCGCCATTAATCCAATCGATCTCGGTCCGTCTGCCCTCCGACACGTCCTGCAGCATCGAAGAGGTATTGCCTGCCGTCTTGGAGCAAACGTCGAGAATCTGCTCCCATAAATGATCCCGCGTCGTCACCCCGCTGCCTTCCGCAACCGCAATGCCTTCCATCAGAAGCTCCCGCATCAAAGTTCTGCGCCGATCCGTGGCAGGAAGCTCGCCATTGGGTATACGCAGCAGCGCGGTCAAAGGATTGATCACGGAATTGATAAGCAGCTTGTTCCATACGATCTCTTTCATTTGGTTCGACAGGTGAGTGCGGAATCCTGCTTCATTCATCATATTCTCCATCAATTTTTGCGCTTTTTCCGCTACGGACTGCGAAATTTGTCCCGCTTGCGCCGGTTCGGCCGTTCCGAGCCATGTCGTACCCCATCCGGTATGGGCGACCTTGACGGCCGACTGTTTTCTCGCCCCCTCCGTCGTCACCGCCAAATCTACGCTCGCTATCGGCACGCAAGAAGCGATTTTCTCGACATGGCCGATGCCGTTCTGGAAGCAAAGCAATCTGCCGCGTTTCCCCATCAGCCTGTTTACGGTCGCGAGCAGGCGCTCTGTCAGATGCTTTTGCTTTACGGTGAGCAGCACCCAGTCGGGATCGAAGTCCAGCCAACGCCTATCGCCTCGGGTATCGATATATTCGAATGAAGCGGTCGGCACGTCGTGCACGCTTTCGTTTTCTCCCTCCACCAGCGCAAGCCCGCTGGCATTCAGATGAACGGCTTGCTGTTCCGTGCGCGTAATCAGGGCGATATCCGCGCCTGCGGCGGCCAGCTTCGCCGTTACGAGCATGCCGATCGATCCGGCGCCTACGCATATGATTCTCATTCCGGCCGTCACCTTCCTTTGCCGCTACTATATCATATTTTCGCCGCATGCAAAAAAGCCCGCCGTATTTTGGATCCGGCAAGCTTTTTCTACCTTTCGACCGCACTGACGCACACGCTCTACTCGATGCGCTCCAAATTTCCGTTCGCGTCCATTTTGAAGCGCGGCTTTTGCTCGTCTTCCTCTTCTGCAAGAAACGCAAGCTTCCGGGCACGGTCCATGATTTGTATAAGCGCTTTATAGTCGTCGTTGACGACGCGGTAATCCGTCTGAACGTGGTTCATCTGCTTGTCGAGCTGGTCCTTGACCCGCCGCAGCTCGCCTAATTCCTCGTCTTTGTCCTTCAGTTCCTTTTCCAAAGCTTTAATATGCCGGTTCATTTCCTGATAGGTTCCCTTCCATTGGCGCAAAAACCGGATGACGGCGTCGATCGAGATCGATTCCTCGCTAAACGCCTCATGCTTGCCCGCCGAACCTGCAGCTTCTCCGGATTCCAGTGTGGCCACGGATGAAACGGACGAGCCGACGGCGGAATGTTTGCGGTACTGGCTTCTTTTTTGCCGCTGCGCTTTGGCGATCGATATGGCGGCATCGTATTTTTTGCGGACGCAGCTGTTCCAGCGGAAGCCGCACGCAGCCGCGGTTCTTCCTATCTTTTCCCCTACCTCTTCGAATGCCGCGAGCTGTGTGCCGCCTTCGCGTATATGACGAAGCGTTACCTCGGCCAAAATGAGATCGTCTTCCTCGCTCCAAGCGTCTTGTCTAACTGCAGTCATGTACAAAAACCTCCCAACAAACTGAAATCGCCACTACTTATCTCTATGCCCAAACTAGATTTCATAGAATCTATTTGATACTACTTGGTATTACCATTTTTTTGATTGCTCATACATGATTTTCGGACAACAGGTTACGCTAGTACTATGGACAACAAAAAGTTTGCTAATTCGTCACGGATATCCGTTTACAATTTGAAAAGTTAACGGGTATAATGGACAATAGGATTTTGTGTACACGCATCGTTCAACAGAGAGGGGGAGTAATGGTGGCTCGCATGTTCAGAGTGCTCGGTTTTTGGACGCTGGCGATCGGTCTGATGGCGCTGGCCGGCGACATGAAGGAAATGGCACTGCTGTTCTTTTTCCAAACCGCCGCTTTCGTCGTCTTGGGTTATATGAACTTGTCCGAACGTACGTATATTATGATTTTCTGGGGATACATGTTTCTCTCCTTCTTGGGCTTCACGTACTGGTCCTTTTTCCAAATGGATCTTTGATCCTCCCGCAGCGAACAGGAATACACAAAAAAAAAGGTGACCTTCCGGCGTTTGTTCTACATAACCGGTCGGTTCACCTTTTTTTCGTTTGCACCAGCACCTTGAACAGCTCGCTCATCTGGTCGCTGACGAGCAGCTGCCTCACCGCGCGATTGCGCTTCGCCTGCGGACTGAACGGGTCACGGCCGTCATGGGAGACGAGCATATCCATCACGCCCTCATCGAGCAGAAATTGCTTCTGCGTCCTCAGCGACCATTCGGTAAAGCCCGCTTCCTCCCCTGCCCTGATGCAGGCCGTAAAGTCCACGTGGGCGGTCATATCCTGCTCTCCCGGATACGCGAACGGATCGTCATGCGCTTGGTGGTTCCGGTAGCACATAAATGTGCCCCTCATCCGATGCGCTGCATACAGTTCCTCCGCCGTATCGCCGTAATCGATCGTTACGAGCGTACCCCGCTCCAAACGCTCTCCGGCGCGTTTGATCCACTCGGCTGCCGCCGGGTTGGCTTCGATCACTTGACCTTCGCGGACCGCAATTCCCTCTCTTACGATATAAGAGGCTGCGAGACCGCCGTTCTCCAACGGGAGAAGCACCTTGTCAAACTTTCCTTCCCCATCGTTCCAGCATACATGCCATTCGTACAAAACGCCTTCCTTGCGTTCGATCCGGTGCACCGGAAACGCGTCCAGCAGCTCGTTCGAGAATACGATGACAGGCCCTCGAGGATGCTCGTCGATCGAATGATCCGGCTCGACATGCCGGACGTTCGGATGTCTTGCCAGCTCCTGCAGCTGCACCTTCCGGTGGTATGGGCTGATCTCGACCATCCTGTAATCCAGCCGTCCGTACAGCCCGGGAGAGCGCTCGGCAATCGTATCGAGAACGAGTCCGGCCATCCGTCCGGTCCCGCCCCCCCATTCGACGATCGTTAGCGGTTCTTCCGCGCCGTATTGCCTCGCCATGTTCGCGAAGCAAGCACCGAGCACTTCGCCCATGATCGTTCCGATTGACGCGCTCGTATAGAAGTCCCCTTCTTTTCCGACCTTGACCGTCTCACGGTTGTAGTAACCGAGCTGCTCGTGGTATAAGCATAAATCCATATAATCGCGGAACGATATCGTCCCGTTCGGGCTGCGCGCGATTTCGGCGCGAATAACTTCGGTCATCGTAGAATACTGTGCGTCACAGCTGTTCATCGGGGTCGATCTCCTTCGGTTGGGCGGATTGCTACTATCAAGGATAACAAAATGCATGCCCGGTTTCCACCCGTCCATGAATCGGCGAATTCGGCAAGCATAAATCGCCCCATCCGTCGATACATTTAGTACGGATAGGACAGGGGGACAACCGATGCAGAGACGACTGCTTGGCCCGATTATCGTCGGACTGTGCTGCCTGCTGCTCCATTTCGGCACGACAGCGGCCGCGGCGCAGCCCGATGCCGAAGAGAAGCGCCGCCTTCTCGTGCAAGGCTTGACCGTATACGAGCTGGACCGGGAAATCGTCCGGTTGACGGAAGAGGAGAAACGGCTGAACGAAAAGCTCGCGGAAACGGCTTCCCAAGTCGAACAAGCCGCCAAGCAGGTCGAGTTGCGGCAGCGGAAAACCGAGAAAGTAATCCGCTCGTATTATTCCGGCGAACGGAACTCGATATTGCTCGCCGCGCTGCACGTCCGCTCGATTCAAGACGCCCTCTATGTCTGGGATCAGCTTCAATTCATTCTGGAGAGCGACCGGAAATCGATCGACGATTATTTGCAGAGGTACCAATCCTATAAAACGATGAAGGCGAAACTGGAGGCGGACCGTCGTCAGCTCGCGGACACAAGGATCTCTTTTACGGCGGAGAAGGAAAAGCGGCTGCAGGCGCAAAGGGAAGTCGAACGATTACTCGCCTCCAACTCGGATCGCATCAAGCTGGAGAAAGAGCTGGAGCAGCTCCGCATGCAATGGGAGGAACGCGGTCTTCCCTTATTCCAGCGTTATTTTACCGCTTTGTCCGCCGCGATGGTCAAGCTGCCGGAAATGCTCGGGCAGAACGGTAAAATGTTGTCCATCAAAGGTTTGTCGCCTAAAGTTACGATCGGGGACGATGAGCTGAACCGTTTTTTACAGCAAAAAAACAAAGAGCTGGAAGGCTTTTCATTTTTATTCGAGAAAGGCGTCATTTCGGCGGGAGGTAATGTGGATAGCGCCTCCATCTCGCTGAAGGGCCGCTATGTGGTCGAGAATAAGCCGACCAATGCCGTCCGCTTCGTCATCGACAGCTTATCCTTCAACGGCTATCCGATGCCGACAAGCACCGCCAAGACACTGGAAAGGCAGTTCGATCTCGCATTTTATCCGAACAAGGTCGCGCCGTTCGTACATGCCACCGACGTGGCGATCGAAAACGGATCGATGACGATTTTTCTTAAAATCGCGCTGTAGGTATTAGAAAAACAGACGCAACCGGAATAAACGATTCCGCTTGCGTCTGTTCTATATCTTCGAAACGGGCCGGCTACTTGGCCGGCGGACGGATCGCATTCCATTCCGCGACGGTGCGATCGGCGAATGTCTTGAAGGATGCTTCCCCTTTCCACATCTGCTCCAGCTGCTCCTGTAGGGCGGTCATTTGCTTCGCCCTTTGCGGTACGGACGGTACCGCATCGTCCTGATCGATCTGGAAGGCCGCGTTTTTGAACGCGGCATCGTTTCGGATGCCCGAAGCATAGACGTTCGCTTGGGTCGGCAGCACGCCCGCGGCGTTCCAAAATTTGAGAGCGGACGAGGCGGACGCCAGCTCGCGGATCAGCTCGAACGCCTCCTTGCTCGATTCGGATCGGGCGGAAATGGAAAAGCTTTTGCCTGAGAGCCATGGACCTTTCCAAGGCTCCTCTCCGCCCGGCAGCGGAATTTTGCTCATTGTAACGGCAGCCGATTCATTTTGTTTCCAATCGGAGAACGTCGTCAAATAGCCGACCAGCTTCCCTTGAGCCAGCTGTTCCCATGGCTTCCAAGTCGCGCTTTCGGGCGGGAACGATTTCGCCAGCGGCTTCGCTTCATCCTTGGCCCCTTCCCCAACGGGAAACAGGAAGGATTCCAGCGATTTCAGAACGTTCGGATCGGTCAGCTCGACAGGGGCCGTTTTGGAGACGGTTTTGGCGCCCCCCAATATCCGGGCCAGCGTCACGAACGAACGCCCGTCCGGCGCGTCGAAATAAATGCCGTACTTGCCTTCCTCCACCTTATGCGATTGCTTATGTAACGCAACGAGCTCTTCCGTGGTTCCCGGCGGCTTCTCGCCCCATTCGCCCAGCTTCTTCGTATTGTAGACGATGACATAAGCGTCCAATTGTTTGGGCACGCCCCATAAATAGCCGTTCCACTTCACTTGGGCCAAAGCTTGTTCCATTTGCTCGGCCTGCAGTCCTCCCGTGAGCATCGAATCGACGGGCAGCAAATAGCCGAGAGCGGCGAATTCGCTCACCCAGTTATTGTCAAGCAGCATAATATCGGGAGCTTCCCCGAGCTGCGCGGCTTTTTTCAATTTGGAATATGCCGTTTCGTCCGGTATGTTCTCCAACCGGATATTAAGGCCCGGGTGCACGGCCTGGAACTGGTCTTTCAGCTGCTGAAGCTGTACGAATTCTTTGGACTGCATGGAGACGGCCATTCTCAGCTGCTTCTCGGCTTGACCTTCCGCCGGAGCCGGCTCGACGATCGCGCTTCCGTCCGCCCCGCTCGGCTTGGTCCGATGGGTGGAGCCGGTGAACAGAGCGGGGATGAGAACGATGGCGAAGCAGGCGGCGGCGGCCAGCAGCAGCCAGTTTTTATGGCGAAACAAAGCTTCCCCTCCTCCGTTTTGCGATGCGTGAAAAGGTTGCTAGTGCAAAAGACTTATTTTTATCTATACTATATCAAAAAAGCGCTTTCGTGAACCCTTTTTTGCGCGAACGAATTCATCGGCACCCTCATCAGCTCCGTCTCGCGGCAAAGCAGCGGCAAGTCGACATCCATAATTCGAATTGGTACAATGGGAGAAACATGCGGCAAAACGGAGGAAAACATGCTTAAATACGGCGTGGACATGCAGCTGCCCGAAGGCAAACGCCCGGGCTATTACGCTCAATTCGTCAAAGCGCTTGCGACGAAGGTGAAAATCGAGGATCGGGATAAAGAGCTGCTCATCGTAAATGACGAAGCCGACCGGGCTTCCGTACTGGAACTGATGAACGAATACCGATTCGACTGCGAAGAGTTCGAACTGCTGCTGCTGCCTGAGGGTGCGGAAACAACGCCGTTATTCGATGATTACGGTTTCGTCTCGGTATCGGATAACGCCTACTTGTACGGGCACCTGTGCGCCGTGTTCAAGTTCGTCCCGTCCGGGACCGATGCGGAGCCGACTCAAGCGCTGGAGCAGATGGAGGAGCATTTGCTCGCCCGTTTTGCTGCCGAGGATAGCAGCCGCTACGCCGTTGACAAGGCGCTTGGCGAATTGATGCACGGCATCGCCAGAGCTTACCGTTGCAAGCTGGAATTCGTATACGGCGGCTAAGAGGATTTACACGGCAAAGCTAATGATATGCCAAAGGACGACGGGAGCGCGCGTGCCCCTGTCGTCCTTCTATTCGTTGCCTAGGGAAGACCGTTCAATCATTGCAATCGTACATCGTCCTGCCATCGGCCTCGAGCCTGTATTCGGTCGGAGACATGTCGTACCACTTCTTGAACTGCTTCGAGAAATAGAGCGGATCGGTAAAACCGACTGATGCCGCCACCTGCTCTACCGTCAGCCGTTCCCGGAGCAGCAGCTTCGCCCGCTCCATGCGGATTTTCAGCAGAAAATGCATAGGCGTCATTCCCGTGTACTGCTTGAACATTTTGGACAAATGAGTCCGATTGTATCCGAGCGAACGGGACATTTCCTCGATCGAGATCGGCTGCGAATATTGCACGCTCAGCCAGCGGATCGTCCGTTCCACCTGCTGCTCGATCGGGCTCTGCTTGCCGCCCGACCCTTCCGCGCGCTGCGTACTCTCCCGCTCGTATTCAGCCAGCAGCATCCGCATCATGCCTCCGCTCCGCATATCGCAGCCAGGCCCCCCATTGGAGAGCAGCCGCTGTATCTGATGAAACAATACGGCCGCCCTATTGTGGCGAATCGGCTTCGCCACGGGCTTGAACGGGGTAATGTCCAAGCCGGCCAGCAGCTCGTCCGCACGGTCGCCGCGGAAGCCGACCCAACGGTAGCTCCAAGGATCGTCCTTGTCGGCCGTATACCGGCTCAGCTCTCCCGGAAAAATGAAGAAGCTGTCCCCTTTCCCCAGCCCATACGTTTTGCCCATATATTGAAACGTCCCTTTTCCCGACATGACATGGTGAACGAGGAAATAATCGGGCACCTTCGGACCGACGTTGTGGCCGGGCATTGTACGCTCCCGACCGCTGAATAAGACGACCAGCTCGCCCTTGCCCGGCTGGGGATTGACAGAAATCGAGAAACGATCCTCCATGCAATAAAGCGTCCTTTCGTCATAAGGTATGGTTGCCAACGCTTCTATCCTTATTGAATACGATGCGGCCGGACAAATCAAGAGCATTTGTATCGCCCTCGAAGGAAGCCGCATTGTTCCATGCGGAACACGCTTTTCTCCATATTCATTTTACCCGCATGACTTTATAGTTTCTAGTAGAACAAGTTCAAGGGAGGAAATAATCCAATGTCTAAAATTACATTTATCGGAGCCGGCAGCTCCGTATTCGCCAAAAACGTACTCGGTGACGTCATGATGACCCCGGCGCTGCAAGATTTCGAACTCGCGCTCCACGACATCGATCCGGTTCGCCTGAAGGATTCGGAGAACATGCTGAACAACCTGAAGGCGACCGCCGGCAGCACATGCCGCATCGTCACTTACGCGGACCGCAAGGAAGCGCTTCGCGGCGCGAAATATATCGTCAACGCCATTCAAGTGGGCGGATATGATCCTTGTACGATTACGGACTTCGAAGTTCCGAAAAAATACGGGCTGCGCCAAACGATCGCCGATACGCTCGGAATCGGCGGCATTTTCCGCAACCTGCGCACGATCCCGGTCATGCTCGATTTTGCCAAGGATATTCAGGAAGTATGTCCCGACGCCTGGTTCCTCAACTATACGAATCCGATGGCCGTGCTCACGAATGCGATGAATACGGACGGCGGAGTCAAGACGGTCGGTCTGTGCCATAGCGTACAAGTATGCGTCCCGCATCTGTTCAAGCCGCTCGGTATCGACATGGAAGGGGTTCAAGCGAAAATTGCGGGCATCAACCATATGGCTTGGCTGCTCGAAGTCACGAAGGACGGCGTCGACCTGTATCCGGAAATCAAGCGTCTCGCCAAGGAAAGACAAAAAGAAAAACACAACGATATGGTCCGCTACGAGCTCATGTTCCGTTTCGGCTATTATGTGACCGAATCGTCGGAGCATAATGCGGAATACCATCCGTACTTCATCAAGCGCAATTATCCGGAGCTGATCGAGCGCTACAACATCCCGCTGGACGAATATCCGCGCCGCTGCATCCGCCAGATCGACAGATGGAAAACGATGCGCGAGGAGCTCGTCAACAACAAAGACCTGGTGCACAACCGGTCCCACGAGTACGCTTCCCACATGATGGAAGCGATGGAGACGAACAACCCGTTCCGGATCGGCGGAAACGTCATGAATACCGGTCTCATTACGAACCTTCCGAGGGAAGCATGCGTCGAAGTGACCTGTCTCGTCGATCGCAACGGAATCACCCCGACCTATGTCGGCGATTTGCCGCCGCAGCTGGCCGCACTGAACCGGACGAACATCAATACGCAGCTGCTGACGCTCGAAGCAGCCCGTACGCTCAAGAAAGAACATATTTATCACGCGGCGATGCTGGACCCCCATACGTCCGCGGAGCTTTCGATCGACGATATCGTGGCGCTTTGCGACGATTTGATCGAAGCCCATGGCGATTGGCTGCCGAAGTTCCAATAAGAATCGGTTGCATGACAACAAAGGCCATATCCGTCGTCTCTCGACGGGAATGGCCTTTTTGCTTGCACTCATTTTTTCGATTGCGGTACGATGGAAAATACCAAAGCCGACGAATCCGGCGAGGACGCCTCCACCGTATAATTGCCGATCGTGACAGATTGCGCTTCAAACGGACTTTCCGTATCCATCTTGTCGTACATCGCATGGAACCAGTCGTCGAATTTGGCCGCATCATAGCCGAAGATCCGGTTGACGAACAGCTTGATCGGCTCCCGGTTGCGGGCCAGCGCCCCTTCCTGCATACGTATCGTGATGCCGTATGTATCGTATTTCGGCTCCAGCCATAACGAAGCTTCGTTCCATGTATCCCGGGAGCCGGTATTCGGGGAGAGCGCCTTCGCCTTCGCGTCCGCATCCTTGAACAGCCGCAGCGTCGTTTCCTCCAAATCGTAATTCGTGCCGCGCAGCTTGCCCGCTTCTTCCATAACGGCGTATGCCTGCTTCATCGCCTCATTCGGGAACAGCAGCCGCTTATAGCTTCCGTCCTTCGTAGGCACTACGACCGAAAATTGCTCCGAAGCGAGACCGGTCTGTACGATCCGTTTGCTTTTATCGGTCAGCCTTTCCACGATAGTCAGCGACTCCGCTCGCGTTACCGTAACGCCGACGCCGAAATATCCGTTCGGGTACCCTTCCATGATTCCTTTGGCAAACGACTCGGCTATAAATTTTTGCTGACGTCCGCTTGCGCTGCGCAAATCGCCGATCGTCGCGGACAGTCTGCGGCTGTAATCCTCATCCTCCAAAAATTCGGTTTCCTTAAGCGAATAATACAGCAGCTCGGCTACCTGCTCGCGATTCAGCTTCTGCTTGAAGTCCGGAAATTCGCTCGTATCCATCAAATGCAAATCGCCGGCCAAATCGATGTAAGGCTTCGCCCAGTATCCAACCGTATTCGGGGCAAACGAAAAATCGCGGTAATCTTGACGCAGTATGCTCTGGTTCGAAGGGCTCAAGCTCGAAACGAACGATTCCTTCCAGCTTCGTTCCCCGTTCTGATGCTTCTCCGAGAAAGACAGCAGCAGCAGCTTCAAAAACTGGTCTGCCGTTACCGGCTCGTTCGGACGGAACGTACCGTCCGGATATCCGTCCAAAATGCCTTGATCGACCAGCCGGTTGATCGTCGTTTCCGCCCAATGACCGTTCGTGTCGGAAAAGCGCGATAACGCCGGAGCCTCGGCCGCCGAGACAGGTCCCGTCCCTTGCACGGCATAAGCGCACGCAGTCAGCGTAAGCGCCAGCAACAATGTTTTCAATCGATTCATCTGTAAGCCCCTCCGGTTGTCGATTCGAGTATAAGCACAACTAGAATCATATCGGGAATACGGACAAGTTGAAAACGGTCGAACGGCCTAAAACGGCAAGGATCCCGATCCCGACTCGCCTGCTTCTAAATTCTCACCTCCTTCGCTTTCATTCGACATCGTTCGACTTTAAGTGCAAATAAGAAAAACTCTATCGACGTCATCCCGCATAGCGTATAATCGCGTACAGAAGTACGCGTACCGCATGATCGGGACCGCATAACCAACTCATAGCGGAGCTGGAGGACGCTAATGACCTGTGTACTTGTGTTGATTGCAAAATAACGGAAAACCATTCCTCTATTCCGCAGTTCACGATCATTTCCCCCCTCGATAGATCAATATAGCGGAAGCCTATTCCGATATATTGAAAAGGGTAACGGAATTGGGGACGATAACGGAATACAGTTCCTCTGTTTACGGGCAACGTCATGTCACGCCCATCAAAACCTCACCAGGCTGAATGCGGATTATGCTCTCATAGGAAAAAAGACAGCGTATCAAGGACATTGTCCTTACGCTGTCTTTTATTTCCTGGTTTTTTACAGCAAATCCGCCGCCAGTTGGGCCAGATGCGACCGCTCTCCGCGTTCCAGATTAATGTGGCCGCTGATCGCCTGGCCTTTGAACCGTTCGACGACGTACGTGAGCCCGTTGCTGTATGCGTCCAGGTACGGATGATCGATCTGTTCCGGGTCTCCCATCAAGACGATTTTACTGCCCTCGCCGACACGCGAGACGATCGTTTTCACCTCATGCTTGGATAAGTTTTGCGCTTCATCGATAATGATAAACTGTCCGGGGATGGAACGGCCGCGAATATAGGTGAGCGCCTCCACCTGGATGCTGCCCATGCCCGCCAATATTTTCTCGATGTCCCCCGATTTTTTCGTATCGAACAAAAACTCCAAATTATCGTAAATCGGCTGCATCCACGGACGCAGCTTCTCGTCTTTCTCTCCGGGTAAATAGCCGATATCTTTGCCCATCGGAACGACCGGGCGGGCGATCAGCAGCTTCTTGTACTTGCGCTCGTCTTCGATCTTCATCAGACCCGCCGCGAGAGTGAGCAGCGTCTTGCCCGTCCCCGCCTTGCCGGTCAGCGTAACGAGCGGGATATCGTCGTTCAGCAGCAGCTCCAGCGCCATCCGCTGCTGTACGTTGCGGGCTCCGATGCCCCATACCGGCTCGTTGCTCAAAAATAACGGGTCCAGCCGTTTCGCGTCCGCATTCGCCTTGAGCAGCGCAGACTTGGATGTTCCCAGTTCGTCTTTCAAAATGATAAATTCATGCGGATGGAACTTGTACGGGTAGTGCTGGTTCAGCTCGGATACCGGCAAAAACCGGTTGTTATAGAAGCTGTCGATAAGGCCTGGATGAACGTGTAGGGTCAAATAACCCGGATACAGATCGGTCGTCGACACGACCCGGTCCGTCAAATAATCTTCCGCCGTTATGCCGAGCACGTCGGCTTTGATTCTCACCAGCGTATCTTTGCTAACCAGCACGACCGGGCGGGGCTCGGCGGTTTGCTGTTCTTCCAAATGATAATTCAAGGCGACCGCCAATATACGGTTGTCGTTCGTAATTTCTCCGAATACGTCCTGCAATTTCTGAAAGCTGCGATGATTCAGCTCCACCTTGATGCTGCCTCCGCGCTCCAGCTCGATTCCGTCATGAAGCCTTCCTTTTTCGCGTAGTCCGTCCAACAAACGCGAGACTGTTCTGGCGTTGCGTCCCAGTTCGTCGGCGTTCCGTTTTTTCGCGTCGATTTCTTCCAGCACCACTGCGGGAATGATCACTTCGTTGTCTTCGAAAGCGAAGACTGCGTTAGGATCCTGTAACAGGACATTCGTATCCAATACATACACTTTTTTCATGAGCGTCCCCTCCCGGCTTGTCGTCTGGCGATCGTTGTACATATTCGATGTCGAAACGGACAAACTAACCATGGCGAATTCAGGTACAGATAGGAGCGATTCAGATGCGAAAAGTTGTTGTCCTCGCGCTGGCGATTGCGATCATGGGCGGCTGCAGTCGTGCACCGCGCAATGAAGCTTCCCCCTCTCCGGATGGGCAAAGCGGAATCAAAGTGCAGCAGACGGTACCGGAAAAACCGGAAATCCGCAACAAGAAGGAAGTAACCGAAAGGCTCGAAGGGCTTGCGGCAAGTATCCCCCAAGTAAGAAGCGCGAGATGCGTCGTTATCGGCAATACGGCCATCGTCGGCATCAATGTCGATCCCGAGCTCGAACGCAGCCGCGTCGACGTGATCAAGTATTCCGTCTCCGAGGCTCTGCGCAAAGATCCGTACGGCGTTCATGCGTTCGTTACGGCCGACATCGACATGGCGGGACGGATCGCGGAAATCCGCGAAGATATTCGTCAAGGGCGTCCGATCGCCGGATTTGCGGAAGAGCTGGCCGATATGCTGGGCCGCATCGTGCCGCAAATTCCGAAAGACATTACGCCGCAAGGCAATCCGCCGGCCAAAACAGACAATGCCGATCAGATGGGCGGCAAACAGCTGTAACAGCGGCCCATGCGCCGAAAAAGACACAAAAGCCCGGTTCCAATGGAACTAGGCTTTTTTCATTGCGGCAAAAACTTGTCCGTCCAGCTTCTCCGCCGCACGCTTGTCGTACGTTTTCTCGTATTCGGGCTCGACGGATATGCGGGAGCCGTAGAACATCGCATCCCGAACCGCCTCGACGCGCACGTCGAAGCATGCCAGCTTGAATGGAACGCCTTCGAGGGCGTCCGTCACTACGGAGGCATTGCCGTACACGGCATTCACTTTGCCCTCTCCGAAAAACGTGAGCGTAACTTGCGGATGAGCTTTGACATTGACCACGATACGGGATCTTTGGTCGATCGCAAACCGGATGTTCGTCTCGCTGTCGGCGTAAACCCACGAAATGGCGCTTACGCTCGGAAATCCGCTTTCCGCATCGACGGTGGCGAGAAGTACGAGCTTCTCTTTCTGCAGCTGGGACAATTGTTGCTCCGACAAAGCGGTAATCGTTTCGGCCATACATTCATCCTCCTGAAGTGCGGCTTGCTTCCAGTATAGCATAAGGCGCAGCCTGTCAGCCATAGCCGATTGTGCGGACGGATCAGGCGTGGGAAGCTTGACATTATTTGAGCTGTTTCTGCAAGGCGGCCTGCGCTGTCTTCAATTCGTCCGGGCGGACGATTATATAGGGACTGTGCCATTCGCCTTCCAGATGAACATAGTTTATTTTATCGCGATCGATGCCCATATATGTCCGAATGAAGCTTTTGATCTGCGAGGACGGGATATCGGTCTCGACGTTTTTCCCCGCGGCTTCGATTACGGCTCCGAGCTTGAGCAATCCGTCGAACGATTTCAGCTTGCCGATCATTTCGCCGATGACGTGCTGCTGGCGCTCATTGCGTTCGATATCGTTGGAGTCTGCGGCATTTTGACAGTTGCCCTTCCGGTAACGGACGAAGTCGAGCGTCTCGCTTCCGCTCAGAAGATGGGTGCCTTTCGTAAGCCGGATCGCCGTTCCGTCCTGCTTGTCCGTGTAGCACATGTTCATATCGACGTCGAGCGTCAGACCGCCGAGCTCGTCCACGACCTCCTCGAACCCTTTGAAATCGATTCTGGCCACGTAGTCGATCGTGACGTTCAAATATTTGCCGAACAACGTCTTCGTCTTGGCGTCGGCCGTTTTCTTGTCGTTGTGAAGGAACGCCGCATAGTACGAATTCGCTTTGCCTTGCGAGTAGCCGCTTAACTTGACGAGCGTGTCCCTCGGAATCGAGACGACGGATGCCGTTTTGCGCTGCGGATTGAGCGAGGCGACCATAATGACGTCGGTGTTCAGGCTTGCGCTCTTCGGTCTCGTATCGACCCCGAGCAGCAGCACCGTGACCGGATTGGCATTTACCGGATTCGTAACCGGCGCCGCATCGGAAGCGCCAGCGTGATCGAGCGCGGAATCGATTTTGAAATACAAGTAAGCGGCATATCCGATTGCGGCGATCAAGATCAGAATAACGATAAAAAGCAATGCTTTCAGCAGCGGCCGTTTATTTTTGCTGCTGCGGCGGCGGCGGGACTGCGGCGGCGTCACAGGGGCGGACGGCATCGGAGAATCACCACCTTCAGTTGTATTTCGGGTTGGCGTTAATGTCGCTCAGCAGCTGCTCCGCATGCTCCTTGTCGTACATTTGCATCTTCGTCTTGCCTTCCTGCTCGTAACGGACGTGAACCATCGTATCGTCGGTCTTTGCTATATGTACATGTCCAAGCTTATGGTCGTCCCGCAATATTTCCGCAAAAAACGATTCGGTCTCCTTCGCTGCATTGTCGTCCGGTCTGGCATCGGCGACAAGTCGGATTTGCACCCAATTGAACAAGGCATCCTCCAGCTTCATGTTACGGTTCCTCCTTAAGCAATGTGACGCTCCATCCCCGTCCGAGCCATTGGCGAATGGCGTCCAGCCAGGAGCGGGCCGCTTTCGGCGCACGGCCGGAAGCAAGCGCGGCTTCGATCGCTTCCAGCCACTCGTCTGCCTGCTCTTGCGAGCCGGACTGTTTGTCCAGCAACGCTTCGGCGCAGCCGGACAAACGCAAAGGATCCCCGTCGAATACGATATCCCCCGGGGATGATAAAGAAAATAAGCCTTCATCGGCTCCGCAAACGCCGTCTTCCTCATCCGCCGGAAGCAAGTGTGCCTTGAAGGGGAGCAGCAGCGGGGGACGAACGCGGACCGCCGCTTGCAAAAAATCCGAAAGGTCTTGTTCGGGGGCGCATATAAACCTGTCGCCGCCCAGCGTAAACGGATTCCGGTTGGTTACCGGAGCCAGCCAATATCGGGCCATCCATATGCCTCCCCTCTGGCAGACGCACCGACGGATAAGAGGAAATACGCGGAGTTCACTCCGAATCCCCCGTTGAGCCGTGCTTACTGCATTTGCGAGTTTTCCGTTTGTCCCGGCTTCGTGTCGACTTCGGTCGCCTTTTCAGCCGCCTGGACGTTCGCCCCTTTTTTGCGGGCTTCCCGATCGAGCTGCCAATACCGGATCCGGACCGTCAGCATGAGCGCTACCGCCACGCCGAGACTGATCACGATCGGCAGCTTCAGGTCGAGCTGAAACAGCCACAATATGCCCGCACCGACCGCCATCGTGAAGTAGATGACCGCATCCTTCAGAAGCGGAAGCTTTCGCATGCGGAATACTTTGTTATAAACATATACGAGAAAGACGAAAATCAGAATATACGTGATCAAAGGATGATTTTCGAGCCACTGCTGCACCTGCAATGCGCCTCCTTTGCCCGAACGGGCCGAATGGCCGAACGAACGTTATACGTTCGATTCGGCCACTTTACGGGTTTTTTCCGATCTCTCCCGTTCACTTTTATTCAATATTTTTTTGCGGAGACGGATCGACTTCGGCGTTACTTCGCAATATTCGTCGTCATTCAAATATTCGAGCGCTTGCTCGAGCGAGAAGATGCGAGGTGTTTTCATTCTTACCGTGTCGTCTTTGCTGGCAGCCCGCACGTTCGTCATTTGCTTCTCTTTGCACACGTTGACGACAAGATCCGTATCCCGGGTATGCTCGCCGATAATCATTCCTTCGTACACATCGATGCCCGGGTGCATGAACAAGGTGCCTCGGTCTTCAATGGACAACATGCCGTAAGCCGTGGCCACGCCCGTTTCGAAAGAAATGAGCACGCCTTGATGACGTCCGCCGAGATTGGCTCCGGCATAAGGCCCGTAGCTATCGAATGCATGGTTCATGACGCCATACCCGCGCGTCAGCGTCAGGAAATAAGTGCTATAGCCGATCAGGCCGCGCGCCGGAATGAGAAATTCCAGACGTACCGTTCCCGTTCCGTTGTTGATCATGTTGACCATTTCCGCTTTGCGCATTCCAAGACTTTCCATAACCGCGCCCATGCTGTCCTCCGGCACGTCTATGAGCAGCCGTTCGATCGGCTCCATTCGGACTCCGTCGATTTCCTTGATGATGACTTCCGGTTTGGATACTTGGAGTTCAAAGCCTTCTCTGCGCATATTTTCGATCAAAATGCCGAGATGCAGCTCGCCGCGTCCCGAAACGATGAATGCGTCCGGGCTGTCCGTTTCGTCAACCCGCAGCGAAACATCCGTTTCCAATTCTTTAAACAGCCGTTCGCGCAGCTTGCGGGACGTTACCCACTTGCCTTCTTTGCCCGCAAACGGGCTGTTGTTGACAACGAACGTCATCTGCAAGGTCGGTTCGTCGATTTTCAATACCGGCAGCGCCTCCGGTTTTGCCGGGTCGGCAATCGTTTCTCCGATGTTGATATCCTTAATGCCCGACAGCGCTACGATGTCGCCGGCGCCGGCCTGCTCGATCTCGATCCGTTTCAAGCCTTGGAAGCCGAACAGCTTCTCGATGCGCGCTTGCTTCACAGCGCCTTCGCGCGTCATGACCGCTACGGATTGGCCTTGTTGAATGATTCCCCGGTTAATCCGTCCTATTGCGATACGACCCAAATAATCGTTATAGTCCATCAACGTTACGAGAAACTGGAGCGGCAGAGTCGGATCTTCCGTCGGATGCGGAATATGGTTGACGATCGTCTCGTACAGCGTCTCCATATCGCTTTCCTGCTGATCCGGGTTTAAACTTGAAGTGCCTTGAAGCGCGGAAGCATACACAACCGGAAAATCGAGCTGCTCGTCATTGGCCCCGAGCTCGATAAACAAATCCAGTACTTCATCGACTACTTCCGACGGACGAGCGTTCGGGCGGTCAATTTTGTTCAACACGACGATCGGCGTCAAATTTTGCTCGAGCGCTTTGCGCAGCACGAATTTCGTCTGCGGCATGCAGCCTTCGAAGGCGTCGACTACGAGCAGAACGCCGTCGACCATTTTCATGATCCGTTCCACTTCTCCGCCGAAGTCGGCATGTCCCGGCGTATCGACGATATTGATGAAATAGTCTTTATACGTTATAGCGGTGTTTTTGGCCAAAATGGTAATGCCGCGCTCGCGCTCCAAATCGTTGGAATCCATGGCGCGTTCCTGCACCGTCTCGTTGTCGCGGTACGTGCCGGACTGTTGAAGCAGTTTGTCGACGAGCGTAGTTTTGCCGTGGTCGACGTGAGCGATAATGGCGATGTTGCGTATTTTGTCTCTTGCGTGCATAAAGTCTGTGTTCATCCTTTCTTTTCCCCAAAAAGTGTAGTAATTGGTTACGAAGCCGATTCCGGTACTTTCCGGAGAAACCCGGAATTATCCCATAAACCGAAGCGATGCTTCGACATTGATTCCGCAATCATGAAATAAGCGTCGGACTATGGCGCCGACGCTTGACACACTATAAATTATATCGATTATGGCGTGAAAATGCAAGAAAACGGGCTTGCAAACTTTTTCATGAATACAAACGCCGCTCACCAGGAGCGGCGTTTGTTGAAAATCATATAAGCTCCGACGATGATCAGAACGAATGCGATAAAATAGATGCCTACCGTAAACAGGATCGTCATACTGAAGCAAACGCCTGATACGACGGCCAAAATGACGGCCGCTACCAATGTCCCGCGCGGGCTGTACTTATCGAACAAATAAAATTCGTACAAGCCGACGGCAACGGCAAAAATGAATCCGGGCCATAAGTAAGCCATCAAGTTCCAGCTGAAAATCGTACAAAGGAAAAATATGATCGAATTCGTCACGAGGATGCCTCCCGGAATGAGCACACCCGACGGCAATACGCGGCTGAAGTATAAGGCATGAAGCAATAGACCGGGAGCCAGGACGAATACGGGCCAAAATACATCCCAAAAAAATCCGAACACGCCCAGCTTGCCGAGCAGCAGGACGACGCCGACTGCTACGATGATGAGGCCTATGGAGTAGCGATTGTTGGTCAAATGGCTTTCCCTCCCGTTAATACGATGGAGACGCGGCTCATCCGCAAGCTCCTTGCCTACATTGTAACGAAAACAGACAAAAAATGCTAGTATTCGCGGAAAACAGGTGTTCGCCAGCTCTCAATCGGCCGAAAGCTCCACATATCGAACGCTTACTCCCGCAGCATGTCGAACAAACGATTACCGGCCCCGCCGCTTCTTGGCGGCGAGCAGCCGGTTCAGCCGGTCGTCTTGGCCGGAGGGCGCTTCGCCGTCGCTCTCGGGAGACGCGGAGCGCCCGAAGGCAGCGGGTGCCGGAGGCGCCGGAGCGCCGACGGGGTGCGGCGGGTCCGCGGCCGCTCGCGTGACGGCGGACGATGCCGGCGGCGGAGTAGCGGCGGGCGGCTGCCCGCGGCCCGCGACGCGGGAGCGGAGCCGCTCGAGCGTGGCGGAGCCGGCGTCGCCGACAGGCGAACGGCGACCGCCGCGCAAGGGCGCGAGCGCGGCGGCGAGCCTGTGCCACGGCACGTGGAGGCGGCGGACGGCGATGTCCGCGAGCCAGAGCGCGAGCGCGCAGACGAGCAACGCGCGAGTCAGCTCGCGGACGCGCTTCTTCGGCACGGTGTCGCCGCCGAATGCGTCCCCGGGCTTATCGAGCGCGAGGACGCGGCCTCCCGTGAGCTCCGCCAGCTGCCTCAGCTTCTGCTCGCCGTCGTCCGCCCCGATCCGGTATTCGGGCGAATACGGGATTACGAAGCCGGTCGTTACTCCGCCTTTTGCCGTATCGCCTTCGCCGCCAACCGGTGCTATGTTCGTCAAATAAACGCCTGGCTTCATGATGTCCAGTTGGCCGGTATATTCGCCGGGCATTGTCGGCTCGAGCGTCACTTCCGTTTGGTTCAAGTCCTCGTCGGTTACGATCGCCTTCAAATCGCCCTCGAAGCCGCTATCGCCGCTTCGTACGTCAAGCGTCGCCGAGCTCCCGCTCAATCGGCTCGTCAGCTCGAGCGGCGACGACTGGTATTGCGGAAACGTCCATTTGACGATCCGGCTGAATACGTCCTTGAACCGGTCCCACGAGGTCCAGTCTCCCGACCATTTCCCGGACAGGTCGCTGGTCCATGCGACCGCTTTGCCCGCCCCGTACTGCCATCTGGCGAGAAGTGGATCGGGCTCGTGACTCGTCAGCGCCACTTCGGCCGTCTCTTTGGGCGTCGTCGCGATATAAGCGTTGATCCGGGGAACTCCCGAGACAAACATTTCATTCCATTCCGCCGCCTGGCCGATCGCCGGCACGAACGGCTGGTCCACGATATAGGTGCGCGATATCAATATCGCTTCCCTGCTGAAAATGGCCGGGACCGTGCTTTGGTCGTTCGTGAAGTAATATCTTCCTTTGGCCAATTGCGCGAGTCTCTCCAAGAGCTGAGTATCCGCGCCGTCCCCGATCGCCACGGACGACAGCGTAATATTGTCCTTCGTCATATTGGCGGCCAGCGTCTCATAGCTTTGGTTGGTCGAGGATTGTCCGTCCGTAAGCAATATAATATGTTTGCGTTGGGCATCTACATTGCGCAGCTTGGCATATGCCTGGTCGACGGCTGAATAAATTTCCGTCCCGCCGTCGGCCGTTATCGAGTTGACTTGCTCCGTCACCTTTTTCGGGTCTTTCATCAGTTGCGGCTCAACGACCCACCAGGGGGAAGAATCGAAGGCGAGCACGCCGATCGTATCTTTTTCCCGCATCAATTGAATCGTGCGCGACGCCGCTTCCTGCGCCAGCTGAATTTTATCACCCGCCATACTGCCCGATTTGTCGATTACAAGCATAAGCGCAAGGGAAGGAATTTCCCGTTTGCCGCGCAAATCCATATAAACCGGCAGCGCCCGTTCGATCGGCGTCTTGAAATAGCCCCCCAACCCGAAGCTGTCTTCTCCTCCGGTCATGACGAGACCGGCTCCGTAATCCCGGACCGCCTGCTCGATCATCAGCATTTGCTTCTCCGACAGGCGGGTGGCCGCTACGTTGGCCAGCACGATCGAATCGTAGGCCGAGTAGTCGGTCATTTCCTTCGGAAGAAGCTCCGGGACGACGAGATCGTAAGGAATAAGGCCGGAATCGAGAACGCCCGACAAATTTAGGGCCGCTCCCTCGCTTCCTTCCACGAGCAATACTTTTGGTGGGCCGGATACGCGACTGAACGCGTAGGCGGCGTTGTTCGCCGATACTTCGTCCCCGTTGGCGTACAGCTCCGCGCGGTACCGGTGCAGCCCCTGCTCCTTGGCCAATCCCCGCAGCGCGTACCGGTTTTGGCCTTTTTCCAGCGTCACCTGCTGACTCGAGATTTCGCGGTTGTCTTCATATATCCGGAGCTCGGCCGTCGTGGCAAAGGTGCTGGACACGGTCACCTCGAGCGCGTACTGCTCCGCCTGGTACAGCTTCTCCGGCAAACCGAGAGCGTCCACCGATGCGTCTTTGCGTTCCTTCGACGGCAGAGGCAGAACATCGACCGGGATACCCTTGTCCCGCAGCAGCTTGCCCTGACGGAGCATGTCGCCGACATTTTCCCGACCGTCCGACATCAGCACGATACGCGGCGAAGCGTCTGCCGGCAACAGCGTTTCAGCCAGCTGCAAAGCTTCATCCAGCCGGGTAAACTGCGTATTCACCTTGCTGCTGAACGAGAAGGATTGAATGTCGGAGCCGTCGGGATTTTTCTCGATAGCCGCATCCAATCCGGCCGAAATGACGCCGGCCGCATCGTCCTCCGATTTGGCCGCGGCGGTCTGGCGGATCCAAGATTCGATTCCCGCGTCGTCGGTCATGCTATCCGATCGGTCCGCGACAAATACAATAGCCTTCCTCTCGATCGTGACATAGCTCTGCAGGCCCGAAAGCGACAAAATGAGCAGCAGCAGGATCAAGCAGCGAAGTCCGACGGCTATCCTTTTGCGCCAACCGGATAGCCTGGAAGCGGTTCTCCATATCCATGCGACGTATACCGCCGCCGGTACGAGCAGCAGCAGCACGATAGCCGATTCAAACTGAAGTCCCACGACGGTATACCCCCCATTCCCATACGAGTACCGCGAGTATCAATACAACGATCCATCGCCATAGGGCGAGCGGAGCACCCCGCTCTTCCCCGGTTTGCGCCGATTCCCCGGCATCCCCGGACGCTGCGGATGTGTGCGTAAAGCGAAGCTCGCTTTGGCCCGGACCCGATTCCCGCGAATCTGCGGCCGCGCCGAGCCATCGCACCCGGATCGTTTTGCCGGACTCGTCTTGTTCCTCCAGCCTGTAAAGCCCCGGCAGCGAAGGCACCGTCTGCATAGAAGCGATCATGCCGGACGACTTCTCCGCTTCGGAATCCGTATGACCGCTTTCAGCGCTGATCCATTTCGCGGAAAAGGCGTCCGGCGACATCGCGATCTCTTTGCGTTCACCCGCGACGGCTTTTCCCAAGCTCCCGCCTTGTGCGGCGGTCAACCAACCGAGAGCGTTTTGCACGAGCACCGGAAATTCGGAACGTAGAGGCAAGTCGCTCTGCTGAAGCGAAAACGCGATCAGCAGCCGAGGCTGGCCGTTCTCGGCCCCGGCGTAGATGAGCGGTACGTCTTTAGCCGAAACGATCGGCTTGCCCCAATCGACCTTGCCCGGCTGGTATACGTTGGCGACGTGCGTGTCCTGAAGCTTCACATAGCGGGAGACCGGATGCTCTTCGATCGAATACGTCCCTGCCGGAACCGCGGTCTCCTTCCCCTCGTATCCGGAGCGGATGTACCATACCGGCTTGGAGGAGAGCCATTTCCCCCATTCCGCCGAGGCAAGAACCGGATCCGCCACGGAATCGACGACGACGACATCGGGGCTGTTGTCCGCTTTTTGCGACCGGATCCAGGCCGCCGCGCCGTCGGGCGACAATTGGGTCACTTCCGCCCCTGCCAGCTGCAGCGCCTTCTCCAAAAACAGATTGCCGCTTCCTACAAGCAATACTTTTTTCGGACGGTCTCCTTCCAAAAAGGCATAGGATACATTGTCCATGAGCAGCGAATCTCCGCGGCCGATATCGAGCTTGTACCAATCCGCCGAGGCGAGCCGCTCGAAATAGACGGATGCTTGCTTGCCCGGCTCTACCGCGACGGTCCTGACGTCGGCCAACTCGCCGCCGGCGTACAACGAAACCTCGATTTGCTTCGGCGTGTCTCCCCAGTTTTTGACCGACGCGACTGCCGTGACCGTTCCTCCGGCATCCCGGGCGCTTTTCACGCCGAATTGGGATACGCTCACATTTCCGCTGCTCGCTGCTCCATCCGCCGCTTCCACCCGTTCCACGGTAACCGGGACGGCAAAGGACAGGTCGGACACCGGCTCGGCGAATTGCCCGTCCGTGAACAGCCTGATTTCCGAGTCCGGGTCGCTTCGCGTCATTGCGGCGGCGAGGGACATCGCTTCCTTGTACGCCGTTTTTCCATAAGCGGGCTGTATCGGATCCAGCGCAGCGCGAAGTTTGTCCGGAGAGGATTCGCGAGACAGCAGCACCTCTGCTTGCTCGCCCATCGTCAGCAGCGTAATGGCGCTGTCCGGAGCTTCGTCCTTCGCCCAGTCCGCAATCATCCGCTTCGCCCGCTCGAATCGGCTTTCCGTCGCTCCGTCCGGCGCTAGGATACTCGCCGTCATGCTCGCCGAACGGTCGAGCACAATGACGACATGGGCTTTCGCCGACCGCTGCGACCACATCCAAGGCTGCATTAAAGCCAGCACGAGCAGTGCCGCCGCGAGCAGTTGAATGATCATAAGCAACCGATTGCGCAGCTTCTGCCACGGCCGGTTCGCTTCCATATCTTTCAGTACGCGGTTCCAGAGCATATGGCTTGATACCCGCGTGTCCACATATTTGCGCTTGAACAAATACAACAGCACGATGGCCGGAAGCGATAGGCCAAACCAAAGGCTCGGGAGCGAATCGAAATGCATGACCAACACCTCCTCGCAAACGTTTCACTGGCCGCCCTTTTTTTCGTTACGCGTAAAGCATGATGGACTAGCTTGTTTATTGAAGCACCCCGGTTTGGCGCATTGTCGTAGCGATCCATTCGAGAACGGGCACATTCGTCGGCGCCATAGCATAGGCAATGCCTCTTTCATGACAGAAGGCACGCAGTCCGACCGTGTATGCATCCAGAGCTTCTTTGTACGCTTTCAGCACTTTGCCGGACATCGCCACTTCCTTGCCGGCCCCCGTCTCGACATCGACCAGCCGCAAATCTCCATTGTAAGCCGGATTTAGTTCTTCCGGCGACAGCACTTGAACGACTACGACTTCCTGCCTCGCGGCGAGCAATACGTTCAACGTTTCCGATACCCCGGTTTCGTATAAAAAGTCGGAAAAAATCCATGTCATGCCGGGCTGTCTCGGAAGTGCCCCCGGCTGGGCCAGCGCCTTCTCCATATCTCCCGCCGCGACGGGTTCGGCTTCCTCCAAAAAACGGAACAGCCGCCGTGCCGATGCCTTGCCCCGCATGACCGGCAGAACGGACGTAATGCGATCCCCGAAAATACCCGCGCCTACCCGGTCATAGCCGGCCAGAGCCATATACCCGATGCTTGCGGCCAGCTTTTTCGCATGATCGAGCTTGGTCGAACCGCCGGCCGTTTCTCCCCCGGTATTCATCGAGGCCGATACGTCGACCCACAGTCTCACCTGGAGCTCTCGTTCGTCATGGAACAGTTTGACGAAAGGCTTTCCGCTTCTCCCATAAGCGTTCCAATCGATTTGTCGGATATCGTCGCCGGGAGCGTACAGCCGGTAATCGGCGAAATCGAGCGAAGCTCCCGTCTGCCTTGATTTCCGCTTGCCCTGCATCGTTCCGCGAATGCGGTTTTTCGCCGCGACGGACATCCGTTCCAGACGAAGCAGCGTTGCCGTATCGAGCGCCAGACGGTCGCCGCTCATCGACTTCTCTCCATGGCAGCCAGTATGTCACGCAATATTTCGTCGGTGGACATCCCGGTTGCCTGGCCTTCGAAATTGAGGAAAATACGGTGCCGCAGTGCGGGAATCGCCACCTGCTCCACATCGTGGAACGATACGTTCAGACGCCCGGCGCAGAAGGCGCGCACTTTGGCAAGCGATACGATCGCCTGAATGCCGCGCGGACCCGAGCCGAACTGGACGTAGCGCTTAACCGATTCCGGGGCGTCCGGCTCGGCGGGATGCGTGGACATGAGCAACCCGATCGCATAATCGAGTACGTCGTCGGCGACAAGAATCTGCTTCGCCGTTTCTTGGATTCGTGCAATCGCTTCTCCGTCCGCCGCTTTGGAAGCCTGAATAGTCGTTGGCGCCGTCGTGCGCAGTACGATTTCCTTCAATTCCTCTTTCGTCGGGTAAGTGACCAGTATTTTCACGAGAAACCGGTCCAGCTGCGCCTCCGGAAGCGGGTACGTGCCTTCGTTTTCAAGCGGATTTTGCGTCGCCAATACGAAAAAAGGCTTAGGAAGCACATGCGTTTCCGCCCCGACGGTAACCGTCTTCTCTTGCATCGCCTCCAGCAGCGCGCTTTGCGTTTTCGGAGTCGCCCGATTGATTTCGTCCGCCAGAACGAGATGACCGAACAACGGTCCTCGCTGGAACCGGTATGACGTCTCCCCTTGGCCGCCGAACTGGATAATGTTCGTTCCGGTAATATCGGCCGGCATCAGGTCCGGCGTGAACTGGATGCGCGAGAAGCTGAGGTCTACCGTGTCCGCTATCGTTTTCACGAGCATCGTCTTCCCAAGTCCGGGAATCCCTTCTAGCAGCGCATGCCCGCCCGCGAACAAACACCATAGCATCTGCTCGACGATATCCTTTTGGCCTACGATAACTCGGCCGATCTGCTCGCGGATTGCCGCTACGACGGCAAGCTGCTCCTCCAGCTGCTCTTTGGACTCGATCATGAAAATCCCTCCTCTGCATGCTGCACCGCAACAAATACTAGCCTCTTGCTGAACGGCAAATTCCTCCGTCTAATTGTAGGAAATTGGAATAATTCACGATTAACCTGCAAGTACAATAAAATCCGGTTCACTAGTCGCCGAATCCTCGCGTCCGGCAAGAGGTTAGCGAAATCAGGTCTACTAATAGCGAAGCTTGGTTACTCTACCTATCGCGAAACTATGACGAGGCACAGAAGCTGGCGGGTTTAACGCTCAAATCGACGCTATTTCGGCG
>NZ_VDCQ01000109.1 GCF_006265175.1 Paenibacillus hemerocallicola | reverse complement strand
AGCGCGAACGGGGAGTATGTGCTGTTTAATTTTCAAGGCCGCGAGCATGTGACGATGTATAGCCCGCGGGTTATAGGCGATGTGGGTACGACGCATACGGGCACGGGCGGCGAATGGGGATTCGGGTTTTACATTGTTTCCGGCGCGAAGCATATTACGATTCAAGACGGATTGGCGGAAAAGTTTTGGGGCGATGGCTACTACATCGGGGTTTACCCCGCGAACCAGACTTTGCCGATCCCGGAGCATATTACGCTGGAAAACTGTATTGCCGATTCCAACCGAAGACAAGGCTTGTCGATTACGGCAGCGCGCTGTTGCCGTGTCATTGGCGGGGAGTATCGCAATACAGGGAATATTGCCTGGACAGGTCCGGCGTTCGGTATCGATATTGAACCCAATGCGCAGGCAAAGGCTTATATCGATGTGTCTCTGATCGATGTGACAACGCGCAACAACAAGATGGGCGGTCTTGAAATTGTACCCGGTTTCCTATCCCGTTCCGTTGTGGAGGACCCGTTTTTCAATGTGTACGTTTCGAACTATCGATCCGTAGACGACGGTCCGACGGGCGCGCTCAAATTTAACAATCCGGCTCCAAGCAGCGCTGCCGAGCTGCAAAAAACAATTCGCGGGCAAATCGTGATTGAGACGGCAGCGATTGTGCGGCCCAAACGCAAAGGCGTAGAATGGGGCCGTTGGGGAAAACATGCCCCGTCTGTCGTAGCTTCGGATGTGATGGTGCAGGACCCGAATGAGGAAGGGGTAACCGGAAGCAGCTATACGCTGCAATGCGCGTTCGTTCTCACCTTGACTGCGGATGATGTCACCAAAGGAATGACGCACACAGGGCGAATTACACTTATTCGTCCCCGAGCCATCGATACGCGCACGACACCGAAGATGAAGGCGCCGTTCTGGATGCAGACGGCTCCGGGTTCATCCATTCAGCGTTTGACGATTGTGGACGGATTCGGAGAGAACGACCTGGACGGCAACAAAGGATTTGTGCGGGTCAATGAGGCGGGCGGCGTGACCGTTCGCTATACCGGGGATCGTCCGGTGAAGCTGCTGGATCAGCCGCTTGTCTGTGCAACAGGCATGTGGGCCGGATACGAGCTGCGCCTGCCCGAGACCGCGACGGGCGTGCTCGATGTGGAATTGCCTGCTGCAGCAGTATCGCTCGGTTTGACGTATACGGTCGTCAACGCTTCGCAGGCGGGCGGTCAAGTGCGGATCAAAGTGACCGGGGTGGATCAACTGAAGGCGAATGGCGCAGCAGCAGCGACGCAGTGGATCGTCGAGCCGCAGGAACGGTACGCAGCAAGCGCGAACATTGCCGGCTTATGGTCGCTATCGGATACGATCTGAATCCGACGCCGCACGCTGCACGAACATCGGCACGTTGAATCAGCAGATGGGCTGTCTCCGTCGGTCACCGCACATGACGAGGAGACAGCTCTGTTTGCCGTTGCCGCTCCTGCTGGTTTGACCAAGCGGATGCAGGCTGGTACCTTCAATAGAAGGAGTGTCCGTCCCGCGGGTCAAATTGTGATACAATAGCAATTGGATTTACAATCGGAGAACAGAGGAGGGACGAAACATAGAGATCAAAACCATGTCCTATTACAAACATCCTCGCGATTTTCCATTCTGGATCAAGCGTATTCGTCATGACAAACATGACATCCCGCCGCTTCATGGGCATGAATTTGTGGAATTGATCTATGTGGAGTCCGGGCAAGCGATCCACCTCTTTCAGGATATTTCCTATCAAGTTCGGGCAGGCGATATTTTTATTATTAATCCGGGCGAATTGCACGGTTACGCGATCCAGGACGGTCAGGAGATCGTGGTAACGAACTGTTTATTCGATCCGGGGTTTATACCGACTTCGCTGCTGCGCGAATTGCGTCTGTCCGATGCGCTGGACTTTTTCTACGTGCAGCCGTTTTTGAACAAGGAGGCGCGGTTTCACCACAAGCTAAACTTGCGCGGCTCCATCGAAGATGTGGTGCGCTCCGGTCTGAAAGAGCTGCATCAGGAACTGCTTCAAACACGCCCCGGTTATCAGGCGGTCGTCCAGTTGCGGATGACGGAGCTGTTCATCCAGCTGTCCCGCTACTATACGGAAGGTCAGCGGACGAAAGACGTAAATGTGTCGAGCGAACTGCTGGTCCAACGGATGTGCGGCTATGTCGAGCGTCACTACGACCAGCGTATCACCTTGTCCACGTTGTCGGAACTGTTTCATATCGGGGTGCGCCAGCTGAACCGGTTGTTCCATCGTCACAAAGGTTCGACGGTGATTGAGTTTTTGCACCGGGTACGCGTGGAAAAGGCCAAACGGCTATTGGTCGACACGGACGAGAAGATGGACGTCGTGTCCGAGATGGTCGGGTACGAGGATGTCGCATTTTTTAGCAAATTGTTTGCCAGAGTCACTGGCACGACACCCGGCAAATATCGAGAACAGCATCGTTGATCACTTCTGGTCGTAGCGGTCCATGCGTCGATAGACGTTTTTCTTATTCGATTAAGCGTTAGAATTCCTTTGATTGCGACGGTAATGACCAAATCGCCATGTCAAAAGTCAAGATAGCCAATGGAGGTACGTTTGCACACCGTTTATGATGGACTGGAAGCGCTTCATGGCATTCAATCCAATTGTAAAGGGAGTCACGAACGATGAAAAAGAAATACCGCGCTATCTTATTTCCCCTATTGCTGAGCTCGCTGCTCACGGCTTGTTCGTCCGGAACCGGAACCGGGCAAGCGGGACCGAACGAAGGAGGAAGCACACAAGCGCCGCCGGCAAAGCCAAGCGAGCCTGTGGAGTTGATTTTCTACAGCACGTCCGGCGAAGCGGAAGAAAGCTTCAATGGGAAGTTCGGCGATGTGATCCGTGCCAAGTTCCCGGATTACAAAATCTCGTACTTGCGCCAGGAGCCGGGCTCCTTGATTCCCGAAGTGATCATGACGGGACGCCGGGTGGACATTATATACAACGTCTTCGACTACGTACTCGATCCGCTGCTGAATTCAAGCATTGCATACGATATGACCGACTTGGCCAAAAAACACGGTGTCGATTTGACCCAGTTTGAGCCTTCTGTCATAGACGGTATTCGCCGTGCAGGCAATGGCAAGCTGTACATGCTGCCGACCAGTGTGCAAGTGCCGATGGTGTTTTACAACAAAAATCTTTTCAACAAGTTCGGCGTTCCATACCCCAAGGACGGCATGAGCTGGGATGAGATGAAGGCGACGTCGCAGAAGCTGACGCGCAAGGACGGCGATGTGCAGTACTTAGGCTTTGTCGGCTCGCAGCAATATGCATTGAAAATGACCCCGTTCTCCGATCCTTATCTGGATGAGAAGACAGGCAAATCGACGTTCGAGCGGGAGACGTGGAAAAAACTGATCCAGACGATCTTTATCGATACCGATGCGAACAACGGCATGAAAAACTATGTCATCGCGAAAAAAGCGCTTCCGAACCGTCTAGGATTTACGAATACGCAAGATGTGGCGATGCTGCACTTCCATTCGGAATTTCCGGCGGCTGTGCCGAAAGACTTGGAGAAAATCGACTGGGATATGGTTGCGCTCCCGACGTTCCCGGAGTTGAAAGGCGTCGGCGGGCAGGCGACAGCCGTTGCGATGAGCATTACCTCCATGGCCAAAAACAAAGATGCCGCGATGGAAGTGATCAAATTTTTGGCGTCCAAAGAGTCGCAGACAGCCAACTCGAAAAAGGGAATGATGTCCGTTCTGCAAGACGAATCGATCCAAAACGTATTTGGCAGCGGAAGCCAGTTTAAGGATAAAAACTGGAAAGGCGCGTATTACAACAAGCTGGCGCCGATCTCGTGGAAGTCGACGTATGAGCTGCAGGTGGAACGTGTCTATACGGCGGCGGTGCTGGATGCGATCCGTGGCGAGAAAGATCTCAATACCGTGCTGCGCGAAACGGCAGAGAAAGCGGACAAAGCTGTTGCCGAGTTGAAAGCCGCAAGCAGCAGCAAGTAATACCCGCCCCCAATTCATGCCAAACCACTTTATTAGGACAGGTTGATGTGTAGAAGCCGCTGAAAGGCGGCTTCTTTGTGTTTGTATTTGCCCATCGCTTCCAGATCAATCGGACGATAATCGGCATTATCGACTTGGGAGACGACATTGCCATTCAGAAAGGAAGCCGGCACGTACAGCGTACGAACAAACGTGGAACGATTTCACGGCATGGGCCGAATTATACAAATGGGAAATGGGGATACATCGACAAAAACGGAGATACGGTCGTTCCTCTCCGATATGATCATGCCGGCCCGTTCGAGGACGGTTTGGCAACGGTGATGACGGGCGGCTCGTACGGCCTTATCGACAAGTCCGGCAAGTCGGTGGCAGCGCCGCCTAAATCGCGGCTCTTTGTTTTGGGACAAAGTTCTTGTCAAAACCAAATGACAAGAACTTTATCCCATTCCCGTGTCCCGTGTTCAAGAAAGCCGTTCACTTTGCTCCGCTTACCGCTTCGGCAACCCGTTTGTCGACCCGTTCGGCCGCTTCCCTCAGTGCCGAGTTCACATCTTTGCCCGCCAAATAGTCATTAAGCGCATTCGACATTTCCCCGGCGGCGATCCCATAGTGGCGATGCGAGTTCTGAATGACGGCCGTCTTTGGAAACAGCAGCGCCTGGACGTTTTTGTTGGTGAAATTCGGAATCTGTCCGCCAAAGTTTCCGATCAGCGGTTCCGCGTTTGCCAAGGCCGGCAGCAGGCCCAGGTGCTCCGCCGCCCATTGCTGGTATTCCTCCGAGACCAGATAGGAGAGGGCCTGGAAGGCCGCATCGCGATTTTTGCTGGTCTGGGCGATAAACGCGTAATTGGTATTGGGCGCCGGCCCGACATCCTCCAGTCCCGGGAACACCGGCATTTTGGCGATATCCCAATTCGTCAGCGCATCCGCCGTCAGGCGGATCAGCCCGTCCGCATCGATATACATCGCGGTTGTCTGGTCTTTCAAAAACCAGTTCCGGATCGGGGCGAGCGAATATTTGTTGTCGGGCGGCGCATTGCCGGCGATCTGCCAAAATCTCGCCGCATTCAGGAGCACGTCTTTGACGTCGTCCTGGTACAAGCGGGCCTTGCCGGTCTGGGCATCGAAGTAGGACGCCGACTTTTGGTTCCAGCCGGCTACATGCTCAAACGCCATGCTTAACCCCTGATATTGACGTCCGCCTTCATTACGAGTCATGCTGCGCGCCAGCTCGAATAGCCGGTCCCATGTCATGCTGTCCATCGGATAGGCGACGCCGAATTTGTCGAACAGATCTTTATTGTATAAAAACACCAGAACGCCGACATTCAGCGGAAAGCCGTAGATCGCTCCGTCCCCGGACGGATTTTGGGCCTTCAACGTCGATGCGGGAAACCGCGTCAGATCGAATTTGTATTTGCCGACTAGATCGCGAATATCGCTTTCCAGCTTATACGCCTGCAAATTGCCGTACATGCCCTGCGCGGAAGCAAACACGATATCGATCGAAGCGGCGGATGCGATCGTATCGGCATAATTGGCGTATGTGGTAGGCAAATACTCGATCGTAAAATTCGGGAATCGCTTGCGCAGCGGATCGCCGTACCGCTGATTGAACAATTCCTCGCTCAGATTGGCTTGCAAAAAAGTAAGCGTAGCCGGTTTTTGCTCGATGCTCGCGGACGATTCCACCGGACCGGCGTCGCCGCCCGACCCGCCCGGCGTCTCGCCGCCGCAAGCGCCGAGTGTCAGGCTCACGGTCATCAGACTTGCCAATAGTTTGCTGTGTTTCATCGTCAGGACTCCTTATTGCTCCTTAATAGTTGCTTTTCATTGCCGCTCACGGCTGTATAGCGAGCCGTTCCCAAGGTACGTCAACGTGTACGTGCCGGGAGCGCCGGTGAAATACAGCACGCCGCCTTCTTCGCCGACTTCGGCCTCATCCGGCTCCGTTTCGCCGGTTTTGGCGATACGCCACGTACCCGAAGCCAGATCGGCGATCACATACTTCAGTGCGGGTTGCGGGCCGTAGGTGGCAAACGTCACCGTTCCGCTTTCTTTGTTGCCCGATTTGCCGAACAGCACGACATAGTCGTCGATCGCGGCGCCGACCATCCGTTCGGAATCGACCGCTTCGACTGCGAGCGGCGAGGTGCCGTCGTTGTCCATCACCTGCATCACATTGAGAAAATGATCGGTTTCCGACGGCGTTTCGGGCGATAATTGCATGCGCCAGGCGCCCGCTTCAATCGTATGTTGGCCCGCAGGCGGGATCGGAGTTTGGGCAATGTTGGCTCCGAATACCTCGAACTCCTGGCCGGAGCCTCCGACCTTTTCCAGTCTTGCATTGCCGCTTGCCGGCAGCAGCGTTTCGTTGACCAGCTTGCCCTCGTATCCGCCTTCGCTGCGGACGAGCGTCGTCGTATTGCCGCTGATCTGCGGCTCCTCCATGCTGTGCAGCAGCCAGTATTTGCGGAAATTCGGATCGGAGGCGATCACCTTGTCGAAGACGACCATCGCCGCGGGATGCTCGACGTCTTTCAAATTCAGGAACAGGAACGATCGCTGAAATTGTTTGACCTTGCTCGTGTAGGCGGCCGTCAGGTCGCCCTTGATATAGCTGAAGTCCGGAGCAACCGGATCGGGACCGAACTGCTGTCCGAGAACTAGCCCGTGGTAGTAGTTTTTGCCGAGCAGATCGTCCAAGTATCGGACATTGGCCACCTTGCGCTGCCCGCCGTCGTTGCGCCATCCGCTGTAAAACCGTTCCGCCGGATCGTAGACGAGCATGGAGTTGTGGGCGATCGTCCGCTTGTAATAATGGATGTCGTGCTGGCTTCCGTAGCCTCCGTTGCGCCCCTGATACATGCCCGAATCGAGGGCGAGCGCGCCTTTGTAATACAGCTGGAAGCTGCCCATATCCAGATGCTGGTGGTTGCCGTACGAATAATTGCCCACCTTCATTTCGGCGACGACATCGGAAGCGCGAGTCCCCGGCGTATCGCTGCTCCAGCCGGTTCGCGCAACCATGCTGCCATACGGGAAGCCGAAATACCGGGTCAGCGGAAGCTGGGAGACCGGGCTCGAGGTCAAATCGGGATCGAGAAACAGCAGCTCCGCCAGCGGGTTCAGCCCCAGCGTGTACTGCCGCTGGAATTCATCCTGCAAGTACGGGTCTTTATAGTACGAAGTGGCCAATAGCAGTGTCGACGGGTACTTCCAGTAGGCGCCGGGCGGGTTGGAATTGGTCGTGAAGCTGTCGCCGTCGCGAAGCCACTGTCCGTCGGGTCTGCGCATATACAGGGCACGGTACAGCATCTCTCCCTGCTCGGGAACGAATACGGGTCCATGGCCCATCCGCTCGAATAGCCATTGCGCCCACATTTCGCCCAGGTAGCGGACTCCGACACCGTAGGAATCGCCTTGGTGGTTCATGCCGGACAAGTACCAAAAATTGCGCGCCGGAACAAATTCGTTAAAGAAACGCTGCGCCGACAAGTTGTACATCTCGGGGTCTTCCCCGTAAACGGCGATGCCCGCCGCCAGCCAGTCCCGCATCAGCATGTTTTCCGAGGCGTGTCCGCTGATCGGTCCGCCGCCGATCGGAGGATAGCCCATTTCCATCTGGCCGGCCAAATCCTTGAGGTTGGCAATGAAGGCCGTTTTTTCTTCAGCGGTCAGGAGCGGGAAGCACCAGTCGTACACGAGCGCCGCGGCATGCATCGTATCGCCGATCGGCCGGAACGGATCGGGATCGGCAAAAACGGCGGTGTCCATAAAGCGGAGCGCCGCTTCGATGGCCAGCCGGCCGCTGTCGGTATCTCCCTTGAGCAAATATTTCATCGCGTTGTATTCGATCGCATTTTTAATCTCGGGGGAATAATTGGATTTGCCGGCCGCAGGCGGGGCCAACTCGCCGGGAGCATTGCCCGAGCCGAGATCGATCCAACTCCAGTCGGAGCCGTCGACGGACACGTACACATCGAAGAGAGACTGCCGCGTATTGCCGGCATGCCAGGCCAGGCCGATCGCATAAACCTGCTCCGTAACGCTCAAATCATATTGAATCCACTCTTCGCGTCCTTGCGCGGACCAGCGAGATTCGGGCCCGATCACGCCGTCGATCGTCTTGTTCCCGTCATACGCTCCGTCCTGACTGCTCCAGGAGACGTCGCTTACGGTCAGCTTCAGCAAGTTGTCGGAGGGATCGCGCGTATAAAGTTCGGTCTCCGTTATGGAATTCCAATCGTTCACCGAATTGCCGCGTCCGACGATTTTGACAAAGCGCGCTTGCTCCGGCTCCGGGAAGTCGTACGATTCGATGGCAAGCGTGCTGCCGCTGCTTTTGCCGGACAGAGCGGGGATTGCGCTTTGCTGTTCCAACTGCTCCCATGCCGGAGCCAATACGGGATGCTCCAGCCTTGCCTGCATTTGCGGAATCAGGTCGGGAGTCACGTACAGCCGCGGATGCGCGGCCGGCGGAGTCGGCATTTCCGTCAAGGAGACGTCGTCGCGCGGCAGCATCCGGATCTGTACGCCGTCTTGCGCGCTGTCGCGGACCGTCACCGGAACCGTTGTGGCGTAAAAGCCGGTTTTCGTCGCACGGACCTGGTAGGTGCCGTTCGGAACGGATGTATCGATCGCAAACGTTCCGTCCGCCGCCGACGTTGCCGTCCCGATCGGCGTCGTAAACGACAAATCGTCATCGTCATATAGGACGATGTCCGCTCCCGCGATCGGCTCGCCAGTAGCGGGAACGGTCGCGCTGCCGCCGACCGGGTACGGCACGGCCACACTGTCCGGCGTCAAGGATACGGCCAAGCTGATGCTGCTTCCTTGACCCACTTCGACAGCCATCGTAGCGCGTTGGTACCCGTCTTTCATCGCCCGGATGACGTAATCGCCTTGGGTAACCCCTCCTTGCAGCGAGAACAAGCCGTCCTTGTTGGACAATCCTTTGTCTAGCGGCGTCAGAAACCCGGTGTCCGCCGCGGCGTACAAGTACACGTCCGTCCAGGCAACCGGCGAAGCGTACACGGCATCGTTGACGGAGCCGCGCAGGACGATCCGCTCGACGACGCCAATTTCATCGTAATAGGCGATCCCCGTATTGGTGGTCGTGCCGTGGAGCGAAACGGAAGCCGTCGTCGCCCCGGCGGGAGCGGTCAACGAGGCGGTCAACGCTTTCCATTGTCCCGCCGTCGCCGAGCTGCCCGCCGTTTTTTGATCGATTTTCTGGTTGGAGGCGTTGTAAAAATTCAAGTAAATGAGACCTTGTCCGCTGTCGACCCGCGTATACGCGGTCGCCGTATATTGCCCTCCGGCCACTACAGGAAATTTGTGGCTTTCGGCGCCGTGGACGGCCGACGCGGACACATCGTCGACCTTCAGGCTGTACGATCCGGCATATGCCTGCTGATCGGTGACCGACACGTAAGCCGAAGAGTTGTAATACACGTTCCATCCGGTCAGTCCCGATTCGAATCCGCCGTTGGAGAGCAGCGGAGCCGGATTCGCATGCGTCTTCGAGCCGGGGGGAAGCGCGCCCCCCAGCGCGAGAACAAGCGTCAGCAAACAGACGAGCATGTTTCTCGCGGCTCGCCGATTACACATTATGTTCTTCCTGCCGTTCAGATTGGCCACTCCTTCCTCTGATTCGTATTTGGCTTGTTTACTAAGCGGTTTTCCTCCTTTCTCCGTTATCATACGCCAGCGCTGAATACGGTTACAATCTGTAGAAGCGCTCCACTTTTACACCATTTGTGTCCGATGCCGTGCTATAGTGGTGATGAAACCGGAAAGAGCGGAGGCGGGGGCATGACGATCGACGTGGCCTTTATGCAGACGATGAACACGATTCAAGTATTCAACAGCATATTCGGCAGCAGGGCGCCGGGATGGTCGTTCGAGAAGCATTACCATTCCTATTGCGAATTGCTTCATTGCCGGTCGGGGGAGATTACGCTGGAACTGGAGGGGCATATCCTTGTGCTGCGGTCCGGAGATTGGCTTGTTATCAAGTCGCGGGTGAAGCACCGGCTGTGGAACGATACCGACCGGTCATACTATTTTTTTCATGCCCATTTCGATATCGACGATCATGGCTTGCGCCAGCTTCTGCACGCCGCGCCCTACAAGCACGTCTCCGTCGGGGAAAGCGCGGAGCGCCTTTCTCCCTTCCTGGATGAACTGGGCCGCAGTCTCGAGGAGCTGCTGCGCGGCCATGTGCCCAAGCGCGTGCTTCATCTCGAGTCCGTCCAGAGGCGGAATCGGTTCTGGGTCGAGCAATTGCCGCCGCACGGCAAGCTCGCGCTGCAAGCTTACGTGACGCTGGCGATTGCGGAAATCGTCGCCCGGCAGCCGGCGAGCGCCGCGCCGCTTGCGAACAAAGAAGAAGCTGCGGGACCGTACAGCTCGCCGGCGGAAATCGATACGGCGCACGCGATCGAGCGGAAGCTGGACGAGCAAGTCTATACGAATGTGACGATTACCGAATTGGCGGGGCGGATGGGGATGAGCCGGACGCAATTTACGAAAATATTCGCCAAAGTGTACGGGATCTCGCCCCGCCAATACGTCAGCCAGCAAAAAATGAACGCGGCCAAATTGCTGCTCATGAATACGGACGCCCCGATCGGGGAAATCGCCGAACGGCTCGGCTTTGCGAGCTTCAACCATTTTTCCCGACAGTTCCGGCGCTGGTCCGGTCAGCCGCCCAGCTATTACCGGCCGAAATACAAGCTGGACCGGCCGCCGGCGGGAGAAGCGGCGGAGACGGACGAAGTGCAGGAAAATCTTGCTGACCGTACAGCCGTGTCTGTATCGGAAGCCGGACCTTGACCCTGGCGCAGTTGAATCCAATTGTTATTTTCACAAATAGGAGGGAAGCGCTTCTGATTAAGATGGGGACATTCACCGCCGATCAGACACAGGCGCAGCCGGCGCCGTCGTTGGGCGTACAGAGCCTTAGAGCCGCCGAGAGGGCGATGCCGGACAACCAAAGGGCGAAGAAACGCAAGTGATGATGGACAAAGATGCGTTAACCCGGCGCAAGCCGTTGGCGGTGAGGGGGAAGTCGCAAGCGCTGCCGGAGGAGATGCTGCAAGCAAAACGGTTATAAATGACTGAAATTAACATCAATTCATTACGGATTTTTTAGGGAATTTCGTGCCAAATGATAAATGTTCTTGTCAATGGCATTAAAACTTATCGACCTTCCTTTCCCAGCCATAGTAGCAAACGACAAAACAGCATCCCGATTCCTTATACAGAGTGGACGGGATGCTGCTTGTCGCGTTAACCGGGAGCCCCCAATATTTGCGTTCGGGTCATACAGACCGGCAACATTTTGCATGGTCATCGTTTCTTTGTCATGGGTCTTGGATAGTTTCCCCGAACCGACGATCGATCCACGCTCCGGTTTGCGCGTCGAAAGCCGCGTTGTCGTAATGCGATTGAGGTATCCAACGATAGATGAGACGGGCGACAGCGTGCGAAGGATCGGTGTCTTTGACTTTTGCCAGCACATCCCCATAATCTCCCGAGAAGCTGCGAGTCTCGTTCGGCGAATCGTAAATCAGCTCCAGCCGATAGCGGTCAAACAGAGCCGCTTGCGCTTGCTCCGGCGGCAACAGCCCGGGAAAACGGGCGGGCGGTGGCGGAGCCATACCGTGCACGCTGTTGACGAATTCTACAACCTCGCCGTTACTGGGGTGGACGCTGACACGAACCTCACCCAAAGTAACGCCTTGGCGAATTTGCCGGTAGGAGTAAAGTAACGGCCCTGCCTGCCCGAAAGCACCTGTGGTCGCTGTGATGGACGAATCGTAGTCCAGCGGATAAAGCTCATCCAGGGCGTAGGGCATGACCGCGGTCAGGAATCGTTCGGCTGTTTCGCGAGCTTGGTGCCATGAAAGAATCGGTCTTTGGCCGGCCGACGGGCGATAATGATGATAATTCACCGACAAACCGGTCAATCGATGCAAATTGACAAGAGCGCTCTCCGTGCTGTCGGGCCCGCCGGGCTTGAAATTCAACTGCCACAGATTCCCGATTAAGTGGACCTCCCGTAGCTCGCTGTCGGCAGGAAGGTTCAGCACGGTTTTGGCTATTGCCGCCGCTTCCTCCTTCGTCAAAGGCTCGACCGGCGCAGCCGGAGGCTCCGACAACGGCTTGCCGCCAACCGGTTTTCGGCGGACGTCCGGAAGCGGACTCAGGTTGATGTCGAGGAACCGGCCGGTGGCTGCCTCCAATCGATCGTTCGGGAAAAACTCGTAAATGGGCCGGGCATTTTCCGGTCGATCGAGCGGCATGAGATAGGCAGGGGCCACGCGGTCGCGAAATGCTTGTTCCGCCTGCTGCGGGTCCATTGCGGACGCAGGGTCCTCGAAGCGGACCGAGTCGTTCCAGTTGTAATTGTAGCTGAAAATCGTTCCGTTCTCGTCAATCGACACATGGACGTTGTTTTGGGGATAAGGTATACCGCCCGCGAGCCGTTGGTAGGAGATCCAGTAGGCCGAAGACATGGAGAAGGACAGCGGGTCGGTATAGATGCTCTCCCGAGAATCGTCATAGCGCAATTGTTCGACGATATCGCCATTCACGCGAGCCACGAAAGCTTCCGCGATCGCCTTCGCCTCCTCGTACGACACCGCCGGACTGTACATCGGTCCGCGAAGCGGATCTTCCCGATAAAAGCTGAAAAGCTTGCCCGTCGAAGCGTCCAACTCAACCCGCCATTCCGCACCCGTACCGTCCGGGGACGCGTAACGGATGACCCAGCGAGCCGGTCCATGATGAAACGGATCGATTTGCCGGCGTTTGACGACAAAGTAGGCGAGCCTCTGCTCGATCTGCGCCTCCTTCACCTGGTACCCGTCGGGAATAATACCCAACTCGGCGACGATTTGCAAAGCGCGCTCCTGTTCGATGGCGACCGGCTGCGCCGTTTCGGTGTCGACCGGCGACGCCGAATCGCTATCGCTCGGCGATGTTGCTCCGTTGTTGTCGGGCTGCGCCGTCGGCTTCCGATATTCCGCGTAGAACCGCGCGATTTCCGCCGTTCCCGATTGTCCGCGCTGGCCGGTCAAATCGGACAACACGCGAATGCGGTAAAGTCCCGGACCGCCCGGCCAGCGGATGAACCGCTCAAACGTTTCGTCGGTCAGCGGAATCGTCTCCTTGGCCGCACGAACGAAGACGCCATTTTGCAATTTTTCCACGCTTGCCGTCAGTTCGTCGCCTATCGCTTTACGCACCTTGCCTTTCAGAGGAACGCCCTCATCTTTCGAGACCTCATAGCCGACTATAGGTTCATCCAGCTCGATCTCGCTGAAGCTCATCATCGTCGGGGCGGAGGGTCGCACCGTCAACGGAAAATGCTCGAAGCGTGCGGTCACGTCCCGCTCGGAGGCGGCGACAATTCGCTGGTTCACCTGCAGAAGCGCCCAAACCCGGTTGGGTCCCGGTAACAGCGGGATCGTCGCGGCTGCCTTGTACGGATAGTCCGCTCCCCATCGGACAAGCTCGAAGGAGGAGGCGCCTTCCTTATTCTCGGTAGCGTCCGGCTGATACAATCGAAGCAGGGGTCCCGAATGCGCGCCTGACGTGCGCACTTGCGCGTTGATCCGCAGCGTGTCCCCATCGACCGTTTCGGGAAAATCGACGAATTCGCTGGCGTACTGCGGAAACACCAGCTCGGCTTCTTCTTGAGTGTCGCCCCGTTCCAGACGAAGGCCGAACAACGCTTCCATGTTCGGCTGCGCGATATAGGGCTGCTGCGCTTCGTCCATATGAAGCGAAAACGGCAACCCGACGGTGCGCACCGCCCGGCCCCCCCAGTACAAGGTCGAAACCGGATGAACCGATACGGTAAACCCGTACCCGACCGCGTTTTCCACTTTCAGGCTGCCGTCCGCCCCGAAAGCTTCCGCGCGAAAGTCGAAGGCAGCCGATACAAAATTCAAGTTAAAGAAATAAGTATCGCCTCGCTTGACGCCCACTTGCTCGTCCCCGGCGAACACCGCGCCGTCCCGGAAGCTTACCGTTGCGCGAAGGGCATCCTGTTCCTCCAGCCTGTATGCAACTGTCGGCTCTGCTTCCTCCGTTCGGGACGAAACGGGCCTCAAAGCTTCTCCGACTGGCTCAGTCGTTGCCGCAATAGCCGCTCCCGGATTCGTGGCGACGCCTGCTGCGGTCGCGGTACTTCCGGCGCCTTCTGCGGTTCCAGTCGCGGCTCTCATCGAAATATCGGCGTCTTTCGGCAAATCCGCCGCCCTTTCGGCGCTTCCGGCCGGCGCGTTCACCGCAAGCAACCAAGCCAGTGCCAGTCCGAGCGCTGCCGTTTTGTGCATGGTATCTCTCCTCCGTCCGTCGTCTGGGAATATTGTAATATGTATCCATTTCATTTAGACGTTTCGGATAACGGATTTGTTTCGCTCGCCTCTTTCTCCGGCTATTTACAAGAGAACAAACGTACGGTATTCTAGTTGTATACTGGTAGAAAATTCAAATGGAGGAGATCATATTTGAGCCAAAACCAAGCAGAAGAAGTTCAAATAGATAACAAACCGGAGGACATTACAGGAATCACCTGTATTTACGTTCCGGTGCAGGACGTCTATGAATCCGTTCAATGGTATCGAAAAAATCTAGGCTGCAGACAACCTGGCAGTCATGATCCCGTCAAGCCTGGGGCGGGGATTGCGATCTTGCGTTTTCCCGATCATCACGATAAATTACCGGGTGCAGGTCTAAGAACCACCGTACCGGCAATGTTTCTGATCCAATCGGAGTTAAAGGGCGGGCGATTAGGATTTACCAACAATAATGGCGATCGCGTTCCTGTCGGCTGTTTCATTACGCCGCGCATCCAGGAGCTGTTCGAGCGGTTTAAGGAGAATGGAGTTCGTATTACAAGCGATATTCCGGAGGGTCGAGAATGCGGACCTAACTTTCAGTTCTATGATCTCGATGGGAACTTGTGGGAAGTCTGGCAGCCCTGATCGCTTTTATAAAAGTAAAAGGATAAAACCCTCCGCGCGGAGGGTTTTGATCTGGGTCATAGTACAACAGGAGGTTAACCAGAAGTCGTGTATCTGCGATCAGCTTGCCAAATTATTATTTTACGGACGCACCCTGAATTTTCGAGAAAAGCTATCGCATCACCTCTTGGTTAGTACGATAACAGGTGCAAGTTCGGCTGCCCGACTTTCTATGCATGATGAATGGTACAATGAGAATATAAGTAGAAATTAACACTTTCGGAAGGATGTTACTCATGAGTGAATCGAATCAGGGGCATATCGTAATCTCGGGTGCGAGGGAAAACAATCTCAAGAACGTATCCTTGCGCATTCCCAAGCGAAAGATCACGATTTTCACCGGCGTATCCGGGTCCGGCAAGTCATCGATCGTTTTCGATACGATCGCCGCGGAATCGACGCGATTGCTGAATGAGAACTTCAGCATGTTCGTGCGCAATTTTCTGCCCCGCGTTCCGCAGCCGGATACGGATGCGATCGAAAATCTGAGCATGGCCGTAATCGTGGATCAGAAGCGGCTGGGCGGCGGTTCCCATTCCACGATGGGCACGATAACCGATATTTCTCCGATTCTCCGTCTGCTATTCTCCCGGGTAGGCCAGCCTTATGTCGGACAAGCGCACATGTTCTCGTTTAACGATCCGCAAGGCATGTGTCCCGAGTGCAACGGAATCGGCCGCAGGCTGGGCGTCGACATGAGCAAGGCGCTGGACATATCCAAATCGTTGAACGAAGGGGCCATTATGCTGCCGGACTATTCGGTCGGCGGCTGGGAATGGAATATGATCGTGCAGTCGGGGGACTTCGTTCTCGACAAGAAGCTGAGCGATTACACGGATGATGAACTGGAGCGGCTGCTGTATGCCAAGGCCAGAAAAGTCCAGATGGATTTTGCCGGCAAAGCCATGAATATTACGGTGGAAGGCGTCATCGAGAAGTTTGCCAACAAATATATCAAGCAGGACGTGAAGACGAAATCCGAGCGCACGCAGAAAATAGTTGCGCCGTACATTTCCGAAGGTCCCTGCACCGGCTGCCGCGGAGCGAGACTGAGTCCGGCCACGCTCGGCTGCAAGATCAACGGACGCAACATTGCGGAGATGTCATCGATGGAGGTCGGACAGCTTATCCGCGTCATCCGGGAGATCGACGATGCCGTCGCGGCGCCGATCGTCAAGTCGCTGACGGAGCGGCTGCAGCATCTGGTCGATATCGGACTGGACTACTTGACGCTGGACCGCGAGACGGATACGTTGTCCGGCGGCGAGTCGCAGCGCGTCAAGATGGTGAAGCACCTGAGCGGCAGTCTGGTGGATGTCACTTACATTTTCGATGAGCCTAGCGTTGGCTTGCACCCCCGTGATGTTCATCGGTTAAATGAGTTGCTTCAGAAGCTGCGCGACAAGGGCAATACCGTCATTGTCGTCGAGCATGATCCCGATGTAATCAAGGTGGCGGACCATATCGTCGATGTCGGGCCTTATGCCGGCGGCCGCGGCGGTACAATCGTATATGAAGGAAGCTTCCAAGGCTTGTTGGAGGCAAACACGCTAACGGGCACCCATATGAAGCGGCCGCTCCAACTGAAGCACGATTGCCGGCAGCCTTCCGGCAAGCTGTCCATCCATAATGCCACCCTGCACAACTTGCGGAACGTGAGCGTAACGATTCCGACCGGCGTGCTGACCGTCGTTACGGGTGTCGCCGGCTCGGGCAAAAGTACGCTGATCAACGAAGTGTTCCTCGGTCAGCATCCGGATGCGATCGTCATCGACCAATCGGCGGTAGGCGTG
>NZ_VDCQ01000108.1 GCF_006265175.1 Paenibacillus hemerocallicola | reverse complement strand
ATGGAATGAACGTTAAAACATTTAGTTCAACTTATATAGCACCTTGAACATTAGTCCAATCATGTGTATGTTGATTGTTAGATAAACGTTAAAGGAGATCATACACTTGAATCGTAAAACCGTAAAAAGCGAATTGCCCTCCAACTATGAGGAGTTGAAAAAAGCGGCCAACCGGACGTCCAATTGGAGAGAACGGTTGGAGGCTGTGGAAGAGCTGGGGAAGTGGAAAAACGAGCAAACCATCGACATATTGACGCATAGAATGAAAAACGATGCCGTGTACCGCATCCAAGAGGCCGCTTTCCGCAAGCTCAAAGCGTTCGGCGAAGAGGTTCAAATGCCGCCAAGGAAAAAGGGCGAGCTGATCAAAGGCACTACTAAAGTTTTGGTGAGAATCAAGAAAAGCTTGCCGGAAGAGCATACGTACGAACAATTCAAGGACAAGCTGAAAAAGACGAGAGTGGATGTGTTCGATACGTACGAAGGCGATAAAGGCGCAGACTTTGAGCAGTGGCTTGAAAGCGCGTGGGCATCTTTATCGAGAAAATAGGCTAAATCCGTTGTAAGCAAACGCCCCCTCGGTGTGGTATAATGAATCCTAAATCGTATTTAGGAGTGGTAATCTGAAAAAGCACAAGCCGATGTCGTTTGATGAGCTGCTTAAAGAATTGCAAGGCCAGAAGGCGATTCAAGAAGACCCGAACCATATTTCTTTGGACAAATTGTTCAATGAATTGTTCATGAGCAAGTATTCCAACTTTAAGAGCTTCGAGGGGTTTCTAGAAAAGGGCAATTTCCAAGCCAAGACTCATGAAGAAATCGAAAACATCCCCGACGAGCTGTTCGACCGGCACGTTGCCAGAGAGACGGAGTTCGCGGATTGGAAAACCATGCTCGATCGAGCGAAGCTGGAGTATTCCGCTAAATAAAATGGAACGGTGCATGTAGATGAACCCTCTCTTTTCGCAAGAGAGGGTTTTTGCTTTGTTGATCCCGAGCTTAGCGGGTAACCGCGCCGCTTAGCGGCAAACGGATCTCGACCGCGGTGCCCCGGCCGACTTCGCTTGTTATGCCAATCGTTCCGCCGTGCTCCTTGATGATTTTGTAGCAAATCATCAAGCCTAGCCCGGTTCCTTTTTCCTTCAGGGTATAAAACGGTTCGCCCAGGTGGGGAATCCGGTCCTGCGGGATTCCGTGCCCGTAGTCGATGACCCGAGCGGAGATGGAATCCGGATGGCGCGCAATGTGAATATCGACTTGCCCGCCTTGCGGCATCGCCTCGATGGCGTTTTTGACGATATTGATAAATACTTGCTTAAGCTGATTCGGCTCACAGGGGAGGGCCGGTTCGCCGGCCTCCGACTCTATTCCGATTTGCACATTGTTCATCGTCGCGATCGGATGCAGAAACGAAGCCACTTGCCGGATCACGGTCTCCAGGTTGACGGTCTCGTAAGTCGCGGTTTGCGGCTTGGCCACGGTCAGAAATTGGTCGGCGATCCGTTCGATTTGTCCGATTTCGGACATCATGACGTCCATGTACCAGTTGTCTTTATGCGTCGCTTGCGATTTCAGCAGGCTTAGAAAGCCTTTGAGCGTCGTTAGCGGATTGCGAATCTCGTGGGCGATTCCTGCCGCCAGTTGACCGACGACGGCCAGCTTCTCCGTATTGCGCAGCAATTGCTCGGTTTGCTTCAATTCCGTAATGTCTCTTGAAATGAGCACATAGGCGATAGCATTGCCTTTGCCGTCGAATAGGGGGGAGGCGAAATTGCTTACCTGGATCAAGCTGCCGTCCTTGCGCCGCCTAACCGTCTCATAAGGGATGGCATGCCGGGAGCTTAACAGGCTCGAGCGGATTTGTTCGCTTTCGTTACTCAAATGCTCCGGAATCGTCGGGAGCTCTTTGCCGAGCAGCTCCTGCTCCGTCCAGCCGTATACGCGCTCGAACGATTGATTGGCCTTCACGATATGGAGGTCGGCGTCTATGACGAGAATCGCATCTTCCGTATTGCGGAAGTAAAATTCAAGCTGTTCTTTGGTGGACTTCAAATCCTCGTAAACTTGCTGATGATTCGTAGAGATGTCCCTTACGGTTTCATAGACGCCGACGATTTCGTTGTCGGCAATAATCGGGAAGCTTTTGAACGATACGTACAGCTGGTGTCCCTGCTTATGGCGGATAGCCGCCTCGTACTCCTGCTGCACGCCGCTTGCCGCATGGGCAAAAGCCCGCAGCTTTCGTTCTCGGTACTCCGGGAGAGTCAAGTGTTGAACCGTTATCGTTTTCAGCTCGCTTGCGCTGTAGCCCAGCAGCTTTTCCGCAGCCGGATTCGCGTCGAGGAGAGTCCCTTGCAGATCGTAGGAGAAGATGGCATCCGGATGGTGCTCGAACAGCGATTTGTAGAAGCGGTCTTGCTGCGGGGCTTTCTCGCTGGCAGTCGTATCGACGGTATGGAGCGGCGCCGGGGCCGACTCGATATGGCGGAAATCGGGCAAATCGTGGAAGGCGGCAATATCCGGCGGAAGGGCGGTAATGACCGATCCGATTGCTGATCCTCCGTAAAAGAAAGGCGTCAGCTCGAATCGCCAAGTTTTCTGATCGCGCTTGTCTTCCCAGCATGCCTTGGAAGGGAATGCTTGCTGGATGAGAGACGCAGGCTCCATCCAGTGGTTAGGCGAGATCCAGCCTTTCTCGTACAAAAGCTTCGAGGCTTTGATTACCCGACCGCCCCGGTCCGTAACCGCTACGGGCACGGAGCTCCTTCTCGTAAGCTCGACGTAATGCTGGGCCAGCCGGTAACGTTCCAACCTCAACTGGTTGCACAGCATATTCTCGATATTCCCGGCTGTCCCGACGACGGCATCCAGCGATTTCGGGTCATTGGCGGTCCAGAAGCCGGTCAGATCGATGATGCCGAGTACTTTCCCCGTACCCGGGTCGCGGATGGGGGCGGCGGAGCATGTCCAGCCATGGATTTGTTGGCAAAAATGCTCGCTCGCGAACACTTGGACCGGGACGCCGGTAGCCAGCGCCGTTCCGATGGCGTTCGTCCCCGCGATGCTTTCGCTCCACGCCGAACCGGGCGTGAAGTTGATATCTTCCGCTTTCAGCATGAGCGGCCGATCGCCGTCGTAATATACGACTTCGCCGGACGCGTTGGAATATGTGACGAGATAGCCGGTATGGTCGGCCAGTTGCTTGAGTTTTCTCAAAAACGGTTCGACCATTCGGAATAACGGGTCTGACGTTACGAAATCTTGAATTTGATCCATCCCCAAGTTGGGTACGGGATGCATGCGAAGCGGATCGACGCCCTGCTCCAGGCATCGTTTCCAGGAATTATGCATGAACGTGTTTACGTTAAGCGGAGAGGCGCTGCCGGACATAAACTTTTCCCATTCGCGCTCGATCTCGGCTCTATCGTGTTTCGGAGAACCGCTATACCGGTTGGGGTCGGATCGGTTGTTCGCCATAACTGCCTCCTATACTCATTTCATTGATCGTTACGGCATGGATCTGCTTCGTCTTCAAAGCGATGCGGGAGGCAAATGATGTCCATAAAATTAATTATAGGGGGAATAGATTCCAGCGGCAATAAAACGGAATTAAAATGCGGATAAAGGCGACAAACCGGCCGTCTGGCGCAGCTCCGTTATATACTTGGTACAGTAGAGCGACTTTGCCGAATGGAGGAGTCGAGGAAATGGGACAAGCGTATAAAAACTGCCAAAGCTGCGGCATGCCGTTAGCGCGCGACGAGCACGGGAGCGGAACGTAACGTAATGGGGAGAAGAAGTTAATCGATCCACGTGTAGTACAAGGGAACAAGATGTATTATGATGAGGGTGAGCGCAGCACTCGGTGACGATAAGCTCAGACAAGGAGCATGGGGATGTCGATACCTTTATTGTTCGGACCTTATGGCAGTGCGCAGTTGCCCCCGGATGTGTCGGAATACGGAGTCAATGCGGTATGGTTTCACGGATTCAATGAACGGGCTTTCTCGGATTGCTCGGAACGCGGGCTCGATGCTTGCGTCGAGTTCAAAACGTTTCGCGCCGATTTCCAGAAGCATCCGGAGCTGATCCCGATCGGAGCCGATGGCCGGCCGATCCGCTACGGACGGCTGGTGCAGGGGATTTGCTTGTCCCAGAAGGACCATTTGGCGGAAATCGAGGCCCAACTGCTGGATGGCCTGCAAACATTCAAGCCGAGAGGCGTCTGGCTGGATTACTTGACCTTTGCCGGTTGGTTCGAGACGCCGGAGCCCGATCTTCAGGAAAGCTGCTTCTGTCCCGCCTGCATAGCCGATTTCTGTCAAACGACAGGTTTGGACGCTACGACGCCGGAACGGATACTGGGAAGCTACGCGGAGGAATGGAAAGCGCACAAATGCCGTAAAATCGCCGACTATGCGCTGCGCTATTCGGCGATCGTCAAGAGCAAACTGCCCGAATGCATAGTCGGAGCCTATATGTGCCCATGGACTCCGGAGCAATTCGACGGCGCGCTTACCCGCATATTCGCACAGGATTACAACATGCTGGCCGAAGCGATAGATGTATTTACGCCGCTGATCTATTGCAAGAAAAGCGGGCGAGGAGCGGGATGGGGACGCGAGTGGCTCGACCGGTCGCCCGAATTCGTGCCGGCCGACCGCAACGTCCAGCTCATTCTCGATGCGGGGGATTTACCCGACAGCTTGGCGGAAACGGCCACACCGGGGGTTCAATCGCGAGGGATACAAGTATTCGCGGGAGCCCCGCTGTTCCAAGACCCGGACAAGGCGATCATCTTCCGGCAATCGGTTGAAGCGATCCGGCGGATGACGTGACGTGACATGACGTAGCATGACAAGACGTGACAAGACGTGACAAGACGTAACGTAACGTAACGTAACGTAACGTAACGTTGCGTTGCGTATCCCGCCGCAAATTGGAGATAACGGAACGGAAGTACGTTATTCACTCGTAAAACGAGTCCGTACGCCAAATAGAGGAACGGAGTTCCGTTACTCGGCTTGTTCGGGAGCCGGCATATCCCGGTTTCGGCGTATAACGGAAGCCGTTTCCGTTATTTTCAACGAAAAGCGGGAAATATTGAGGATAGCGGAACGTTGTTCCGTTATCCTGCGCCTTCCCCAAGAAGCGCGTTAGTAGAAGCTCCGTTCGGGGCTTTTCTTTTTCGGCATATATGACAAAGAATGACGTATATCGCGGCTACAATAGATGCAACACGACAACGACTATTGGTGTAAAGGAGGGCGCGCGAATGAGAGCGGACCGGCTTATCTCGATCTTGCTGCTGCTGCAAAATCATGGGCAAATGACCTCGAAGCAATTAGCCGACAAGCTGGAGGTGTCGGAAAGGACCGTCCATCGCGATATGGAAGCGTTGAGTGCGGCGGGCATTCCGGTCTATTCGGAAAGAGGGTCGCAGGGAGGCTGGAAGCTAACCGAAGGATATCGGACGAGCTTGACCGGCCTCAAATCCGAGGAGCTCAGCACCCTGCTGCTGGCCGGCTCGATCCAGCTTCTGAGCGATCTGGGCAAACGGGAAGCTTACGACGCCGCTTACCAGAAAATGTGGGCTGCCGCCCCGGACTCGTTCAAGCACGAAGCCGAATTTACGCGTCAGCGTATTCATATCGACGGAGCAGGTTGGCATGAGCCAAGCAGCGACGCGTCCGCTTGCTTGCCGGCGATTCAAGAGGCGGTATGGGCGGAGCGGAAGTTGGAGATTGCCTATGAACGGGGAGCCGAAATCGTCGAAAGAACCATTCATCCTCTGGGGTTGGTGGCGAAACGGAACACGTGGTACGTCGTGGCGGAGATAGATGGGGAGTACCGGACTTACCGCGTATCCCGAATACGCTCGGCGAAGCTGACGGCAGAAACGTTCCGGCGACCGGACGAATTTCAGCTTGCCTCGTATTGGAAGCATTCCATGGAGCGCTTCACGGCAGAGTTGCCGAAATACGCCGCCAAACTAAGCATGGCCCAAACTGCGCTGCATCGCATTCGGCAAGAACGATATGTGAAAGTCATATCGGTAGCTTCGGGGAAGCGGGACGATTGGACGGAAGCCGAGGTCGAATTCAATACGCTGGAGTCCGCGTGCGAAATATGTCTGGCCATCGGACCGGAGCTGATCGTGCTGGAGCCGGCCGAGCTGAGAGCCCGTCTCGTCGGCCAAGCGGCGGCGATCGTCGGTCTGTATGAAAAGGACAGAACCTGATGAGGAAAATCCAGATAGGAACGACAAAACCTCCACACCCGCTATAAATGCGGTGATGGAGGTTTGTTTTCGAGCTGATTGTTGAACGAGAGCAGGGGCTCGCCGTTCCAAATTGAACCTCAGTCTCCCTGCGGGACAGACAGGCCGAGCCCTGCCGCGACGCGCTGTCCGTAATCGGGGTCGGCTTTATAGAAATGCCCGATTTGGCGCAGCTTGATTTCATCCTTCTCCACCGGCATCATCGCGCCGACGATCGTCCGGACGAGACGCTCGCGCTCGTCTTCGCTCAGCAGTCGGTACAAGTCTCCCGCTTGCGTATAATGATCGTGATGGTCGTAGGCGACGCTATCGGCCTGGCCGGAAACCGCATATGCGGCCGGCTTGTGCTCGGGGGATTGGGCAGGTCCGCCGTAGCTGTTCGGCTCGTAGTAGACGGAGCCTCCGCCATTAGTGTCGGGCCGCATTTGTCCGTCGCGCTGATAGTTGTTCGCTTCCGCCTTCGGCCGGTTGATCGGCAGCGCGTTATGGTTGGCGCCGACCCGGTAGCGGTGGGCGTCCGAATAAGCGAAAAGACGGCCTTGCAGCATTTTGTCCGGCGAAGCTTCGATGCCCGGCACGAATGAGCCCGGGGAGAACGTCGCCTGCTCGACCTCGGCGAAATAGTTTTCCGGATTCCGGTCCAGCACCATACGGCCCACTTCGATTAACGGATAGTCTTTCTGGGACCACACCTTCGTCACATCGAACGGATCGAAGCGGTAAGTGTCCGCATCCTCCAGCGGCATAATTTGTACGTGCAGCTTCCAGGCCGGGAAGTCGCCGTTTGCAATCGCATTGAATAAGTCCTCGGTATGGTAATCCGGATTCTCGCCCGCCAGCTTGGCGGCCAGGTCGACGTCCAGGTTTTTGACGCCCTGCTCCGTTTTGAAATGATATTTCACCCATACGCCTTCGCCTCGGTCGCTCACCCACTTGAAGGTATGGCTGCCGAAGCCGTGCATATGCCTGAGCGTTGCCGGGATGCCGCGGTCGGACATGAGAATAGTGACCTGGTGCAGCGATTCGGGAGACAACGACCAGAAATCCCATACCGCATTCGGATTTTTCAGATGGGTTTGCGGATGGCGCTTCTGCGTATGGATAAAGTCGGGAAATTTGATCGCATCGCGGATAAAGAAGACGGGAGTGTTGTTGCCGACCAGATCATAGTTGCCTTCCTCGGTATAAAATTTCACGGCGAATCCGCGCGGGTCGCGAACCGTATCGGCCGAGCCGAGCTCGCCCGCAACCGTCGAGAAACGAATGAACATGGGAGTGCGTTTGCCCACTTCCGATAAAAAAGCGGCTTTCGTATAGCCCGATAAATCGTTCGTCACCTCGAAATAACCGTGCGCTCCGGCGCCTTTGGCATGAACGACGCGTTCGGGAACCCGCTCCCGGTTGAAATGCGCCAATTTCTCGAGAAGATGGACGTCCTGGATCAAGGTCGGGCCGCGCGCACCGGCCGTCATCGAATTTTGGTTGTCCCCGACCGGGGCGCCCCAACTGGTCGTAAGCTTGTTCGGATTTGTGCTCATAATAGAATCACCTCATCAATTGATATAAATTCACTATAATCAAAACGATAATAATTATCAATAAGAAATAAATACTTATTTATATTTATATCAAATATTCAAGCGATTATGATGAAAAAATATTTAATTTTGCGCTTATTGTATAATAATACTGACATCCAATTTGCAACGAGAAGGAGAAATGATATGACGTTGGAAAAAGGGACAAAACAAAATCCGTGGCTGTTGAAAACGCCGCCGCAAACGTCCGAATACGAAATGTACAAGGACGAGAAGGATGGCAAAGCGATATTGGTTTGCACGGTAGGCAAGACGGTGCTTCATTATGACTACCGCTGCATCGCCGATCTGCACGACATGCTGAAGCGGCACGGGGACTGGATGGAGCTCGGCAGCGCGGACGAGCAGAAACCGGCCAAGGAAGGCACGGTCGAAGCATGGGGCCGTTCGTCCGACAATCCGGTCGGCGGCTGGTACGGGTTGAAGAAAGGGCTGCGCGGACGGTTCGGCATGTACGTGCCTCCTTTATTGGAAGAATTGGGGCTTGCGGAGGTAGAGCATAACCCGAAAAACAACCGTATGAGAGTTTATGATCAATAGAGCCCCGACATGCGGAAAATAGCTGCAAGCGAACCTGGTTGTTGAAAAAGTCAAAAAGAGAGAATTGTCATACAAAAAGGAGGTGGGGGAAGGAAAGCAAAGCGCTTGATTTTAAAATCGTGTTGTAACCGCTAAAATCTTACAAACAACACGATGTTAACGGATGTGGAGCGCATTCCCTCACCTCCTGTCTCCGGCGCTTCCTCTCTTTGCAGACTTTTTCAACAGCCTCAAACGAACCCGCCTAATTGTTCGCCGACTGTCAGGCTTTGCCGTGACGGCTTCCGAAACTTCCGGACCTTTCGATTTGTGCTATAATGCTTAAGGGATCAGGATGTCCTATCTATTAGAAAGGGTGAGATTATGGATAAGCGCCTGAGCAGCAAGGATCAAAACGTGCTGTTGAACGCTGTGGAGGAAGCCAAGAAAACGGCAAGGCAAATGGAAGCGAAAGAGGAGGAGAAGCGCTGGTCGGCGATCGAAGTGCCGCTTACCCTCGGGAATGGTTTGGCAAGGCTGACGAAACAGGACCTTTCGACAATCCGGTCGAATTGGAATATACGGGGAGCCAGTTCGCTTAAGAAGCAAGAATTGATTGCCGTCATGGAGCAGCACGCATCCGAGGCTCTGCGTCCTATATGGCGGCGATTCGACGAGAGCCGATACGAAATCGTCAAGCATGTAGCGGAGAAGGGCGGCGACGCTTTCTTGCAGTTGGAGCCGTACCAGCTCGACTACTTTCATAAGCTGGGCATTCTTTTTCCAGGAACGTATGAAGAAAATAAGACGCTGGCGATGCCGAAGGAAGTGGTCGAGTCGTTCCGGGCGAACGACGACGCATCGCTGCGCGAAGCGGTTCGGAGAAATACGGAGTGGATCAAGCTGGCGCAGGGGCTTCTCCATTATTATGGGGTGCTGAGCACAGGTGAGCTTTACAAGCTGATCGGGCAGCATTCGGAAGCCGAGGTCGATCCGGTCCTGTGCGAGCCGGTTCTGCAGGAAGCGGAATCGTTTTACCGGGAAATCCGGGTTACTCGCGACGAAGCGTCCGACGCCTGGGTGTGGAATCCGGACAAGATCAGGCAAGAACAGAAAGCAAGATCGATTGTGCCGCTGTATCCGTTCACGAGGGTGCAACTGCTGCGTGCCGGAGAGGCCGGGTTTGTCGAGCGTCATGCAAGCTATACGGCTTTCGTCGAATTTCTGATCAAGGGGTACGACCTGCGCCGGGAAGAGGCGGATGGCTACGTGGAAGAGAGCGTGTCGATCATCCGGAATGGCGGTACTCCGGCCAGCGTCCTGCAGGCGCTGCAGCAATCCTTCGAGATGGACCGGCTGGAGATGGTTCAACAGTTTATGGACCGTATCGTGGGGCTGTACAATGATACGAGGCAGTGGTATCTCAAGGGCCATACTCCGGAAGAGCTATCGACCGCGAGGAGCGGACCGGTCCCTTCCAAGCACGGTTCGTCCGCGAGCGTATACGATTTCGCAACGAAAAAGAAAGTAGGCCGCAACGACCCGTGTCCTTGCAACAGCGGCAAAAAGTACAAAAAATGCTGCGGTGGCTGAACGGGCATAACGGTTCGGAATGGGGAGCTGGCTCTTGAAAACGTTCAAAAAAGTATATATCGAGATTACGAGCGTGTGCAACCTGGCTTGCAGCTTCTGTCCGCAAACGGCCCGAAAAGCCAATTTCATCAAGCTGGACGCCTTTCAAAACATATTGGAGCAAATTAAGCCGCATACGAAGCATATATACCTTCATGTCAAAGGCGAGCCGCTCCTCCATCCGAAAATCGACGAGTTGTTGGACGCGAGCCATGCCCGGGGGTTTAAGGTCAACATCACGACCAACGGAACGCTCATCACGAAAGCCGGGCCCAAAATATTGGGGAAACCGGCGGTGCGCCAAATGAACTTTTCCCTCCATAGCTTCGACGGGCACGAAGGGTCGACGAACCGGGAGCGGTATTTGGCCGATATTATTTCCTTCGTCCGGGAAGCGGTCAAGCATCGGGTGCTCGTCTCGTTCCGGCTATGGAATTTGCAGAAGGACAACGTCACGACGAGCGAGAGAAGGCGCAACCGGCAAACGTTGGAAATTCTCGAGAATGAATTCGGGCTCGATTACAGGATCGAGGAGAAGGTCGTGGCGGGCAGCGGGGTCAAAATTGCCGACTACGTCTACTTGAATCAGGACCATGAATTTCGATGGCCGAGTCTGCAGGCGCCCGAGGATGAAGGGAAAGGCTTCTGCCACGCGCTCCGGAGCCAGGCCGCGATTCTGGTGGACGGGACGGTCGTGCCGTGCTGTCTGGACGGCGAGGGTGTCATCAACTTGGGCAATGTGAACAACGCTTCCTTCACCGATATCGTCGAAGGGGAGAGGGCGAACAAGCTGGTCGACGGATTTTCGAGAAGAGAGGCCGTCGAGGAGCTTTGCCGAAAATGCGGGTACAGACAAAGATTCGGCACCTGAGTCGGGTGCAGGTCCGAGACCGCCTTGACAGGTTAATAGGCGAGATACGGCCATACACGGTTGGAGTATAATTACACGTGTATGGTTTTTTCGCGTTACGGGGTCCGGTACAAGGTGGCGGCCGGATTGGGAAAGGAGGGGAGCGTATGCTCGGAATAGCGGCGCTGCTCGTGCTCGGATCGGGCTTCATCCATGCGGTATGGAATTTGTACACGAAACGGAGCATGAACAAGCATGTGTTTCTTTGGGGCTGCCAGCTTATCGCGATAGCGGTATTTCTGCCGTGGACGATCATGGAGCTGGATCAGGTGCACTACTCTTCTACCGCGCTAATTGTCGTATCGGCATCGATGCTGCTGCACGGGCTTTACGTCGTCTTGCTTGCAGCTGCCTATTCCGTAGGGGATTTGTCTCAAGTATATCCGATCATGAGAGGGACGAGTCCGCTGCTCGTTCCTCTGGCCGGCGTGTTCCTCCTTGACGAGAGGCTGTCCCCGTTCGGTTGGGCCGGAGTCGCTTTGATCGTGGTCGGCATCGTGCTGGTGAGCGGCATCCGGCTTGAACGCAAGCAGGGGACTTCCCTCAAAGCCCCGATGCTGGCCTTGGCGGTCGGGTTGTGTATAGCCGGGTATATCGTCATCGATAAGATTGCGCTAGACTATGTTCCGGCGGTTGTATTGAACGAAGCTTCGAATATCGGCAACGTATTGGCGCTTTCTTGGGCAACCTTCAAGTCCGGAGCTATCCGCAGAGAAATCAAGATCAACTGGAAAGTCATCTTATTGGGAGGCGTTTTGGCTCCTGCCGGATATTTGCTGTTTCTATTCGCCTTGACTCTCGCGCCCGTCGCCCAATTGGCCCCGATGAGGGAAATCGGCACCGTGTTCGGTACGGTGATGGGCGTATTCCTATTGCGGGAAGCCCAAGGCAGGCGTCGACTCGTCTGCTCGATGCTGATTACCGCCGGGGTTGTCATGTTGGGCTTGTGGGGACCAGCGGGAGGGTAAAGTAGAACGTGCTGCCCTCGCCCCGCTTGCTGTCCACCCCGATACGGCCGCCATGAGCGAGAACGATCTCTTTGGCGATAGCAAGACCGAGGCCTGTCCCTTCTTGCATGCCGTCAGCCGGGCTATCTTTGAAGAAACGGTCGAACACGTACGGCAGCGACTGCTCGTCAATGCCTGTCCCGGTGTCCGTAATGCGTATGAGCAGCTCGTCCTCCATCAGCTCGTCCTCCATCAGCTCGCACCCGATCGCAATCGAGCCTCCGGCCGGCGTGAACTTCAGCGCATTGTACACGATATTGGTAACGACTTGATCGATGCGCACCGAATCGACCATCACATACGTTTCGTCCCACCCGTCCTCGGGCGAGAATTGCTCTACGGTAAAGCGGACGCCTTGCGACCGGACGTCCCACTCCAATTTGCGCAAATGTTTATGGATAAGCTCGTCCGCCGGCATCGCTTCAAAGTCGAATTTAAACTGCTTCGCTTCCAGGCGGGACAATTGGAACAAATCTTTGACCAGCCGGTTCACGTACAGCACTTTATCGTATATCGTGTTCCAATATTTGCTCTCGGTCGGCTCGATCACGCCGTCCTTGATCGCTTTGACGTAGCCCTGTATCGCGGTCATCGGCGTACCGAGCTCGTGGGAAATGCTCGAGACGAGCTGGCGGCGGGATTCTTCCGCCTGATGGAGCTCCTCGTTTTTGACCAGCAAATGCTCGTTGATCAGCCGCAGCTCCGCCGTCCGTTCGGCGACGGTCTGCTCGAGCTGCGCGTTCATTTGCCTCAGCTCGGCTCCCATCTCCTCGACCTTGACGTGAGCGCCGGTAAACCGCTTGGCCACGATCATCGTCTGGGCAAACAGAAACACGAAGACGCCGAACGGAGCAAGGTTGACGCTCGACACGAGCTGGTTGTAGAACAGAATGTCGTTCATAGCGGCGGCAAACATGATGCATACGGACAAGCTGCTGAGAAGCGCACCTTCCCTTTTGCGTTTGACGGCCAAGGCGTAAACGTACAAAATATAGACGAATGCGGCTATGATGACGATTTGGGCCGGCACCATCGTATAAGTAAATATCCGCGGCTCGAAGAGGACGGAAAGCAGGCAGAAGAAGGAGCAGCAGACGATAATGGCGGTAATCGCCTTCCGGCTCGTTTCCCGGGGATACAGATGCCTCACGAACAGGGCAAACAGCAGAATGCCCGCGTTGGGAGACAAGTACTCCAGCTTGACGGCTGAGGACCAATTCAGCTGCGGAATAAAGCGCACCAGCAGAGATTCGCCCAGGAGCAAGGAGCGAAGCCCGAAGAACAGCGAGGCACAGCCGATCAGAACGATCAGCTTGTCCTTTTTGCGGAAAAACCACAAGCCGACGTGATAAAAGCCGAGAATGAACAGAGCGCTCGAGATGAACAGATCGGACGCCATGCGATTTTCACGGAGCGCTGTAATCGAAGAGGCTTCGCCAATAAATAACGGCGCCCACAGCCCGCCTTTGCGCTGCACGAAATTGGATACTTGGATGACAAGCTCCGTATCCGGTCCTTGTGGATGGAAATAGACGACTTTGGCGTAATTTTTCGGCCGCATCGTCTCTCTCGACAATCCGACCGTGCCGTTGGAGGCCAGCAGATCTCCGTCAATCCACAGCTTGTACGAAGTAGCTACGGCCGGGATATAGAGCGCATGGACTTTATGGAAATCCGGCTCGTCCAAATGGATGCGGAGACGGTACGTCGCGGCTCCTTCATTCTCGGTAGGGGCCGAGCTCCGCGCTCCCCAGACGTGCGGAACGTTCGCATAATGCATCCGTCCGCTGGAAGCGTCTCCGTTGGCGTGCAGACCGGCAGGCTCGAGCAGCTGCCCCCAATACATTTCCCATTCGCCGATCAATTTGACCGGCTCCTGTCCGAGATCGTGTCCCGACAAATCGAGCGTGCCCTGCACGGCGCGCGACGGCTCGGCTGCCGAGATGTATCGGGGCAGCAGCAGTACAAGCAGCAGCGCCGGCACCAACGCCAACAGCGTGCAAATCCCATATTTCCTGAACGCCACCATCATCCGTCCTTGTCTGTATCGATTCCGCCATCCGGTACAAGGCAGACCTGTACTAAATGGCTATTGTTGCCAAAAAAACGATTACATATAGTGTAACCCGGAGCGGTTGCATAATGAAAGAGGTTGTCTCACTTTCGGTTAACGCTTCTTTCTGCGACAATAGGGAAGGGAAGACAACAGAAGGACGGCTCGCAAAAGAATCGAGCGTCGGTTTCCGCCGGACGAAGGCGGAGCGGCCGTCAACACTATATCGAAAACATGAGGAGTTGCCATGATAAGATTCGGCATTATCGGCACGAATTGGATTACGGAGTCATTCCTGGAGGCGGCCCGCGAATGCGGGGATTTCGCACTGACCGCCATCTATTCCCGGACGGAGGAGCGGGCGCGGCAATTCGCCGACAAGCACGGAGCGCCGCATGCGTACTCGGATGTGGAGGCAATGGCCGCGAGCGGCGAGATCGACGCCGTCTACATCGCCAGCCCGAACTCGTTTCACGCGGAGCACGCAATCGCCTGCATGAAGCACGGCGTTCATGTGCTGTGCGAGAAGCCCGTAGCGTCCAATGCTGCAGAGCTGCGGGCAATGATCGCGGCCGCCCGGAGCTATAACGTTGTGCTGATGGAGGCGATGAAGTCGACATTCTTGCCCAACTTTCAAGCGATTCGCGACAACGTAAGCTCCATCGGCAAGATCCGGCGTTATTTCGCCAGCTACTGCCAATATTCCTCCCGTTATGACGCCTACAAGCAAGGGAACGTCTTGAACGCGTTCAATCCGGTGTTCTCCAACGGCGCGTTGATGGACCTTGGCATTTATTGCATTTATCCGGCGGTCGTTCTGTTCGGGAAGCCGGACTCCGTCCAAGCGAACGGGGTGCTGCTCGAGTCCGGCGTGGACGGGGAGGGAAGCCTGCTGCTCCGGTACCCGGATATGGATGCGGTCATCATGTATTCCAAAATCACGCATTCTTCCTTGCCTTCCGAAATTCAAGGGGAGACCGGGAATATCGTGATCGGCAAAATCAGCCAGCCGGAGACGGTGGAAATCAGGTACAGAGACGGTACCGTGGAGGACTTGACCAGGGAACAGGCCGACAACACGATGGTTTATGAGATTAAAGAGTTCCTTGGCCTCATAAAACGCGGAGAGTCGGAGTCTGGCGTGAATACGTTCGAGCATTCATTGTGGACGATGGAGATCATGGACGAGGCGCGGCGGCAGATGGGGCTGGTGTATCCGGCGGATGCGGGGAGCGTATAAGCGGGTCGGGATGCGGGGAATGCGGCGTGATGCAGACTTTTTCAACAGCTTCAAAAACTCCAGTTAAATGCGGCATCGAAGACCGGAAGCGAGGATTAACTGGAAAACATGCAGCTATTTCCTTGTGCTGATGGCGAACGGAACCTAATTGCGAGAAATAAATGGACTTTTTCCAGCTATCGGGCGCCAAGTCGGTGCAATCCCGAAAATAACTGCATATTTTCCATTTCGGGAGTACAACTATGGCGAGGCGATAGTGTGTCGAAAGCCAAAGAACGAAAACGAATTCAACCGGTTTTGCGAATTGGAGGAAGTGTGGAATCAAGCGGATTCATTAGAGAAGGAGCGGCTTTACATGCGGGGCGTCAAGGACGTGATGAGGCTGGTGCAGGCAATAGGGAAAAGGGAATAAACTCACGGAACTACGGGGCAAATTTATAAACAAAACCAAACCCACGCTTCGCGGACGTCCGCTGCAAGCGTGGGTTTGTTTGGACAGAACCACCGATCCGGATTCAGGGAGATGGAATGTAAGTATTCGCCACGTACAGCGGATAGATGCGCTCCTCGAGCGAGCAGATAGATAGATAGATAGATAGATAGATAGATAGATAGATATGGCACCGGTTCGCAGTATGTTCGACGAAGTGTTGCACGGCTTTCTGTTAGCTTATCAGACTGCGAACGGTCGTGCTATTTCCATTTCCGGGATAAAAAGGAGGGCACAGCCGGATACTAATGGACTCCGGGTCGTCGTTTCCGGGCATGCCGATGCCCATGGCAACCCCCAGAAAAACGGGGCTCGCTCTCGAAGCCTTTTCCAAGAGTTTTTTATACGCATACGCACTAGATCGCTAGTTACATAAGGAGGTTCCGCAGTGAGCGCCAAAACCGCACCCGGCCCGAGAGGGCTGCCGATTACAGGAAATCTCCTTGCATTTCGCAAAGATCCGCTGCACTTTTTGGAACAGTCGTTCCGCGAATACGGAGAGCTCGTTCATCTGCGCTTCGGGCCGAGCCGTCATCTGTATTTGCTGACCGAACCGGATCTGATCAAAGAGGTATTGCTTACGAAGCAGCAGCATTTCCGCAAAGCCAAAGGCTTGCAGACGGCCAAGGCGGTCGTAGGCGAAGGCATTTTGACCAGCGAGAAGGAGAAGCATCTGCGCCAACGGAGGCTCATGCAGCCTTCGTTCCGCAAAGACCGGATATCGGCCTACGGAGAAGCGATGGTCCGCCACGCCGAACGGATGACGTCGCAGTGGGAAACCGGACAAACCCGGGTCATTACCGAAGATATGATGCAGCTTACGCTCGATATCATTATGGAGACGATGTTCGGCTCTCGGCTGGAGGAAGAGATCGTAGGCGGCATTGGCCGGGCTATCGATGTCGGTATGAAGTATGTGAGCACGCGAGCCTCCTCGTTTATCGATTTGCCCGCAAGCTTGCCGACCAAGAGCAACCGGGAATTTCAAGAAGCGTCCAAGCTGCTGGACGGGGTCATCTACTCCATTATCGAAAAGCGCCGCAAGCAGCCGGCCGGGGAAGCGGGGACGGGGCGGAAAGATTTGCTGTCCATGCTGCTGGCGGCAAGAGACGAGGATGGGAGCGCCATGACCGACGAGCAGGTGCGCGATGAAGTGATGACGATCTTCCTCGCCGGACATGAGACGACGGCCAATACGCTTTCGTGGACGTGGTATCTGCTTGCCTTGAACCCCGAGGCGGAGAGGAAGCTTCATGCCGAGCTGGATTCGGTGCTCCAAGGGCGCTTGCCGACACCGGAAGACTTGGACAAGCTGGAGTACTTGCAGCTATTGCTATGGGAGTCGATGCGTCTCTACCCGGCGGTATGGGCCATCAACCGCGAGGTAGTAGACGAGGTGGAGATTGGCGGGCATACGTTCCGGCCCGGCGATACGATCATGATGAGCCAATACGTCATGCATCGCAACCCCGCTTACTACGACAATCCCGAGGAGTTTCGGCCGGAACGGTTCGAGGGGGATTTTATGAAGACGATTCCGCAGTTCGCATACTTTCCGTTCGGCGGAGGACCGCGTGTCTGTATCGGGAACAACTTCGCCATGATGGAGGCGGCGCTGCTTATCGCGACAGTCGGGCAAAGGTTCGGGCTTCGTCTTGCGGACGGCCATCCGCCGGTCGAGCTGGAGCCGCTCGTAACGCTGCGGCCGAAGAACGGGTTAAGCATGATCGTCGAAGCTCGCGGGTAAGTTTGGCGATAAGACCCCGGTTTCCGATGAACCGGGGTTTTGTCATGCACTGGGAGCAGGCAGAGCGAATAGCCGCGGCCGTTCCGGCGAATGCTTGAAGTATGCGCGTGTGCAAAATCCATTGAGAAGCCGGAGACGACATGATGGTTGTGGAGCAGCAAGTGAAGTCCCCGTTAGTCGAACGTCATGCGGTGACCCGGACGCAAATCTCCGAGCTGCTGAGCATTGCCCAGAAGGGTCGGCATGGATTCGGCATGGAACCTTCAGCCGTGGAAATTTCTCGTGTTCGACGAGCGGGAGGCTAAGGAGAGGCTGCTGCCGATCGCTTACGGGCAGTGTCAGGTTGAGGACGCTTCTTTTACGGTAGCCGTTCTGGGGGATTTGGAAACCGATCGAAACGCCGAATTGATTTACCGGGATGCCGTCGATAAAGGCTTCATGGATGCGGAGGTCAAGTCGAGACTCATCGGTCAAATCGAGGCCGCTTCACGGACCGTCAAACGGCGCGGGATCAAGCGTTCTTGAACGCCTCGCTGGCTGCGATGCAGCTGATGCTTGCCACCAAGGAGGCAGGGCTCGACAGTTGCCCGATGGGCGGCTTTGACTCGGAGAAGCTGATCGAAGCGTTCCGGATACCGGAGCGGTACATTCCGGTAATGCTCGTCTCTGTCGGCAAAGCGGCCAAGCCGGCGTATCCGAGCTCGCGGTTCGAGGTCGAAGCGGCTGCGGTATGGAATTCCTTTTAGCTCCCCAGGAGGACTGCATTTCTTCAACATTTTTCTTGACGTACAGGCCGCCCTCGTTCATACTGTCTTTCAGTTACAACAAGAACGGTGGAGACTGACATGAATCGGCATTCGCTATATATGGAGTTCGGTCGCGAGGAGTGGGCGGCGCTTCGCGACCATACGCCTCTTCCGCTGACCAAGGAAGAGTTCGAACGATTAAAGGGGTTAAACGATCAAATTCCGTTCGAAGAGGCGGAGCAAATTTATCATCCGATTACCCGGCTCATCAACTTGCATGTAGCCGCTTCCCAGCAGCTGTACCGGTCGGCGGTGTCCTTCACCGGGAGCCGCGAGGCGAAGACGCCGTTCATTATCGGCATAGCCGGAAGCGTCGCGGTCGGCAAAAGCACGGCGGCCCGGCTGCTGCAGCTGCTGCTCTCGCGGTGGACGAACCATCGCAACGTCGATCTGGTGACGACCGACGGGTTCCTGCATCCGAACCGGATTTTGCAGGAGCGGGGGCTGATGAAGCGGAAAGGGTTTCCCGAGAGCTACGATATCAAGCGGTTGCTGCAGTTTTTGACCGAAGTGAAGGCGGGCAAGCCCGAGGTGTCGGCCCCGGTATACTCGCATTTGGTATATGACGTCATTCCCGATCGGCGGCAGGTCGTCCGCAACCCGGACATTTTGATCGTGGAAGGCATTAACGTGCTCCAGGTAAGCAAGGAGGCGCGCGTGTTCGTCAGCGACTTTTTCGATTTCTCGATTTATCTCGATGCCGACGAGCGGGACATCGAGCAGTGGTATATCGAACGGTTCCGCATGCTGCGCGATTCCGCATTCCGCGATCCCCAATCGTACTTTCACCGGTACGCCACCTTGACGGAGGAACAATCGGTCCAGACGGCGACGCAAATCTGGAACGAGATTAACGCCGTTAATTTGCGCGAAAACATCTTACCGTCCAAAGGACGCGCCCGGCTTTTGCTGCACAAGGGCTCGAACCACGAAATCCGCAAAGTGCTGCTCCGCAAGTGATCCGCTTACGGAGGCCAGGAATAAAACGATGCCGTCAGGCGCACGTCGCTCGATCGGGCCGATCGTTTCCAGTTCCGGGATAAGCATAGCATGAAAAAAAGCCGTCGGCTCTACGCCGGACGGCTTTGCTGATGAGACGATTACTGAACGGATTGCAGATGCTCGTCGAGACGGTCCCATGTTTCCGAAATTCCTTGCTCCATCCCCATATCCAAGACGGTTTTGAGCGCTTCGGGAGAGGCGTAAAGCGCCCGATTGATGAGCTTCGTCTTGCCTTCGAACTCTACGAATGTCAATGTCACATCAGTGGAAGGCATTTCCGCCGATTCGGTGCCTTCGGCATCCGAGAAGTAGTCGACGTAGACGATTTTCTCCGACTTCACGATATCCTCGTAAACGGCTTTGCCCCAAGATTCCATTCCGTAGAAATCTCCTTGGTTCTCATCCATACATTTCATGCAATAATGCCAAACGCCGCCCGGACGAAAATCGATGTCGCATACCGTAAGCGTCCAGCCGCGGGGTCCCCACCACTGCTTCAGATGCTCGGCCTCCGAGAAAGCCAGGAATACAAGCTCGCGAGGCGCCTCGAACACGCGCTCCAAAATAAGCTCCCGACCTTCAACCTTGGTAATCATTTTGTTCGACATTGAAAATTCCTCCTGAAATTTAGTTGGTTTGTTCGTTTTCTTTGCTTTCTTTGTTTTCTTTGTTTTCTTTGCTTTCTTTGTTTTCTTTGTTTTCTTTGTTTTCTTTGTTTTCTTTGCTTTCTTTGTTTTCTTTCGTTCTCAGCTTCCGAAGGTAGGACTCCAGAGCGTCGAATCGTTCATCCCAGACACCGCGGTACGTTTCAAGCCAGGCGTCCAATGCTTGGAAAGGCTCCAATCGGAGCTTGTAGTTCCGGCGATTGGCGACAGCCTGTACCTCGACCAGCCCGGCCTCCAGCAGTACGCGCAGATGCTTCGAGGCTTGAGGCTGACGGAGCTGAAGCTGTTCGGCGATTTCCCCTACGGTCAAGGGGCCGTCGAGCAGGAGCTCTACGATGCGGAAACGGTTAGGTTCAGCCAGTGCGCTAAATGTCGCTATATCCATGATTCGGATATTCCGGTAAGGAATCGAGCGGTTGCATGGGGTACGGCGCGGGCTTTTCCTTCAGTTCCATTCATATCAGCCACCTCGTTTCGTTTCTTAGTTACCGTACTCACATTTATAATATACACTATAGGGAATATTCTTGTAAAGGAATATTAAAAGATATTTTACGATCGTCCGCAATTTGTACCGAAACCGTATGCAAAAAAAGCCGATTTCACCTCTGGGGAGAATTCGGCTATTTATTTACTTGCAAGGAGGGGGGAGGTGCTTATTGCAGCTTCAGCGTCTCGAAGCTAAACGGCATCGCGAGGTCATTAAAGAACCAGACGGACCATGAATAGCGCAGCGAGGTCGGTTTCAACCTTATTTCCTTCAGCGAGCCGGATTTCGAGCGGATTTCATCCGATTGAGCCACAAATAAGGTTGGTTTCAGCACTA
>NZ_VDCQ01000107.1 GCF_006265175.1 Paenibacillus hemerocallicola | reverse complement strand
ATGGAATGAACGTTAAAACATTTAGTTCAACTTATATAGCAGCCATATTAATGTAGTAAATCCAGGCTCCGCTTATTGCGGAGCTTTTGTTTTTGTCTGCCGGAAGAGGTGAGGTCCGCCACTAAATGAACTTGGCATCATGCGATATGGTTCAAGAGTCACAGATCGTAACCGTTTCGTCTTATGAATCAGTGTATTAATTAATGTTCAGCATGCTAAATCTATTATTGACAAAACAAGCGGTACATCCGTATAGTCGAAGTATAGAACCATGCTCCAGTTCGTCCGAATCTTTATGAAAGCGCATGCAAATACAATCGGCCGAGAGCGGTTTGCCAGGGGGAGAAGAGATGAAGCTGCGGGACCGGTTATCGACGGTATTTATCCAACTGTTCGTATCGTATGCCTCTTTGCTGCTGTTGACGACGATTATCGTCGGCGTAACCTCGCATCTCTATTTTACGAAGCGCTATAATGCGGAGCTCGAAAGCATGCACGACCGGATGCTCAGCCACACGAACGAGCTGCTGGAGAACGGGGTCCTCGCCAAGGCTGAGCAAATTTATTACGATTTGACCCACAACGCGGACGCCATGTATTTGTTCGATCATCCGCTCGAAGGCAACCATGCCAAGCTGATCGACGTTCGCGATACGTTCCAGAACACGCTGAGACTGTATCCGGATATCGTCGACTCGCTTTTCATCTATTACCGGGACCGCGGGTTGATCGTGTCCTCCCAGCATGGCGTCGCTTATTTGAATACGGCGGAGGGGAAGCGGACGGTTCCGATCGACTGGATCGAACGCATGGAGCGGGACAACCTGCGTTCCCTATGGATGGAAACGAGAAAAATCCCCGCCAACGTTCAGATGCCCACCGTCGGTACCGAAGCGGTGTCTTACGTGAGAGCATCTCCTTATGCCAAGAAGGAGGGACAAGCCGACGGCTATATCGCGGTTAATCTGAAGGCGTCCGTCATCCGCAGCTTGATCTCGGCGGGCAAAAGCTCCGATGAAGGACAGGAGCTTATCGTGGACGCTCACGGCGCGGTCATAGCGGCCGAAGGAGCTGCGGCGGATGCCGGGCTGCAGCATTCCGGCCCATTGCGTCAAGCGATATCCGAGCGTGCGGATGCGCAAGGCAAGGGCAGCTTTACGTTCGCCGATGCCGGCAAAACGTATTTCGTCTCGTTCGCCACCGTGCCGTCTACGGGATGGAAATTGATCCAGGCGACGCCGGTTAATCAATTTTACAAGCAGTCGTACGCCATTCAACGCAATCTGCTGCTGCTCTGCCTGGGGGCGGTCGCCGTAGGCCTCGTATTCGCGCTTCGATGGAGCCGCAGCATGTATTCGCCGGTGAAGCGGCTGCTGCAGTCCGTAAGGGGGCAGTTCAGTCCGGCCTTGCAGCAGGCCGATCAGAAGGGGAACGAGTTCAAGCAGCTGGACCGGATGGTCAGCACGCTATCCGGCAAAATGCACGAGCTGGAAGCGGCGGTGCAGGAGAACAGGCCGCTTATCAAGCATAATCTCGTAACCGGACTGCTGTACCGGACGATTCAGACGCAGACCCAGCTTCAGGACCGGATGCAGGTGCTCAGCTTGAATTGGAGCGGGGCGTCCCATTGCGTGCTGGCGCTCCGTTTGGAAGAACGGAAAATGAACGAGCTCGGCCCGGAGCAACGCCAAATTGTCATCCACAACCTCATTCGCGAGCTGGAAAGACTGCCATTGCCGGACGCAACTTGTCTGGCCGTTTCCTCGGACTGTTTCCTGTATGCCGTCGTAAGCACCGTGCGGGAGAAGGAGGAGATCGCGGCGCAGGCGGCTGCCATGCTGTCCGGTTATGCGCGGGGCGCCTTCGGGGTCGGGACGATTTCCGGAATAGGCCGCCGGGTTAAAGATCCGCTTCAGCTGCACCTTTCGCTGGACGACGCGAAAACGTACATCCGGTACAGGTACTTGCACCCGGAGCAAACGGTATTCGCCCATATGGAATACGAATCGCGCGAACGAAATACGGCGGAGTTGCCGGAACGGCTGCTCGAGGACTTCGCGGTCGCGTTGAAGTGCCGTAACGAGCCGTCCGTCCGGGCTTCCGTCGAACGTTTCGCCGCAGAAGCGGCGCAAGGCGCCCATTCCGTTTCACGCTGCCTGGACGGCTGCCGGGCGATGCTGGACCTATACGGCAAATTCGCAGAGGAAACGAATGCTTGCCCGGACGGGATGTCGAGGAACGATATCGCCGCCCGCTTCGAACGGTTGGATAGCATCAAGGAATTCGGGGAGTTTTTGACGGAGTTGAGCGCAGAGGCGCTGACGGCCTTGCAGGAACGCGGCATCAGCAAAGGAGCGGATATCGCCGACAAGGTGAAGGCGTTCATCGAGAGCAACCTGGACAACGAGCTGAGCCTGCAAGCCGCCGCCGATCACGTGTCGCTCAATGCCAGCTATTTGAGCCAGCTGTTCAAGGAGGAGACGGGCCACAATTACGTGGAATACGTAACGGAGCGACGTATCCGGGCGGCCGCGCGACTCATTACGGCTACCGATCTGAAGATCGAGGAGATTGCCAGACGGGTCGGCTACAACAGTCCGGCTTACTTTATCAAGAAGTTCAAGCAGCTGTACGGCATCACTCCCGGTACGTTTAAAACGGATGCCGCCTCCAATCCGCGCACCGCTCATGAATTTCGATCCGTTGCGGGAGAGGGGGGAGCGCGATGAGTCGAGTCGGGAGGAGGCTGGCGCCCACGGTCGCGGGCGCGCTTGCGCTTGCCCTGGCGTTGGCGGCGGGCTGCAGCGAGACCGGGGGCAAGGCGGAGCGCAAGGTGCGAGGAGACGCCGGCGGGCAGAACGCGTATGCGATCAGCTGGGTATCCAGCCAGACGACTCCGGTCGAGCCGGATGCGGAGATGATCCGCTATTGGAACGAGAAGTTCAACGTCAAGCTCGACGTATGGAATATGGCGCAAAAAAATGCGGCAGCCTTGCTGGAGCGGAAGCTGGCGTCGGGGGAAATTCCCGACAAATTGTACTTAACCAACTTTGCCAACCTGCAGCAGTACGCCCGGCAAGACGTGCTCGCGGAAATTCCGCTCGATTTATTGAGGCGGCACGCTCCCAACCTGTATGCGAAAATCAATAAAGAAATGCCCGGAGCCTTCAACTATGCAGCCGTAGATGGCCGTATATACGGCATCCCGTCGCTGAACGCGAACAGCCGGTTCCGCGAGCCGGTCATATGGCGCGGAGATTGGCTGGACGCGCTCGGCATCGCGAAGACGCCCGAAACGCTGGACGAGTTCGAAGCCGCCTTGTATCGCATCGCGCGCGAAGATCCGGACGGCAACGGACAAAAGGATACGTACGGCATGTCCTTGTCGGCGATGACGATGATATACGGCGCATTCGGCTACCATCCGGGCGGTTGGAACGAGAAAGACGGGCGGCTCGTATATGGCGGCGTTCAGCCGGAGATGAGGCAGGCGCTCGGCCTTCTGAGCAAATGGTACAAGGACGGCGTAATCGACCCGCAATACATTATGGGAGAAAACAGCGGCGGCATACAAGCGATCAGCCATGCATTCGTCAACGGCAGAATCGGGCTCACCTCTCACGGAGGCCAGTACTATTATTGGAAGCCTTTGCTCTTCGAAGGCGATGCGACGTCCGACAACTACCTGGAGCTGAAGAAGGCGGACCCGAGGGCGGCGGACTCGCTGCGGTACGGATTGCCCCCGAAAGGTCCCGGAGGCAAGAGGGGCGCCAAGCAGAGCACATTGATTACCGGAGGGTTCATCGCATTCGGCAAGCAGTTGGAGCGCGAGCCGGACAAATTCGCCAAAATTTTGCAAATGATTGAATTTTTCAATGCGAGCTCGTACGAGAACAGCTTGCTGACGGTATACGGACCTCAGGGAAAGTATTGGGATTTCGATTCGTACGGCCAGCCGAACGTCAAGTACAACATGAAAAAGGCCGATTTCGAGAAAATCGGGGCCAGCCTCATCTTCTACAATTTGGAGATGCCCGAATTTATCGTCCAGCGGGATAACCGCCGGATGACCTGGGCCAGCGAGAACGGCTTCGAAATCGGAGGGCTCACGAACAAGCTGCTGACCGTTCTGCCATCTCAGCAGAAGTACAGCGGCGAGCTGAATGCCATGCAGGAGCGCACCTACGTATCGATCATTACCGGTGACAAGCCGATTGCCGCCTTCGACGAATTCGTGCGGGCATGGAAGGACGGCGGAGGGGAACAACTGGAGAAAGAAGCGAACGATTGGTGGCTGGAAATGAAGAAATGACGGGGCGGCCGGTTTGGCCGTGCCAAGAAAACGAGCCTCACGTTCCGCTGAATATGCTGGACCGTGAGGCTTTTTTTGAATGATAATAGCTTAATCCGCGAGCAACCTATTTTGAAAACGGTTCCTTTACGGGTGCACTCCCCGTATTCGCGTATAACGGAACGCTTTTCCGTTAATTTCTCGATTTCCGCAGTACTTCCGAAAATAGAGGAGCAACGTTCCGCTAACTCCATTTTTCGGGGTGAAAGGCCTCGGATATATCGGGATAACGGAACGCTTTTCCGTTAACTTGTCGCCGATACCTGAGTTCGCGCCAATAGCGTACTCAGGTTCCGTTATTTCCCGAAATACCCCGAGCGTAGTATAAGATAGTCCGCACGGGGCAGTTATTCAGGAAGCGAATTCGCGAGCCGCCGGCCCGGGAATGCAACTATGCAAGCCGCACGGAGCCGCTGCGGGTGACGGTCGAACCCGGTCCGACCTCCCCGATTTTCTCCTGCCAGTCGAGCAGCAAATCTCCCCCAGCAGCGTTATCTTGCAGCGCTTTCGCGGTTAACGGAGCGACGACGTTCGCAAACGTTTGCCCGGTATGGTTCATGAACGTAAGCGATACTTCGAGGCCGTTCGCATCGTGGCGGACGATGGCGCGCAGGTCGAGGCCGGGAAGCAGCGTTTGCTCGAACCAGATCGTTCCGCGCGCATCCGGTCCTTGCCACGGAAGCTGTTCGGTCACGGCGGCTTGTCCCCCGTCCCACACGATAGCGGACGGCGGAGCCAGCAGCCAGGCTCTCTCGCCGCCGGCCTCTGCAATGTGGGCGGCCCCATCTTCTCTCGTTGCGCGGAGCGGGGTGGAGACGGCGGTTCCGATGCCCGTCTTGCCATATCCGTTGCCGCAATAAAACAGCCTCAGAGAGCCATCCTCTTCCTTTGACACGCTCGGATATTCGACCATTTGCCCTTCCCAGTTGCCCTTGGACAACGCCGGTCCCATTTGCAGGTTATCCCCGTAATGAGTACCGCGGTTCCAATGAATCCCGTCCTCCGACTCCGCGTAGCAAATCGAATAGAAGCCCCAACGCGTACCGATGGCGGAGTACCACATGCGGAAGCTGCCGTCCTCGTTCTGGTGTACGACCGGACCGGCAACCGCGATATTTTCGTAATCGCGCTGCGGATCGCGCCGCATGACCGCTCCGCGTTTTTCCCAATGGACGCCGTCCGCCGAGACGGCCAGACAGACGACCTTTTGCTGGTCGAGGAATACGTCTTTGCCGAGTGTCGGACATCCGGTGTAGTAGAACCGCCATTCGTTGGCGCCGTCCGGCAGCGAGACGCGAAGCACGGAGCCGCCGGCTATGCCGAGCGCGTCCGGATCGCCATCCTGCCTGGACGGGGGAATGACGGGATTGCCGTTATGTTTGACGAAGTGGATGCCGTCGTCCGATTCGGCCATGCCGAGCCCGGGAAAACGGTCGAGCGACGTACCGATGCCGCTGTTGCCGGTATAGTACAGCCGCCATTTCCCGTCCTCCAAAGGAATAGCATGAGGCAGGACGCACCAATCCCCGTCGAAGCTGCCGGGCTCGCCTACGTCCAATACCCGGCCATGACGGGTCCACTCGTCGATCGAATCCGCGGAAGCGGTCGCTCGGCATACGATCCTGTGCTGATCCGGGCCTCCCCCCGCATAGAACAGCACATAGGTATCGCCCTGCTTTACAGCCCATGGATTCATGCACAGCGTACTGTCGTATTCGCTTCCTTCGACGGGAGGCAGTACGGGGTTGCGCGGGTCGCGGATCCAGCCTACGTTTCGTTTCAGCTTCATTGTTTCGTTACCCCTCTCTTTCCTCTCTTTCGTCTGTTCCCCCCCATGATATGATTGCCCGAATATCGCGTCAATGCGAATAATTCCAGATCGATATCATTATTTTTGCATCCCGTCCTTCGTCCAAAAAAGGTGATACGTCCCCAAAACATTGTTATTGAACGCTCGGGCGGCTGCGTTTATGGTAGCGGTAACAAACGGAAAGGGGGCGATGGGAAAAGAGGAAGCGGCCGAAGAGCACAGGATGCGTTTTTGCATATACGGCGATACGGAGCGCAACAACAGGCAAGAGGAACGACGATTTTGCATTCGGGTCAGAAGGTATTCGGACGGGTCAGAAGTTACACAAAGAAGGAATCGAAGGGGGCAATCGGGCATGTTTGGTAATGGGATCGGTAAAAAGTGGGGAGTCGTCGCTTGCAGCGCCGTTCTGGCCTTTGTCGCGGCGGCATGCGGAGGAAGCGGCGGCGCGGAGAAAGAAACGAAGGCGGCGACGCCGGTCGAGGACAATAAGCCCGTTCAATTGACGGTATGGCTGAATTCGTCGGGTTATACGCATGAGCGGTTTATGGAAACGTTCGGAAACTATATCGTCAAAAAGTATCCCAACGTATCGTTTCAGGTCATATCCAGCGACAAGGGGACTACGCTGCCCGAGCTCGTGGCGGCAGGCACGCAGCTCGATCTGATGCAATCCTCCTCCCCGAACGTCATTTTGGACAACGGCATGGAAAGCGATTTGACCGACTTGATCCAGACGTACAAGTTCGATCTGAACCAGTTCGACCCGGCTGTGCTAGAGGCGATGAAGCTGCTCGGCAACGGAAAAATCTACGGGTTCCCGAACGGCATCGCCACGGTGGCGCTGTTCTACAATAAAGATTTGTTCGACAAGTTCGGGGTGAATTACCCGACCAACGGCATGACTTGGGATCAAGTATACGAGCTCGCCCAGAAGATGACGAGGAATGAGGGCGGGGTGCAATATTTGGGCTTCTCCGAGCTGCTGAACTATTTGGCCAGCGGCAACCAGATGTCTCAAGGGTATGTCGATCCGAAGACGGGCAAAGCGACGCTGAACAATGACAATTGGCGCAAATTCGTCGACAACTTCGCCCGCTTTCACCGCATTCCCGGCAACGAATATTTGGCCAGTCCGGTCAACGCCTGGCAGAAGGAGCAGCGCGTAGCGATGTATGCGTCGCAGTTCGGCGCGGCCGCGATGACCGGCATGACGACGGCGAATATCAATTGGGGCGTCGTATCGCTGCCCGAGATGGCGGGGTATCCGGGTATCGGTCCGGGCGTGCAAATTCCGCTGTTTTACGTGACCAAAAACAGCAAAAACCGCGACTGGGCATTCAAGGTCGCTTCGTTCCTCGGGTCTGCTGAGTTCCAGCGCGAGGCGGCGGCCAAGGTCGGATCGATTTCGGCGATGCGCGACAGAAGCGTGATGATCGATTATGCGAAGGACGTTCCGACGATCCCGGTCGCGAAAAAAGCGGCGGAGGCGGTGCCGAAAACGTTCGCCAAGCCGTTCCCGGTTACCTTGTACGATTCTTACGTTACCAAAGAGCTGGTGACGGCATTCGGCGAAGTGGCTACCGGCGTCAAGGATACGAACACCGCGCTGCGCGAGGCGGAGGAGCGGGCCAATAAGGCGATCGAGGCGGCGAAGGTAAAGTAACCGACGTTCGGAAGACGGACGGAATATGTAAAAGTACGGGGCAGCGCCCGAAAAGGGACGATGCGGGTGGACGTGGGCGGAATAAGGTTGAAACCAACCTTATTTCGCGAACCTCGCTCCTCCAGAGCGGGAATAGTGCTGGAATCAGCACTATGCGCAGGGTAAGCGGGCGAACGGCGCCGAAAAGGGGCGGAAGCGGCGGAATAAGGTTGAAACCAACCTTATTTCGCGAAGCTCGCTCCTCTAGAGCGGAAATAGTGCTGGAATCAGCACTATGCGCAGGGTAAGTGAGCGAACGGCGCCCGAAAGGGGCGGAAGCGGCGGAATAAGGTTGCAAACCAACCTTATTTCGCGAAGCTCGCTCCTCCAGAGCGGAAATAGTGCTGGAATCAGCACTATGCGCAGGGTAAGCGGGCGAACGGCGCCCGATCATGCAAAAATCGGACGTATCGGTCGCCAGCAAAGGGGGCGAATGGATGAGACTTCAAGGCAAGACGGCCATCGTGACGGGCGGCGCGTCCGGCATCGGCAAAGCGGGATGTCTCGCTTTCGCCGCGGAAGGCGCTTCCGTCATGGTCGTGGACGTCAACCGCGACGGCGGCGAGCAGGTCGCCGCGCAAATCCGCCGTGACGGAGGGAGTGCCCTCTCTATAGCCGCCGATATCTCCAAGGAGGAGGACGTCCGCAATATGGTGCGGGCGACCGCCGGGCATTTCGGGGGCGTCGATGTTTTGTTCCAGAACGCGGCCTGGTACACCGTCGTTCCCGCCGACCGGCTCGAGCTGTCCGATTGGCAGAGGACGATCGACGTCACTTTGACCGGGCCGTTTCTATGCTGCAAGCATGTCATTCCGGCGATGCAAAGCCGCGGAGGCGGTTCGATCATTTTGACCTCCTCGGTCGGCGGCTCGGTAGCCTTTCCGGCGCATCCGGCCTATAACGCCGCGAAGGGCGGAGTCAATTTGCTGATGAAAAATTTGGCGCTCGATTACGGTCCCGACCAAATCCGCGTCAACTGCATCAGCCCCGGCATTATCGAGACTCCGTTGACGGAGCGGGCGGTCCGCGACCCGATCAAGTATGACGACTATATCAACCGCTGGTGCTTCACGAGGCGGATCGGCACGCCGCAGGACGTGGCCGCGGCCGCCCTGTTTCTCGCATCCGACGAGTCTTCATTCGTGACCGGGAGCGTCATGTATGTCGACAACGGATGGACGGCAAGATGAGCCGAACAATCATGACGGGAGGACGAATAGCGATGGCACAGGAAAACGGAGGCAACCGCGAGCCGCAAAGACCGATCCGGTTGGCCGTCATCGGGGGTCGGAGAGGAGCGGCTTTTCGCAGGGCATTTGAGGTGCTTTCCGACAAAATACGTTTGGCCGCCATTTGCGACAGGAACGAGCGGGTATTGCAGTCTTGGCGCGAAACCGATACGGATGTGAAGCGGTATGCGGACTACGAAGGCGTGCTGAACGATCCGGACATCGACGCCGTATTTCTCGCTACTCCGGTAAGCCAGCATGGCAGACAGGCGATCGCGGCGCTGAATGCCGGCAAGCACGTGATGAGCGAGGTTCCGGCCGCCTTTACGCTGGACGAATGCTGGGAGCTGGTCGAAACCGTCGAACGGACGGGGCTCGTCTACATGTTGGCCGAGAATTACTGCTACATGCGCGACAACATGCTTGTCGGCAGCATGGCCGGTCAAGGGCTGTTCGGGGAAATTACATTCGCCGAAGGCGGCTATATGCACGACGCCCGCAACCTGACGCACGACGCGGAAGGAAACTTGACCTGGAGAGGGCAGCTGCGCCATTCGTTCAACGGCATGCATTACCCGACCCATATGCTCGGTCCGATCGCCCAGTGGCTCGGCATTAACCGGGACGGGGGCGACGAATTCGACTACATGAGCACGTATGTATCGAAGGAGGCCGCGGCCCATCTTTATTACAAAGAGACGTTCGGCGAACGGCATGAAGGAGCCGACCGGGCGTTCTGGAGCCAGGGCGACAGCGCCGTGACGCTGATCCGCACGAAGAAGGGCGTGCTCATCCAGCTGCGGCTCGATACGAAATCGCCGCGGCCGCACAACATGACCCATTATGGCCTGCAGGGCGCGAGAGGCGCGTTCGTGTCCGCCCGGCATAAGGAGGAGCAGGGGCTGGTCTGGCTGGAAGGGCACTCCCGCGGATCGACGCTGCACGAAGCGAAGGACGAGGCGAAATGGGAGCCGCTCGACGCTTATGCGGACCGCTATGAGCACGAGCTGTGGCGTCGATGGAGCGGCGATGCGCTGAAGGCGGGTCACGGCGGCGGCGACTTTTTCATCCTGGAGGAATTTTCATCGGCGATTTTGGAGAAGCGGAGACCGGCCATCGACGTGTACGACGCGGTCACGTGGAGCTGCGTAGCGCCTTTGTCGGCTATCTCTGTGGAGACGGGAGGCAAGCCGCTGCCGTTTCCTAATTTCCGGGCCAAGCGCGATTCCGAGTCGAGAACATAGATAAAGGTGGAGGGTAACATGGGAGTGGAGCTTAAACCCGTAAACATTGCCGTAGTCGGGGGAAGGAGAGGGTCTTCGTTCAATCATGCGTTGTCGGTGCTGTCCGATCGCGTCGCCCTGACAGCCGTATGCGAGCTTCGGGAGGATATGCTGGACAGATGGAAAGAACAGTTTCCGTGCATCCGCACCTATCGCGATTACGACTTGCTGCTAGAAGACCCCGATGTCGACGCGGTGCTGCTGGCGACACCGCTCGCGATGCATGCGAAGCAGGCCGTCCGCGCGCTGAAGGCGGGCAAGCACGTGCTGAGCGAGGTTATCGCGGCGCATACGCTGGAGGATGCTTGGGAGCTCGTGGAGACGGTCGAGCAGACCGGGCTTACTTACATGATGGCGGAGAATTACTGCTTCATGCGACCGAACATGATGATCCAGAACATGGTCCGGCAAGGCGTTTTCGGAGACATCACGTTTGTGGAAGGGGCTTACGTCCACGATTGCCGCAAGCTGACCCATTATCCCGACGGGGAGCTGACGTGGCGCGGGGAGCTGCAGCGCAGCCTGAACGGAATGAACTATCCGACCCACTCGCTCGGTCCGCTGGCCAAATGGATCGGCATCAACGAGACGGATTCGTTCGATTATATGACAACCTATACGACGCGAAACGGCTCGATGCCGAAATATTTCGCCGAGCAGTTCGGCGAAAGCCATCCCGGCGCCAAGAGCGACTACTGGCGGCAAGGCGACTCGGCGGTCACGACGATCCGCACCAAAAAGGGGGTGGTTATTTCTTTACGCCTCGACTGGGTATCCGGCCGACCGCACAATATGACGCATTACGGCCTCCAGGGGACGAGAGGAGCTTACTTGGTGGCCAGGCACGACGGAGAAGAGCCGCTCGTCTGGATCGAGGGGCGTTCGCCCGGCGAATCCGGCGACACGCCGGGCAAAGTGCACGCCAAGTGGGAGTCGCTGCAAGCGCATCGGGACGAGTACGAGCATCCGTTATGGCGCAAATGGCTGAGCGAAGCGGAGAAGGCCGGCCACGGCGGCGGCGATTTTTTCGTCATCGACGAATTCGTCGGCGCGATCCGCGAGAAACGCCGCCCGGCAATCGACGTATACGACGCCGTGCTGTGGAGCTCGGTGTTCCCGCTTTCGGTCGAATCGGTCGGGGCAAACGGCAAGGCTGTCCGCTTTCCGGATTTCAAAAAGCGGAAATAGCGTGAACCGTTCGGAAGTCCGGCGATGACGGTGCGGTATAAAGCTTGCGTTTTCATCGGACTTCTATCGGAAGGCAATGACGGCCAGCCGGAGTCGCGCCATGTATATAGCGCGGGCGGAAGCCGCCGGCGCGGAAGGGGAGCCTTCCGGACCGGAATGAACGTCATTACGAACGAAAACACATACACAGCGGGCTGCATCTAGCATATCGGAGGAATGGAATTATGGGGGCCATACGTACGGCCGTAGTCGGTCTTAATTTGGGAATGGGACATGTACGGGCATTCAAGGCTTTGGAGCAGGCGGACCTGCGCTGGGTAGTCGACCTCGACGAAGAGAAGGCGGCGAAAGCGGCTGAAGAGTACGGCTGCAATTATACGACGGACTGGACCTCGATTCTCGACGATGTCGACGCCGTCAGCATCTGCACGCCGCATCACTTGCACTTTCCGCAGACGCTGCAGGCGATTCGGGCGGGCAAGCACGTGCTGCTGGAGAAGCCGTTCGCCAATACCGAGGCGGAATGCTTGGAGCTGATCGAGGCGGTCGATGCGCATAACGTCAAGCTGATGCTGGCCTATGTCGTCCGCTACATGCCTCATATGCGGCGGCTCAAGGAGGCGCTCGACTCGGGCCGGTACGGCGTTCCGTTCAGCGCCCAATGCTGGGTGGAGGCCTATTTGCAGCCGCGTCCGAATTCGTGGTTGTCCCAGAAAGACAAGCTCGGCGGCGGCGTGCTGTTCAGCCACGGCTGTCATTATGTCGATGCGCTCATGTGGCTGCTCGGGACGCCGAAGCAGGTGACGGCGATGGGGACGAGAGCGGGTACGGAATGGATGGAAAGCGAAGGCACCTCGCATGCGCTCATGCAGTTCGAGAGCGGGGCGCTCTCGCATATTGTCACAAGCTGGGGAATGAAGTATCGCGACACTCCGGCCAAATACCAGATTCATACACCGACGGCCGCTTTTATCGTAAAAGGGGAACAGGTCGACGTCATTACGGAAGAAGGGCGTCATACGTTGTACGATCCGAGCGAGACGAAGCAGCCGAACATTTTCCTGCCCGAGATCGAGCACTTCCTGGACTGCATCGCCACCGGCCGAAAACCGGAAACCGACGGGCGCGACAGCTTGATGTCGCTGCGCGCGATATGGCGCATGTACGAAGAGCAGGAACGGTTCGGACTGGGCGAGGCGCGGACTTGACGGAACCGGTTATGACAATTGGGTCGCGGCAGTACGAAAAAACGGGCTTGAAATCGCGGGAGCATGAGGACGGGAGCGGATGGCGATCTCGAATGCGAGAGTGTCGTCCGCTTCCTCGCCTGTTTAATGGGCGGATGATCGCAGCGGCGCCTGCGGACATGGCAACAATAAGAGGGGCAATCGACTTCTATTGGACAGTCGATTTGGAATATGACGAAGCAGAATTGAACAGGATCCACACGGAGGAGAGCGACGATGAAAGTCAAGTTGTCCGGATTAACCTGGATGTACAACCCATATAGTTTGGAAAGGGCGTTCGCCGGCATTGCCGGGGCGGGCTATAACTATGTATCGTTCGGCTTGCACCACGAAGGGGTGGAGCAGCCGGACGAGAGCGACGCACAAGCCGCCCGGAAAGTGCGGACGCTGCTGGAACGGTACGGTCTGAAGCCGGTCACGTTCGTATGTACGAAGCAATTCGCCCCCGGGCAGCCGATGGAACGCGCCATTCAACGGCTCGATGTCGCGCAGGAGCTCGGCTTCGAGGAATTGCTGACGCTCGGAACTTGGGGCTATCGCGAGTTTCCGCATGACCCGCTTTCCCCGGCCGAACTGGACGAGCGCAACGAGGCGTTCGCCGAAAAAATCGCTCGGATCGCCGAGGAGGCCGGACGCCGCGGGCTCATCGTCACGCTCAAGCCCCATACGGGAAATACGGCGACCTCGGCGCATTTGCGCGAAACGATTGCCCGGATCGGCTCGCCATACGTGAAAGCGAGCTATGATCCCGGCAATGTGCATTACTACGAAGGGATCGACTCCGCCGAGGATTTCCCGGCTATAGCCAGGGATACCGTCTCCTTCGTAGCGAAGGATCATGTCGGACCGCGCGGCAACAATTCGTTCCCTTGTCCGGGAGCAGGCGACGTCAATTTTCCGTCGCTTTTTCAGACACTGTACGAGACCGGCTTTACCGGACCGGTCATCGTCGAGCGGGCCGACATCGAGCTCGATATCCCCCTGGGCGCCGAGCATGCGGACCGGCGCATGGAGATCGTCCGCACGGAGCTGGAGCGGATGCTCAAGGCGGCCGGTTACGAGGGCCTGCTGTGAGGCGCCCTGAGCGGGTTTGCGTGAATAGGGGGCGCCGATCGTGACGACGACGATTCCGGTTACAGCCGAGTTGATTCGCGGAGCGGTTTCGTTGGAGACGGAGGGAGGCGCGGTGAAGCTTTGGCGGCTGATCCGGGACCTGCCCGCCAAGCTGATCACGCTGTGCGTCGGCATCAATATATACGGATTCGGCAGCCTGAACGCGAGAACGCTGCGCTCCTCCTTGATCGGATTTATCAGCATTATCGCGAGAAGCAGCCGGCTACGCCGACCGCCGTTTTAACGCCGATCGTATCGCCGGATCGGGAATCGATTGCAAATGCGGCCGGCATGACGCTCATGCAGGTGCGCGAAGAAGTATCCGATACGGTTCGTTTGTTGCAGCAGCACGGAGACTCGCATCTGTACGGCTACAGCGGTCTCGATCTGCTCGGCCATGCCGATGCGGAGCTGCTGCCGGACGGCGTGGACCCGAGCGGCGAAGGGTATATGGTCATGGCCGATCGGATCCGACGGCTCATTGCGGAGCCGCTCATGGTGTGCTGTAGAGGTACGGGGAGTGCGGCGGGGCGTAGTAAGGCAAGTATTGCGGAAGTTGGGCCAATTCCATAAAGAGGCGAACGAGCCTCCGCCACCTTGTCGGGTGATGGAGGTTTTCTCGTTGTCGGCTTACCGGAAATGACAGTAGAGAGGCTGCCTTCTTCGCCCACTCTGTTCTGATGTCGAACCAGGATTAGTGATGATGGCCTGAATGGGCCGTATGTTACCCCATGTTCGTTACTCGAATTGTTCGTCCTTTGGAGCGGCAATTTCTCCATTTGTCGAAAAAGGAATGCATCCGTCACCGCACGCCCCTTTTGTACAACTTGATCGCCTGAGTTTTTGCAAATTGCATCTTTTCTCATAACAATTTAGGTTTTGTTGACAAGATTCGACAATATATTCGCCGGTCTCCTGTTAGAATATGTTGGAAAACTTGTTAAACGTGATAGAAAGGGTGAGCGGACAGGGAAAAGTGCCGAATTACGGATCGACGGATTGGAAGAAGTATAAATCATACAAAATCTGGAGGTAGTCACTTGCGAAGGGAAAACGGATTTCGATCATTCAAGCCAAAGCGATTTATAGTCATGCTCTTATTGTCCGTTCTGCTAACCTCTATTTGGATCCCTGTCGTTCCAACCGTCGGGCGGGCGGAAGCGGGTAGCGGAGGAGGTGGTGGTGGAGGCGGATTTATAGCCGCGGGCCCTCACAATGACGTAGTTCAAGCCGGCAATGCAATCGGTTACAACCTGAGTCGTTGGATTCTCGACGAGCCGAACGGGTACATTTACGCCGTCTCGACGGACGCCAACAAGCTGCTGTTCATCCGGACGAGCGACCTTCAGGTGGAGAAGGAGATCGACATCGGCTCGAAGCCGTCCGATTTGGATATGGACAACGGCAAGCTGTATGTGGCGATTTCGGGAGGGACGCTGATCAAGGTTGTCGATTTGGCGCAGAAGGCGGTAGAGAAGGAACTTGCCACGACGTTGTCGCCGTCCCGACTGATTGCTGTAGGGGATAAGCTGTATTACGCGCCGGTCAGTTACACTTGGAGCGTATACGAAGTGCGGTTGACCACAGGTCAAAACACATTTGTTACAGGCATGTCGCATTACAACGCGGCGTTTGCCGCGGATAAAACGAACGGTATCCTGTATGTCGGCGACCACGGCAGTTCCGGGTCCGATGCAAAAGCTTATCGGATCAGCGATAACGCGCCGCTGCATGGCACAACGTATGACGACGGATACGGATTCAGCTATCCGGACCGTGAGTTGATATATCGCGGCGGAGATTTGTTTTATGCGGGATATAAGTTGGATGGAAGCAATCTCGGCATGCTGCACGGAAAATTCGTTGAGCCCGGCACGAGTTCCACGGCGAAGCTTAAAGCCGTGACAGACCGGTACGTATTGTCGGAACAGACGATCTTCGACCGCAAAACGTTTACGGCGATAGCTAGTCATCCGTTACCCGGCGATTTGTTGCTGATGAGCAGTACGAACGATATATACGGATTCGACGGCGTGACCAAAAAGGTATTGAAAGTTAGCCCGGATTTGAGTCTACCCGCCGCGTCAATTACATATACGAAGCCAAATGGCGATTCCATTGTTTTCAACAAGGCGTTGACGGCTTGGGCTCCCAGTCCGAATGGCGATTATGTGTACGCCATATCGAAGGAGGCCAATCGGCTTCTGTACATTCGCACAAGCGACTGGGTTGTAGAGAAGGATATCCATATCGGTTCCCAGCCTACCGATCTGAGCGTAGTCAACGGACAGGTGTACGTTGCCTTGAACGGGGCGACATCTATCGCGGTCGTGAATACGGTATACGGGACCGCTGTTACAGACTCCGTATACAGCATGCCGGTACGGTCCAATCCGATCCGTATCGACGGCAGCGGGGACCAATTGTTCTATACCGACTCGGGCATCCGGGTAGTGAATGCCGTGTATGCAGACGGAAAGAGGCTGCGCGAACTGAACAGCCAGCTTTACTGGTCTTCGTATAACGACGTATTGGCAGTTCCGGCAAGCGGTGTTTTGTATGCAGACATTTCAAACGGGATTGTCAGCATAAATGCGAGTTCCTACGCGATCATAAACCAAACGAGCAATTTGAACTATTCCAGCTCCAAGTTAATTCATGACGGCTCGTATTTGTACCGAGGCAATCAACGGGTATCCGCTTCAGTAGTGAGCACGGTCTACGGTACTTACGGCAGCGGAGGTTCGGGCGGGAATATTGTATATGCGAAGGGCAATTACGTATTCGCCGAAAATGCTTTATACGATAGAGACAGCTTTAACAAAATAGCGAATTTGCCGGACATGGTTGCAGCCGCTTATATGGACGATGCCGGTCGCGTTTACTTGTATATGCCGCTTCTGAACAAGACGGTCAAGTACGACTCCATCCAATCCCTTATCGCGCAAAACCCGGCGAATCAGCCTCCCGTACATACGGTCCAAAATTTGCAATTTAAGGATACGGACACGATGGAAGGAAAAATAGGCGGTTGGCTCAGTTGGACACAGCCCGTAAACAGTCAATATATAACGGGGTATGTCGTATACTTCCTGAACGGGCAGATGAACAAGGTTGGGGAAGCGATCGGGGTAGCCGAAAAGTACTACACGTCCTTTTCGATTCCGGGAGGAACGGCCGTTCCCGACGGAGTCTCCTATTTGGGGGTATACTCAAAAAATCAATATGGCGAAAGCGCCGCCGCCGCAACCGTGAAGCTGATCGATCTCGCTTCTCCGGGACCATCCGACGTATTCGTTTACGGAATGTCGGTGCAAGATCTGGACCCCCGGAGAGGATTTATCGATGCGACTTATCATTGGGTACCCGATACGTTTTCAGGTGCGCCGCATGCGGATACGATCATGGTCCAACTGTATTTTGTCGACAACGGGTTAACGCCTCTTGGCGATATCGTGAAAGAAGCGCGATTTGGCGACGCCTCGTTGCCGCAGAAGACAGCATTGGGCGAGGTTCCCGCAGATGCGAAATATGTTATGGTCAAATATAAACATGCGGACGGCACATACGATTCTCTTGTAAACCTTGTTCCTTTGATCGACAATATTTCTTCCGAACCGGTAAGCGCCGATGTAGGCGGGGCGGGGGCGCCGAGCGAATATACAATGAATATGAATTTCGCCGACAGTGATTATGATGCGGGACGACTGGGAGGACAATTTTTTCATTCTTATTTCGGTCCCGATACCGTTACGGAATTCGTCCTTTACTTTTTAGACAAAGATGGGCAACGTCTCCGGCCTTTGATGGAGTTTACGAGGCAGCAAGTATTCGACCCGCGAATTAGTCACGCCTATACGCTGGAGACGGGGACGGTTATTCCCGACGGTGCCATGATGCTGGGACTGTTTCCGAAAAATCGTTACGGCGAAGGAACACTGGGTGCGGTTCGCACGATTTGGGATGCGCCGTTCGCTCAACCGAGCCAAGTGCGATTTACGGATGCCAATCCGTTGAGAGGGATATCGGGAGCCAAGCTGACGTGGGCGCCAAATATGGAGGAGAAATCGCCGCTCCGAGAGTATGCAATTTTTTATTTGGATAAATATGCAATGCCGATTGGCGAGCCTGCCGCAATCGTCCCATCCGGCCAAGAACGCTATGAAGTTATTATTCCGGACGATTCCATTCCATCCGACGCGGTTTCGATAGTTGTAAACATGAAGGACTCACTTGGGGAATTGCTGCCGGTGGGCACGACATTGATGCAAACGACCCCGATTTCGGACAACATTTCCGGGGAGACACAGTTTCAGTATCCTTACGATCCTGCTATGGTTACTCCGAACGCTTGGGGAATAGGACCAATAGATGACGAAGATGGGGATGCAGGTGAAATTGGGGCAACGTTTATATGGAGTTACGGATCCAATAACGAATTTAGGTACAATCTTTACTTTATGGACGCGCAAGCAAATAAAATAAAACCGATCGTTTCCGTTAAAGAGCACGTAATACTAATGCCTTCCGCTCAAATCCCATTAAACACCGCAGTTCCCGAAGGAGCCAAGGAGATCGGCATTTTTGTCTGGGATGGGCAAAAAGAGGGTGGTCGGATCGGAGTACCTATAGTTGACAACACGTATTCTCCGTCGCTTGCCGCGGATCAAATCCAGGTCGTCAATAACGAGCAAGGTACGAACGACACGGTCACGGTAACCGGCTTAATGCCCGGTGATCGAATCAAGCTGTATCGCAGCAATACGATCGCTTACCCGATGCTGGAAAAAGTGTCGGAAGGAACTTCCGTATCGTTCAGCATCCCTCAGCTGGGCAAAGAGGCGGGCAGCATCTACGTCACGACAAAGGCAGGTTCTTATTTGGAAAGTCGGCGTGTGACAAAAGCATACAGCGCCGAACCGACTACCGGAAATCCGGGAACCGGAGGTCCTGGTCCGGTAGGAGGCGGTTGCTGCGCAGGTGCAGGCGGTTCTTCCGCGCCGCAGACCGAAGCGCCGGGAACATACGCGCCAACGACCCGAACCGAGACATCGGGCGGCAAAACATACAACGTAGCCGAGCTCGACGCGGCCAAGCTGGCCGACGCGTTTAAACAAGCGAAGCAGCAGGAAAAGAACGGCATAGTCGTCGATTTGAAGGATGCGCCAAACGCCAAGGTGCAAATTCCGGCGGAAGCGCTGCAAACAGCGGCAAACGGTTCGTCCGGGGTCCAGTTTATTTCGATCAAGAGCGGGAATGTGACCTACGAGCTGCCGGTAGCTTTGTTCGATGTGCAGGCGATAGCGAAGCAGCTTGGCATCGATCCGAAGGATGTCAACATTACGGTCACGATGGAGCAAGTAAACGGTGACGCCGCGGAGCAGATTAAGTCCCGGGCTCAGCGGGACGGGATTCAGCTTCTGGCTGCTCCGGTCGAGTTTACGATCACGGTAGGATCGGGGGCGGGAGACAAGCGGCAAAGGATGAGCGATTTCGGCGGCACTTACGTGGCGAGAACGTTCGTGCTGACGCAAGCCGCAGACGGTTCCCGCGCTACGGCGGTGAGAATCGATCCGGTAACGGGCGAGCTGCATTTCGTTCCGGCCGTATTCGAGACGGCTGAGGGGCGGACGGAGGTTCGGATGCTGCGTCAAGGCAACAGCGTCTACACCGTAGTAGAGACGAAACCGAGAACGTTCGCCGATTTGCAAGGCCATTGGGCGAAGGCGGATATCGAGCTGCTGGCCGCGAAGCTGATCGTGAAAGGCGCGACCGAAGACGGTTATATGCCGGATCAGTCGATTACGCGGGCCGAGTTCGCCGCTCTGCTCGTTCGTTCGCTCGGTATCGCGGAAGAGCGCATGGGGCGGAGTTCATTCGAGGACGTTCCGGCCGACGCCTGGTTTGCTGGCGCGGTAGCGGCGGCGTCGAGCAAGAAGCTGGTCGAGGGGGTTGACGAGAAACGGTTCAGCCCGAGCGAACCGATTACCCGCGAGCAGATGGCGCTTATGATCGCCCGCGCCCTATCCTTGATCGGCAAGCAGGACGATGGAGCAGGGCAAGCCGACGCTTTGAACCGCTTCGCCGATCGATCGAGCGTATCGGCGTGGGCTCAGGCAGCCGTCTCCCGTGCGGTGCATGCCGGTTTGATGAACGGCGTCGTCGACGATCGATTCGAGCCTGCCGAGAGAGCCTCGCGGGCGCAGGTTGCGGTTATCCTGAAACGGATGCTGCAATATGTCGGTTTTATCAATTAATCTGTGTCCGACGGACGACCTTTCGTTCGGCGGGATGATGTCCACGGGAAGGAGCTCTGCATTCGCGCAGAGCTCCTTCTTTTATATAAGATGAACTAAAGAAACAATTAATAGAAGCCCAATGCAATGGAAGAAGGGAATTGCCTTATGAGCGAGTTTTGGCTCCCAAGTTTCAATCCTGCCGCAGGCTTACATAATCAAGAAAACTCAAAACAACCTGTCTGAGGCTGCAAGGTAAGCACCTTCTCGAATGAAATAAACGATAAAACTTAGTTGAACTTTTATAAAGTACGCAAGTTTAGCCCGTTACTGCGTTACAGCGAAGTGCGACTTTCCGCATCAAGAAAAGCAACCTCTACAGCTACAGCTAGGATGTATACTTCGCCGAAAAAATACGTTACTGCCTGTGCGGCTCGTAATAGGCGGGCGTATGGCGGCGTCCGTAGGGTTGGGTTGGGAAGACTGAAAACCTCTTTCCGAGCATAATAAATGGAAAATGTACAGGTAATACCGGCAGCAAAGGCCAAATTGCGCGTTTTACTGGAAAACATGCAGGTATTTCCTATGATGATCGCGAGTGACGCTCCATTTGGGAGAAATAGCTGGACTATTTCCAGCTATATAGCCATAAGTGAGGCGCATCGCTGAAATAACTGTATCTTTTCCATCTGCATGTGAAAGGAGCACCTACATGGACCGACCGGATCAATCCGTATAACTCCAAACAACCGTCTCCAAGGGCAGCAGAGGGCGAAAGCCGGCATGCAACGCCACACCGAGCGTTTGGGCCCGGGCTGCAATGTACTGCGAAAAAACCAAGCAATCCCTGAACCGAACTATCGGACTGATCGCTGCTGGTTGAGCAGCCCGGCTTCCGCATTGGGCAGCCCGGCTTCCGCATTG
>NZ_VDCQ01000106.1 GCF_006265175.1 Paenibacillus hemerocallicola | reverse complement strand
CCCACTTCGGGCCACTATTGTGCTGGTTCCAACCTTATTTCTTTCTTCCCGCTTCATTGGCGGACCAAGTCGACCTAAGCAGTAACAACAATGAAGCTCACAATTTTGCAAGTTCGGTTCACTGTTCGCGCAGCACTTCGTTAATAATAAGTTATGGCGAGGGATTTCGCTCCCCGACGACGTAGTAATGAGTAGAGACGGTTTCTTTGCATATCGCATCGTAAAGGGGAGCCTATGGACATTACCGAGCAAAATGCGGCCGAACGGCTGCGCCTGAAGGATCCGGACGCCCTCGCATTCGTAATCGACACTTACGGGGCCGGTATATGCCGGCTGGTGGAGCGCATCGTTTCGGGAACCGCGCAACCGCAGGACGTGGAGGAATGCGTAAGCGATATATTTCTGACGGCGTGGGAGAAAGTCGGCGAGTTCGACCCGGGCAAGGGCACGCTGCGCGTATGGCTGCACATCATCGCCAAATACAAGGCGCTCGATTATCGCCGCAAGCGCGGACGCGGCCCCGTCCCCGAACCGCTGACCGAGGAGCCGAGGGAGCCTCAATCGACAGAAGATCGGGTCATTAGCAAGGCCCGTATAGAGGATATTGTACGGATCGTCGATACGTTCGATCCGGTCAATCGCAGCTTGTTCTACAAGCGGTATTTTTATTACGAGACGATGGAAGAAATCGCCCGCAGCGAAGGGATTACGGTCAAAGCGGCGGAGAGTCGGCTCGGCCGAATGCGGCAGACGCTACGGCGGCAGTTGGAGACGGGAGAGGAGGAATTCGGATGAGCGCCAATGAAGAACGGGCTTTGTTCGCCAAAATGGACCTTATCGACGAGCGCGAAGCGATCGGGCGACTCAAGGATATCGGGCCGTCGGACGTGCAGCCTACCGCGCAAGACCGGATCACATTGGCCGCCATTCGCGCCCGAACGTTCGCGCGGCTCGGTCTAGGCGAGACGGGACCAGGCGAATCCGTGCGGCAGCGGGAAGCGGAGCAAACGGAGAACGTCTTGCAGGATGCGACCGTAGGCCGGCAGGATCAGCCCCAAGCGGCAGCCCGTCCGGCGCCGTCGGAACGGCCCCGCTCCTTCCGGGGCCGCAGAGCGCTGGGTGTCGCCATTGCCGCCGTACTATTGGCAGTCGCGCTGACTTCCGCCTATTCCGCCTCCTCCTCCGAGGTGCGGGCGCAAGTACGCAAATGGCTGCAGTTTATTCCCGGCTTCGCCGCCGTAGAGACATCGGAGGGAAATGCCGCGCGCTACATTCTGGCCGAGCCCGTCGTCCAGCCGTGGCAGGAAGGGAGCATCGAGCTGCGAGGAGTATCGATCGGCGAACCGTATTCCTCCATCAGCATCGCCGGGTCCGCTGGCCCCGACGCGAAGGCGGTCACCTTGAAAAATGCCGACGGCCAGACATACGTGTTCAAGTACGCTACGATCACGAGAGCGGGAGAATGGCTAGGCCATTATTACTATCAAGGAACGGTGAGGGCAACCGAAGAGATGGAGGTTTCGTTCGACAATGGGGCGGCGGCGATGAAATTCCGCCTGCAGCCCGCCGCAGGCGCCGACCGGATCGAGGATCTCGGCGAAACGTCCGATGGCGGCGGCTTTCCGATCACGGCTGTAGTCGCATCGGCGGAGGGCGCCAAGCGCAGGGTGACCCTCCTCCCTCAGCCGCCGGCCGGCATACGGATTACGTCCTACGGCATGGCCGACTATGAAGCGATGGAGAAGCCCGTACTGACGGACGGTTCCGGCAAACGAATCGACATGCTCCGCGACTCGACGTTTCCGAATCCGAACGAATTCTCGTTCATGCCGGATTCTGCCGGAGCCGACAGCTACCGGCTGGCGCTGTCGGCCGTCACGGCCGTCAAGCATGCCGACAAGCCGGTCAAACTATCGTTCCCCGTTCCGGAGGAAGGGAGCCTGACGCTGAATAAGCGAATCGATCTGCTCGGCTACCCGGTCGACATCGTGAGGGTGGAGCGCCCGTCGGACAGACCGGATTTGGTGCGTATTTATTGGGATATGCATTACGACGTCTCCGCCCCCCATTCTCCGCTTCTGTTCTTTCCGGACCTGGGGTATGAAGGGAAGAGCGGCGGGGCCAGCGCCAAGTCGGACGAGGCTACGGGCGCGATGCTGTACATGGAGCTCGAGACGACGCCGGGCGAGAAGGAGCATGTCCTGTACGTAAGCGACTTGACGCTGCTGATCCGGGGGCCGTGGACATTCGATCTGCCTCTGCCGGAAGCGTCCGGTAAACCTTAAAAACGCAATAAGCCTTTGCGGCGAACAAAAAGGAAGCCTTCTTCGGACGAGACGCTTGAAGAAGACTTCCTTTTTCGGGTCCATGCCTCTCTGCGGTCATTGCTCGCACTCGCGCCCTGCCGCAAAAAACTCGACGCGTGCCATGACATCGTCGATCGTAAACTGTCTAAGATATTCGAGCGTGTGCTGCTCCGCGCCGGACATGATTTTGTCCAAAGCCAAATCCAGCTGCTGGGCGGCTGCCTCTCCGCAGTCGATATTTTCATCGCCTTCCGGGCCTTCCGTTCGGACCGCCGCGTAAACGTCGGCGAGCGAAATTTGGCCGGAAGGCTTCTTGAGCGTGTAGCCGCCGTCGCGCCCTTCCCTCGCTTCGACTAGTCCTGCCTGCACCAAGGTCTGCAGCACTCTTCTCAGAAAGGTCGCATGGGAATTGACTTGGCATGCGATCGATCCGCTCGATAATACCCCGCCGCTCTGGGTCAGCCAGACAAGCGCGTGAACCGCGACACCGAAGCGTGGAGGCCCGATCGGTATTCCCCGATTCGCCGGACTCATAGCTGCCACCCCCTTATCGTTTCGCCCGCAACCCGCGACCGCGAGTCAAGAGGCTTCATTTCAATTGCAGCATCCATATATCCTATTGTAGAGCTTTTGGAGAGGCCGAACAATACGCCCGGCTGACCGAAAACGAACAAGCCCTCTTCCACAATACGGGTGGAGGAAGGCTTATTCGCTTCAAGCGGCGATCATCTGGGATTTCCGGCTCCAAGCACGCGTTCGGCTAGCGGAAGACCCGATTCGCGTATGCCTTCAATGACAAGCTTGGCCATTTCGCCCGCTCCCCATTCGCTAAAATGGGTATTGTCGTTAACGCCCTCGGGATAGTTCGGATGCTCGCCCGGCGCAAGCCACACGAACAGACTCTTCGACGGTTCATCGCCCATCGTTTCGAGCAGCTTGCGGCTTTTGCGCTGCAAATCGATTACCGTGACGCCCTCCTCCCGCCCGAGCCGGAGCATCGCTGCGGGATATTCGCCGTGCGTATCCTTCAGTCTGCCATCCTCGCCGAATTGCCGCCTTTCCGTCGAGGTGACCAGTACGGGCGTGGCTCCTTTAGCCCGCGCAACCTCGATATATTGATTCAAATGCTGCTCGAATGTGCCGCCCGCTTCCGTGCGGCGGGCTTCATCCGGCTTCTGGTCGTTATGGCCGAACTGAATGAGCAAATAATCGCCCTCCGCGATCGCCTCTTCGATGGGGCGCAGACGCCCTTCGTGAATAAAGCTTTTCGAGCTTCTGCCCGGATACGCCTCGTTGCGAATGACCACGCTGTCGTCGAAATAGGACCCGAGCTTCTGCCCCCAGCCCATCATCGGCGCCTTGGTCGGCACGTAGTCGGAAACGGTGGAATCGCCCGCCAAAAAAATAGTCAGCTTCACGTGTACTTGACTCCTCTCTCCATAAGGAATTTTTTCTATCATATACCAATCCGGCATAAGAAAAAAGATGATTTTATGTTGACAAATCGAACTGTAATAAATCATAATACAGAACAAAGGAAAGATGGAGGAGGGTTACGTTGAACAGCGATTTCATCATTGCCGTCCATAGCCTCACTTATTTGGCCCATGTCGACGACCGGCTCGCGACGAGCGATACTATAGCTGCCAGCGTCTCCGTCCACCCGGTTCGGGTGCGCAAAGTACTCAGCCTGCTGCGAAAGCACGGGTACATCAAGTCGAAGGAAGGCGCTAAGGGCGGATTTCTGCTCGGCTGCTATCCCGAGAAGGTGACGCTGTCCGAATTGTACCGACTGACCTCCGAAGGCTCGATCAAGCCGAAATGGCCCAATCCGAATCCGCAATGCTTGATCGGAGCGAATATCGAGAGCTCCATGGACGGCCTATTCAGCAGCGCGGAGCGGCAAATGGAACAATACTTCGCTCGATTTACGATCGCGGACGTGCTCGACAATGTCCGACGCCAGTCCGGATCCGCCGAATGAAGCAGACTTTCCGGTGAAATCGGCAAAACAGATCGAACAAGCTCGCTGTCGACTGCTTTCTTGCAACTCAGCCATAGGAAACCCATTACGGATTACGCAGTTCGGCCCGATATAACTGTAATATTTATTGCTACATTTATTTTCGACATCGGAACGGAAAAGAGAGGAATATACATGGACATTCGCCAACCTGATACGCCGAAACGCCCCCGCAGGCTGCATTACGGCTGGATCGTCGCCGCGGTGACATTCGCGGCTCTGCTGGCGGCGGCAGGCATACGCTCTCTGCCGGGCGTGCTGATGCTGCCTCTGGAGGAAGAATTCGGCTGGAGCCGGTCCGGCATATCGGCGGCCGTATCGATCAATTTGGTATTGTACGGACTGATGGGGCCGTTCGCCGCCGCCTGCATGGAACGATTCGGCATCCGCAAAATGATGATCGGGGCGCTTGCCCTGCTGGCGGCGGGACTGCTGCTTTCTACCGTCATGAACGCGTTGTGGCAATTAAACGTGCTGTGGGGCGTCGTAGTCGGTATCGGTACGTCCGTTATGGCCAATGTTCTCGGCGTAACGGTCGCGAACCGTTGGTTCGTCCGCAGAAAGGGGCTTGTCGTCGGCCTATTGACCGCCAGCGCCGCGACGGGGCAGCTGCTGTTTCTGCCGCTGCTCGCCAACCTTTCGGTAACCGCGGGATGGCGAAATGCGGTATGGGCTGCCGTAGCGGCGCTCTGCCTCATGATCCCGGTCGTCGCCAAATGGGTCCGGAACCATCCGGCCGATATGGGCGTGCCGCCGTATGGCTCCGACGAGTTGGTCCGACCCGCCCCGTTCGCCGGAAATTTATTTCTCCAGCCTTTGCTCACGCTCCGATCCGTCATGAAGAGCGGTACGTTCTGGCTGCTGGCCGGCAGCTTCTTCATATGCGGCTTTACTACGAACGGACTGATCGGAACCCATCTCATCCCCGCTTGCGGCGATTTCGGCATTCCGGAAGTAACCGCCGCGGGGCTGCTGGCGTTCATGGGTGTGTTCGACCTGATCGGGACAACGCTGTCGGGCTGGCTGTCCGACCGGTTCGACAGCCGCTGGCTGCTGTTCTGGTATTACGGGCTGCGCGGACTGTCGCTCCTCTTCCTGCCGATGGCGCTGGACATGGGATATATGGAGCTTACGCTGTTCTCGGTGTTCTACGGGCTAGATTGGATCGCCACCGTCCCTCCGACCGTGAAGCTCGCCTCCGACCGGTTCGGCCCGGCAAAGGCCGGCATCGTGTTCGGCTGGATCGTCGCCGCCCACCAGCTCGGCGCGGCCGTTGCCGCTTTCGAAGCGGGACTGCTCCGCGAATGGTTCGGCAGCTACGATCTCGCATTTACGATGGCCGGCTACGTCTGCATGCTCGCGGCGCTCATGTCGATCCGGATCAAGCGCAAGCTCGCCCCGGCGGCATGACGAGCCGCTTGAGCGATAGCGACTGGCCTCGCAAGCTATGCAGCAAACATTAGCTTCGGCCCGACAGCGCGAGCAGTATCGCGAGAAGTGCGCCGCCCGCAACGACAGCCAGCCAGTCCGGGTGCTTCATTCGCAGCGTGATGGCCGCCGTTCGGGGCATCCCCCTCAGCGTATAGCCCCGGGCTTCGAGAGCAAGCGACAGATCGGATGCCATCTGCAGCAGCGACAGCAGCAGCGGAACGAGCATGACCGGCAGATCCCGCAGCCTTATCGTCCCGCTACGCCGCACCCGCTTGCCGCGCGACTTGGCGATCCGGTTAAACCGGCCGGCTTCCTTCCGGAGCACCGGGATGAAGCGGAGCAACAGGGAGCCGGTCAGCGAAATCGCCTCCACCGGGAATTTGATTCTCGCGAGCGGAGCCGCGATTCGTTCGATTCCCCGTTTCATCTCGAACGGGGTTGTCGTCGCGGAGAGCAAAACTCCGCCGGCCATCACGAGAATGATTTTAGCCAGCTCCAGGGAGGACGTCAACGCCGCCGCAACGGAAAACGATACGGCTCCGAGCCTCAAGGCGCCGTCGCCTCCACCGCTTTCTCCGAACCCGATGCCGGACACGACGGCCGATATGACCATGAACCATAGAAATGGCCGCAATATCGGCATCATGCTGCGCAAAGGCACCCGGCATAGAAGCTCCAGTACTGCCGTAATCGCCAACCCGCAAGCCACGCCGGTCCAATCGCGCTGTGCCAGCAGCCCGATGGAGAAGCACATGTAGAACAGCCACTTCGTGCGGGGATCCAGCGATTGTACGAAACGGCGGCGACCGGACGGCGTCGCGGCACCGCCCGCTACCGTTCCAACGTTCCGCTCGGCTTCCGCTTGCGTCGGATACTCCACAGAGCTGTCCATCGGGCGACATTCAGCCACGCTTCCATCCGCCCCCGTCAACCGTTCGGCCAACAGCCCGGCCGCTTCCTCCGGCGTCAGAAACTTTGCCGGAACCGTTACGCCCAAGCTCCGCATTTGCTCGGCCAGCGCGACGGACAGCGGCGTACCGATTTGCGCACGGTCCCATATTTCCGGACTGGCGGCCAGCTCGGACGCGGGCATATCCGCCGCCACGCATCCGTCTTGCAGTACGATAACCCGGTCCGCGACCGGGAGCAGCAGGTCGAGATCATGCGTGGCGACGACGATGCCTCCGCTCGCCTCCCGCTTCCGCCGCAGCAGAAACCCGAGCAGCCGGTCCGCCGCCTCCGGATCCAGACCCGCAGTAGGCTCGTCCAGCAGCAACCATCCGGGGTCGGTCGCTAGCGTCGAAGCCAAAGCGACTCGGCGCTTCTCCCCGCCGCTCAGCAGCAGCGGCGATTGCGTCTTCAATTCGGGAGCGAGCCCCATTTCCCGCATCGCCTCATCCGTCCTGCGCGCGTTTTCCCGACGGGAAAGCTTCAGATAGCGCAGCGAATAATCAAATTCGCCCTGCACGGTGCGGGCGAACAGCTGCGCCTCCGGATATTGGAACTGTTGGCCGATGCGGCCGATTCCCGAAGCTTCCGGGCCGTTCCCGTCCGTCAATGGGAGACCGTCGACCCGCACGCTTCCTTCGAATGCTGCGAGTCCGCCCAGCGCATCGAGCAGCGTGGACTTGCCCGAGCCGTTGCGGCCCGCGATAATCGTAATTTCCCCGTCGCCGAACTTACACGAAATTCCGTTCAGCAGCGGCCGTTCCGCCCCGTCCGCGACGACGCTCAATCGTTCTACCGTTATCGGCATAATGCCGGCACCACTTTCAGCAGCTGCTCGTCCAGCACCGGACGTTCGCGAAGCGGAAGGCCGGCCGCAAGCAGCCGATGCGCCACCTCGACGGCATAAGGATGCCGGAAGCCGAGCGACAAGCAAGGGGACGACGGAGCCTCGCCCCCATCTCCGTACATGAACCGTTCCGGCGTGCCGTCGAACGCCACTTCCCCGTCCCGGAGCGCGATGACCCGTCCGGCCAAGCCGACTTCATCCATGGCCTGGGTAGCCCATACGATCGTCGTCCCATTCTCGTGGAGCCGCTTGGCGACGCGCTGCAAGGCGGATTTGGATGCGGGATCGAGCATCGCCGTGGGCTCGTCCAGAAGCAGAATACGAGTACCCGTTACGATGGCACCCGCCATACAAAGCAGCTGCTTCTGCCCTCCCGACAAATGCTCCGCCGGCTCGTCTCCGCGAACGTTCAGCCCGACCATGGCAAGTGCGTCCCGGACAAGGCCGGGCATGTCCCCGGGCGGGACCGCCATATTTTCCAAGCCGAAGGACACGTCCTCGAATACCGTTTCCCCGACGATTTGCGCGTCCGGATTCTGGAACACCGCCCTTACGCCACGTATCATTTCTCCGTCGACAGCGATCTCCCCGCCCGTTACTTGAGCGAAGCCTCCCAATGCGCGCAGCAGCGTGCTTTTGCCGCTGCCGTTGCGGCCGACTACGGCAACGAACTCTCCCTCGTCGATACGCAGATTCAACCGCCGAAGCACCGTTGCCGAATCTTCCGGGGCATGCAGCGCCACATCGGCGTCCTTCAGGTTCCACAATGGTCGCACCGTCCGACAGCCCCTCTCTCAAAACCGATTGACAGGTTCAAGCTCATCCTGTAACTTCGAATATGGTACCATATCAAATCGGTTTCAAGGAAGGGTGCAGCCATAATGAAATCGGACCGGCCGCTTCTCACCGTGAGAGGCCTCGTGTTCAGCGCCCTGTTCGGCGCCCTTATGTCCGTCATGAGCTTGGCCACGATCCGCATCGGGGTTTCTCCCGTTCCGATAACGCTCGAGAACATGGCGGTCATGCTGGCGGGAGCGGTGCTCGGCGCGTTTTACGGCTTCTTCAGCATATTCATGGTCGTTTTCCTGCTTGCCCTCGGCTTGCCTCTGCTTCACCTCAACGGGGGGCTTGGCCTGCTGCTCGGTCCTACCGGCGGCTTTATCTGGATGTTTCCGGTCAGCGCCCTGCTGATCGGCTGGTTCGTCGGCAAAATCAAAGGGAATGGCTGGGCTTCTTACGTGGCCGTTTTCCTCGTCATCGAAGTATTCGGTTCGCTGCTCCTGTACTTATCCGGCGTTCCCTGGTTTGCGCATAAGTACAACGTGCCGCTAAGCAATGCGCTGGCGATGAGCTGCTTCCCGTATTTGCCTGGAGATGTGGTGAAGGCAATCGCGGTTACTCTGATCGTTATGCCGATCCGGCGCGTATTCCCAAGATTGAGGTAAAGATTGAAGGCAGCGAACGGACGGGCCGTTCCTGCCTCCCCCCTTCCCCGAACATGTGCCATCTATTAATTCCGAATATTCGCAGCCCATGAAGCTGCCGCTCGCGACCGGCGCCGCATTTCTCTTTATTTGGCTTTCTTCATCCCCGTATGACGAATCAGAATCGATACCCGTACATCCTCAAGCGATTCTCCGCTCAGCGGAAAAGCTCCCTTATCCCGTAAATGCTTCCACGATGAAGTGCGGTTTCGGTACGTGTGGTACTCGAGCTGGTACACATCGGCCCCGATCGCGATGCCGTTGCGGTACGTCTCCTCGATTTCCCGCTTCAATTGGCGCTCCGCGATTTGCTTCAGCTTCCCTTCCTCTACGTACTTGATCCAGTCCATCACATTCCCGTCCATTTTTACGGAAATCGTATACCTAGGCTTTCCTTCGACTTCGCTTTCGGATATATCGATTTTGGGGTGTCCGAGCGAAATGACGGCCAGCGGCTTCCCCTGTTCCTCGAGCAGGATGGGCGAGCGTACCGTCTCCTCCGTCACCCATCGCAGTCCGGACAGCTTCGTTCGTTCGATCCAGCCCTTCGATTCCATTCGACTGATCATGAAAGCGCCATCCAACACCATTTTCCGTTCGGGCCGCTCATCCTTGCTCCATTGAGTGCGGTTGATCGCGAGTGAGGGAAGAACGGCAGTTCGCCCGGATTCCCGCACATCGGCAATGAAAGTCGTATATCGGAGCGGCGCGATCCAGGAGCTTTGCTCGAATATTTCCCTCGGCTCGAGCATCATCGTGTTCAATGCACTCATTCCGAAAAAGGCCGGAGTCGAGAACAGCTCCGGGATGGAAGCTTTCGTACCGAAAATCCATGGCGTAAACCGGATTTCCCGATAGCGGCTTATCGCGTCCTCGAATTGCTCGATGCCTTTCTCCAGCGCCTTCTCGCCGATGACGATCGATGCGATATGACCCCAGATCGTCCGTTGCTGGGCTGTCTTGTACAAATCATTCATCGCCAAATTCAAGGTTGCGCCTGTTCCCTTGCCCACCCATGTCCTCGCCTGCTGGCTGCTGCTTCCGCCTTCCTGCTTGACGATCGCGGAGAAAGAGAGCAATTGGCCGTAAGCGATAAATTCCTCTTTGTCCGGATCGTAATCGATGCCGAGCGCCGTTATGTAATTGTTGCTTTGGGCTTCCTGTATATCCCAACAGCCGACCAGAAGCATAACGAAGGGTACCAGCAGTAGAAGTCGGTACCGTCTGCTCATTTTGCGTTCCCGCCCTTGCTCGATTTGTTATCCGGCTTAAGCATCGCCGGCTGCCGTTTCCGTTTCTTCAACGGCGGAGCAAGCAGAGCGGAGGCGAGGTCCCGAAAGGAAACGGGCGAGAGCGGCTCCAAATAACCTACTCCGAACGATTTCAAGCCGGACAAATAGACGACGATGGAAAACACGCTGATGAAAAAACCGAACATGCCTAGAACTGCGGAGCATACGAGCGTGTATAAACGCAGCAGGCTGACCGTGCCGCTTAACGATTGGTTGACCAGCGTAAAGGTCGAGACGCCGGTGACCGCCGATACGAACAGCATCGTCGGAGACGTCAGTCCGGCTCGAATGGCGGCATCCCCGATAATAAGTCCGCCGACGACGGCGATCGTTTGCCCGACGCCTTTGGCGAGACGGATGCCGGCTTCCCGGAATATTTCGAACAGCGCCAGCATAATGACGATTTCGAGCGGAGCGGACACCGGCAGTCCTTGCCGAGAACTTGATATCGTCGCCAGCAGCGGGAACGGCAATTGGTCGAGATTATATGCCGTCAAGGCGATCCAGAAGCCGGGGGCGAAGATGGCCGTCAGCAAGCCGCCGATCCGCAAACAGATTTCGAACGATACGTAATAGAACGGAAAGTGGAGATCCTCCGGCGACTTGATCTGCTCGGTCAAATTCGTCGGGGCGATGAGCGCCATGGGAGAACCGTTGACGAGAATGACGAACCGCCCCAGAAGCAGGCTCTGGGCCGTAAAGTCGGGTCTCCCGATATAATCGAGGAGCGGGAACAGCGAATACGAGCTGTCCGCTATGCCCTCCTCCAGCTGTTCGCTGCTCAGCAGCGCATCGATTTCGAAATGCCGCAGCCGGCTGCGGGCTTCCTCCAGAATAGCGGGGGCGATGACGTCTTGAAGATATAACAACGAAACTTCCGTGAGGCTTTCCGTTCCGATGACGAACCGTTCATTACGCAATTTCGGAGTGCGCAGACGCTTCCGGATCAGCGCCACGTTCGTGGACAGCTCCTCCGTGAACCCGTCCCGAGGTCCTTTGATCGAAATTTCCGTCGCGGATTCCTCCGGATTGCGCTGCGGAATATTGCTGATATCGAGCGTAAGCGGATGCTCCAGGAAGCTTACCCATACGATCAATTGACCGTTGAACAGCCGGACCTTCCACTCCCGTTCGTTCCGGGCCTCCAGCAGCTGCAGCCTTCCCTTCAGCTCCGATACCATCCGATCCGAACTGCCCTCATTGTTCAGGACATCTTCAAAAGCCGGCAGCACGAAATCGGATATTCGCTTACGGTCAATCATTCCGTCGCAATATACGACTGTCAGCTTGATTTGGGAGGCGGAGCCATAGTGGAACGATTGAATGACAACGTCCGCCAACAAGGCGAAATATTCGCGCAACCGTTCTTCGTCCCAGCTCGAGCCATTCGCGGATTGCGTTTCGTCGTCCCATAAGAAGGGCATCGTTTCGTTAACCTCGGAGTCGGGGCGCCGCCGGGCGGCAGACCGCTTCCACCATCTCTTCATCGCTTCTTGGCCCCCCTTCGCACCTGGTTGTATACGAGCATGAACAAAATGAGCGAGAACAACAGAAGAAGCCAGAACGACAATTTATAATAAACCGACAAATAAGCCAAAAAAGAAATGTCGCTGAGGGGAGCGGCCATTAGGGCAAGCAGCACGCCGACCATTCCCAGCATCAAACCGTTTTTTACAGGGCGGGCCTTGATTTGCCATACTTCCGGAAGAAGAACGATAGCCAATGAAATTCGGATGAAGGCGCCGGCAAGCCATTGATAAATCGATAAGAAATCCACATGCGAAATATATTTCCCAACGGTTACCAACCTCCACTGTTCGTAGGAAGGATATCGCAGCAGCGGGGCTTCCATACCGAACGCGGCCAAGGATCCCATCAGCGGTCCCAATGTAAGGCATACGAACAAAGCGACGGTGATGAGGAGATGGGAACGTTTCACCCGTTTCTTTACATGATGCTGCATCAATAAAAAGACGAGCAGCTCCATGACGCTGCCTCCCATGTAGACCGAGGTTTTGAGCGCGGGAAGCAGACCGTTCTCGAATAAGGGAAAGATCAGGGTATACCGTTTGAATTCAAAGTTCGCTCCCATAACGAAGTAACCGAACAGCAGTACGAACGGCAGCAAAATACCCGAAGTTATGACCAACGATTTGATGCCCTTCGTCGCGGCGTAGAAACAGAGCGCGAGCAGGACAATCGATGTAACGAGCAGCGGGGTCTGCGGCAGAAATGTTACTTGGATCCAAGTGATCGTTTCTTTTAATGTAATGAAGGCGCTGCACAGCAGAAATAGCGAGACCACGGACGCCATGCATTTCGCCGCCACCGTGCCGACATGATCGCCGATCCATTCCATCAGGGCGGTATGTCCGGTATGCTTCACGATGTACCACGGCAGGAGTGCCCATACCAGCATAAGCGGCAGCGTCAGCAGAACGCCGACCCACGCATCCTTCTGGGAAGCTTGGAGCAGCAGCGGAATGATCGTGACGTGCTGCACGAGGCCGATCGCGAGTATTAACATCATAAATAATTGCATCGGAGAAATTTTGTCGGTCTGGAGCAAGCGCGGTCCCCCCTCGTCTATACTCCATAGTCTCTGTAATATCGGGTGAAAATATTGAAATGCAGGAACATTTTGTTCGAATACCAGTACGAAGGCTTGATTCTTATCGACTCGCTTCCGGTCCGGAGGTTCCAAAGTCGTTTTTTCTACGACGACACAATCCGCATAACCTCGACGCCATTTGATGAAGCGGGTGCAACACGTTGCCGTAAATAGAGGAGCTGTATTCCTTTATTGTGCCGAATTCCGTGACACTCTGAATATAACGGAGCAGGCTTCCGTTATATCGATCCTTCGGGGCGAAAATGATCGTGAACTGCTATATAGCGGAACGGTTTTCCGTTATTATGCTTTCAACACTGATATTGGGGTCAATAACATACGCCTGTTCCGTTATTTTATGGATTCACGGTATCACACACGCCGGCAAAGGCGGCCGGCCTTCACCGATCATGCGATTCATGTACTTCTACGCTAATGATGCTGGTCGTAATTTTTAAAATTCCGCTTGCAAAAACTAATAACATTAGTTATATTAAAACTAATGATATTAGTTAATCCTTAAAGCGAGGTGTTTGTTATGAAAATGACCTGGATGGAAAACGTATACCAGCTTGCTTTTTTGCCGAGATTTTTCCCCGTCAATTGCTATCTGGTCGAAGAGCAGGACGGATTGACCTTGATCGACGCTGCGCTGCCCTATAGCAGCAAAGCCATTCTCCGATCGGCCGAGCGAATCGGCAAGCCGATTACCCGGATCGTCCTGACGCATGCTCACGACGATCATATCGGCGCACTCGACGCGCTCAAGGAATTGCTGCCCGGCGTCCCGGTCCATATTTCCGCACGAGATGCCCGATTGCTCGCCGGAGACGTCTCGCTGGACGCCGGCGAGCCGGCCACGCCGATCCGCGGCGGCGTACCCAAAAAGGTGAAGACGCGGCCGGACGTGCTCCTCGCGGACGGCGACCGGATCGGCTCCTTGCTCGCCATAGCCGCTCCGGGACATACGCCGGGCTCGATGGCTTTCCTCGACACGCGCAGCCGCGCCCTGATCGCCGGGGATGCGATCCAGACAAGAGGCGGAGTAGCCGTATCGGGGCAGATGAAGCCGTTGTTTCCTTTCCCCGCAATGGCTACCTGGAGCAAACAGTTGGCGCTCGAGAGCGTTCGCAAGCTGCTGGAGCACAAACCGTCACTGCTGGCAGTGGGTCACGGGCGCATGCTTCCAAAGCCTGCCGCGGCTCTGGAGCGGGCGATCGGCGATGCGGAGCAAGCTTTTCAACATGGCGGAACCAGGAAGGAGATATAAACATGCCCAGAATCGGACTCGATCTGACTATTCTGCTGCAGGCCGCGGCGGAAATCGCCGATACGCAAGGAATCGAAGGCCTCTCTTTGGCGACGCTAGCCAAAAAACTGAATGTCCGCACTCCCTCGCTGTACAACCATGTAGACGGCCTGCCCGGCTTGCGCGCCAAGCTTTCCGTCTACGGGCTGGAGCAGCTTCACGCCAAATTGACCGACGCGGCCGTCGGACGTTCCGGGGATGACGCCATTCGCGCTTTCGGGGAAGCGTACATCGCCTTTGCCCGCTCCCGTCCGGGCTTGTACGACCTGACCTTGCGCGCCCCGGACCCCCATGCCCCGGAAGTGGTGCAGGCCGGCAAGAAGCTCGTCGATTTGCTCGTGAGGCTCATGAACGGATACGGCTTGGAGAACGACGATGCCCTGCACGCCATTCGCGGGCTGCGCAGCGTCCTGCACGGCTTCGCCTCCCTCGAGCAGAAGGGCGGCTTCGGGCTGCCGCTCGATCTGGACAAAAGCTTTCGCCTGCTGCTGGATGCTTTCCTTGCTGGCATTCATACGATCCGGTCCAAAGCACCGGTAGACGGAGGGCAGCCATGATTTTCGTCCAATATGCCGTACTCGCCGTGAGGTTTCTTCTGGAGCTCGCCGCATTGGGCGCTTTAGCCTATTGGGGCTTCCGCAACGGAGCCGGGCTGCCGATGAAGCTGCTGCTCGGGATCGGCGCCCCGCTCGCGGCCGCTGTCGTCTGGGGAACCTTCATCTCGCCCAAAGCGTCGGTTCCGGCAGCCGTTCCGGTGCGGATCCTGCTGGAGCTATTCGTATTCGGTTCGGCCGCGGCAGCTTTATTTGCGGCAGGACGTTCCACGCTTGCCGCCGTTTTCTTGGCCATCGTTCTTATCGATACGGTGCTGGTTTACACGATGAAGCTGTGAGGCACTATATATTGCGACGGACATGCTCGGTGCGGTCTTCGAATTCTTACAACGTCTTACTTGCCGGATCGAGCCGCTTTTTCGACCTCAATTGCCTTATTCGCCTGTTCATCGGCTTCCCGCAAAGCCGTAACTACATCCTTCTGGCCGGAGGCAATTTGAGTGAAAGCGGCAGGAAATTTGCTGTACGCCAAGGAATGGTAAGGCGAGAAGTAGCTGGGCGATGGCCGTTTGGCGGGGAATAGGGCCGAGACGTTTTTACCTTTCAAAGTGGGCGTGTCCTGTCCGAATTGCTGCTTGATGGCAGGATCGTTCAATATCGTAGCGTTGCCTTTACGCGTAAATGGCACTTGAAATTCCTCTGATGTAAGCCACGCGATCATATCAAAGGCCAGTTCTTTATTTTTGCTGTTTGAAGTAACGTGCCAATAAGTCGGATATGGCTGAACTCCGATACCGGGAGCATCTGGATAAGTAGGAATCGTTACGACGTCCCAATTCATACCTTCGGGATCTGTTACTCCGGAGAAATTCGTATACATGGCTACCCTCTTTTCAACTGCATACATATCCCTCATACTGGCGACAGCCAGATCCTTGGACGTTAAGTTGTACCCCGGTATTTGATAAAATCGGACAATGCTCTGCATCACTTTTATCCAACCGTCGGAATTCATTACCGCTTTTTCAGAAATCGGATCAATAAAGCTGAGACCGAATTGATTGGTCAGTGCTTGATGCCCTGATGAAGTCGTATAACCCAGATATTGGACGCCTCCCTCGGACCTTGTCATTTTTTTGGCCAAATCGTACACTTCATCCCAGGACATGTTGTCTTTCGGATACCCTACTCCAAATTTATCGAACAAGTCCTTATTGTAAAATAAGCCTGCAGGAGATAAGTTCACAGGCAGACCATACATGCCGCCTTTTGCGATCCCTTTCATTGCCTCGACGGCAGTCGGTTCCAGCTTGCTCAAATCGTATTTTTTCGATTGGATCAACGGCGTGATATCCGTTTGCAATTCCAATGAGTATATATTCGCATGCACCTGACCGATCGAATCGAATACGATGTCCATCGATTCTCCAGCCGAGACCAGATCCTGTATTTTCTGACCTTTGGCAGGAACGACATACTTCAACACTACATTCGGGAATTTTTTGCGGAGCGGATCTCCGTAAGTTTTATTGAAATCCTCTTCAGCCAAAGCGTAATGTACGACTGTAATTTGCTGAGCTTCCGTATTGATTACGCCTGTTTTGGATTCATTCCCGCCCGTGCTGACGCCACTCGTTCCCTTGCCGCAGCCGGCCGTGAGTGAAACAGCCAGTACCACCGAAGCAGCCGCCTTCATCTTCATCATTATGACACCCCTCCATTTTCATCCATACAAGTATCGAACTCCAGACCATCGAATCGGCACTTTTATGGTAAAATAATACGAAAGGGCAAACGCGTCATTTTTTGACCGAATACAGACACATTTTGATATATAGGGGGAGCTCTCGTTGGGCAAAATCTTGTATCCCGAACATCAGGTTGGCATGAAGGGTATTGAGAATGTTTCAGCCGAGGGGAAAATCCGCTTTTTTATCAGGTCGGCCATGATCAAAGACGTGCGACCGCACCATCATGACTTTGTGGAGTTTACATATTTTGCAAAAGGCAGCGGCTTTCAAATCATCAACGGCGTTCGTCATCCGTTCAATCCTGGAACGGTTTCCTTTACTCTGCCCCACCACATTCATTCCATAGAATCCGCTTCCGACAAGTCCAGCCTGAAATATTGCTGTTTCTTCGACTTGCATCTGCTGTTCGGAACACAAGACGATTCCGAATTGTCCCGTCTGCTGTACGGGATCGGTCCCCTCACGCCTTCCTTCGCCGATCTGGATGGCAAAGAGCATGAGCGAGTGATGCGCTTGATCGAAGAGCTCCTCCAGGAATATAGGCAGCCGAATTCCGTTGGAAATTTTTATATGGTCCGGGCTAAACTGACAGAACTGATTCTTCTATTTATTCGGGCTAACAGTACGAGCGGTAATGCGTGGAGCTTCACAGCATTTTCACGGCAAAGTAAAAAAAACTGGTTCTCGTACTTGCAGCATTACGTGCATTCCCACTATGCGGACAGTTTGACACTGGATGATTTGGCGCGCCACTTCGGCATCAGCGCGGCTCATATCAGCCGCAGCTTCAAGGAGCTTATCGGCCAAAACTTCATAGAGTATCTCCATCACATTCGAGTTGAGAGCGCTTGCAGCATGATGCTTCATACCAACATGACCATATCCGAGATCGGTCTTGCGGTCGGTTTCGAGTCATTCCGCAGCTTTAGTCGCGTGTTTCGGGAAATGAAAGGAGTAACGGCGAGGGAATATCGCAAGCGTGCAGCCGAGTTGCGATAATCGGAGTCAGAAGGCAGTCATGCATATGGAAAGGCCGGATAGGAAGCCTATGGAGATTTTTGATTACCGTGCGATCGGGGGCGGTAAGTAAAAGGATTGCCTTCTGAAACAAGATGTGGAGCAACGGAAGGCAATCCCAGGTGCGAGACACGATAAGGCCAAGGCGGTCAGGAATGTCTTTGCCGATACCTAAGCCATTGGAAACGAATAAAGCATCCGACGCAGAAGCCCAATATGGCCACGAAGGCGGCGATTCCGACCATCGCCGAGAACAAGTACGCCACGACCGGCCATTCGAACGAATACCCGATCAAGGCCAGCAGCAGGAAACTGACGGCCATGAGCTGATTAAACTTCTGCCCCGCCTTCTCCTCAGGGATGTAGGCCGTCATGGGCTTGCGCAGAAACAGCTTGGCGAACCTCATAATCGGATTGAAATCGAAGAAAACGCCCATCGCCCCCGCCAGCAGCGGAATGGCCAATATCCAGTAAACTCCGGTAATCCATACCAAAATAACCGAAATGACGATTACCCATTGGTTTGCCCGGACCAACGGTCGCGGTATCGAGTCGGGCACGTTGCCCATCTTAATCCCTCTTTTCCTGTAGGATTATCTGAATTATACACGTCCGCCTCTCATTTGGGAATGCACTCTCGAATAAAAAAAGCCCCATTAGCCGCACGGATGCGACCTATGGAGCTTCATTCTATTTCTGACCTTAATGTTAACCGCGTTAATTAATTTCCTTACTCCGGCTTCGAGGCTGCATCGTCGGCCGGGGCTTGCAAGACGATTTTCCAAGCCGTACCGATCGGCGGCAAGCTTTTGGTCAGCAGGCCAGTGTAATAGCCGATCACCTTGGCGCCTTTCTCGAGGGAGCTCTTCTCTATCGCTTCGCCGTTCACATTGATGAGCTCGGTCGTATCCGCCAGGCGCAGCACGACTTCGGACGGCGATTGGTCGCCGAGCCCGGCGCCTTTGATCCGAAGGCTGGTCGCACCGTCATCGCTCGTGCGGACTTCCTCGATCAAGCCGGCCGTGCCGATGATGTCCTTCGCTTCCGTCTGCCCGTCAAGAACCGTAATCTTGTAGGTCGCCGTTTGTGGCGGAAGGCTGAGCGTAGCCGCCAAGGAATGCTCCGCTTCGATTTCCAGACCGAGAGTCATGTCCGCGAAGGTCAGCTTCGTCCCGTCGGCTTTCTCATATACCGTATCGGCTCCGACGTTCAGGACAAGGCCATCCGGGCCGATGCCGTTTATCCGGACCGTTTGCCGGCCATTGCCCTCGTATACCGCGCTAACGACTCCTTTCGTCGTTGTCGTCTTCCGTTCCTCCTCGGTCGTAATGGACACCGAGCTCCCTTCGATTTTCACCGCCGCATGCAAAATCTCGCTGACGAACGATGCCGGCACGTACGTTTTGCTGTCCGTCAGCTCCGGCGCCGTTCCGAGCGGCTTGTACATTTTATTCAATACATAGCGGTCCTCGTCCAGCTTCACCGTCGTCCACAGCCGATCCTTGGTCAGCTCGGCCGACCGGTCGGTTTCGTTCCATGTCACCTTGATGCCCATAGCTTCGGCAACGTCGCGGAGCGGCAGCATCGGTTCCTTGGCGTCCGCCTTTATGTACCCGCCGGCGGCAAGAGCTTCATTGTTGATCGCTATTTGGATTTGTTGATGGATCGCTGTGGAGATGATCGTTGCGCTTATCGGCTGAGGAACAGCATCGTTCGCGGCGTAAGCAGCCCCTCCGGTGATGGAGATGGACAGTGCGAATAGTGTCGCGATGCCTTTTTTCATTCGATTGTTCATATTCGGTTCAACTTCCCTTCTGTCTATTGTTCCAGCTGGTTTCAAAAGCATAAACGGCATTATTCCGGATAATGTTGCAAAATCGCAAAAAAAAGTTTCATCCGTTTGCAAAAAAAAGCCGGATACGCTGGTGCGCGCATCGCGGCAATATATCTCGTAATCGTTATTCTACGCGGGTTATCGGGCTATCCCCGTTTCAGCAAATCGTCGCGAAGCGGCGTAAAGGCATCCAGCAGCGCGCTCGGCTCCAGCGCCTTCACGCCATGCTTGGCACCGCCCGGAATAAATATCGTGTCCCCCGCCCGGATGACCGTCTTCACCCCGTCGATCGTAAATTCGATCGTTCCTTTCAAGCAATAGGACAGTTGCTCGTGCGGATGGCTGTGTACGTACCCTTCCGCTCCTTCCTCGAACTGCACTTCCATCATCATGATCGAGCTCCCTGGCTCGAAAATTTTGCGTTGGACGCCGGGCTCAGCCGGTTCCCACTCTCCTATCGGACACATACGGCCGCCTCCTTGGGGTGTATTGGCAGATCATTCCTTTCTATCGTATCACAGATTCGTTCGATGCTCATCCACACCCTGCCATTGGGGCCGCTTTCGGCCGATCGGCGGGCCCCCGCCAATGTTGCTCGACCTGTGCTCGTGACCCACGCGCTTCCGCGAAGCCTTTCATATTGTAGAAGAGAACGAATGATAAGCATGAAGAAAAGGAATGAGCGCACGATGAACAATAAGAGACGCGTATCCGCCAATCGCAACAAGTTTCCAAAACGTCCGGCGGCCCGTAAAAGCAATTCCGTCCCCACCCCTTATTTGAACAAAACTCAAGTACGCGGCCTGCTCTCCCCCGGTCCCGCCGCCCAGAACACCGAGAGCCGCGGCTTCCTGCCGTTTCTGGACCAGATGGGAGGCCTGGACGGGATCATGTCGACGATGGGCAAAGTCCAGAAAATGGTCCGGATGTTCCAGCAATTCGGCCCGATGCTTAACATGTTTAATTCCTTCGGATCCTTGCTCGGACCGAAAGCCGCCACGACGAGTCTCCATCCGAAGCGGGAAGCCCTTCGCGCCGCCACCCGAAAAACGGCATCGTTCCCGAAGCCGGGCATCACGAGCAAGCCCGGAATAAAACGATAAATGAAATTGGCCATACAAGCCGGTTCGCTCCCTCGCGAAGGAACGAAGCCGGCTCTTTTTTTATGCCGTTAATAAATCCCGGCCTTGTCTTATTCAGCCCGTCCGCATGCGGCTTCCATTTACGCGGATGCGGCATTCGTTCCCTATATCCAATCGGGAAGAGAACGGAATCCGGTTCCTTGAACCGATGTAGCTTTATTAACAGCATGAAGCTTCTCATGGACAGCATGCTTAAGGATTGTACGCGTGATTCGACTGTTTCGCATAACCGGTCCTTTCGGCGGCCCGTATCATAACCGATCCGTCCAAGAGATACGCCGTCTGTTCCATCAAATATACGATGCGCGCTCGCCAATCTTTAATTACCCGCAACATTCAGCAAACGTTCAGCCTATCTTCACTTCCATTTAAGTTTCGCCGTCTATGATGAAAGTACGACAAGGAGGTGAGAACCCCTTAGACGCAGCACACTACACACCAGGAGCTACATATGTACCCCTATAAACCTAATCGCGAAAGGCGGAAATCGACATGAAACGTTTAAAGACGATCGTTGCAGGCACGATGACACTGGCACTTACGTTGGGCGGAGGCCTCTGGGCCCACCATTACGTTAACGCCGCAGCAACTGCGGACCAATCCCAGACCCAGCAGCAGGATCAAGGCGGGAAGCTTTTCGGAGGCAAGCGCGGCGGAGCGTCAGGACAAGATGGAGGCGGCATTCGCGGCGGCGTCTTCGGCTTCGGCATTTCCGACGAGCTTGCCACTCTTCTCGGCACTACGAAAGACGAGCTCGCTACGGCGATCAAATCCGGCAAGACGCTCGCAGCCATCGCTGGCGAGAAAAGCGTGACCGTCGACTCCGTCGTCAGCCTGCTAGTAAAGACTCAGTCCGA
>NZ_VDCQ01000105.1 GCF_006265175.1 Paenibacillus hemerocallicola | reverse complement strand
TGCAGGAAGTGCAGGAAGTGCAGGAAGTGCAGGAAGTGCAGATAGTACAGTTAGTGCAGAAAGTGTGGAATATGCCTGAAGTGTCCGGCCGGGAAGCTTTTCCCGGCCATCCCGTATCTTACTGCGTAAAAATTTGTATTGAAACATGGAAAAAGACATGGTACTCTAATTAATGAGAACCTGGTTCTTTAATAAAGAACCTAATCGCCTAGAAAAAGCGCTTTCCCTTTCCGATACAAGATTATGCCGTTTCTTAATCGTTCATGCTTAGGTGATTCCAATACTTGCATATACCGCCATCTCGGAATAGTTTTCCATCCCGCAGCAGTTTCTTTTTCGCACTCTAGATCAGCGGAATGCGTATTCTGAAATGTAACCGGTTGCATATGGTTTTTCTTTTATTTTGCCAGTATAAAGGAACGTTGTTCTGTAATAAGGAACGAATTGGAATCCTCACTTATCCGTGAATGTGCCGGATAATTTCATAATAGAGGCGAATTTCGAGGAAGGGGTTGAGGCGATTTGCAAGCTCGTCCGGATCGCACCGTTTGGACATTTTCGGACGACGACAACTTGGCGCCTGCTGACACGGACTTGGAGCACAGACAAATGAATCGCATGTAGAAAAGGGTTAGTCATATCAAAAGAGGTGGGACTGCGATGATGATGCTGAAACATGGAAAAGCATGGATGGCGGCCGGGATTGTAACCGCTTTATTGGCAGGCTGCGGCGGACAGGGAAACGCTCCGCAGGAGCAGGGAGCGACAAAAGCCCCGGAGAAGCAGGAGCCCGTTACGCTAAAATTTTATACGATGACGGTCCTCGATGATTTCGAGAAATATATTAATCAATTCGTGAAGAAAAAGTTCCCGCATGTGACGCTTCAGGTGGTCGAGAACAAGAAAGGCAGCGAAATTCAGGATTTGATCGCGACGAACGATATTCCCGATATCATCTGGCAAGGGCTTACGAATATGGGCGGACCGCTTGCCGACTTAGACGTGCCGATGGATTTGACGGCGCTTGCCAAAAAGCACGGTTTCGATTTCAACAGCAAGTTCGATGCGAAAATGGTCGACAGCATCAAGTCGTATTCGCCTAAGGGAGAAATCCTTTACATGCCGTACAACGTCCTCGTATTCGCCCTGCATTACAACAAGGACATCTTCGACAAGTTCGGCGTCGCCTATCCGAAAGACAATATGACATGGGACGAAGCGATCGAGCTCGGCAAGCGGATATCTCGTAAGGACGGGGATACGCAGTATATCGGACTCCTTCCGCCGACCGGACTGAACCGGGTACAAAGCCAGCTGAGCCTTTCCTATGTGGACAGCACCGGGCAGAAAGCCGCCTTCGCAACCGACGGATGGAAGCGCATGTTTGATACTATGAAAAGCATAAACGATTATCCCAATGCTCCACAAATCAAATCGTTCGGCGATGTGCGCAACAACTTTCTGACCAATCGCACGGTCGCGATGATGCCGGAAATATTGCAGCTGCAAAACTACGATATGGCCGGGGCTGAGAAAGCAGGCTTGAGATGGGACATCGTCACATTCCCGACATTCAAGGATAAGCCGGGAGTAGGTGTAGGCGTATTTTCCGACGGCTTCGTCATTCCGAAAGGAAGCAAACATGCCGATGTGGCGTTCCAGGTTATGGCGTACTTGAGCACCGATCCGGACGTACAGATGGAGGCGACCAAGAACGGACGGATAACCGCTTTGAAAGATAATGCGAAAATGCTGGAGCATGCGTTCGAGAACAATCCGGCCGCCAAAGGCAAAAACTTGAAAGCCGTATTCACGCAAAAATATCCGGATCCGATCTTGTCTTCTCCATACAACTCTACCGGACTCAGTACAATCAGCTCGAAAATGCTCAACTATGTGAACGGAAAATCCGATGTAAATACGCTGCTCAAAGAAGGAGAGGAAGAGTTCAACAAGAAGATAGCGGAGTTGAAAGCCAAGAAATAAAAGGATGCCCGATCGAGCTTCGGCCAAACACCGGAGCTTTTTTGTTGGTCTTCATTCCCTTACGCAATTTATCAGTAAAGAAGTGCAACTTCGCTAAAGCGGCGAACTGCCCGATATCGGAGGATGAAAGGATCGATTACCGCGTTCTTCCCTCCCGGCGTTCTCGCTCTCCTGACCTATCTTCCTGCAAATGGAAAAGGTACAGTTATTTTCGGGAAAAATCGTCTGTGCCGTTAGTTAGCTGGAAAAAGTCCAGTTAATTCTACCGAATCGTCGCCGAACGCCGTCATAGTAAGGAAATAGCTGCATCTTTTCCAGCAAAACATCGCAATCGGCTTGTGATGCTGCAATTACATGCATGTTTTCCACTTACCTTGTAAGCGCCCTAAGAAAGGCATCCCGATCCTTGCTAGCGGGCGAGTGTATGGGCCAAGTTCACGGACCCCGCTTTGGAAGCGAAGACGCATCGACGCATCGACACGTCTATTATCAGCATGCGCATTCGGCTCGTCCGACCCCATATCCGGCCGTCGTTTCCCATTCGTACGGAGATCGAGCGAGCCTGTTTTTCTTCGGTTCCGATCGAGTCCGATCGAGTCCGCGTTTTGGCGTACCGGCTCGCCTTGGCTCTGTACGCTTTATTTGAACGGCATGCACGCCCTATACCCGGACCCGTTCATAAAGGTCGACGCCCCCCTCTCTGAGGAAGTCAACGCAATGCACCAGCCATTCCGCATTGTGGTACGCTTGACGAATGTCCGGGGAGATAAAGCGGCCGGCTCGAAGACGTTCATCGAGGAAATCGTTCCGGCGGGTAAAATTGAGATAGCCGTATGGACATCCGCCGATCGCGTCTATGTGGTTCCCGGAAACACGGAGCTGCCGTTCTGACAGGAGGAAGGTCAAATCCGCTTTGTCGTCCCGGAAATCGGCTAGCATGCGGCTGTTGTTCTGGAAGGCGCGGATTTGCAAGATCTCGTCTAAAAAGAGAAACATACAAAAGCCCCTCTACCAGGTAGAGAGGCTTTTTGTCCGTAAGGGCGAACATTACCCGACGGCATGGGTTCCTTGCGAATGGCTGTACAACTGCTCATAGTAGCCTCCCAGCTGAATCAGCTGGCGGTGGCTGCCTTCCTCGACGATTTCGCCGGACCGCATGACGATGATCCGGTCGGCCTGCATAATGGTAGACAGCCGGTGCGCGATGACCAGCGTCGTACGGCCCTTCGAGACGATTTGCAGCGCGGTCTGGACAAGCTGCTCCGTATACGAATCGAGATTGGCGGTAGCTTCGTCGAGAATCAATATTTTCGGCCGGAACACGACGATCCGCGCGAACGAAATGAGCTGGCGCTCTCCCGCCGACAAGCCGCTGCCCCGTTCGGAAAGCATCGTGTCATAGCCGTCCTTCAGCCGGGTAATGAGGCCTTCCGCGCCTACGAATTGGCATGCGCGGATCACTTCCTCGCGGGATACGGATTCGTCGAACAGGCGCACATTGTCGATGATGCTGCCCGAGTACAGAAACGGCTCCTGCTGCACGAGGCCGACGATCCGGTGGAGCGACGCTTGCGGAATGTCGCGGATATCGGTACCGTCGATGCGCACGCTGCCCCGCTGCACGTCGTAAAACCGGCACAGCAGACTCATCAGCGAGCTTTTGCCAGCCCCGGTGGCGCCTACGATGCCGATCATTTCGCCCGGTGCGATATGCAAGTTCAGTCCGGACAAAATCGGCACGCCTTCCTGATAGCTGAAGTGCACGTCGTCGTAATCGATGCGGCCTTGAACGGAAGATTGCTTCATCGTCGACGGACGTTCGGCATCCTGAACCGCGGGCTGAATCGAGAACAGCCGCCATAGCCGGTCCATCGATACGGTCGTCGATTGGAGCGTATTCCATTGCTGCGTAATCGAGTTGATCGGCTGGAAAAATTGCCGGATATAGGTGATGAAAGCGTACAGCACCCCGAACTCCATCGTCCGTTCGAATACCGCCATTCCGCCGATCCAGACGATGAAGGCGACGGACAAGTTGCCGAGTATATCGAACGACCGGTTGAACAGCACGTTGGTCGTCACTTCGCGCACGTTGGAGCGGAAGTAGCGTCGATTCTGCTCGTCGAACGAGCCTTGCTGCTGCTTCTGCTGGTGGAACGCTTGAATGAGGTTCATGCCGGCCAGGTTTTCCGCAGTGAAGGCGATCAGCCTCGACAGCTGCGTTCTCGTAATTTGATATACTTTGCGCATGTAGGAGCGGAACCCGACGGCAATCCCCGCGATGATCGGCAGCAAAATCATGCTGTAGCCCGCCAGTACCGGATCGAGATGGAACATGAGCGCAATGATGAAGATGAGCGTCATGCCGTCGCGCATCAGGCTCAAGAGCACCTGGGTGAAAAACTGATTGAGCGTTTCCGTATCGCTCGATACGTGAGTTACGAGACTTCCGTTCGGAAACCGGTCGAAGAACGACATCGACAGCTTCGAGATATGCCCGAACAGCTCCTTGCGGATGCGGGCGACGATCGTTTGCCCCACATATTGCAGCAAATTGTTTTGCAAATAAGTGAAGACGAGGCCGATCACTACGAATACAAAGTAAATGACACAGATGAGTATAAGCATGCCGTAATCGTTTTTGCCGACCAGCAGGTTGTCGTCGATCGCGATTTTGACCAAATAGGGCTGTAGCAAATCGGCCGCGATGGCGAACAGCGTAAATAGAAAGATAAGGGCAAACCGGCCGCGGTGCGGCTTGGCGTATGCGAGCATGGCGCGGAAGGCGGCTCGGCGGTCTTCCTTGCTCACATTGTAGGAGCTGCTGATTTCCGCATCCCGATTGCCGGTATTAGGCTTTTCCTTCGGCATTGCGCGTCCCCTCCTCTTGAATGGCGTAGAGGGAAGCATAAAGCCCTTTTTGCGCCAGCAGTTGGTCGTGCGTTCCCCGCTGCACGATCGTTCCTTTGTCCATTACGACGATTTCGTCGGCGTGCTTGATCGCGCTGATCCGGTGGGCGATAATGATCGTCGTTTTGTTCCGGCGCGACGTGCGCAGGTTGTCGATGATGTCCGTTTCGGTCACCGCGTCGACAGCGCTGACGCTGTCATCGAGCACGAGAATCGGCGCATCCTTCAAAAATCCGCGGGCCAGGCTCGTTCTTTGCCGTTGTCCGCCGGACAGCGTAATGCCCCGTTCGCCGAGCTTCGTCTCGAAGCCTTCCGGAAATTCCATAATGTTCGTATAAATTTGGGCTTGCTTTGCGGCATGCTCGACTTTCTCCACCGAGATTCCGCGGTTCGAGAAGGCGATATTGTCGCGAATCGTCGTGCTGAACAGGAAGCCGTCCTGCGGGACATAGCCGATTTGGGAACGCAGGCTTGCCAGCGTAGTCGATCGGACATCGTCACCGCCGATGCGGATCGTTCCTTCCGGCGGCTCGTAGACGCGCAGCAGCAGCTTGACGAGCGTCGTTTTGCCGCTGCCGGTTTTGCCGATAATGCCGAGCGTCTTGCCTGACGCCACGGTCAGATCGATATTTCGCAGCGCCTGTTGATCCGCTCCCGGATAAGCGAACGACAGCTGACGGATATGAATATCCGACGCCCCGGACGCAAGCGGCTTCGCCCCATCGATCTCGCGGATATCCGGCTGCACGGACAGCATGTTGTTCAGCCGGACGAGCGAGGCGCGGGACCGCTGCATCGTATTGATGACGTTGCCGATCTGCTGAAGCGGGTTGACGATCATCCGCAAATAAAGCGTAAGCGCGACGAAGTGCCCGATCGTGATCGAGCCCTGGATCGTCAAATACCCGCCGAAGGCGATGGCGATAATAAGCGATAAGCCGCCCAGAAACGGCAGCAGCGCTTGAAAGATCGAGGACATCCGGACGAGCCGGAGCTGATTGTCCGCAATCCGGTCGACGGTCTGCCCGAACCGTCCGCGCATGATCGGTTCGACGGCGAATTTTTTCGTGACGCGGATGCCGCCGAATTGCTCCTCCGCCGTCTCCGTCATTTTGGCCAGCGATTCCTGGACCTTCATCGACCGGTTGCGGATCATCGGACCGAACAGGACGACGACGAACGGAATGGCCAGCAGCGGAATCATGCAGACGAGGATCAAATAGACGGGAATCGAGCTGAGCGACATCATGACCATGACGGAGATAATGAGAATGACTGCGTTGGTCGTCTGGTTGATGCCCATAGAAATCGATTCCCTTACGGACGTCACATCGTTCATGACATAGCTGAGCATCTTTCCGACGCCGTTCTTCGAGTAATAGTTTTCACTCAGGCGCGTAAAGTGGGCAAACAGCTTCTGGCGCGTAACGAATTCGAAGCGCCGTCCGAGCCGCATGACGACATATTGGCCGATCCCGGCCAGCACGCCGAACGTAATCCCGATCAGAAACAGCTTCCGGCTTGAATCGATTATCGCCGAGCGGGTAATGCCGCCCGCCTGCAGCGTGTCGGTGAAATCGCCCAAGACGCGGGGGTAAAGCGACTGTACGACGTTTGCTACGGTTATTGCGAGGATGGCGCAGGCGTAAATGTACCAGTTCGCTTTCAAATAACCGAGCAGCAGACGCGGTGATTGCAACTTGAACCACTTCCCGTTATCAATTTTCGTCTCAAAGGTACATTATACTGCGCGATATGGAAACTTTCACCCGCGTTCCAGCCGGGAAAGCCGCGATATTTACCCGTATTTGCCCGGTATTCGAACACAGCGGGGACTATTCTTGCTAATTTGGCGAATCCCTGCCTGAAAGCGTTTTTTCAGTTGTCGGCTGACGATCGGAAGTGCGGACTATCGATCGGGACCGCTGTCCGAAGAAACGGATTTTCCCAAGGGGCGGGCGGACAATGACGGCGTACATGATGTATGATAGGAAGTACGAACCTTATAAGCCGGGAGGGAATGACGCATGACGAAACGGACATTGCTCGTAATCAACAAGCTGGAGCAGCACCTCATGGACACGATCCGCCGCGCCGCGCCGGACTGGAATGTGGTCGCCGCGGATCAATCGACGGAGGAACGGCACTATAAGGAAGCGGAAATCATATGCGGCTGGAATGCCAAGGCGAAGCAGCTCTCCCTCGAGCCCGGAGCCGCGCTGAAATGGCTGCAGACGTGGGGGGCGGGAATCGACAGGCTGCCTCTAGACACGATCAAGCGCAAAGGAATATGGCTCACGAACGCGAGCGGCGTACATCCTTATCCGATATCCGAGTCGGTGTTCGCGATGCTGCTGGCTTTCACCCGCCAGCTTCATCGTTCGGTGCGCAATCAATCCGAACGGAAATGGGAGCCTTCCTCCCGGCTCGGCGAGGCGCACGGTCGGACGATGCTCATATTGGGCGTAGGCGAGATCGGCAAGGAAATCGCCAAAATCGCCAAAGCGTTCGGGATGACGGTCATTGGAGTGCGGAGGTCCGGAGCGGCCGAACAATCGGTTGACCGGATGACGACTTTCGAGGGATTGGAGGGGGTGCTGGCGGAAAGCGATTATATCGTCAACTGCCTGCCGCTGACCGAGGAGACGAAACATATAATCGGGCGGGAAAGCTTCAAGCTGATGAAGCCGAGCGCTTTCTACATGAATATCGGACGGGGAGGAACGACGGATACGGAAGCGCTCGTCGAGGCTTTGCGCGAAGGAAGCATTGCGGGCGCGGGTCTCGACGTGTTCGAACAAGAGCCGCTGCCCGCCGACCATCCGCTGTGGGGGCTCGACAATGTGATTTTGACCCCGCACCATACCGGTGTCACGACCGAATATAACCGCCGCGTCGTCGACATTTTCGTGACGAATTTGGCGGCTTATACGGCAGGCGGGGTACCGTCTGTCAATTTGATTGCCCAGGACAGGATGTATTGAAGGATGTAACCGCGACGCCTGAAGGATGGTCATTTTCCTTTCTTGATTTCGTCCAGAGCCTGCTCCACGAATTTGTTGTCGATCACCTGCGACGTATCCAGCTTTTTGTTGATCGCCCCGACCGAGAGCAGGAAATCGGCTTGCTCCTGATGCGCCTTGGCGAATTCGGGAGTGGTCGGGGAGGTGATCGGATCGGTGTTTTTCAATACTTGGCCGATAATCGCCTTATCCAGCTTTTGCGATTTGACCAAATCGTCCGTCACCTCGTCCTGGTGGCTCGCGTAATAGCTCCGCGCCTCCTCGTATGTTTTCAGGAAAAGCACGGTCAAGTCCGGATAGTCTTTCGTAAACTTCGTCCTGGCGACTAGGAAGCTCGGGGCGTTGATGTTCAAATTTTCGCCGGATACGAGAATGGTCGCCCCGGTCTGGAATACCGCGGTCGTCGCGTACGGCTCCCAGATCGACCATGCGTCGATCGCTCCCGTATCGAGCGCGGGCCGGGCCTCGTCGGGCTGAAGCTGGATTTCCTTGATGTCGTTTCCTTTCAGCCCCGCTTTATCGATCGCCATGTACAGGAAGTTATAAGCGCTGCTTCCTTTCGCCACGGCGATCTTTTTGCCTTTCAAATCTTTCAGCTCCTTGATCGGGCTGTTTTTCGGAATGACGATCATGTTGCCCTTCCTGCCGTCTGCGGTTACGGCGATCGCACGGAAATCGACACCGCCCGTCTGACCGGAGATGAGCGGGGTGCCGCCCGTCGCGCCGAAATCGAGCCTGCCTGCCGCCAACGCCTCGAAGTGAGGAGGGCCGCTCGCGAATTCATTCCACTTTACCTCCGCGCCGACTTTGGCGAACGCCTTCTCGAAATATCCTTTTTCCCGCGCATAAGGCAAAATGCCGGTTTTGCCTTGGACCCCGATGTTGACGGTTACTTTCTCCTTGCGTACCGTTTCTCCCGCCGCGCTTCCCGCCTGGGATTGCGTTTGCTGCGTCTTGCCGGCCGGGTCCGCCGTAGCGCAACCGACGAGCGGCACGGCGGCCAAAGCTGCGAGCAGGATGCCCCGGAGCCAATAAGTTGCCCGGATTGTCATAACATTCAAGCCCCTTTCGATATCGAAGATGGATGGATGCAAAGCCGGATCGGCATGTGCGGGCAAATAAAAAAGAGACGCAATGCACAAAAGCGCATCGGTCTCCGGCGATCCGGTCGATCTAAAACTTATAAAAACTATAGGAATAGTACGGTTTGAATCATAACAACTGTGATCGGGAAAGTCAATTGTAATTTTTTAGGGGATAAAAGGGTTGACTTTACAAGTCGTTATTGGTAGTATGGCAACAAATCACACTAATCACCTAGGAATAAATGGTCATTGAGCCGAATAAAATGGAACGGGTCAACCGGACTGCCGGAGACGCGCCTCTTCAAGGAGAAGCGACGTCTCTTTTTTGTTGCGGCACGGACTTGGCTTCCAAAAAGGAGTGATAGGATATGACCGATCAAGCGGGAGCTCTCGGGAGCCCGCAGGCCGTATCGGGCCCGGCTCTGAAACCGAAGGCGGGCAAGCCGTCCGTGCGGCTCCGAAAGCTTTGGATCGGACTGCTGCTTCCCGTATTCGTATTGACCGTGTGGCAAATCGCCGGATGGAGCGGCATCGTCTCGTCTACGATTTTGCCCACGCCGTCCACCATTTTCGTCTCGTTCTGGGAACTGGCGAGTACCGGGGAATTGTTCGGTCATATGAAGATCAGCCTGTTCCGCGCGGCAGTCGGCTTTTTATTGGGCGGAGCGCTCGGACTGACGGCGGGACTTGCCGTCGGCTTTTCAGGAAGGGTAGAAGACACATTGGACCCGTCCCTGCAAATGCTGCGCACGATTCCGCATTTGGCCGTAACGCCGCTGTTCATCCTTTGGTTCGGCTTCGGCGAATTTTCCAAAGTGCTGCTCATTGCAAAAGGGGCGTTTTTCCCGCTCTACGTCAATACGTTCCTCGGAATCCGGGGAGTCGATTCGAAGCTGTTCGAGGTGGCGAAGGTGTTGGAATTCAGCCGTTGGAAGCAGATCGTGCGGCTCGTGCTGCCGGCCGCTTTGCCGAATATATTGCTCGGCCTGAGGCTGTCGCTTGGCGTCGCCTGGCTCGGTCTGGTCGTTGCGGAACTGATGGGCTCCAGCGAGGGAATAGGCTACCTCATCCTGGACGCAAGGCAGTTTTCGCAAACGTCTATCGTGTTCGTCGGCATACTAATATTCGCGATCGTCGGCAAAGCGACCGATTCGCTCGTCCGGTATTTCGAGAAAAGGCTGCTCCGCTGGCGCGACAGCTTCAATGGCTGAAACGATCGCGCGTAGATGGGCATCGCTTGCATGGTGTGCCGAGTTTCGCTACGATTAGGTCAGAACGTTCACGAAGACAGGCTTCAATCCAATAACTGATACGGGAGGTTCTGCATGGGTCTGCACACGGAATGGATTCCTTACGGAGAAAGGCTCCGGTATTCGGGCTACGTCGCCCGGCCGGAAGGCGTAAAGGGAAGTTTGCCCTCGGTCATTGTGCTTCAGGAAATATGGGGCGTCGACGAGCATATTCAGGATGTGACCCGGAGATTGGCGCAGGCCGGATATGTCGCGTTCGCGCCGGACTTGTTCGCGGAAGGCGGATCGCGGCCGGAGGCGCTCGATTTCGGAAGAGTCGATGCGGCCAAATCGTTTCTGAATACGATTCCCCAGACGGCCTGGCGGAATCCGGAGGAGCGGGATGCCGCATTGTCGCGCTTGCCGGGCGACGAAGGGAAGAAGGTCGGGCAAACGCTGGAGCTGCTGTTTAATTTGGGAGGCAGATTTCCCGCTTTTGTAGGGCAAGCTGCGGCCGCTGCTGCCTTCCTGCGGGAAACGTATGAGCCATCGCGCGGACAAGGGGTGGCTTCCGTAGGATTTTGCCTCGGCGGAGGCTTGTCGGCAGCTCTTGCCGCGAACGACGAGCAGCTGCGGGGAGCGATTATTTATTACGGCAGCTTGCCGGCGGGCATCCCGATCGAGCCGATCCGGGCGCCGCTGCTCGGCTTCTACGGCGAGAACGATAAGCGGATTACCGATGCCGTGCCGGATTTTTCCGCTTCCTTGAAGGCGGCCGGCAAATCGTTCGAGTACCATGTGTATCCGGATGCGCCTCACGCATTCTTCAACGATACGCGGCCGTCCTACCACGTATCGTCGGCACGCGATGCCTTCGTGCGGACGCTCGACTTTTTGCGCGGCGCGCTTGCCTGAAGCGATGCCGTAATCGCCGACTGGTCGACTGAAGGCGCTGGTTCCCGAGGGCTCTCGTCCGTTCCGGGGAAAGCGCCTCTTTGACGATTTTATCGATACGCGAACCGGGAAAGGGGAATCGATCGCTATGGGGGATCCGCTGCTGACTATCAGCCGCTTGAATAAAGTGTTCGAAACCAAGCAAGGAGCCGTTCATGCGCTGCATAACATCAATTTGAGCGTAAAGGAAGGAGAATTCGTAACCGTTATCGGACCGAGCGGGTGCGGCAAAAGCACGCTGCTGAAAATAATCGCCGGCCTCGATACCGAATACGAGGGAGACGTCGGGCTGGGCGGCGAGCAGGTCGGAGGTCCCGGTATCGACAAAGGATTTATTTTTCAGGAGCCGCGCTTGTTTCCTTGGCTTACCGCGGAGAAAAACATTGCGGCGGACTTGTCGCTGAAGCGTCCGGACGTGAGACGGAAGGTCGACCATCTGATCGGGCTCGTCCGTCTGCAAGGCTTCGAGAACGCCTATCCCCGCGAGCTGTCGGGCGGAATGGCCCAGCGGGTCGCGATCGCGAGAGCGCTGCTGCGCAATCCGAAAATATTGCTGCTCGACGAGCCGTTCGGCGCGCTGGACGCATTTACCAGAGCGCATATGCAGGAAGCGCTGCTCGATATATGGCAGAGCGACAGGACGACGATGGTGTTCGTCACGCATGATATCGACGAAGCGATTTTTCTCGGCAACCGGGTCGTCATCCTGAAGCCGCGTCCGGGCGAGATCCGCAACGTTATTCCGATCGACCTTGCTTTTCCCCGCAAAAAATCGAGCGTCGCGTTTCAGGAGATGAGGTACAAGGTGCTGACCGAGTTCGAGAAGCTCGACGAGCTCGAGCTGATCGAAAGCGCCGGCATATGACGGCTTAACCGAACAGATTGACAAAAGCCTTCCGGTCCAAAAGGCGAACCGGAGGGCTTTTGCAAGTCTCAATTCGCTTAGCGAAGTGAAACTTGCTTTATCGATAAAAAAAATGACCCCTGATGAATTCAAGGGTCATCTCGTGCGCTTAACTCTGCGGTGGTTGTGTAAACTGTTCACAATCCGGGTCAGTGTTTTAGCTCTGCCAAAGCAGTGAAAAAATAAATTGAACACAAATTAACGCTATGATATAATCAATAGCGCTATTGAAAAAATTAAAATAAGGAGCGTATCCATTTTTATTCCTACTTTAATTCTACATCTGGAACTTTGATTTGTCAATGCTCTTTTTTATCCCCAATAAACCGGAAAAAGGAGTGTGTTCAGGGAGTGATGGAAGCGAAGTATTGGCGGCAGGAACAGGAGCGGCTGGAACGGGTCAGGAACAAGCTGCAGGCGAGAATCGCCGAACTGGAGCCGGAGGTAATCGGACTGCGCGATCAGGCTGCGGACATCCGCAAGCGGTTTTGGGAAGAAGTTACGATCAACACAAGCACACAGGAGGATTTCGAAGAGACCTTCTACTCGGTTCAGCAGCAGTCCGCGATGTTGGCCGAACGAGAGCGTGGCCACAACCGGTTGGTGCATCAATGGAACGGCATGAAACGGTTGCTCCCGTCACCTTATTTTGGGCGCGTCGACTTTCAGGAGGATGGCTTGAACGCAAGCGAGCAGATCTATATCGGGGTATCCTCCTTCGTCGACAAGGACGGACTGAATTTTCTGATCTATGACTGGCGTTCCCCCGTCGCGAGCCTATACTACGACTATCCTCCGGGTCGAGCTTCTTATGTCACGCCGGCAGGTCGAATCGATGGGACGATGACGCTCAAACGGCAGTTTCAGATTCAGAACGGACACATCCGCACCATGTTCGACGCGAGTGAAACGATTGGAGACGAATTGTTGCAGCAAGTTCTCGGCAAGGACGCGGACTCGCAAATGAAGAGTATCGTGGCAACCATCCAGAAGGAGCAGAACGCCATCATCCGGAACGACAAAAGCCGGATGCTTATTGTTCAGGGGGCGGCCGGCAGCGGGAAAACTTCCGCAGCTTTGCAGCGTGTGGCGTATTTGCTGTACAAACACCGCCAGACGATCAGGGCCGATCAGATCGTGCTTTTCTCGCCCAATCCGATGTTTGGCAGTTATATTTCCACCGTCCTTCCGGAACTCGGAGAAGAGAATATGCAGCAGACGACGTTTCAGGAGTATCTTGACAATTCGCTCGGCTCCTCATTGCGGTCCGAGGATCCGTTCGATCAGATCGAATACACGTTGACCGCACAGGGAGAGCCGGGATATGAGGCTCGCCTCCAGGGGATCGCGTACAAAACCTCCGAAGCTTTTACGAAAGCCCTGCAGAACTACGGGAAGTGGTTGGGGCGGAAAGGTATGCGATTCGAAGACATACGGTTTCGAGATCGCGTATTGATTACTGCGGAGCGAATGAGCGCGAAATTTTACAATTTCGACAGTTCCCTGCCGTTGTTCAATCGTGTCGTTCTCTTGCAGGAATGGCTGTTGAATGAACTGGCTTCGCTCGAACGCGAGGAACGGGAAGCGTTCTGGGTGCAGGAGGAGTCAAATTATCTCGATAACGAACAGTACGCTGAAGTATTCGACATGCTGCACAAAGAGAGGGAGCTATTCGACCTTTCGGAGCAATACGCTGCGGCTCGCGCTCGAATGAATAACAAGCGTCGGGGAGATGAAGGCGACGTCGACTTTGCCCAGCGGGAGGAGGAACTGATCCTTCGATCAATCGTGAAAAAAAGCTTTAAGCCGTTAAGGAAAAGCGTGAGGAAATTTTCGTTTGTAGATGTCAAAGGCATATATGGCCAATTGTTTGTCGACGAAGTCGCTTATCGGGAGAAAACAAATGAGGTCGTTATCCCGCCGCATTGGCCTGAAATTTGCAGACAGACCAAGGATATGCTGAGCCGCAATGAATTGTTCCACGAGGATGCGACTCCTTATTTGTTTGTAAAAGAACTGGTCGAAGGCGTCCGAACGAACACGGAGATCCGGCATGTCTTCGTCGATGAAGGCCAGGATTATTCGGCGTTTCAATATGAATATTTTAAAAAGTTGTTTCCGCGTGCCCGGATGACGGTGCTCGGCGATTTTGGGCAAGCGATCTTCATGCAGGCCACAAACCTTGAAGCATCCGATTCTCCGCTGATCCGGCTTTTTGGCGAAGCCGATACAAGCCTCGTCCGCCTTGTGCGCAGCTATCGTTCAACCAGAGAGATTGTGGAATTTACGAAATCTCTGCTTCCCGGCGGGGACGAGATCGTACCGTTCGAAAGAAGAGGCCGCAAGCCCCATCTGATCAGATTGAACGGCGTGGAGAAGCGCGATGCGCAAATACTGGAACACATCGCCTCGCTCAGGGCCGAGGGCTTCGTTTCCATCGCCGTCATAACAAAGACTGCAGCCGAAAGCCGGGAGGCACATGAATCATTGCGGATTCAAGGGAGAGAAGCGCTGCAGCTTATTACGAAGGAGACGCTCGCTTTTGAAAAGGGAGTTATGGTCATTCCCGTGTACCTCGCCAAAGGCATTGAGTTCGATGCAGTCCTCATCTATAATGCTTCGCCAGCAGCTTACGGCCGGGACAACGAACGCAAGCTTCTTTATACGGCGTGTACGCGGGCCATGCACCGGCTTCATCTTTACACGACTGGAGATTGGTCGCCGTTCGTGCACACATTGCCTGCGAATTTGTACGAGAAAGCGCCATATTGACGGATCGGGGGTGACGTCGGCCGCGATAAGCTGCTGCTCATGATTCAGCAAATCTTCGGCGCCATCCTGTAGCCTGTCATCAAGGCCGGCTGCTAGCAAGAATCCCACGACGACTCCTATATTCGCATGTTGGCGTCCATCGAATAACAGATCGATTGCTACCTCGACCCTTATTTTCATCCCTACAATGCTTGATGATTAGAAAGCAGTCACCGGCACTACATCGCGCTTGAACAGCCTTGGCCGTTAGTCGGCCAAGGCTGTTTTTTGCTGATCCTGTCAGTCGGTACAGTACGTCTTTACAAGGGGCATCGGAATGTTCCTCGCTGGCTCGGCGCAGTGTGGCTAGTCGCGGGATATGACACAGCTTATCGTCTTCTTCGCCATCCAGGGGATCGGTGCCGGCGCGCTCATGCCGATCGGTATGAGGATCATCGGCGACCTCTTCCCGCCCGAACGCAACGGCAAAATGCAGGGCCCGTTCGGCTTCGTATCAGAACTTTATTTTTCCTCACCACGTGCAAGAGGAAGCATTCCGGTACGAATGAAAAAAAGTTGGCGTTTTTTGTTTGTTTTTGAACATTGATGGATCGTATGGTTTCGGGTATGATTGATTGTGTGCTTATATCTTCTTACATAGGATGTAGTCAAGCTTGGCCAGAAACGAAGGCGGAACGAACAAGCCGGCGCGAACAGGCGCGAAAGGGTGGTAAGCAATGGGACAGAACGGTAAAGTGAATTTGGCGGTCATCGGATTGGGCGGCCGGGGTAAAGGCTTGCTCAAAAACTTGCTGGCGATGGACGATGTGGAAATAAAGGCGGTATGCGACGCATTCGAGGACAGATTGCAAATGGGCGTCGATATCGTCGCGGAGTCGGGCCGTCCGAAGGCCGAGGGCTACGGGGATTACCGCCAGCTGCTCGCCCGTGACGACATACAGGGCGTCGTAATCGCGACCACATGGGTTACGCATGCGGAAATCGCCATCGCCGCCATGAAAGCGGGCAAATATGCCGCAATCGAAGTCGGGGGCGCCGCTTCCCTCGAAGAATGCTGGGAGCTCGTCCGCACGTCGGAGCAAACCGGACTTCCGTGCATGCTGCTGGAAAATTGCTGCTACGGCCGCGACGAGCTGGCCGTGCTGAATATCGTGAAGCAAGGCTTGTTCGGGGAATTGATCCATTGCCAATGCGGCTACGAGCACGACCTGCGGCATGAAGTGGCTCTAGGCAAGCAAAATCGTCACAACCGCTATAATAACTATTTGCACCGCAACGGCGAGCTTTACCCGATTCACGGTCTCGGACCGATCTCGAAAATTATGGACATCAATCGGGGCAACCGTCTCGTGACGCTGACCTCCATGGCTTCGAAGGCGCGCGGCATCCGTCAATGGGCGACCGATAAATACGGCGAGACGAGCGAATTGGCCAAGACGGAGTTCGTGCAGGGCGATATCGTCACGACGATGATCAAATGCGCGGGCGGCGAAACGATTCAGCTCGTACACGATACTACGCTTCCGCGGCCGTATTCGAGAGCCGGACGGGTGCAAGGAACGAAGGGGCTTTGGATGGAGGACAACAACTCGATCCATATCGAAGGCAGAAGCCCCGAGCATAAGTGGGAGCCGTTCGGCGAATACCGCGAGCAGTACGAGCATCCGTTGTGGAAGGAATATATCAACTTGGGCGTACGCGGCGGACACGGCGGCATGGATTATTTGGTGCTGCGGGCTTTCGCCGAAAGCGTGAGAGACGGTACCCAAACTCCGATCGACGTGTACGATACGGCCGTTTGGATGGCGATTACCGTATTGTCCGAGGAATCGGTCGCGCTGGGCAGCGCCGCCGTGGCGATTCCGGACTTTACGAAGGGGAAATGGATCAGCAGGGAGCCGGGACCCGTCGGCAAATACCAGCTGGACAAAGTAGACGAATCGCTGTTTGCCGAGTGATTTATAGAATTGCCCTCCGGTCGCGCCGGAGGGCTTTCTTTTTGTCCGGGAGCGAAGAAACGAGCCGTCGACCGACGAACAAGGAAGCAATATCGGTTAACATGTTGCCAATCCGCGCTAAATCCAACCCGCGCCGAATCCGCTACAATAAAGGCGGATATGCATCCGCAAATTGAAGGAGGAATTCGAATGCTGCAGCCGTTTCACGGGCTCGGGATGGGACTCGGTCAGCTGTCCCGTCTCTCGCGGGCGAAAACGAGATCGATCAGCGCGGAAAATTGGACGGGAGAAAAAGGCAAGGGTGGGATGGCGTCGGAAGGTACGGGCAAAGCGGCATCGCGCGACTTGGGACAGGGCTGGAAAGTGTCGCCCTCGGTCCATATCCCGGCCAACTCGACGTTTACGCTCGCGGATATCGGCGAAGCCGGCGCGATTCAGCATGTTTGGCTCACTTGCTTTCCGACGTTATGGCGGACGCTCATTATTCGCATGTACTGGGACGGGGAAGAGCAGCCGTCCGTGGAGGTGCCGATCGGCGATTTCTTCTGCAACGGCTGGTGCGAGCGTACGAATGTCAATTCGCTGCCGGTGGCGGTCAATCCGGCGGGTGGGATGAACTGCTACTGGGAAATGCCGTTCCGGAAATCGGCGAGAATCACGGTGGAAAATCTCGCGGACAAGGACGCCGTGCTCTATTTCCAAATCGACTATACGTTGACCGAGGTGCCGGAGGACGCCGCATATTTTCATGCCCGATGGGGCCGCAGCAATCCGCTTCCGTACAAGGAGGTCCATACGCTGCTTGACGGCGTAATCGGACAAGGCCATTATGTCGGCACCTATCTCGCGTGGCAGTCGAACAATAGCGGATGGTTCGGCGAAGGAGAAATCAAGTTCTACATGGACGGGGACGATGAATTCCCGACGCTGTGCGGCACCGGGACGGAGGATTACTTCGGGGGAGCGTGGAATTGGGAGCATCCGAAGGGCGAATACGGCACGTACTCCACTCCTTTCCTCGGCATGCATCAGGTATTGAAGCCGGACGGGCTGTACCGCAGCCAGCAGCGGTTCGGCATGTACAGGTGGCACGTCATGGACCCGATTCGCTTCGAGACGGACTTGCGCGTTACGATCCAGGCGCTGGGCTGGCGTTCCGGAGGGCGGTACTTGCCGCTGCAGGACGACATCGCCTCGACGGCGTTCTGGTACCAGTTGGAGCCGCACGCGCCTTACGCCCCGCTGCCCGCGATAGACGGACTCGAGGTGATCTAGGGAGCGCGGCGCGTCATTTGCTTTTGCCGCGATAGAACGAGGGGGCGACGCCGTCGATCCGCTTGAACGCCCGGCTGAAGGAGTGGATGCCGCGGAAGCCGACCCGTTCGGCAATGACGGTCAACGGCAGCGAAGTGAACTGGATCATCTCCCGGGCTTTGCCGATGCGCACCGTCAAATGGTACTTGATCGGAGACATGCCGAACGCCTGGGAGAACGAACGGAGGAAGTAGTACGGACTAAGTCCGGCCATATCCGCCAGCAGCTCCACCGTGACGTCCCGCTCCGGGCGGTGGTCGATAAAATGCTTCACCTTCGTCAGCCGTTCCCAGTTGGAATGCAGCTGCGCGTTCGTATTCCACGCATGCTCGCGCAGCAAATAGACCCACAGCCGGAGGAACGCCCCTTTGGCGGCGGTTTGCGCGAAAGGCATACCCAACCGGTAATCGCGAATCAAATCGAGCAGCATGCCTTCGAACGCGGCGGGATTGCGCAGCCGGAACCGTGTCGGCAAATCGAACGGCGGGGCGGAGCATAGGTCCTCGCGGATCATGGCGATTTCTTGGGGCGTCATTTCCTCCGGCGGCTTGAACGATACTTTGACGTCGGGACTGTCCGGTTGGAACAGCAGATCGAAATGGATATGCGGCTGTCGAACGGGAGCGCTGCTCAAGACGGTCAGCTCGTGACGCTGTCCCGGCTTGAACAGGAACAGATCGCCCGGAGCCCCTTCGTATTCGCAATCGGCCAGCTTCACCCGAAGCCGGCCTTCCTTCACATACAACAGCTCGTAATCGAACAACGCCCGTTCGCGGATTACCCAGCCCGGGGCCAATACATGGTCCAGGGCTATGCGTATGTACGGGGACAGCCGGTCCAGGTCCATGCGTCGAGCAGCCATTTGCCTCATCTCCTCCCGACTATTATACGATACGGTCGGCTGCCGCGATTGTTTATTTACAAGATGCGTCCCGCGGTTTTACAATGGGTGAAGTGCCATCATACCAATTGAAGGAGAATGGTTATGTCAACCGTACAATATTGCTCCAGCTGCGGAACGAAGCTGGAGGTCAAGCTGATAGACGACCAGGAGCGACTTGCCTGTCCCTCCTGCCCGTTCGTGCATTGGGGCTCGTACAGCATCGGCGTAGGCGCGCTGCTCGTGAAGGAAGGCAAAGTGCTGCTCGTCCGCAGGGCGCAGGAGCCGGGGAAAGGGTACTGGACGAATCCGGGCGGCTATATCGAGCAGCACGAGCAAATCCAGACGACGATCGAGCGCGAGGTGCTGGAGGAAGCGGGGATAACGAGCAAGGCGGTCGGCATTTTGGCTCTGCGCGACCAGCCCCGCGATATCCATAACGTGTACGTGGCGTTCGAGATGGAGTACATAAGCGGGGAGCCGACCCCCGACAATTACGAGGTGGATGCGGCCGGCTTCTTCGATGCCGGGGAAATGGCTTCGATGAATGTCGCTCCGTTTACGAAATGGCTCGTCGATATCGCGCTGAACGGCCAAAGCGGCGGATTGGAAAAGGACGTTAGTGACGATCCGCGGTTGAAGACGGCCGGGTTGTTCAAGGTTCCTACGGGTTCAAGCTCTTGATTTTGTCCAGCAGCGCGGTGATCGGGGCGACGGCTTCGGCGATGCCGGAGCCGTTCCATAGCGACTCGCTCCAATTTCCGCCGCGGATTTGCTCGGAATAAGCGTTCAGCTTTTGCTGCAGCGTTTCGTTGTACGAGAGGAGCTGCTTGTGAATCGCTTCGGCGATTTCCGGCGGCTCTTTTTTGTTGAACTCGGCGATGGAGGCTTTCATCTCCTCCAGCTTCCGCCTCAGCTGCTCGCGGGCGGCTTCGTTCAGCACGGCCTGCTCGGCCAGCGCCGCGGCGCCCGTAACGAAGGAAGTCGTTTCATTGACGTACGCGGCCGTGTCGTTGACGTAGTCGACCGTTTGATTGATGTCGTTCAGCAGTCCGCAACCGGCCAGCATTGATAACGCAAGGACGGCGGCAAGCACGATGCCGATCGTTGTTTTTCTCATGGCAGTTCCCCTCCGATTCATCATCTTGATAGGTGAAGCAGAAAAAAACGAGACCTTTACCCTTGTTCGGGTAAAGGTCTCGCCTGCAACGTTTCGCTGCCGGAAAAGCCGGGAAGCGCAATGCTTCCGTAATGACGACTTTGCCGTGTCGGCTACTCCCCTTTATCGATATACAACATCATACTGTGGCTTTATTATACCGTTGCGCGTCGAGGCGGGTCAACCGGCCGTCGTCCAATTGCGGCGTTCTCCCGCCAGGATCGATCGCATGACGCCGTTCAGGACAAATCCCAGCAGCCGGACTGGTCGTCGAGCGCCCGCAGCTTGACGGAACGGGCGTATTCCGTCGGGGTCATATTGGTCAGCTTCTTGAACTGCCGGGAGAAGTAGTGGATGCTGCTGTAGCCGAGCATTTCGGCGATTTCGGTGTAGTTGTGGCGCTCCTCGCGGATAAGCACCTTCGCCCGCTCGATCTTCATATGATTGAACGCTTCCAGCACGCCTTGGCCCGTCTGCAGCCTGAACGCCGTCTTGAGCTGCGTCCGGCTGACCTGAAACCGGCGGCACAGCTCGTCCACGGTCAAATCCTCCGCCATATTCGCCTTCAAATAGTCCAGCACCTCGGAAGCGATCACGTTTTCTTTGTTTTCCTTGACCGCCGATGCGGGCTTCTCCGGTGCTATGGGCACGTGCTTGCGGCGGATGAAATGGATCAGCATGTTCTCCAGATGGTTGCGGATGAGCTGTTCGCTGCCGAAGGGGGAGCCTTCGCGTCTGTGCAGCTTTCTCATCTTCGGGGAATCGATCGGAGGATCGAACGACTCGAGTCCGGCTTTCACCAGGCTGGAAAAAATGCCCCGCTCTTTCTCGTCGAGCCGGAATACGCGGTGCTCCGCAAAATATTTCATGGCCGGCGAATCGCATTCGAACGTAATGATGATCACGTTCGGCGTCGATTTCTGGGCGGCCCCCCCGCGGTGAAATTCGTTCGGGCCATAGAAGACGAGGTCCCCCTGCTCCAGATGGAACGGAGCGCCGTCGACGGTGACGTCCCATTCTCCTTTGTCCACGTAGACGATTTCCCAGAAGTCGTGCTGCTCGCCCGCGAAGAAGTAATCTTGCGGCATTTCCCTATAAAAAAACGTAATCAGCCTGCGAATGGCCAATTCTTCGCGAAGTTCGAATTTCTCGTAGCTCAAAACGGATCTACTCCTTTGGGACCAAGGACATCCCGACATCGCTCTTGACTATATCTTATAGCGTATCGCATGCCGACACAATTGCAAAATGGGAAAAGGATTCTCCCGTGGCCGATTGTCTTAATTTCGTCCAGCGCTTTGCGCAGCGCGGCCTGATCGTCGTCCTCCCCGTCAGGTGAGAGAGCGTACCGTATTTCCTTCATAGAAGTTGCCCTGCAGCATCGTATGCTCGAACGGCGCATGCGGATTGGCGAGCCGCCACAGCATCCGTTCCGCGCCCCGCGCGCCGGTTTCCCGGATCGGGAGCAGGGGACGGGTCAGCTTCGGCAAAAACTCGTTTTGCGTATTCTCCAGACTGATCAATGAATAGTCGTGCGGAATTCGTTTCCCTTGCGTGCTGCACGCGTGATAAATCCAGGCAAGATCGTAATTGACCGCGCACAGGATGGCTGTGGCCCCCGTCGATTGAAGCCGGTCGGAAAACTGCTCGATCCATTCCTCCTTGCTCGGAAACGTCCCGGTGAGGTGCGCTGCGGGGTCGGTGTCGATCCCCGCCTCCGCCATTGCTTCGATGAAGCTCAGCCAGCGCAGACGGAACCCCCGATGGGTCTTCGTGTTGCCTATAAACAAAATGCGCCGGTGTCCTTTCGCGAGAAAGCAGGCGACGGACTGCCGGATCGCGGTTCCGACATCCCAGATGACACTGTCGACCTTGGCGGACGGAGGCGGGAAATTCAGCAATATCCGCGGCACGGGCAAATCCAGCAGCCGTTGTTCGCGGCCCGCGCCGAGCAACGGGGGAATGAAGATGCCGTCCGAGTAGAACAGATTGTTCTTCTCTGCCCAGCTATCGAACGTTTCGCCCTGGTCGAACGATTGGGGGATGGATACGGTTTCGAGCGAATGGCCGTATCCGGACAACGTTTCCTGCAGTCCGTTCATGATGAGATGGATGAACGCCAGGCCCTTCCCGCTCGTATGTTCAGTGACGATCAGCTTGAATCTGCGCTGTATATGCGGAAATACCGGGATATTCTCGACGGCCAGACTGCGCTCCTGCTCTTTCGTGCGGTAGCCGAGCTGCTTGGCCGCCTTGATGACCGCGGCCCGCGTCTCTTCCGACATGCCGGGAAGACCGCGCAGCGATTTGGATACGGTATGGGCCGACAGTCCGAGCGATGCGGACAAATCGTGCAAGGTGACGGATTTTTTGCGTGTCATGGCTCTCTCCTTGGGCGGATGAGGATACACTCTCTCCTAACCGAAACATTTTCTCTATGATAGCCGGAACCGCATTCGAAATACAAGAGAGGATCATGGGAAACAAAATGAAAAACGTAAGTAAAACGAAACTAAAAGTAAAGTTCGAATGAAGGTATAATGTGATTGTCGAATACGATGCCACATTTTCACTATCGAGAGGAGATTTTTCCCAGATGATCAATTTTGACCGTTTGAAATATGCCTCGCATACTACGCCGGAGCGTCATACCGGCACCACGATCGATGCGGATCTGTGCATTTACGGAGCGACATCCGCAGGTATCGCCGCAGCCGTGCAGGCCAGCCGGATGGGACTAAGTGTAGCGATCGCCGAGTTCGGCAGCCATTTGGGCGGCTTGACGACCGGCGGGCTCGGCGCAACGGACATCGGCAATAA
>NZ_VDCQ01000104.1 GCF_006265175.1 Paenibacillus hemerocallicola | reverse complement strand
TCTTGTTGTCGTTCTTGTTGTCGTTCTTGTTGTCGTTCTTGCCGTCGTTCTTCGCGGAAGTAGTCGTTCCCGGTCTGGTCAACGTTTTCTTGTCGTCATCCGACTTGCCCTTATCGGACTTCTCTTTCACCTTTGCATCCAGCTCGCCTGTCCGCTCGGCCTCCAGCAATCGGGTCAGCACGTCTTTTTTCGGTATCTCGCTCGAGTTGATCAGCTTGCTCAGGCCGCCGGCATCCTTCGCGATTTTATGTACCGAATCGTCTTTCAGGGCGTTAAGATCAATATTGTTCCCATTGTCTTTGGCGCTTAAATATACGGCATATTTGCCTGCGGAAACGCCCTTGGTGAGCGCCTCCTCGCGAATGGTAGGCGGGGTAACGAACGTAGTGACCTGAATGTTCGAAGAGGCCTGAGGGTGCTTTGTTTCGATATGCTTCGCCACGGTATCCTTGACGATTTGTCCGAGGTTGCTCTCGTCTATTTTCGCTTCCTCGTACACTTTCGTGCTGGAGATGATCACATCTCCTTCCTCTTGCTGAAAATACCCCTTTTGCTCCACTTGGTTCATCAATACTTCCGTAGCGACGGCGAGCGGCTTGCCTGCCACATTCAATCCTTGCAGCAGCAAGATGCCGTCATCATTCAGTCCGCGCGCCTCCTGCACCTCGTTATCCTTGTCGATGCCAAACTCCACGCTCGGGTTAATGTCCAGCGTCACATAAGCGACGATCGGCTTAACTCCTTCCAAATTGCTCCCCAGACCGGTAAAAATGACGATACAGAAGAGTACAGCGGCAGTCAGCGCCAGCATGGCGGACAAAACGGGTCTTTTCAGGCGAAACGGAGGAGTGGAGAACAAAACTTCTTCGCCGATCTGGCATGCGCGTCCTGTGCGGGGAATTTTCTTGAATTGACCTTCCGGCGTCAGCACCACCAGATCCGCCTCGGTCATTTCCATCACGATGCCTTTGTGCATGTTCTCACTCCTCTCCCGGTTGTGCTTCAGGGATGCTCAAGTAATTCTTTAAATACGGGTAAGGCCCGCTGTATATAAGAGCGACCGCGATAATGAATTTCCGGTTGCGCTCCAGCGTCTTACGGGAGACGTTCACCTGATCCAACAGTTCTTTGATCGGCAGCATTTTCTTGGTCAGCACGATGGACATCATCGTTTGGTTGCGCGCCAAAAGAGCCCCGATCGTAAATAAAGCTTCCCTGGAATCGCTATGCTTGGGAGAAACTTCGACCAAGTCGCTGAAAGAAATGCCGAACTCCAACAAACAACGGTTGAAGTCCATTATTTCGCTCTGGCGTTCTTCAATTGTTTTTTCTTTCTCGTATTGTTCGATCGCCTGGTGAATTTCCACCGGATTGACAATACTGTCCTCATCATCCTCCACTTCGAAGGAACTGTACGGAATTTGCCCGGTAAACCTGGACTCCTTGCGTATGAAATCGATCAGTCTTCGGCGTATGACCGTCTCGGAGAAGCTCAAAAAAGACCTTCCCGATTCCGGCGAAAACTGATTGATGGCTTCGTTAAAAGCTCCAAGCGCGATACTGAACTCGTCATCCCGCGACGGATCGATATATCGTTTGCAGAAGCGGCTAGTTACTTTGGCTACATAGGGCTGATAATCGGTAATAAACTGATTGCGCAGCCGGATGTTTCCGTTCTGGATTTGCATCACTTTTCGTTCGGGAGTATCGGGCATATCGGAAGAGTCGTGAGACTGGCGTTTTCCGAGAAACTTCTTAAATAAGACCAACAGCAAACGTTCCACCTCACACTACATGTTTCGAGTCTGCCCCATTAGATGTGGGGGTCATTCCGACCCGATTGTTGTTATTATAGCACACAATTTTATACCGGTAGAAAAAACGTCCCTCCGCTTAGGGAGAGACGCAGGTCGTTATCCTTTCCGATTGCCGGCGGAGAACGCTTTTTTGTTCATTTTGTTTCGTCGCTCGTTTAACGCAGTCAATCGTTTTTTCAGTTGTCGCTCCCACTCTTCGTCCATAAGCTGCTTGGCGACCGCCAGCAAATCGAGCGCATTGTCGATCTGGTTATGCAGCACATCGGCGGGATCCTCGGAATCGAGGTTGACGCAATTGTCGTACAGTACCGCATCGGATTTATGGTCCACGTAATCGTCGAAATCGACTTCGGCGGCACCGTCGCCATGGGCGTATTCGGCCAATATTTCGTATTCGCTCTCCACCCTATAATGAACCTCGACACGATGGCACACCGGGCAAAATAGCAGCGGAACGTTATGAATATGCGTCCCGATATGCCGAAGCGTTCCTTTCGTACCGATCATACTTGCTCCGCAGCAAAAGCTCATCGCCCCGCACCTTCCTTCCCGGTCATCGACAACTAGCGATTTCTATAACGTATTCGCCCTCCGGGGTGAAAATTCCTTTTCGCCAAGTAGGCCATTATTAGGAAAAAACAAAAAGACGCCCCCGCTCCGGCTTCTCCTCGAAGCGGATATCGGGGCGTCCCGATGCCGGACTTATCGGACCTCAAGCCACGATCAGCCTTGTCCGAACGTTTCCGTATATTTGTCCGCGCTCCACAGCTTGTCCAGCTCGGAGACGTCGTCGATTTCCACTACGATCATCCAGCCGTCGCCGTAAGGGGCTTTGTTCACATTCTCGGGAGCATCCTCCAGACCACCGTTCACTTCCACTACTTTGCCGGTAACGGGAGCGTACAGCTCGGATACGGTTTTCACGGATTCGACGCTGCCGAACGGTTCGCCGAATTCGACCTTATCGCCGACCTTCGGCAATTCCACGAAAACAATGTCTCCCAATTCGCTTTGGGCGAAATCGGTAATGCCGATCGTGATACGGCTTCCTTCCACCTTCGCCCACTCATGCTCTTCGCTGTACTTCAGCTCTGCTGGTACGTTCACTAAACAATCCCTCCCGAGTATGTTGCCTTGTCCGTCCTGAAAACCCGGCGAAAACGAGCTGCGGGTTTGGAGCGAGCTCCCCGAACGCCGGAACCAAATGCGAACGCCGACGCTTCTCCAGTCTCATGCCAATCCCATCGCTCCGTTCACCGCCCGACTCCCGAGCGGACATTCCGGCCCTTGCTTCCCTATCCGCTATTCCTTCGGACCCAAAATTTTGTGCAGTCGCTGTTCGACCATGCCGATCGCTTTCTCGCCTGCTCCGAAGAATCGCATTTGACCTTCCGCATCGAACAAATAGTAGGCCGGCACGAATTCGTTCTGGAACGAGTCGGTTACCGCGTGGTCGTTGTCGATGGCGATCGGATGCTTCATTTCATATTGCTGAATCGTCGCTTTGACCGTATCGAGATCGGTGTCCTTCTCCGAACGGGGCATATGAATGCCGACGATTTTCAGATTGTACAACTCGCCGTATTTGTCTCTCCACTCGTTCAACAGCGGAAGACTTTCTTTACACATATAGCAGCTGACCGCCCAAAAGTGGATGAGCACCGGCTGGCCCTGCAGTTGCGCCTTGTCGACCTCGCCGTTCACCCATTCCGTGATGCCCTTCAGTTCGGGCATCTGCTCGCGCAAGCGCATTGGCATAGTCGTTCACCCCTCCGTCATTCCTATGGCTATATAGCTATGCTGCAAAAAATCCCCCACCTGCAGCTTGCAGACAGGGGGATTTCATAGTTGTATGGTTGTACGGCGATTATTTCGCTACCAACGTTTTTTGACCCGGCTTCCAGTTCGCCGGGCACAATCCGCCGGATTGGAGAGCTTGCAGCACGCGAATCGTTTCGTCCACGCTGCGGCCTACATCCAGGTGATTGACCACTTGGTATTTCAATTCGCCTTCCGGATCGATGATGAACAGGCCGCGCAGGGCGATGCCTTCTTCTTCGATCAGGATGCCGTAGTCGCGGGCAACCGACTTCGTGTAGTCGGCAGCAAGCGGATAGTTCAGTTGACCCAAGCCGTTCGAATCGCGCGGAGTGTTGATCCAGGCGCGGTGGGAATGCTTGCTGTCGGTGCTGACGCCAAGGATTTCCGCATCCAGGTCTTGGAAGAGCTCGCTCGCATCGCTCATCGCGATAATTTCAGTCGGGCATACGAAGGTGAAATCGAGCGGATAGAAGAACAGGACTAGCCACTTGCCTTTGTAATCGTTAAGCGATACTTTGCCGAATTCTTGCCCGTTGCCGAACGCCGTTTCCATTTCGAAATAAGGCGCTTTTTTACCTACCAAACGTTCTGCCATGAGATGCTTACCTCCTTTGATTTGGATTCCTACAGAAGATTGCCTTATATGTAGGAATGAAAAGTTGCTCCTATTGCGCGATGTGCGCTCACGAATAAAATCGTATCATCCCGCATAGGGAAAGTCAATAACGAGAAGAAGTAGTAATTAATATTTATTATTATTAACGATTTACGCAAAAAAATATTCCCCCCGCGCCATACGCGCAGAGGGACGGATCGTGAATGGCATTACTTCGTCATAGCGGCGACGATCAGATCGCCCATGGCCGTCGTGCCGATCGCCTTGCTCTTGTCGACGGCGATATCTCCGGTACGGTGGCCCGCGTCAAGCACCGACTTGACCGCTTTCTCGATCAAATCGCCCGCTTCGTGGTAACCGAAGGACAGTTTGAACATAAGCGCAACGGAAAGGATCGTCGCGATCGGGTTGGCGATGCCTTGGCCCGCGATGTCGGGAGCCGAGCCGTGAACCGGCTCGTACAAGCCGAAGCTGCCTTCGCCAAGCGAAGCGGAGGACAGCATGCCGATCGATCCGGTCAGCATCGCCGCTTCGTCGCTCAGAATGTCGCCGAACATGTTCTCGGTGACGATAACGTCGAAGCTCGACGGACGGCGCAGCAGCTGCATCGCGCAGTTGTCGACGAGCACATGCTCCAGCTCGACGTCCGGGTATTCCGGAGCGATTTTGTTAACCGTTTCGCGCCACAGACGGGACGTCTCCAGCACGTTCGCCTTATCGACCGAGCAAAGCTTCTTGCGGCGGTTCCGGGCGATTTGGAACGCCTGGTGAACGATACGCTCGACTTCTTTTACATTATATACGCAAGTATCGACCGCTTCCTGGCCGTTTTCGGTTTCGCGGCGGAATTTCTCGCCGAAGTAGATGCCGCCCGTCAGCTCGCGCACGACGATCAGATCCGTGCCTTCCAGCACTTCCGGCTTCAGTGTGGAGGCTTCCTTCAAACAATCGAAAATAACGGCGGGACGAATGTTCGAGAACAGTCCGAGCGCTTTGCGGATACCGAGCAGTCCCGTCTCCGGACGGAGCTCCTTCGGATTGTTGTCCCACTTCGGACCGCCGACGGCGCCCAGCAGCACCGCGTCCGCGCGTTGGCATTTTTCCAGCGTATCCTGCGGAAGCGGAGTTCCGGTCTCGTCGATGGCGATGCCGCCGAACAGGCCGGTTTCCGTTTCGAATCGGTAGCCGAACAGCTCTTCCGTCTTCTTCAACACTTTAACCGCTTCCGCGACCACTTCCGGACCGATGCCGTCTCCGGGGATAATCGCGATTTTTTTCGTTTCAGCCACAATGATTCACTCCTACTATAAGATGGGATCGGATGCCTAGTTCTGTCATATTCTCATTGTCACACAAAACGACCGGAAAGACAAAGATATAAAATCTATCGTCGCTATAGGTAAACACTATAAATGGATAGCTCCCGGTGTCGAACGACAGGCGAAAAAAATAGAATCCTTTATCGAAATGCAGTACAATAAGCTTATGCGAAAGGAAGGGAGCAATCTTGATGAACTACACGTTTTCCAGCTTTACGGATGGCCTGAAATCGTCCGCGGTACGCGATATTTTGAAGCTGACCCAAGGAAACGCGGTTATTTCGTTAGCCGGCGGACTTCCTGCGGAGGAGCATTTTCCGATCGAGGCCGTCAAGGAAGCATTCGAACGCGTCTTTCAGCATGGCGGCAAAAGCTCGCTCCAATACGGCTTGACGGAGGGCTACACGCCTTTGCGCGAAGCGATCTGTCATAGAATGGCCAAGAAAGGCGCATCGGTCAAGCCGGAAAACATGCTCATCACGACCGGCTCGCAGCAGGCGATCTACTTGCTTACGCGCATTTATATGAGTGCCGGCGATGTCGTTCTGGTCGAAAATCCGACTTATTTGGCGGCTTTGCAAATATTCCAGGCAAGCGGCGTCCGGGTAGTCGGAGTCGAAGCCGATCAAGACGGCATGCTGTTGGACGATCTGGAAGCCAAGCTGAATCTGCACCGTCCCAAAATGGTATACGTGACCCCGACGTTCGCCAACCCGACGGGAAAAGTATGGAGTCTCGAGCGCCGCAAAGGATTGCTCGCTTTGTGCAAGCCGAACAACGTGCTTATTTTGGAAGACGATCCGTATGGCGAGATCCAATTTGACGAAAAAGCCGAGTATCCGTCTATCTTCTCGTTGGACGACCATCCGGAAGGCAGCGCGGTGATGTATACGAGCACGTTCTCCAAAACCGTAGTACCGGCGCTGCGTACCGGCTGGATTATCGGCGACTCCAGAGTAATCGCGCAAATGGCCAAAGCCAAGCAGGCCGTCGATCTGCACTCGAGCACGCTCGACCAGCAGGCGCTGCACCAGCTGCTCACCCATTTCGACCTGGATGCTCACATCCGGACGATCCGCAACGAATACCGCGTCCGGATGGAGCTGATGAAATCGCTGCTCCAAGACCCGCGTTTCTCGGATCTGCATTGGAACGAGCCGCAGGGCGGAATGTTTTTCTGGGTCGAGCTGCCGGAGAGCATCGATGCCAACCAACTGCTCAAGAAAGCGGTGGAGAAAGGCGTCGCCTTCGTTCCCGGCATGGACTTCTACGCCGAGAACCCGCGCCGCAACACGCTGCGCCTGAACTTCACGCATACGGACAACGCCAACATGAAGCTCGGCTTGGACCGTTTGGCCGAAGCTTTGGACGTTTACAAGCAGAACGTTTGAGACGGATTGGCGAAGATCGACATCTACGATAACGACAAAAAGCTTCTCAAGCAAGGTTCTTCCAACAAAACAAGAAAAACCGCGGGTCGCCTTGATGGAGGTCGATCCGCGGTTTTTCTTCGTTTATTCGACTTCGTACTATGAGCTCGCTCTCATTCTCTATTTTGCAGTAAAGCTGTTCTGCTTTTGACCGCTGCCCCTTGCCCAAGGCGTTCCGAGGAAGGGCAGCGCCCAGCGGTCCAAGCCGTACCAGCCGGCGTTTTTCCAGGCCAGCACGAGCCAGGTAGCCAAGATGAACAGCAACGGATTCGTGCTGAGCGTACCGGCAAACAGGAAGCTGACATTCATAATCGCGCCGAAGAAAGCGGCTATTCCGGTCAAGAGGCCAAAGATTAGTCCGAGTCCCACCAGCACTTCGCCGAAAGCGACCATGTAGGCAAACACCTTCGCGTTCGGGAGCACGAAATGTTCGAGAAAATTCGCATACCAGCCGGTTACATCCTTGCCGTCGGCCGCCTTCGCCAGCGCGCCCTTCACAAAGCCTTCCAGCGCCGTTCCCGCTTTATCCCCTGTCCAGGCTTCGCTGTTTACTTTCTTCCAGCCGGCGGTTATCCACGAGTAACCGAGATAAAGGCGAACGACTAGCCAAATCAGTCCCGCTCTCGTGCTGCTGAATAAAAACCGGGATACCGGATTTTCCGGTATAAGCACCTCTTTTTGCATAAAACTGGCCTCCTTCAATGTCCGTTGGGTTATTTTTCTAATTCAAGCTCCTATGGCTTAATCATAAAGGGAGTCGGCAAATCCCGATGTGACTTCCATCACATTGCATAGAAAATAAACCGTTTGCGACAATTCTGAAGCATTGCCTGTTATCCTTACTACAGTTTCTCTACGAATTCGACCCGGTTGCCGAACGGATCACGGATATGAAACCGGATGACTCCGTCTATCGGCACGTCTTCGATTATATCGATCCCGTGCGATTCCAGCCGGCTCCGCAGCGCGGCAATGCCTTGGATGGCAAAAGCCGGGTGAGCTTTGGCCGCTGCCGTGAAATCGTCCTGAATACCGATATGCAGCTGATGAGCGCCGCACTGAAACCAGACTCCTCCGCGCTTGAGCAGAGCGTCCGGCTTGGGGATCTCCACCATCCCGAGCATGTCCCCATAAAATCCCCTTGCCGCTTCTTCTCCGCCCCGTGGAGCGGCCAACTGCACATGATCGAGTCCCAGATGAGCATGCGTTACTTCAATCACTCCTTTTAGTTTCATTTAATGAAAATAGTTTTCACCAAATGAAATTTTTCAATATCAGTATATCACACCTTCACTCAATCCTAAGCAGCCAAAACCCGTCCCATAACAAAAAATGTTTGCACAGCCATGCTCAACGCGACTCGTGCCGTGAGTTGCGCCAAGAAAAGGTCCGTCAACATATTCAAGAGTGACCGCCCCCGTTCACAACCCCGGGCTTTTTAAATCACGACAGCATAATTCGTATACAGAAGTACATACCTCGCATGATCGATGAAGGCTGCCGTTTGCCGGTCTCGCGGGACCGCGAATCCATCACATAGCGGAACTGGCGTACGTTATTGTTCCGAATACGAGTGTCGACAGCCAAATAACGGAAAACCATTCCTCTATTACGCCGTTCACTACCCATTTTCACCCCGAGAGATCAAATAACGGAATCCTGTACCGTTATATGCAGGAGAGGAACGAAATTCGTGACAATAGCGGAAACGAGGGCCGCTGCTATATTCAGGCAACATGCGGTCACGTCCGCCCAATGGCTTGTATACTGTATGAGAATTATGCGCTCGCAGTAAGAAAAGGTTCAATTCGAAGCCTTTTCTACGATGAATGACCCTGCGCAAGAGGTAGCTTTTCTTGGTAAAGAAAGTCTCTTTTCGCTTTAGTGCTTTAGCGAAGTTAACTTTCTTTATCGTTAAAAAAAGCCTCCCGCATACAGGCGAGGAGGCTGCTATACTTAGATCCTTATTTGACTATGACTTTAATGGAAACCGTCTTGCCGCCAAACTTCGCAGTAATGGAAGACGTACCTTTCTCATAAGAGGTAATCATGCCGTCCATGATGTCGGCCGAATTTTCCCGCGAGCTTTTCCATTCCGCCCGCTCGGTAACGTCGCCGATCGTACCGTCTTTATAAGTTGCCGTCAGCACGATATTTTTCTTCTGACCGACCGACATCTCTATCGTTTTTACATTCGATTTCAAGTATTTCAAGCTGTCGACTTCCACCGAGACGGAAACGCTCCTACCGCCGAATTTGGCAGTGACCGATGTTTTTCCGTACGCTACGGCCGACACGAGGCCGGTATCGCTAACGTCCGCGATCTTGTAGCTGCGGGCCGACCATTCGGCTTCCCCGCTCACATCCTGCGTCGTACCGTCGGAGAACGTCGCGGTCAAGGTCAGCTGCTCCGTTAGGCCGGATTTCAGCAGCAGCTCTTTTTTGCCCAAAGTCAATTTGGCGGCGTAATCCACTTCGAGCGGAATGCTCAGCGTCTTGCTGCCGTACTTCGCCACCAACGTTGTCTTGCCGCGTTCGAATGCCGTTACGAGGCCGCCGGATACTTCGGCTACCTTGGCCGATTGGACTGTCCAATCCGCCTTGGCGGTTACATCCTCTGTCGTTCCGTCCGAGTATGTCGCCGTCAACGTTACTTGCGCATTTTGCCCTTTGCGCAATATAACGCTTCGATGGCTGGCGGACAGCTTGTCCGCCAATTCCACCTGAGCCGTGGCGGTGACGCTCTTCTCTCCGAACTTCGCCGTAATGGTCGCCTTGCCGGAGCTCCAGGCGGTGACCAGACCATCGGACACTTCGGCGATGGCCGTCGACGAGCTTGTCCATTCGGCATCGTCCGTGACGTTTTTGATCGTACCGTCCTTATACTTTGCCGTTACGGTAAGCTGCTGGCGGTCGTCCTCTTTCATGACGAGCGTCTTTTCGCTGATCGTCAACGTATCCAACGCTCCTACGCTCACCGTGATTTTTACCGATTTTTTGCCGTATTTGGCCGTAATGGTGGCCTCTCCTCGATCGATAGCCACAATCGTACCGTCATCGACCGTTGCAAACGAAGCATTGCTGGTCGTCCACGTCGCTTTGCCCGTCACGTCTCCGGTCGATTCGTCCGCATACGTGGCAGTCAGCTTGACCTGAACCACATCGCCCGGCTGAACGTCGAATTTGACTTGATCGGCTGTCAGCTTCGCAGCCGGATCCACTTCGACCGATACCGTGACGCTCTTATCGCCATATTTGGCGGTAATCGTCGCTTCGCCGGAATCGAGTGCCTTGACCGAGCCTTTGCTCACGACCGCGACTCCCAGATCGCTCGAGCTCCATTCCGCTCCGTCCGTTACGATTTCGGTGGAACCGTCCGCGTAAGTCGCCTCCAGCTTCAACGCTTTCGTATCGCCCTTGCGCAAGGAAAGCGACTTCGCATCGACCGTCAGTTTTCTGGCCACGCTCACGTCAACGATGATGGTGCTTGTCTTGGAACCGTAAGAAGCCGTTATCGACGCTTGACCGGATTTGTAGGCAATAATTTTGCCTTTGTCGACTCCCGCCACATCGCTGCTATCCGAGCTCCACTCCGCCGCAGCCGTAACATCCACCTCGTCGCCATTGGCGTAAGTGGCGGTTAGCTTCAACGTATCCGTACCGTTTACTTTGAGAAACAGATCGCTTTTGGACGATACCAGCTTCTTGACGATCTCCACATAGACCGGTATCGTGATCGATTTATCTCCGTATTGCGCCGTAATGACGGCCTGACCGCTGGCGATAGCGGTCACCAGCCCTTTGTAAACGCTGGCCACATCGCTATTGTCCGAGCTCCATTCCGCCTGCTGGGTCACATCTTCCGTACTGCCGTCCGCATATGTAACCGTTAACGCCACTTGCTTCGTGCCCTTCAGCTTCAGATCCAGCTTGGCGCTGTCCGCTTTCAACGATTGCGTCGTATCCACACGGACCGGAATCGTGATCGTTTTATCGCCGTATGTGCCGGTAATCGTCGCTTCTCCTTTGCCGAGCGCGCGAATCGTGCCTTTCGTGACGAAAGCGACGCCTTCGTCATCGGAAAACCAGTCCGCTTTGGCTGCCACGTCTTCCGTCGTGTTGTCCGCATAGGTCGCCGTCAGCTTCACGGTCTTCGACTCGTTCTTGCGCATCATCAAATCGGTAATGTCCGACTCCAGCTTACGGGCGACGCCTACGTCAACCGTAATTTTCGCCGTCTTGTTCCCGTAGCTTGCCGTAATGGCCGCTTGCCCGATCGTGTTGGCGATAATCAAGCCCTGATCCGCTTCGGCAACCAAGTCATCGCTGCTCGACCATTCGGCCTTGTCGGTAACATCGGCGGTGGAGCCGTCGGCATAAGTAGCCGTCAGCTCGATCTGCTTCGTTTGGTCCGGCTTCAGAAACAAATCGGTGACCTTCGCTTCCAGCTTTCTAACGGTTTCCACATTGACCGTGATCGTGGCCGTCTTGCCGCCGTATTTCGCCCGGATCGTCGTGGAACCGGAGCCGTACGCCGTGATGACTCCTTTGAACGCGTCGGCTACGCTCGAATTGTCCGAAGACCAGGTCGCCTTTTCGAAAACGTCTTCCGTGACGCCGTTCTCGAACATCGCCGTCAAGCTTATCGTCTTCTGCGCCCCTACGCGCAAATCGACGCTTTGCGGGTCCGGATCGAGACGGCGTACCATATCGACGCTGACGGGAAACGAAACCGTTTTGCCGCCGTAAGTCGCGTTAATGTTCGTCTCTCCCGATCCTACGGCCTTTACCTTGCCGTTAATAACGGTGGCCACGCTGTCGCTTTCCGTAGACCAGTCCGCTTTGTCCGTCACGTCGGCATAAGAGGAATCCGTGTACGTAGCGGTCAAGCTCAATTGCTCTTCGCCGCCGACTCTCATCGTCAGCTCCTGCTTGTTCTTGGTCAAGCTTCTCACTTTCTTCACTACCGTCACGTTGACGAACTCCGTCTTGCCCATGAAGGTCGCCTTGATTAACGTGGTACCCTCCGCCTTGCCGGCGATCGCCCCGGAATACACCGTAGCGATTGTGGGGGCGTCGCTGCTCCATTCGGTCTTGATCGTAGCGTCCGCGGTAGAGCCGCTGACATATATGGCTGTGGCCGTCAGCGTATACGTATCGCCCACGGACAACGTTACTTCGTTTTTGGACAGCACGAGACGCGAGATTTCATCCGCCGCAAGCGCTTGGCCTGCCGCAGGACCGATGAGGATCGAGAAAATCAAGAGCATTTGAAGCATAAATCGATGTATATGTCGTTTAGCGATCCCGTTAGTCCGGGTTTTCCGTTTTCCCGCTTCAGTCAATTCCGACATTCCTTTCCCCCGTCTCTTCCGAGTGGAAGATACGCTTTTTGTTCAATTTGTGATGATGCAGCCGTTCGTACCCGATCGATGCCCCTTTCGTCCGTTGGATGAGGAGTAGAAGATTGCAAGTTAAACAGTCCTTTTGTATTTATCGACAGATTCGGCCAAAAAATTTAGATCATTCTCGGAATATCGCAAAATAACCCCACCAAGCGGGGCTTTTGCTCCGATGCTCATCCAGGTACTTTGCGGGGACCCCGAATCTTATAAATTCTAAACCGCAAAAAAGAGCCCCCGGTCCCATAACGGGATTCGGGGGCTGACATTCAGATCAAGGACATATTGCCGTGTCGGCTGCTGCCCGGCGACTTGCGTTTGTCGATGAGACGGTTAATCGCGTCGATGTACGCTTTGGCGCTCGCTTCGAGAATGTCGGTGCTGACGCCGCGTCCATGCACGGAAACGTCGCCCTGCTTCAGTACGACGTGAACGTCGCCCAGCGCGTCCTTCCCTTGCGTGACGGACTTGATCGAGTAGTCCTCGAGCTCGACTTCCTCTTTCGTCGCCTTGTCGATCGCTTTGTAGATCGCATCGACCGAGCCGTTGCCGATCGCCCCTTCCTCGAGCAGGCTGCCTTCGGATTGAACGATGCGCACGGTCGCCATCGGAACCGATTGGTTGCCGTAGGACAGCTGGATCGTATCGAGCACGAACACTTCCGGCGTTTGTACGAGCTTTTCCTCGATCAGCGCGCGGATGTCTTCGTCGATCACGTTTTTCTTGCGGTCGGCCAGCACCTTGAACTTGGCGAACGCTTCGTTCACCTGATCGTCGTTCGGGTCGTAGCCCATATCGATCAGCTTCTCGCGAAACGCATGGCGCCCCGAATGCTTGCCGAGCACGAGCTTGCTTTCCTTCAAGCCGATCGTATCCGGAGAAATGATCTCGTAAGTCGTTTTCTCCTTCAGCATGCCGTCCTGATGAATGCCGGACTCGTGGGCGAACGCGTTCGCGCCGACGATCGCCTTGTTGCCGGGTACGACCATTCCCGTCAGCTTGCTGACGAGACGGCTCGTGCGGGCGATTTCGCTCAGGACGAGCGACGTCTTGGCCTCGAACAGATGCTGCCGTGTCTCGAGCGCCAACGCCACTTCCTCCAGCGCCGTGTTGCCCGCCCGTTCGCCGATTCCGTTGATCGTGCCTTCGATTTGATCGGCTCCGTTCAAAATAGCGGCGAGCGCGTTCGCCGTCGCCATACCCAAGTCGTCGTGGCAATGGGCGCTCAATTGGATCTTCTCGATGCCCGTCACGTTTTCTTTCAACGTCTTGAAAATGTTGCCGTATTCGCTCGGGTACAAATATCCGACCGTATCCGGGATGTTCACGACCGTAGCTCCGGCCCGAATCGCCATCTCCGTCACTTCGCACAAAAAGTCCAATTCGGTCCGGCCGGCGTCCTCGGGCGAAAACTCGATTTTGCTAAAATATTTTTTAGCGTATTTGATCGCCGCTTCCGCCGTTTCGAGAACTTGCTGCTTCTCCATGCGGAGCTTGTGCTTGCGGTGAATCGGAGAGGTAGCAAGGAACAGATGCAGACAAGGATCTTGAGCGTCTTTCAGCGCTTCCTTTGCCGCGTCGATATCCTGCTCGCGGGAGCGGGAAAGTGCGACGACGCTCGCGTTGCGGACGGCCCGGGCCACCGCGTTCACGGCAGCCAGGTCGCCGGGGGACGCCGCCGGAAAGCCGGCTTCCATCCGGTCTACCGCCAACTTCTCCAGTTGAAGGGCGATTTCCACCTTCTCCTGGGTATTCAGATTGACGCCCGGAGACTGCTCCCCGTCGCGCAATGTCGTATCGAACACGTAAATTTTCCGCATCCCATCCACCTCCTATTTTATTCTACGGGCGATTGCAGCCCCACATAACACAGAAGTTCAATCCCCCATTATGGGGGATTGAACCTTTTTTCCGCGAAAGCGAAAGAGAGATGCTTGATATGCTAAAAGGGGTGGGGAAAATGCAGTGGAAAGCGAAGCGGCTGACTTTAAAGTCGTGTTGCATCCTAATTGATCCAATCAAGGCAACACGACTTTAACCGAAGTGGAGCGCATTTCCCCACCCCTTGTCTAACCAGCTGCATCTCTCAACCGCTTTTGTCCGCTCCCCCCAGAAGGATTTGAACTTATTTTATGGGGCTACAAACGCCCCTTACTTCTTGATCCAGTGCATCATTTCACGAAGCTGACGACCGACCGTCTCGAGCTGATGCTCGGATTCGCGGCGGCGGGTAGCCGTGAAGAACGCGCGGTTCGATTGGTTTTCGAGAATGAAGTTGCGCGCGAACGTACCGTTTTGGATATCTTCGAGCACTTTTTTCATTTCTTTCTTCGTTTCGTCCGTTACGACGCGAGGTCCCGTAACATAGTCGCCGTATTCGGCCGTGTTGGAGATGGAGTGGCGCATTGCAGCCAAGCCGCCTTCATACATCAGGTCGACGATCAGCTTCAGCTCGTGCAGACATTCGAAGTAAGCGATTTCCGGTTGGTAGCCCGCTTCTACGAGCGTTTCGAAGCCGGCTTTCACGAGAGCGGAAGTACCGCCGCACAGTACGGCTTGCTCGCCGAACAGGTCGGTTTCGGTTTCTTCGCGGAACGTCGTTTCGATAACGCCCGCACGGGTGCAGCCGATCCCTTTCGCATAAGCGAGTCCGAGATCTTTAGCTTTGCCGGAGGCGTCTTGGTAAATCGCGATCAGTCCCGGTACGCCGAAGCCTTCGACGTATACGCGGCGGACGAGGTGGCCCGGCGATTTCGGAGCGACCATGAATACGTCCGTATCCGAGTTCGGCACGATTTGTCCGAAGTGGATGTTGAAGCCGTGGGAGAAAACGAGAGCTGCGCCTTTTTTCAGGTTTGGCGCGATTTCTTCGTTATATACTTTCGCTTGCGTCTCGTCCGGCATCAAAATTTGCACGAGGTCGGAGCGGCTAGCCGCTTCCGCAACGGATACAACTTCAAAGCCGTCGTTTTTTGCTTGTTCCCAGGAACGGCCTTGACGAAGACCGATAATGACTTTCACGCCGCTGTCGCGCAAGTTTTGCGCTTGGGCATGACCTTGGCTGCCGTAGCCGATAATTGCGACCGTCTTGCCGGAAAGAACGCTCAAGTCGGCGTCTTTTTCATAATACATTGTTACTGCCATTGGATAATTTCCTCCTTGATTGTTTTAACAACCCTGTAAGCGGGCGTCCGAACGGGCGAAACGATTTTTAGCGAACGCTGGTCCACCGCTCGTCCCCTCGGACCCCCACTCACGGGATTGCTTATCGGATGAGTGGGTATTGCCGGCAGCTTCCGCCACACGGCCCTTCGCTTGGCGTTACTTGGACATGCCGCGGATCATCGCGGTCACGCCGGTACGGGAGAACTCCCGGATGCCGTAAGGCTTGAGCAGCTCCGCCATCGCGTCGATTTTATGCGTATCGCCGACGACCTGCACGATCAAGGAATTCGGCCCGATGTCGACTACGGCTGCGCGGAACGTCTCGACGACGCCGAGAATTTCCGGCCGCATGCCGGGCTCCGCGCTTACTTTGATCAGCGCCAGCTCGCGCGCCACCATCGGGTGGGAGCTCAGATCGACTACCTTGATCACGTCGATCAGCTTGTACAACTGCTTCTGCACCTGCTCCAGCGTCCGCTCGTCTCCGGTCGTCACGATGACCATCCGGGAGAGGCCCGGCTCTTCGGACTCCCCCACGGTAATGCTGTCGATATTGAAGCCTCGGCGGCCGAACAGACCGGATACGCGCTGCAAAACGCCTGGCTGGTTATTGACCAATACGGAAATGGTGTGTTTTGTCGTACTCATTCCGAATCCCCCAATATCATCTGACTTAACGTGCTGCCTGCCGTAACCATCGGGAACACGTTCTCCCCTTTCGGTACGACGAAGTCGATGACGACGGGACCCGGCGTGTCGAGCGCTTCCTGCCATACTTGCCGCGCTTCCTCTTTCGTCGTCGCGCGCAAGCCTTTTACCCCGTACGCTTCCGCAAGCTTCACGAAATCAGGGCTGCCTTCCAGATCGATATGGCTGTACCGGTTGGCGTAAATGATCTCCTGCCACTGGCGAACCATTCCGAGCACCTGATTGTTGATGATGACGACCTTTACCGGAATATTGTTGATCGCGCAAATCGCCAGCTCCTGGGCGCACATCTGCATGCCGCCGTCTCCGTTGATCGATACGACCAGCTTATCCGGATTGCCCATTTGCGCTCCGATCGCGGAAGGAAAGCCAAAGCCCATCGTTCCGAGTCCGCCGGAGGAAATAAGCGACCGCGGGTTTTGGAACTTGTAATATTGCGCGGCCCACATTTGATGCTGGCCGACGTCGGTCGTGACGATCGCTTCGCCCTTCGTCGTTTCGCTGATCATGTCGATTACGAACTGCGGCTTCAACTCGTCTTCCGAATCTTTGTACTTGAGCGGATATTGCGCCTTCATGGCTTCGATTTCCGCATTCCATTGCTCGGAGCGGGCCGGCTTCGCCCTCAGGTTGGCCAACTGGAGCACCGCCTTGATGTCTCCGACAACCGGAATGTCGGTCTTGACGTTTTTGCCGATTTCCGCCGGATCGACATCGATATGGGCAACCGTCTTCACGTTCGGCGCGAAGCCGTTCAAATTCATCGTGACCCGATCGTCGAAACGCGAGCCGATCGAGATGAGCAGGTCCGCATGCTGGATCGCATGATTCGCCGTATACGTGCCGTGCATGCCCGGCATGCCCATCCACAGCGGGTGGGCGCTCGGGAATCCGCCCAAGCCGAGCAGCGTCGTCGTAACCGGAATGTTCGTCTTCCCTACGAACTCGATCAATTCGGGAGCCGCATTCGCGTAGACGACGCCGCCGCCCGCGATAATGACCGGACATTCCGCTTCCTCGATCGCTTGCAGCAGCTTGTCGACCTGCAGCTTGTTGGGCTGCACCGTCGGATTGTAGCCGCGGATCTCCACTTTATCGGGATAGCTGAATTTCGTTTTGGTCGCCGACACGTCCTTCGGGATATCGATCAGGACGGGACCTTTCCGACCGGTGTTGGCAATATGGAACGCTTCATGAATGATGCGGGGCAAATCCTCGACATTGCGCACCAGATAGCTATGTTTCGTGATCGGCATCGTAATGCCGGTAATATCGGCTTCTTGGAAAGCGTCGGTACCGATGAAGTTAGTGGCTACATTGCCGGTGATGACGACAAGCGGCACCGAATCCATATACGCGGTTGCGATCCCCGTGACCAGGTTCGTAGCCCCCGGCCCGGAAGTGGCGATACAGACGCCCACTTTCCCGGTAGACCTCGCATAACCGTCGGCGGCATGAATCGCGCCTTGTTCGTGTCGGGTAAGCAGATGCTTGAAATCCGGGTTGCCGTGCATCGCGTCGTAAATAAACAATACGGCACCGCCCGGGTACCCGAAGACGCAGTCCACGCCCTCCAAAAGCAGCGAGCGAAGCAAAATCTCCGAGCCGGTAATGACGTCCGGCTGAAGCAGCTTTTTACGCAGTTGTTCCTTAGACAGTGTAGCTTCCAATTGAGCACTCATAAGTGACCCTCCTCTCAAAGATTGGACAACCGTGTGCGCTTGAAACGAAACAAAAAAACCCTTTCGTCCGCAGCGCATAAATGCGCGAACGGGACGAAAGGGGTTAGCTCTTCCGTGGTACCACCCAGTTTTGCCATACGCCTCGCGACGCATAGCCTTAGCAAGTTCCGGACGCCTCGAGGTCGCCGATACTTGCGGCACGGTAACGTGTGCCACTCCGATTCCCCCTACTAACGCGGTGTCCGGAAACGAATACCGTTTTTCAGGGAAACAGCTCCGAGGTGAGCTCGTCGACAAGGGATTATGGCTTAGGTTTCAGCACATCCATAAGCTCTCTGGTACATAAGAGCCCTCATCACTTCGTCCTCTTCATAGCCGATAACGCAATAAGTTGAATTAATGTTAGACTTAATTATAGCACTCGCGACCGAATAGTCAAGACCCTTAAAAATTCATTTGTCAGGGCAATCGATTCGGAGCATGTACCGTTAAAAAAAACGAAAGCCGTACGTCGACGACGTACCGGCTTCCGCTCTATCGGTTCGCTTCTTAAGCGTTGACTTTTTGCTTTGCGGTATCAGCCAAGCTGGAAAATGCTTTCAGATCGTTGACCGCGAGGTCGGCGAGCATTTTGCGGTTCACTTCGATGCCGGAGAGCTTCAGTCCGTGCATCAGCTTGCTGTAGGACAAGCCGTTCAAGCGGGCTGCCGCATTGATGCGCACGATCCACAGCTTGCGGAAATTGCGCTTCGTTTGACGGCGGTCGCGGTATGCGTACATAAGCGACTTCAGTACTTGCTCTCTTGCCGTTTTAAACAGCGTATGTTTGGAGCCGTAATAACCTCTTGCCAATTTCAGTATTTTTTTGCGACGACGTGCGCGAACGATTCCGCCTTTTACCCTTGCCATGTGTGGGATACCTCCTGAGCGTTATTGAGCCTCGTACATTGGGCTCGTAAAAAATAAGTAACCGTTTATTTCAAGTTGGAAATTTGCTGTTTCAGGCGAGCTACGTCGCCGGTCGCCATGACCGGGGATTTGCCCAGACGCTGCTTTTGGCTTTTGCCTTTGCCGTTCATCAGATGGTTTTGGTACGCTTTGTATCTTCTCACTTTACCGGTTCCGGTAATTTTGATGCGGTCTTTCAAGCTGCTGTGCGTTTTCATCTTAGGCATATAGGGAGTCCTCCTCGTAAGATTAGCTTTGCGGTTTTGGCGACAAAATCATGATCATGCTGCGGCCTTCGAGCTTCGGCCGGCGTTCGACGACCGAATCGTTCTCGACCTGGGCCGCCATCCGCTCCAACACCTTTTGACCGATATCGGCGTGAGTGATTTCCCGTCCGCGGAAACGGACCGACAGCTTCACCTTGTCGCCCTCTTCCAAAAACTTAATGACGTTGCGAAGTTTTGTCTGGAAGTCGTGCTCGTCGATCGTGGCCGTCAAACGGATTTCTTTAAGTTCAACGATCTTTTGGTTTTTGCGGGCTTCCTTTTCTTTTTTCTGCATCTCGTAACGGTATTTGCCGTAATCCATAATGCGGCAAACCGGCGGTTTGGCAGTCGGAGCGACGTTGACAAGATCGAGACTTGCTTCGGTCGCGAGCTGCATCGCTTCGCGAAACAGCTTGATGCCGAGCTGTTCTCCGTCGGGACCGATGAGACGTACTTCCTTCGCACGGATTTCGTCATTAATTAAATGGTCTTTACTAATGGTATTCCACCTCCTAAAATTTCCCCCGAAAGTGACGTATCGCTTCGAGGCTTATTCCGGGTACATCCCCGGAAAATCATTACCCGATAAAAAGCATCTTGAACATATAAATAAAAAAGATGCGGGCGTAGTACGCCCACATCTTACGATGACAAAAGAACACAACAAGGTTCCGTTCCGTCGTATGAACCCGCCGACACGGTCGGCCAAGGTGAGAAGCGGGCGCTTCTGCTTGTTTACGCTATAAACACTATAATACTATAGCACCAGACGCAGATGATGTCAACCCGCTCTATGAGCATGCTGTCTCAGGAAGCATTTTCCATGGCGGCAAGGGGGACGACGCTTCGCATGTCCGGAACAACCTATACTTGCTTGCTCTTCACGTCCTCGAGACGGATGACCCGCGTATGCTGCGTGTGGCTCCATTGCTTATTGTTCTGGGTGAAGAACGCGTACAGCGTGATCGGCCACCAGGATGCCAAATAGATCGGATACGTGATGAGCGAAGCGTACATCTTCCACGACTTCACTTTCTCGAGCATCATCGCGATCGGGAAGCCGAGATACACGGTTGCGGTTACTACGGCCATCAGCCACGTCGGCATGTAGTCGTACAGCGATGTGAAATGCCGCGTTCCGGGCAGCGCGACGTCAACCCATAAGATTACGCTGAAGACGAATCCCAGCAGTACGTTATATACGTTGAACGTGTAGATGGCGGTGTCGATTTTGGCCCAGCTGCGTTCTTTGATGCCTTGCCACAGCAGCGGGAAGAAGTAACGGCGCGCGACGTCGAAATGGCCTTGCATCCAACGGAGACGTTGGCGGGCGGACGCTTTGAACGTGAGCGGTTTCTCGTCGTATACTTTCGCGTCGTAGCTCATGGTCGGATTGATGCCGCGTTGGACGCAGCGGACGGTAAACTCCAAATCCTCGACCAGGCTCGTCGCTCCCCAGCCCATTTCCTTCAGCAGGCCGGAATCGAAGCACATCCCGGTGCCGCCGAGAAAGTTGGCCAGCTTCAAGTTCGTACGGGGCAGCTGCCACAAACGGTTGCAGAACCAGTACGTAATGGCATAAGCGGCAGTAATCCAGGAATCGCCCGGATTTTTCGTATCCAGGTAGGCTTGAATGACTTTCGAGCCCGAGCACAGCTCGTTGTTCATATGCTGCAGGAAATCGGCGTTCACGAGATTGTCGGCGTCCAGAATGACGACCCCGTCGTACGCTTTGGGCATTTTCCACAGTTCTTTCAGCATCCACTCGATCGCATACCCTTTGCCGCGGAGGCTCGGATTGTTGCGCACGCATGCATATACGCCCATTTGCTTGGCGATGTCTGCGGTTTGGTCGGAACAGTTGTCGCAAATGACGAAAACGTCGTATAGTTCTTTCGGATAATCAAGCTGCTTCAAATTGTCGATCAGCGCACCGACGACTTTCTCTTCGTTGTGGGCGGCTATAAGCACCGCAAACCTTTTCTGGGCGTTAAAGTGCGATGTGCGTTTTTTCCGGTAAAACCCGAAGAACGAGAAAAACAAGGAATATCCTCCGAGAATGGCCAGAAGCACCTGCACGGCGAGAATGATGATGTCCAGCATGATGTGAGACCCCCTTACACCCGAATGTTCTCTCTACATATGGTTCGGTGTTTATTTTTGGTTTGCTGACGTAGCCGATTATGATTTTCCTCTCTTTGCATCCATTTGTCAAAATCCCTTTTCGGCTTGATTCCGTCAGATTGATTGGGAAAACCCGTATTCCTGCTATTGGAAATAGCAACTCGCGCGTTCCAGCAGATTCCTTCTTATTTTCATCAAATTACGCTTTTTTTACTAGTCGATTACATTTATGTTACACATCCATGTATTTCCGTGCACGCCGCCGTCCCCCCCTATTATACTTGGGGGCCCGTCCTGAAAACAACCTCATGGAGGTCCTATTTTTGTTCATATAGTTCGACCTTTTCGACTTTTTTCATCTCTGCGAGGCTATCTGCACGCCGGTTCCGGGGCATCCGAATCGTGCGCGAGCCTTGGCATAGCGGGCCTGCACGGCGGTAATAACAGCCTCAAGAACGACCGGGTTCCGCTTGGGCGAAGCTTCTTTCCTCAGTTAAAAAATGACATGATTTTCGTGGAAATTTCCGCTTCCAATGAATCGTAAGCGCCTTCGGAACACCGAAAAACGGCAGTACGCTCTCGCCCGATTACGACCCTCGCCAACGCCGCGTGCGCGCCGCCCGCCTTCGGACTTTATCGAACCCCCTCCTCCATAGTATAATTCCAATGTAAGCATCGCCTGATCGCAGTGCAAATTCGATCCTGTTGCCGATTTGTGCGGTTTAACACTCCAGTAACAATTGTAGCTTACAATACGGGTGATTATACTCTGAGCCCCATTTTATCCGGGAAGGAGCTGGCCTCATGAGTCGTGTGATCAATTGGCTTCTGCATCGGGAGCGGCAGCTGTTTTATATAGTTAATCGAAAAATGCGGCACTCCGTCTTGGATTCGACGCTTTCGCTCATCACGCATATGGGCGGCGCCACCTTTACGATATCGGTCACGCTTCTGATCGGCTTGTTCGGGAGCGGCAGCTGGAGCCTCGCCGGATGGCAAAGTTTGGCGGCGCTCGCGATCAGCCATATTCCTGTCGCCATCGTAAAGCGCAAATATCCGCGCAGGCGTCCGTATCTCGTGCTGCCGGAGACGAACATCGGCAAAAACCCGTTGACCGATCACTCGTTCCCGTCCGGACATTCGACGGCCATTTTCTCCGTCGTCGTCCCTTTTATCGCTGCGGCGCCGGTTCTCGGGCTAGTTCTGCTGCCGCTGGCATCACTGGTCAGCCTGTCGAGAATTTATCTCGGCTTGCACTACCCTTCGGATTGCGCGGCAGGCATCGCCATCGGCACCTGTGCCGGCTTCGGGACTATTGCAATGATCTCTTGAAATCGATTATTGTTAAGATATTCTATACTTTTATACCTTTTCCAATTAAAGGTCAGGTGACGATGATTGCGAAAAAAACGGATTTTGCTGCTTTCCGAAGGCTTCGGAGCCGGTCACACGCAAGCGGCGCACGCTTTGTCCGTCGGACTCCGTCAACTCTCTCCGGACCTGCAGACGCGCGTCCTGGAGCTCGGGGCGTTTTTGCATCCGACGCTTGCGCGGCTGGTCTTTTCCGCTTACCGGAAAACGATCGTCTCCAAGCCCAAGCTGTACGGCTTCGTCTACCGCAAACAGTATAAGAAATCGCTGAACCGGCTAACCCGACTTGCGCTTCATCGCCTCTTCTACGGACAGACGACCGAAGTCATCAAGCAATTGAAGCCGGATACGATCGTATGTACCCATCCGTTTCCGAGCGCCGTTATTTCGCGACTGAAGCGCGCCGGGCTGTCCGTTCCGCTATGCACCGTGATTACGGATTACGATGCCCACGGCACATGGATCAGTCCCGAAGTGAACAAATATTTGGTTTCCACAGAGGAAGTAAAGCATAAGCTGCTGATGCGGGGCGTGCCCGATGACCATATCGAGGTGACCGGCATACCGGTTCACCCGAAATTTTGGCGGCAGCACGACAAAGAAGAGCTGCGTCTGAGGTTCGGCCTGCAGGCGGTGCCTACCGTGCTCGTAATGGGCGGCGGCTGGGGACTCGTCCAGCAGGAGGAGACGCTGCGGCATATGATCGGTTGGCGGGACCGGCTGCAATTCATTTTCTGCATGGGCAGCAATGAAAAGGCGCTCGCGCGTCTGGCCGACGACCCACGGTTCAAGCATCCGCACATTCTCCTGATGGGCTTCACCCGCGAAATCGACAAGCTGATGGATGTCTCCGACCTGCTCATTACGAAGCCCGGCGGCATGACCTGCACGGAAGGCTTGGCCAAAGGGCTGCCGATGCTGTTCTACAGTCCGATCCCCGGCCAAGAGGAAGAGAACTGCCTCTATTTCACGGAAAGGGGCTTTGGCGAACAAATCAAATCGCTGCAGACGCTCGACTTCTGGTTCGAGAAGCTGACGATGGCTACGGCGAAGGAGAACCGCCCGAACGGCAGCGGGACTTCTCTCCTCGCCTACAACCCGATCACGTGCCATCAAGCCATCATGCGAATGCTGTCGTGACGCTCACGACGGTACAAGCTTTGCCAACCAAAAAGCATCCCCCCTTATAGAAGGGAACGGGATGCTTTTTGTCTACGACGGCCTATTTCGCATACGAAAGTAAATTCCTCGCATGATCGTTACACTTGCCGCCTTTACAGGCTCCTGCGAGAAACGCGTATCGATAAATAGCGGAACTGGCGTATGCTATTGCCCCGAAAAGCAGTTCCGACAGCAAAATAACGGAAAACGATTCCTCTATTGCATTGATCAATACCCATCCTTACACCGGGAGATCGAATAACGGAAGTCCGTGCCGCTATACTCAGG